>NZ_JBIBVC010000019.1:0-186565 GCF_043080005.1 Streptomyces sp. NPDC015130 | reverse complement strand
GGGTGACCTGGTGCACGTGATGATGCGTACGGACGACATCGCGAAGGTCGAGGAGGCCTTCGCCGAGGGTCCTGAGGAGGGCGGTCACTGATGCGTGTCGCTATTGCGGGCGCGGGCGCGGTGGGCCGTTCCATCGCGGGCGAGCTCCTGGAGAACGGCCACGAGGTCCTGCTGATCGACAAGGCGCCGACCGCCATCTCGGTGGAGCGGGTGCCGCAGGCGGAGTGGCTGCTGGCCGACGCCTGCGAGATCACCTCCCTCGACGAGGCGGCGCTCCAGCGCTGCAACGTGGTGATCGCGGCGACCGGTGACGACAAGGTGAACCTGGTCGTCTCGCTGCTCGCCAAGACCGAGTACGGCGTGCCGCGGGTCGTCGCCCGGGTCAACAACCCGAAGAACGAGTGGCTGTTCAACGAGGCCTGGGGCGTGGACGTCGCCGTCTCGACGCCACGCCTGATGTCGGCCCTGGTCGAGGAGGCGGTGAGCGTCGGCGACCTCGTCCGGCTGCTCCGCTTCAGCCACGGCGACGCGAACCTGGTCGAGCTGACGCTGCCGCCGGAGTCGGCCGTCGCCGGCACCTCGGTCGGGGACGTGGCCTGGCCGCAGGACACCTCGCTGGTGACGATCATCCGCGGTTCCCGGGTGCTGACGCCGAGCCCCGAGGAGACCCTGGAGGCCGGCGACGAGCTGCTGTTCGTGGCCGCGCAGGCCCGCGAGGAGCAGCTGGAGGACCTGCTGCAGGTCCGCCGCGAGACCACCGAGTCCTGATCAGGCGTGATACGCGGGAGGGCCCGGACCTGTTCGTCAGGTCCGGGCCCTCCGGCGTACGGCTGAGGCCTCGCGCCTGCGTACGGCTCAGGCCTCTCGTCAGGTCCGGGCCCCGCGTACGGCTCAGGCCTCTCGTCAGGTCCGGGCCCCGCGTGCGGCTCAGGCCTCGCGCCTCCGTACGGCTCAGGCCTCGCGCCTCCGTTCGGCTCAGGCCTCGCGCCTCCGTACGGCTCAGGCCTCCGGCGTGCCGCTCTGGGCGGCGGCCGCGGCGGCCGCCTTGCGCTCCTTCTCGGCTCGCTCCTCGGCCTCCATCTCGGCGAAGACGTCGATCGGCGGCGGAGCCTTCGCGAGGAACATCCAGGTGAGGTAGACCGCGAGCAGGAACGGCGGGATCTTCAGGGCGACCAGGACCCAGCCGAACTTGGTCGTGTCGGCCCACCAGTACATCGGGAAGAGGATCGCGCACTTGGCGAGCAGGATGAAGCCCCAGGCCAGACTGGCCTTCGCGTACGCCTTCTTGCGGCCGGGGTTCCGGGTGCGCCAGGAGAGGTTCTCCTTGAACACCGGTCCGAGGATCAGGCCGATCAGCGGGACGCCCGCGAGCGTGGTGACGATGTACGCGAGGGCGAGGCCCAGGGTGTACAGCATGCCCGGCAGGTAGAAGTCCTTGGCGTTGCCCGTCATCATCGCGAAGACGACGCCGAAGGCGACACCGAAGACGCCGCTGAAGGCGTGCTTCACGGTGTCGCGACGGATCAGCCGGACCGCGACCAGGACCAGCGAGACCGCGAGCGCGGCGATCGCCGAGGCCTGCAGGTTCTTGTTGATCGTGAAGATCGTGACGAAGAGCAGGCCCGGCACGACGGTCTCGATCATGCCCCGCAGGCCGCCGAAGGCCTCGAACAGCGCGGCCTCGGTGACCTCCTTCGAGGCCTGGGCGTCCTGCGGGGCCTCGGCGCCCTGATCCGTGGTCGGCTTGTCGAGGGACGTCACCGGCTACTCCTGTCCGAGCGGTCGGAGCTCGTATTTGGGGTTGAAGAGGACCCGCCGGCCGTGGCTCATGGAGATCCGGCCGGAGGCGATCAGCTTGCGGCCCGGTTCGATGCCCACGATGGAGCGGCGGCCCAGCCAGACGACGTCCAGCGGTGCCGTGCCGTCGAAGAGCTCGGCCTCCAGCGCGGGCACACCGGCCCGGGGGCGCAGCGTGACCGTGCGCAAGGTACCAGTCACCTTGACTATCTGGCGGTCGGAGCAGTCACAGATACGCGTGCACCCGGTGGCCTCGGCGTCCTCCTGGAGCTCCTCCGACTCCAGGTCCTCCGGGGTGGAGGAGAGCCGGTCGAGCATCCGGCGGAACCTTCCGGCCGGCTTCTCTGTACGCGGTGCAGCACTCATACAGAAAGCGTACCGGCCTCCACCGTCACCAGGACCGGCCGATCACACGACCTTCGCCTCACCGTTCGAAGCGGTAACCCATGCCCGGTTCGGTGACGAAATGGCGGGGGTGCGAGGGGTCGGCCTCCAGCTTGCGCCGCAGCTGCGCCATGTACACGCGGAGGTAGTTGGTCTCCGTGCCGTACGAGGGTCCCCAGACCTCCTGGAGCAGCTGCTTCTGGCTGACCAGCCGCCCGCCGTTACGGACGAGGACCTCCAGGAGGTGCCACTCGGTGGGGGTGAGCCGGACGTCCCGGCCGTCGCGGTGGACCTTCTTCGCCGCCAGGTCGACGGTGAAGCCCTCCGTCTCGACGACCACGACGCCGTCCTCGGCGCCGCCGACCGGCTCGGCGCGGCGCACGGCGGCGCGCAGCCGCGCGAGCAGCTCGTCCATGCCGAAGGGCTTGGTGACGTAGTCGTCGGCTCCGGCGTCGAGCGCCTCGACCTTCTCGTCGGAGGTCTGGCGGGCGGAGAGGACCAGGATCGGCACCCTCGTCCAGCCGCGCAGGCCCCTGATCACCTCGACGCCGTCCATGTCGGGCAGCCCGAGGTCGAGGACGACGACGTCGGGATGACGCTCGGCGGCCATCCGGAGGGCGGTGGCGCCGTCGGGCGCGGCGTCGACCTCGTACTTCCGCGCCTTGAGGTTGATCACCAGGGCGCGGACGATCTGTGGCTCGTCGTCGACCACGAGGACCCGGGTCATGGAGGGGGACCTACCTTCTTCGGTGCCCGTTGCGGGCGGCTGGGTGATGACGGTGACGGGGACGGTGGGGCTTGCGGGTGGGGGTACGGGAGTGGGGGGCGGTGCCGGTCGGGGTACGGGAGCGGGGACGGCGCCGGACGGGTTCGGGCGGGGCGGAAGCGGCGGGGCGGAAGCGGCGGGGCGGAAGCGGCGGGGCGGAAGCGGCGGGGCGGAAGCGGCGGGGCGGAAGCGGCGGGGCGGAAGCGGCGGGGCGGCCGGCACGGAGGCCGGGGCGGTACGGCGGCGGGGGCGCCGCCCGGCTCAGCTCACGGCGTGCGCCGGGAGCTCCGCGGCCGGTTCCGGGGGCGCGCCCCGCACGGCCCTGAGGGTGAGCACCATGGTCAGCCCGCCGCCCGGGGTGTCCTCGGCGGCGAGGGTCCCGCCCATGGCCTCGACGAAGCCGCGGGCGACCGCGAGACCGAGGCCGACACCGGCGCCGCGGGGCGCGTCGCCGAAGCGCTGGAACGGCTCGAAGATGCCGTCCTTGCTCTCGTCGGGCACTCCGGGGCCGCGGTCCACGACGCGCAGTTCCACGCGCTCGCCCAGGGTGCTGGCCGCGACCGAGACGGGCCGGCCGTCGGGGCTGTACTTGACGGCGTTCTCGACGATGTTGGCGACGGCCCTCTCCAGGAGGCCCTTGTCGACCTCGACCATCGGCAGCGTCTCGGGGATGTCGAGCTCGGCGCTGCCGTCGGGCACTCCCCCGAGGGCCATCGGGACGACCTCGTCGAGGTCCACGGCGCGGATCAGCGGGGTGACGGTGCCCGTCTGGAGGCGGGACATGTCGAGGAGGTTGCCGACGAGGTGGTCGAGCCGGTCGGCGCCCGCCTCGATGCCCTCCAGGAGTTCGCCGCGGTCCTCCTCGGACCACTCGACGTCGGCGGAGCGGAGGGAGGTGACGGAGGCCTTGATGCTCGCGAGCGGTGTGCGCAGGTCGTGGCTGACGGCGGCCAGGAGCGAGGTACGGATCTTGTTGCCCTCGGCGAGCTTCCTGGCCTCCTCGGCCTCGTCGACGAGCCGCTGCCGGTCCAGGACGACGGCGGCCTGGGCCGCGAACGCGCCGAGGACGCGCCGGTCCTCGGCGGGCAGGACCCGGCCGGTCAGGGCCAGGGCCAGGTGGTCGCCGACCGGCATGTCCACGTCCGCGTCCTCGGGCCGGGCGACCGGACGGGGCCCGACGCTCGCGGCCGGGGTCCACGGTTCGATCTCGTCCACCCGCTCCAGCAGGGTCACCGACTCCATCGAGAAGGTCTCGCGAACCCGTTCGAGGAGGGCGTCCAGGCTGGTCTCGCCGCGCAGCACGCTGCCCGCGAGGTACGACAGGACCTCGGACTCGGCGCGGAGCCGGGCCGCCTGGTGGGTGCGCCGGGCCGCCAGGTCCACCACCGAGGCGACGGCCATGGCGACGCCGAGGAAGACGGTGATGGCGACGATGTTCTTCGGGTCGGCGATGGTGAGCCGGTGGACGGGCGGCGTGAAGAACCAGTTCAGGAGGAAGGAGCCGACGGCGGCCGAGGCGAGCGCCGGCAGGAACCCGCCGAGCATCGCCGCGGCGACGGTCAGGGCGAGGAAGAGCAGCATGTCGTTGGCGAGGCCGAGGTCGGCCTCGACGTGCGTGAGGAGCAGGGCCAGGGCGGCGGGGCCCCCGACGCCGACGAGCCAGCCGCCGAGGATCCGGGACCGGCCGAGGCGCGCCCCGCGCGCGACGGGCAGCCCCCGGCCCTTGGCGACCTCGCTGTGGGTGACGATGTGGACGTCGAGGTCGGGGCCGGACTCGCGGGCCACGGTCTGGCCGACGCCGGGGCCGAACACGTACTGCCAGGCGCGGCGGCGGCTGGAGCCGAGGACGATCTGGGTCGCGTTGACCCCGCGGGCGAACTCCAGGAGCGCGGAGGGGACGTCGTCGCCGATGACGTGGTGGAACGTTCCTCCGAGGTCCTCGACCAGCGTCCGCTGGACGGCCAGCTCCTTCGGCGAGGCGGCGGTCAGGCCGTCGCTGCGGGCGATGTAGACGGCGAGCACCTCGCCGCCCGCGCCCTTCTCGGCCAGCCGGGTGGCCCGGCGTATCAGCGTGCGGCCCTCGGGGCCGCCGGTCAGGCCGACGACGATGCGCTCCCGGGCCTGCCAGGTGGAGCGGATGTCGTGCTCGCCCCGGTACTGCTGGAGGTACTCGTCGACCCGGTCGGCCGTCCACAGCAGCGCGAGCTCGCGCAGGGCGGTGAGGTTGCCGGGGCGGAAGTAGTTGGAGAGGGCCGCGTCGACCTTGTCGGACGTGTAGATGTTGCCGTGGGCCATGCGGCGGCGCAGGGCCTGCGGCGACATGTCGACCAGCTCGATCTGGTCGGCCCGGCGGACGACCTCGTCGGGGACGGTCTCCTTCTGCCGTACGCCGGTGATCGACTCGACCACGTCCCCCAGCGACTCCAGGTGCTGGATGTTGACCGTCGACACGACGTCGATGCCGGCGGCGAGGAGTTCGGCGACGTCCTGCCAGCGCTTGGTGTTCCTGGAGCCGGGGACGTTCGTGTGGGCGAGCTCGTCGACGAGCGCGACGGCCGGCTTCCTGGCCAGGACCGCGTCGACGTCCATCTCGGTGAAGGTGGCGCCCCGGTGCTCCAGGGTCCTGCGCGGGACCTGCTCCAGGCCGTGCAGCATCACCTCCGTGCGCGGCCGTCCGTGGTGTTCCACGAAGGCCACGACGCAGTCCGTGCCGCGCTCGATCCGGCGGTGGCCCTCGGAGAGCATCGCGTACGTCTTGCCCACGCCCGGCGCAGCGCCGAGGTAGATCCGAAGCTTGCCGCGTCCCATGGCACGACCATACGTCCAGCCAATCGGACATTCCGTACGCGAGTGGAGGCCCCGGAGCGGTATTGACGTGATTCTGATGTCGAAGGGCCGACGGCCCCGGTCCCACCGGCCCCGGGCTGTCGTCCCTGGCCCCACCGGCCCCGGGCTGGCATCCCCGGCCCCACCGGCCCCGGGCTGTCGTCCCTGGCCCCACCGGCCCCTGGCTGGCGTCCCCGGCCCCACCGCCCCCTGGCTGGCGTCCCCGGCCCCACCGCCCCCTGGCTGGCATCCCCGGCCCGCCGGTCCCGACCGGCGGAAGCGGGACCGACTGCCCCGGGCCGCTGACGGCCCCCGGTTCAGTGCTCGGCGATCTCGCCGTCGCTGAGCTCCAGGACCCGGTCCGCCAGGCCCAGGAGCTGCGGGTCGTGCGTGGCGACCAGAGCCGTGCAGCCCTCGCTGCGCACCACCGCGCGCAGCAGTTCCATGACGGCGAGCCCGGTCTCCGCGTCGAGCTGGCCGGTCGGCTCGTCGGCGATCAGCAGGGCCGGCTTGTTGGCGAGGGCCCGGGCGATGGCGACCCTCTGCTGCTGGCCGCCGGAGAGCTCGCCGGGGCGCTGGGCCGCGTGGTCGGCGAGGCCCACGAGGGAGAGCAGCAGCGCGACCCGCTCCTCGCGCTCCTTCGGGTCGGCCTTGCGGAGCCGGAGGGGTACGCCGACGTTCTCGGCGGCGGAGAGGATCGGGAGCAGCCCGAAGGACTGGAAGATGAAGCCGATCCGGTCGCGGCGCAGCTCCAGGAGTCCGCTCTCACCGAGCGTGGAGAGGTCGGTGCCGTCGATGACGATCCGGCCGCCGTCGGCGGTGTCGAGGCCGCCCACGAGGTTGAGCAGGGTCGTCTTGCCGGAGCCCGAGCGGCCCTTCAGGGCGACGAGCTCACCGCGCGGGATGTCGAAGGAGACCCCGCGCAGGGCGTGGACGGCGGCCTCGCCCGTACCGTACGAGCGCCGGAGGTCCTCGACCCGGACCATCGGCAGGCCCGCCGGGTCCTCGGCGACGGCCGTCCCGGATCGCGTGCTGCTCTCACTCACCGTGTGCTCCCCCTCCTCGAACATGTGCGCCCGCCAGTATGGTCCGCCGCCGGGCCGCAGGGCCAGAGCCCGGAGAACGGCCGATGGGCCGCTCCCCGTACCTCTCGTACGGGAAGCGGCCCACCGCTCGTCTCGTTGCGGGACCCTCGATCGCCGCTCAGCGGATCTCGGAGACCTCCGGGCCGCGCTGGAGCTGGCCCATGCCGCCGGAGAAGCGCGAGTTCGCCTGCTCCTCCTGCTGGACACCGTCCGGCACCATCTGCGCGTCGTTCGGCAGCTTGAGGACGATCGGGTCGCGCGGGGCCATCGGGCCGTCACCGCGGACGACCACCGTGTCCCGCACGATCTGCTCCAGGAGCCCGGCCGCCTCCGGCTGCACCGCGCCCTGCCCGGAGATCACTCCGCGCAGGAACCAACGGGGTCCGTCGACACCCACGAAGCGCACGAGCTGCACGCCGCGGTTGCCGTCGGGCAACTGGACGGGGACCTGGGCCCGCAGCTCCCAGCCGAGGGGGCCCTCGACCTCGTCGATCACTCCGCCCTGCTGGATGATGCCCGTGGCGATCTCGTCACGGACCTCACCCCAGATGCCCTCGTTCTTGGGGGCGGCGAAGGCCTGGAGCTGCACGGCGCTGTCGCGCAGGACGACGGTGGCCGCGACGATCGCGTCGCCCGCCACCTCGACCCGCAGCTCCATGCCCTCGACTCCGGGCACGAAGACGCCACCGAGGTCGACACGGCCGTCCTCCGGCGTCGTGACCTCGGAGATGTCCCACGGTCCGTCGGGCCGGGGCGCCGGCGGAAGGTTCACCCGACGCGGCGCCTCGGCCGATTCGTCGGTGCCGACCTCGTCGACGACCTGCTCGGCCTCGCCCGCTGCGTCCTCAGCGGCACCGCTCTTCTTGCGACGTCCGAACACGTCACTGTCCTTCCCGGTCGGATACGACCGAAGCGTATCGATTCCCACCCGTTGCGCCGTCCACGGCGGCATGGCCGCCGGTGGACCCGAAGCCCCCCTCGGCCCGCGCCGAGCCGGGAAGCTCCGCCACCTCGTGGAAGCGAACCTTCTCGACCTGCTGGACGACCAGTTGGGCAATCCGGTCGAACCGCTCGAACCGCACGCTCTCGCGCGGGTCGAGATTGACCACGATCACTTTGATCTCTCCACGGTACCCGGCATCCACCGTCCCCGGGGCATTCACGAGCGCGACTCCGCAGCGGGCGGCCAGGCCGGAGCGGGGGTGCACGAAGGCCGCGTACCCGTCCGGCAGCGCGATGGAGACCCCGGTGGGCAGCACGGCGCGCTCCCCGGGGGCGAGGACGGCGGCCTCGGTGGTCACGAGGTCGGCACCGGCGTCGCCGGGGTGCCCGTAGGCCGGGATCGGCACCTCGGGGTCCACGCGGCGGATCAGTACGTCGACAGGGTTGCGCATCAGGGGTTCACCTCGAAGGCGCGGGCGCGCCGGACCTGGTCGGGGTCGGACATGGCGGCCTGGATCTCCTCCGGCCGGCCGTTGTCGATGAAGTGGTCGACCTTGACCTCGACGAAGAGGGCGTCGGCGCGGACGGCGACGGGGCCCTCGGGCCCGCCGATCCGGCCGACGGCGGTCGAGAAGATCTTGCGGCCGTGCACGGCGGTGACCGCGGCCTCCAGGTGGAGCACGGTGCCGACCGGGACGGGACGACGGAAGTCGGTCTCCAGCCTGCCGGTGACGGCGATGACCCGCAGCAGCCAGTTCAGGGAGCCGAGGGTCTCGTCGAGCGCGGTGGCGAGGACGCCGCCGTGCGCGAGGCCGGGGGCGCCCTGGTGGTCGGGGGTCACCGTGAACTCGGCGGTGACGGTCACGCCCTCGCCCGCGCGCGCCTCCAGGTGCAGACCGTGGGGCTGCCCGCCGCCGCACCCGAAGCAGTACTCGTAGTGCGAACCGAGCAGCTCGCCGGGGGCCGGGGCGTCGGGGTGGCGTACCGGCGGTATGGCGTCGGCCGGCGGGGTGAGGGCGGCAGATGTTGCAGTCACAGGCGCAGACCTTACCCGCGCGGCCGGGCGCGGGTCGCGCCGTGCCAAGCTTGGACGCATGCAGCCTTCCGTGCCGTCCCCCGCCTCCTCCTCCGAGCCCTCGTCCGTGCCGTCCGCCGAGGCGCCGGCCCAGGCGTCCGTCACGTCGTCCCCGGTGGCGGCCCCGGCGGCGGTCGCGCCCCGCTTCGACGAGCGGCTGACGGCGCCCCGCTCGTGGTGGGTCATCGCGGGCCTGCTCGGTCTCTCCGGCGGCCTGGTGCTGTTCCCCCTGGGCACGGTCCCGACGCTGGGCGGTCTGATCGTGGCGGCGGTGCTGGCCGGTGCGGCGGTCTCCTCGTACGGCTCCGCCCGGATCCGGGTGGTGGCGGGTTCAATCGTGGCGGGCGACGCCCGGATCCCGGTCTCGGCGCTGGGGGCGGCCGAGGTGCTGGACGAGGAGGAGGCGCGCGCCTGGCGCACGCACAAGGCGGACCCGCGCGCCTTCATGCTGATGCGCAGCTACGTGCCGCGGGCGGTGCGGGTCGCGATCACGGACCCGACGGACCCGACGCCGTACGCGTACCTGTCCAGCCGTGAGCCGGAGGCCCTGGTGGCCGCGCTGGACGCCGTACGCACCGAGGGCTGAGCCACCGACCGCCAACGCCGGGCCGCCGTCGGGCCCGGCCGTGGGCGGGGTGAGGGGCCGAGCCGCGGCTAGGGCGTGTTGCGAAAGTCCCGCCTGCCCGACGGCGCCTGGCACGCACGCTCGCCGCGTTGTCGGGATCACCCCGGTACATCCAGTATCGGGGCGATTTTCCGCCTTGCGATCGCACGCACCAGACCCCGTCGGGCCCGCCCTTCGGGCGGCCGGCGCTACTTTCGCAACACGCCCTAGAAGCCGAGCTCCTTCGGGTTCTCCGGCTGCTCCAGCGGCGGCAGCTCCCCGAGGACGTCCCAGGGGACCTGGCGGGCGCGCAGGTCCTTGCGGATGTGCGCGGCGAGCTTCCTGGTGTCGCGCCGGTTCATGACCGCGCCGACGGCGGCGCCGACCATGAAGGGCGTGAGGTTCGGCAGGTTGCGCACCATGCGCTTCGTGATCTGCTGGCGCAGTTCGCGCTTGAGCTGCCCGCCGAGCGCCGCGTTGACCGTGGTGGGCTTGGCGGGGTCGATGCCCCGCTCCTCGGCCCAGGAGGTCAGGTAGGCCATCGAGCGCTGGGTGATCCGGCCCTGCGGGCGCAGTCCGTACACCTCGTGCAGTTCGGCGATGAGTTTGAGTTCGACGGCGGCGACGCCGGTGATCTCGGCCGCCAGTTCGGCCGGCATGGCCGGCGGTACGGGGAGCATCGCGGCGGCGCCGATGCCGGCACCGACGGTCGAGCTCGCGTTGGCCGCACCCAGGACGAGCTTGTCGGCGATCTCCTCGGGACCGAGCCCGGGGAACTGTCTGCGCAGGGTCGCCAGGTCGCGGACCGGGATCCGCGGGGCGATGTCGATCAGCCGGTCGGCCAGGTGGCCGATGCCCGCCTTGGCGCTGTCGCCGCTGCGCTTCGCGCCGGCCTTGACGCTGCGCGCGACGCCGCGCCGGACGGCGTCGATCCGGTCGCTGTCGATCTTGATCTTGTCGAGTTGGGCCCGCGCCGGGTTGGCCAGCCGCCTGACGGCGTCCAGGCGCCCTTGGCGCGCTTCGCCCCGGCCGGCTTCGCCGCGCTCCGCGGGAAGCCTCGCGGCTTCCGGCCCGGCGCCCCGGGCGGTCCCCGGCTCGATGTGCACGCCGGTCACCGCCTCGATGTCCGCGACGACCGCTTCGAGCGAGGCCGAAGGGCCTCGCTCGTCGTCACGTGCGCCGAGGGAGGGCAGGGAGGCGGCCCGCTCGGCTTCAGGGGCCTCCAGGGCACCCTCTGCCGGGCTCGTGCCGCCCTTGTACGTCTCCGGGCTCCCAGGGAGCCGCAGACGCCGCTTCCGGGACGGTGTCTCGCCTGCCACGGCCGAGCGGTCTCAGTCGCAGTCGCGGCAGATCGGCTGGCCGTTCTTCTCCCGCGCCAGCTGGCTGCGGTGGTGCACGAGGAAGCAGCTCATGCACGTGAACTCGTCGGCCTGCTTCGGCAGGACCCGGACGGCCAGCTCCTCGTTCGAGAGGTCGGCGCCGGGCAGCTCCAGGCCTTCGGCGGCCTCGAACTCGTCGACGTCGACGGTCGAGGTCGACTTGTCGTTCCGGCGGGCCTTCAGTTCCTCAAGGCTGTCCGAGTCGACGTCGTCGTCGGTCTTGCGTGGGGTGTCGTAATCCGTTGCCATGTCGCTCTCCCCCTCTGGGTAGTTGCGGTGTCTCCAGCGCACGTAACGCGTGAGAGGTCGGACTTGTGCCCGACCTGAGGCGGAGATTTTGCCTCACATCAAGGTCTGTTACTCAATCGACACCCGTCGCGCCCTCTCACGAGTGATCGGCTTCGGGTGGCGAACCGGACCGTACACGGTCCTCCGGGCGCCCTTCACAGGCGCCACCCCGTGTACTTCCCGTCATTCCGGGCCCCGGAAACCCGGACTTTTCCTGGTTTTCCGAGGGATTTCTCGGTCACGGAGCGTGGAGGGCCGAGCACCCTCTCCTGTGATCGATCACACATGAGCGTCTCAGAATCGGGGCCCGCGAATTCCGCGCAAAGCGAACGGAACCGGTCGGCTCGTGCAGTGTGTCAGATCGGCAGAGTGACACGCATCACGAGACCGCCGCCCTCGCGGGGCTCCGCGATGATACGGCCGCCGTGGGCGCGGGCCACGGACCGGGCGATCGACAGGCCGAGACCGACTCCCTTGTCGCTTCCGGTGCGCTCCTGCCGGAGCCGCCGGAACGGCTCGAAAAGGTTGTCGATCTCGTACGCGGGGACCACAGGTCCCGTGTTCGAGACGGTCAGAACGGCCTGCCCGTGCTCGGTCTCGGTGCTGACCTCCACCCAGCCTCCTTCCGGCACGTTGTAGCGCACGGCGTTCTGGAGCAGGTTCAGCGCGATCCGCTCCAGCAGGACGCCGTTGCCCTGGACGACGGCGGGCTCGCGCTCGCCCCGCACCAGGACGCCCTTGGCCGTGGCCTCGGCGTGCGTCTGGTCGATCGCCCGGTCGGCGACCTCGGCGAGGTCGACGGGCTTGCGCTCGATGATCTGGTTGTCGCTCCGGGCGAGCAGCAGCAGGCCCTCCACGAGCTGCTCGCTGCGCTCGTTGGTGGCGAGCAGGGTCTTGCCGAGCTGCTGGAGCTCCACGGGCGCCCCGGGGTCCGAGAGGTGGACCTCCAGGAGCGTGCGGTTGATCGCGAGCGGGGTGCGCAGCTCGTGCGAGGCGTTGGCGACGAAGCGCTGCTGGGCGGTGAAGGCCCGCTCCAGGCGCTCCAGCATCTCGTCGAAGGTGTCGGCGAGCTCCTTGAGCTCGTCGTCGGGGCCGTCCAGCTCGATCCGGCGGGCCAGGTCGGAGCCGGCCACCTGGCGGGCGGTGCGGGTGATCCGGCCGAGCGGGGAGAGAACCCGGCCGGCCATGGCGTAGCCGAAGGCGAAGGCGATGATGCTCAGCCCCAGCAGGGCGAAGAGCGAGCGGCGCAGGAGGTCTTCGAGCGCCAGGTCGCTCTGGTGCCGCAGACAGACCGAGACCGCGTTGTTGAACTGCTCCCCGGTGCCCTGGACGGGCAGCTCGCACCAGGAGGTCGTGGGCTGCACCTTGCCCTCGACGATCTTGAACGGCAGCTGGGCCGCGCTGTCGCCCAGCGCCTGCGCCGTGAAGAGGTAGATGATCGAGAGCAGCAGGATGCCGGCGATCAGGAACATCCCGCCGTACAGCAGCGTGAGCCGTATCCGGATGGTCGGGCGCAGCAGCGGCCGGACCGGGTCCCTGGGGTCCCAGGTGGGTTTCGGCGGCGCCTGGGGGTGGGGCGCGGAGGTCGTGGGCATCGCGGTCAGATCCGGTACCCGGAGCCGGGCACGGTGACGATGACCGGGGGCTCGCCGAGCTTGCGGCGCAGGGTCATGACGGTGACGCGCACGACGTTGGTGAACGGGTCGGTGTTCTCGTCCCAGGCCTTCTCCAGGAGCTGCTCGGCCGAGACGACCGCTCCCTCGCTGCGCATGAGGACCTCCAGGACGGCGAACTCCTTCGGCGCGAGCTGGACCTCCCTGCCCTCGCGGAAGACCTCGCGGCGGTTCGGGTCGAGCTTGATGCCGGCGCGCTCCAGGACGGGCGGGAGCGGCACCGTGGTGCGCCGGCCGAGGGCACGCACCCGGGCGGTGAGCTCGGTGAAGGCGAAGGGCTTGGGGAGGTAGTCGTCCGCGCCGAGCTCCAGGCCCTCGACGCGGTCGCTGACGTCTCCCGACGCGGTGAGCATCAGCACGCGCGTGGGCATGCCGAGCTCGACGATCTTGCGGCAGACGTCGTCGCCGTGGACGAGGGGGAGGTCGCGGTCGAGGACGACGACGTCGTAGTCGTTGACGCCGACGCGCTCCAGGGCCGCGGCGCCGTCGTACACGACGTCGACCGCCATGGCCTCCCGGCGCAGTCCGGTGGCCACCGCATCGGCGAGCAGCTGCTCGTCCTCGACGACGAGTACACGCACGTCGTAGTCCTTCCCTTGAGCCGCGGTCCGGAGCGGGACCGCGCTGAAAACCTGAGCACTGACTGTGCGTGTCCATCCTGCCCCGAACGCGCGTAAACCGGCTGTAAGGCGGGTGTGCGGGGCCCGCGCGCGGGGGTGGTGCGGCGGGGGCGCGCGGCGGGCGCGCGACCCCGGCCGCAGCGGCTCGTGAAGAATTCACCTGATTCACGGGCCAGTTGAGGTTTCTGTGAGGAAGGGGCTGGGGAGGAGGTCTGCACACCCCGTGATCACGCCCTGTATGTGGCGCGCCACCTACCGCTCTCTGTCCCCCAGAGGTAGCAGTGTGTGATCCACCCACCCTCGGCACACCCCCGTGCCACCGGACCCACGACGAGGGGGCGCACGATGGACGCTTTCACCGCAGGACTGCTGCACCGGATCAGGGCCACGCAGACCGACCTCACGCGCGCTCGTGAGACGGGCGACGACTTCCTCGCGGACGTCGAGCAGGCCGAGCTGGACGACCTGCACCGCCTGGCCGCCGAGCACGGCGTGGAGGTCGGCTCGCCGGGCCACTGACCGCCCCGCACGACGCGTGAGGGCCCGGAGCCGTATCGGCTCCGGGCCCTCACGCGTGTGGTTCCAGGGCGCAACACGCCCTAGGGCGTGTTGCGCCCTAGTCGTGCCAGGCGCCGAGCTCCTCCAGGAGCTCCTGGAGGGGCGCGAAGAGGCCCGGGGAGGCCGCCACCGTCAGTTCGCCGGACTCCGGCTCCCCCGGCCGGCCGCCCGTGAGGGCGCCCGCCTCGCGGGCGACGAGCGCCCCCGCGGCGAGGTCCCAGGGGTTGAGCCCGCGCTCGTAGTACGCGTCGAGACGGCCGGCCGCGACGTCGCAGAGGTCGATCGCGGCCGAGCCGCCGCGGCGGATGTCCCGGACGCGCGGGATGACGCGCCGGGCCACGTCGGCCTGGTGGGCGCGGCGGGACTGCACGTAGCCGAAGCCCGTGCCCAGGAGGGCCTGGTCGAGCTCGGGCGAGGGCCGGGCCGCGAGGCGCCGGTCCCCCAGGTACGCGCCGCCGCCGAGGACCGCCCGGTACGTCTCGCCGCGCATCGGCGCCTCGACCACGCCGACCACGGTCTCGCCGTCGCGCTCGGCGGCGATCGAGACGGCCCAGGTGGGCAGGCCGTAGAGGTAGTTCACGGTGCCGTCGAGCGGGTCGATCACCCAGCGGACGCCGCTCGTGCCGGGGGTCGACGCGCCCTCCTCGCCGAGGAAGCCGTCCTGGGGGCGGTGCTCGCCGAGGAAGCCGGTGATCAGCTTCTCGGCGGCGATGTCCATCTCGGTGACGACGTCGATGGGGCTCGACTTGGTCTTCGCGACGGCCAGGTCGTCCGGCCGGCCGTCGCGGAGGAGGGCTCCGGCCCGCCGTGCGGCCTCCAGGCCGAGGTCGAGCAGTTCGGCGAGCAGCGGGTCGCTCACGCCGTTCAGGTCGCTCACAGGGGCTCCTTACGCGTACGGGCTGTCGGCGCCGGCGGCCGCCGGGCGCTCCGTCCTTGCCGGGCAGCAGCCGATCGGGCACAGGTCGTGGGAGGCGCCGAGCGCGCCCAGGGCGCACCGCTCCACCCGGGTGCCCCGCTCGCCCGCCGCGCGCTCGAGGACGAGGTCGCGGACGGCCGCGGCGAAGCGCGGGTCGGCCCCGACGGTCGCCGAGCGCCGGACGGGCAGGCCGAGCTCGGCGGCCTTGGCCGTGGCCTCCGTGTCGAGGTCGTACAGGACCTCCATGTGGTCGGAGACGAAGCCGATGGGGACCATGACGGCGGCGGGCACCCCGGCGCCGTGCAGCTCCTCCAGGTGGTCGCAGATGTCGGGTTCGAGCCACGGGACGTGCGGGGCGCCGCTGCGGGACTGGTAGACGAGCTTCCAGGGGTACGTGACGCCGGTCGCCTCGCGGACGGCGTCGACGATCACCTGGGCCACGTCGAGGTGCTGGCGCACGTAGGCACCGCCCTCGCCGTGCTCGGCGACCGGTCCGGAGCTGTCGGCGGCGGAGTCGGGGATGGAGTGCGTGGTGAAGGCGAGGTGGGCCCCTTCGCGCACGGCCGGGTCGAGGTCCGCGAGGGAGGCGAGGACGCCCTCGACCATGGGCTCGACGAACCCGGGGTGGTTGAAGTAGTGCCGGAGCTTGTCGACGCGGGGCAGGGGCAGGCCCTCCGCCTCCAGGGTGGCGAGCGCGTCGGCGAGGTTCTCGCGGTACTGGCGGCAGCCGGAGTAGGAGGCGTACGCGCTGGTGGTGAGGACGGCGATGTGGCGCCGGCCGTCGGTGATCATCTCGCGGAGGGTGTCGGTGAGGTAGGGCGCCCAGTTCCGGTTTCCCCAGTGGACCGGGAGGTCGAGGCCGGCCTCCGCGAAGTCCGTCCGCAGCGCGTCGAGCAGCGCGCGGTTCTGGTCGTTGATCGGGCTGACGCCGCCGAAGAGGAAGTAGTGCTGCCCCACTTCCTTGAGCCGTTCCTTCGGAATGCCTCGGCCGCGCGTCACGTTCTCCAGGAACGGGACCACGTCGTCCGGGCCCTCGGGGCCGCCGAACGAGAGCAGCAGCAGGGCGTCGTACGGGGCGGGATCGTGCTGATCGGACATGGCCCGATCCTCCCACCCGGTTCCGGTGCCGGAGGGCGCGGCCCGTCGGACGGCGCGCGTGCGGCGGCACTCGTCCGGTCGGAGTGCGCTCGTTCGCGAAATGGGGGATGACCGATCGACTTCAACACCGTAGGCTTTAGCTATTAATTACACGTGTTGATTCGCCGCGCGGAGCCTGCTCCGGAGACGGAGATCCGGAGATCCTCTTGCCCAGCCCCTACCGCGCGATCTTCGCCGCGCCCGGCACCACCTCGTTCTCCGTCGCCGGGTTCTTCGGACGCATGCCGCTGTCCATGATGGGCATCGGCGTCGTCACCATGATTTCGCAGGTCACCGGCCGGTACGGACTGGCCGGCGCCCTCTCGGCGACGCTCGCCATGTCCGCCGCGGTCCTCGGTCCGCTGGTCTCGCGCCTGGTCGACCGCCACGGACAGCGCAAGGTGCTCCGCCCGGTCACGCTGATCTCGCTCGTCGGCGGCGCCGGTCTCCTCGTCTGCGTGCAGCAGCAGGCCCCGGACTGGACGCTCTTCGTCTTCACGGCCGTGATCGGCTGCGTACCGAGCATCGGGGCGATGACCCGGTCCCGCTGGGCGGCGATCTACCGGGGCGACGAGCGGCGCCTGCACACCGCGTACTCGTGGGAGTCGATCGTCGACGAGGTGTGCTTCATCTTCGGTCCGATCATCTCCATCGGCCTGTCGACGGTCTGGTTCCCCGAGGCCGGCCCGCTGTTCGCCGGGGTGTTCCTGGCCATCGGCGTCTTCTGGCTGACCGCGCAGCGCGCGACGGAGCCCGCGCCGCACCCCCGGGTGACCGGTGAGAAGAGCGTGTCCGCGCTCCGCTCCCCCGGCCTCCAGGTCCTGGCCCTCGCCTTCGTCGCCACCGGAGCCATCTTCGGCTCGGTGGACGTGGTGACCGTGGCCTTCGCCGAGGAGCAGGGCCACAAGGCCGCCGCGAGCCTCGTCCTGGCCGTGTACGCCCTGGGTTCCTGTCTCGCCGGCGCCGTCTTCGGACTGCTGCACCTCAAGGGCGAGCCCTCCCGGCGCTGGCTCGTGGGTGTCTGCGCGATGGCCGTGAGTATGATCCCCCTCCTACTGGCCGGGAACTTGCCGTTGCTGGCCGTGGCGCTCTTTGTCGCGGGCCTGTCCATCGCACCGACGATGGTGACCACCATGGCCCTCGTCGAAGCGCACGTACCGCGCACCAAGCTGACCGAGGGCATGACCTGGACGGGTACCGGGCTCGCGGTCGGCGTGGCGCTCGGCTCCTCGGCCGCCGGCTGGGTGGTCGACGCGTCCGGGGCCGAGGCGGGGTACGTGGTGCCCGTCGTCTCGGGCGCGGTCGCGGTCGCGGTGGGTCTCCTCGGACACCGCCGGCTGCGCAGGCCGGCGCCGGACCGGGAGGGGAAGCGTGAGCGGGACGACAACAGCGGGGTCGGGGAGCACCAGGACGGCGAGCAGCCCGTGGCGTAACTGGGCGGGGAACGTCACCTCCCGCCCCGTGCGGGAGGTGAGCCCGGCCTCGGCCGAGGAGCTGGCCGAGGCGGTGCGCAGGGCGGCCGCGGACGGGCTGCGGGTGAAGACGGTCGGCACCGGCCACTCCTTCACCTCGATCGCGGCCACCGACGGGGTACTGATCAGGCCGGGGCTGCTGACCGGCATCCGGCGCATCGACCGCGAGGCGATGACCGTCACGGTCGAGTCGGGCACCCCGCTCAAGCGGCTCAACGTGGCGCTGGCCCGGGAGGGCCTGTCGCTCACGAACATGGGCGACATCATGGAGCAGACCGTCGCCGGGGCCACCTCCACGGGCACCCACGGCACCGGCCGCGACTCCGCCTCGATAGCCGCACAGATCCGCGAGCTGGAGCTGGTCACGGCGGACGGACAGCTGCTGACCTGCTCGGAGAAGGAGAACCCCGAGGTCTTCGCCGCCGCCCGCATCGGGCTCGGCGCCCTCGGCGTGGTCACCGCCCTCACCTTCGCGGTGGAGCCGGTCTTCCTGCTCACCGCCCGCGAGGAGCCGATGAGTTTCGACCGGGTCACCTCGGAGTTCGACGAGCTGTACGCGGAGAACGAGCACTTCGAGTTCTACTGGTTCCCCCACACGGACAACTGCAACACCAAGCGCAACAACCGCAGCGCCGGCCCCGCCGCCCCTCCCGGGAAGGTGAGCGGCTGGATCGAGGACGAGCTGCTCTCCAACGGGGTCTTCCAGCTCGCCTGCTCGCTGGGCCGCGCGGTCCCGCCGGTCATCCCCTCGATCGCCAAGGTCTCCAGCCGGGCCCTGTCTGCCCGTACGTACACCGACATCCCGTACAAGGTCTTCACCTCGCCGCGCCGGGTGCGCTTCCTGGAGATGGAGTACGCGCTGCCGCGTGAGGCGGCCGTCGCCGCGCTGCGCGAGGTCAAGGCCATGGTCGAGCGCTCGCCCCTCAAGGTGAGCTTCCCGGTGGAGGTGCGCACCGCCCCGGCGGACGACATCACGCTGTCCACGGCCTCGGGGCGGGAGACCGCCTACATCGCCGTCCACCTCTACAAGGGAACGCCCCACCGCGGTTACTTCACCGCGGTGGAGCGCATCATGACGGCGCACGGGGGCCGCCCCCACTGGGGCAAGGTCCACACCCGTGACGCCGCCTACTTCTCGGAGGTCTACCCGCGCTTCGCCGAGTTCACGGCGCTGCGCGACCGGCTGGACCCGGACCGGCTCTTCGCCAACGACTACCTCCGCCGGGTCCTGGGCGACTGACCGTCAGCCGGCGCCGCCCGTGGCCGGCGCCGTCGGCGCCGCGGGATCGGCGGCGCCGGTGGTCGGGGCGTCGGTCGGCGCGGTCGGCGTCACCAGGTCCGTCGGCCCTGTCGGACCCGTCGTGGGCTCCGTCGGCCCGACAGGATCCGTCGGGCCGGTCGTCGGTCCGGTGGTCGGCACCGTCGGGTCCGGCGTGGGGGTCGACCCGCCGTCGGTGGCGCCCGAGGACCCCGGGTCCGCGTCGGGGGTCGCCGTGCCGGAGCCCGGCTTCTCCGGGTCCGGCGTGGCGCCCGTCGCGGGCGTGCCGCCGCCGTCCTCCCGCTGCCCGGTGTCGTCGGCGGAGCCGGACGGCTTCGGCGCGGGGCTCTCGCCCCGGTCGGGGGCGTCCTGCCCGGAGCTCCCGCCGCCGCGGACGACGGAGCCGAAGGTGGTGGTGCCCTGGGTGCCGCTGAAGTCCCGGCCCGAGACCAGCTCGTAGGCGGTGATCCCGCCCATGGTGACGCCGAAGACCAGGGCGGCGGCGATCGCCGGGCGCTTCCAGCCCCGGACGCGGGTGCCGTGCGTGGTCGCCGTGCCGAACTCCTCGTCGTACGGCGCGGGGTCCTCGGAACCGGCGGGCGGGACCGTGCCGAGCACCAGCGTGTGGTGGTCACCGCCGTGCGCCGGGCGCGCGGCCGGGAGCGGCACCTGACGGGCCTTCGGCTTGGCGGCGGCGGTCGCGTCGCGCATCTGCTCGCCCGTGCGCTTGAACAGGTGCTGGAAGAGCGGGCCGCCACAGGTGGCGATGACGCTGATCACACCGGCACCGAGGATCGTGCCGTACACGCCGAGGGTGGAGGCGAGCTTGGCGGCGATGACCGCGGCCAGGGCGCTGCCCGAGACCTGGGCCACGCTCAGGTCGATCCTTCTCCTGCCACCACCCCTCTCCTCGCCCGTCTCCGTGTCGGCATCCGGCCTCTGACGCATCTCCAACCCCTGATGGCTCATCCGTTCGGCTTGCACCCAGAAGGGACAAATGGGCGAAGTGAATGGTTCCGGTTCCGCCGGTTCTGTGAAGAGGGACACGTGGGGGGCAAGATCGCGGAGACTCAACTCCCGTACCGCCCGAGAAGTTGGGCGGCGCGCCGGTCCACCCAAGTGGCCCGAATGGAGTACATTGGCGAACCCTGGGTCCGGACGCCTTCACGGGTGCCCGGGATCGGGGAGGGGGCCGAACGCGGCACTCGAACCGGCGGCGCCGCTGCACCGCACGGAGACCCGCTGCACAGCGTGACCGTCAGTCACTCTGAGTGGCGAACAGGTAACCGTGCCATAACGGCGCTCCAGGGTCCATGCCCGACACGCCGGGCAACTCGGCAAGGTAGTGGCAGGCTGCACCCGGGCAGGCCACACTCGACTAGCGGAAGCAGCGACGCACGTGACGTCGGCAGGCACCACCCGGGAGGTCCCCATGCCCGAACTGCGTGTCGTGGCCGTCTCCAACGACGGCACACGACTGGTGCTGAAGGCTGCTGACAGCACGGAGTACACACTTCCGATCGACGAGCGGCTCCGCGCCGCCGTGCGCAACGACCGCGCGCGCCTCGGTCAGATCGAGATCGAGGTGGAGAGCCACCTCCGCCCCCGTGACATCCAGGCGCGGATACGAGCCGGTGCCTCCGCGGAGGAGGTCGCCCAGCTCGCCGGCATCCCCGTCGACCGCGTACGCCGCTTCGAGGGCCCCGTGCTGGCGGAGCGCGCCTTCATGGCGGAGCGGGCCCGTAAGACCCCGGTCCGCAGGCCCGGGGAGAACAGCGGCCCGCAGCTCGGCGAGGCGGTCCAGGAGCGGCTGCTCCTGCGCGGCGCCGACAAGGACACCGTGCAGTGGGACTCGTGGCGGCGCGACGACGGCACCTGGGAGGTGCTGCTCGTCTACCGCGTCGCGGGCGAGGTCCACACGGCCAGCTGGACGTACGACCCGCCCCGGCGGCTCGTCCAGGCCGTCGACGACGAGGCGCGGGCGCTGATCGGCGAGACGGACGACACGATCGCC
Source organism: Streptomyces sp. NPDC015130 (assembly GCF_043080005.1). NCBI lineage: Bacteria > Bacillati > Actinomycetota > Actinomycetes > Kitasatosporales > Streptomycetaceae > Streptomyces > Streptomyces sp. NPDC015130. The sequence continues at coordinate 165,771 of NZ_JBIBVC010000019.1, read as the reverse complement.
GCGGCACCGGAGCCGAGCTTCCCCTTCGTGCCCCGCATCGCCCGGCTTCCCCGGGACAGGCCCCTGGACCGGGCCCTCGACCGCCAGCTGGAGCGGCTGGAGCGGGCGCCCGCCCCGGCGCCCGAGCCGGAGGAGGAGCGGGACACGCTGACGAGCCTCCTGGAGGCCGTCCCCAACTTCCGCGGCGACATGGTCGTGCCCGAGCAGCCGGACACGGAGCCCTCGGAGGAGCCGGAGGCGGAGGAGCCCCCGGCCCCGGCCGCCTCGGCGGGCGCGGGCGCCGCGTACGCCGACGTCCTGATGCCGCGCGCCGTCTCGGGCCACCGTGACCGGCTGCACGGCGCCACGGATCGGCAGGCGGAGGCGGACGGGGTTCGGCCGGGCCGCAGGGCCGCGGTGCCGAGCTGGGACGAGATCGTCTTCGGCACGCGAAGGAAGAAGCAGGAGTAGGCGGGGGTCCTGCGGGGCCTCTCCCCCACCCCGCCCCTTCCCGAAACCGGAGGCTCCGCCCCCGGACCCCCGCGCCTCAAACGCCGGCGGGGCTGGATTTCACACTCTGCGTGCGGAAATCCAGCCCGCCCTGCGTTCGAGGGCACGGCCGTCAGGCCGTACGGGGTCCGGGGCGGAGCCCCGGTTCAGGAAGGGGCGGGGTGGGGGGCAAACCCTCCTACTGCGGGTCCGGGCCCGTGGCCACCGGGCGGGCGGGGTCGCCGGACCACTCCGACCAGGAGCCGGCGTACAGCGCCGCGGGGATGCCCGCGAGCTCCAGGGCCAGGACCTGGTGCGCGCCGGAGACGCCGGAACCGCAGTAGACCGCGACCGGGACGTCCTCGGCCGCGCCCAGGGCGGTGAAGCGGTCCCGCAGCGCCCCGGCGGCCAGGAAGCGGCCGTCCGCGTCCACGTTCTCCGTCGTCGGCGCCGAGACCGCGCCCGGGATGTGCCCGCCGACCCGGTCGATGGGCTCCACGTCGCCCCGGTAGCGCTCCGCCGCCCGGGCGTCCAGGAGCAGCCCGGCGCGGGCCAGCTCCGCCGCCCCGTCGGCGTCGAGCAGCCCGAGCGCGCCCGGCTCCGGCCGGAAGTCGCCCGGCTCCGGCTCCGGGGTCTTCTCGGAGAGCTCCCCCGTCCAGGCCGCGAGGCCGCCGTCCAGGACCCGGACGTCCTGGTGCCCCGTCCAGCGGAGCAGCCACCAGGCGCGGGCCGCGCCCCAGCCGAGGCCGCCGTCGTAGACGACGACGGGGCGGTCGGCCGAGACACCCGCCCGGCGCATCACGGCCCCGAAGGCCGCCACGTCGGGCAGCGGATGCCGTCCCCCGCTCCCGGGCGGGCCCGCGAGCTCGGCGTCCAGGTCGACGTAGACCGCGCCGGGGAGGTGACCGGCCTCGTACGCGGGCCGTCCGGGCGGGCCGCCGAGCGTCCAGCGGACGTCCAGGAGGACCGGCGGCCGGGCCCCTGCCGACTCGCTCAGAAGTTCGCTTGCGGAGATGATGGGGTTCATGGGTGCCATCCTCGCGCAGCCGGCACGGCCGCGGGAGGACGTCCCGGCGCCCTCGCGCCACAACGCGCCCCCACGGTTCGGTGCGGTCGGGACGCGCCGCCCGCCCGTCGGTGCGACCATCGGCCATGAGGCACGCGGCACGGCCACGACGATGGTCCGAGGAGAGAGTGACGATGACCGAGGCGACTCGGCGCACACCCGGCACACCCTGCTGGGTGAGCCTGATGGTGCACGGGCTTGACGGGACACAGGAGTTCTACAACGCGCTCTTCGGCTGGGAGTTCCTGCCCGGCCCGCAGCACCTCGGCCCGTACGTCCGGGCGCTGCTCGACGGCGAGGAGGTGGCGGGCATCGGCCAGCTGCCGCCCGACCGGCATCTGCCCATCGCCTGGACCCCCTACCTGGCCACGGACGACGCCGACGAGACCGCCGAGACGATCCGCTGCTGCGGCGGCACGGTCGCGGTCGGCCCGCTGGACGCGGGCGAGGCCGGACGGCTGGCGCTCTGCTCCGACCCGGTCGGCGCGGTCTTCGGCGTCTGGCAGGCGGAGGCGCACCACGGCACGGCGACCGCGGGACCGCCCGGGACCCCCGTGTGGAACGAGCTGCTGACGTACGAGACGTCCTCGGTCGCCAAGTTCTACCGGTCGATCTTCGGCTACGAGGTGGAGCCGGTCGTCTCGGCCGACTTCGACTTCGCCACGCTCCACCTGGACGACCGCCCGGTGGCCTCCCTGCACGGCGTCGGGAACGCGCTGCCCCGGGAGCGGGGCGCCCACTGGATGACGTACTTCGAGGTCGAGGACACGGACGGGGCCGCCCGGCTCGTCGCCGAGCTCGGCGGGCACGTGCTGAAGCCGCCGCGGGAGGGCACGGCGGGGCGGCAGGCCCTGGTGACGGACCCGGAGGGCGCGGTGTTCACGCTCGTCAGGTCCGTCGACCACTGACCGGTACGCGGACCCGGTTCCTCGCTGCCGTCCCCCGCCGCTGTCCCCCGCCACCGTCCCCCGACTGTCCCCCGCCACGGTCCCCCGCCGCTGGTCCCACGGCCTCCGCGTCAGGCCCGGCGGGACCTGGCGAGGCCGCGGCGGAACCGCGAGGCGCCGCCGCCCGTGGCCGCGGCGCTCGCGGTGTCGGCCGTCGGCTCCGGGGCCGTGGGCTCCGGAGCGCCCGGCAGACCGAGCTGGGTCAGCCGCAGTTCCGTGAAGTGGTGCGCGATGCCCGGCTGCGCGTGGTGCTCGGCCAGGAAGCGCGTGGCCTCCTCGCGGAGCCCGGGGTGGCTCTTGTGCCGCATGCAGTAGCCGACGGCCCGCACCAGGGGCGAGAGCGAGGCCGGGGCCGTGCCGGGGACCGCCGCCTCCTCGCCCTCCTCCAGGTCCGCGACCAGGTGGTCGACGACGGTGAGCGGGATGCGGTTGCTGTTCTCGAAGGGGGTGAGCCGTTCGAGGACCTCGACCGTGCCCACGCGGGCGATCGGGATGCCGTAGTACACAGCGGCGGTGAGCATCGCCGTGGAGAAGCAGCCGACGACGAGCCGTGGCCGGCAGCGCTCGTAGAAGGTCTCGGCGAGCAGCGGCCCGTCGAGGACCGTCAGCCGTACGCCGAGCTCCGCCGCCTCCTCGTCGAGGGCCTGGGAGTAGCGGACGGGCGCGGTCGGGTGCGGCTTGAAGACCACCGAGCGGTGTCCGGAGGCCGCCGCGCCGCGCAGCATCCGGACGTGCAGCTCCTCTTCCTCCTCTGCGGTGAGGAGGTTGAGGGCGGCGAGGTACTGGCCGAGGAGGAGGGCCGTCGGCTCGGCCGCGACGGCCCGCGCGATCGGCGAGGCCTCGTCCCTGCCCTCGTCGGCCAGGGATGCTTCGGCGATCTCGGCGAGCACCGCGCGGAAGGCGCTGTCGGGGACGAGCTCGGGCTCGACCGCGTACTCGCTGAGGAGCAGCGGCCGCAGCCCGGGGACGAGGTCGAGGTGGAGGACGCGGCGGATGCGGATGGCGATCGACTGGGCGAGGTCGGAGCGCGTCGGGCCGTAGCTCATGAGGCCGTCCGCGTAGACGTCGACCGAGCTCTCGGGGAAGGCGGCGGCGAGGGCCTTGGCCGGGTTGACCTGGATCGATTCGACGATCAGCTCGACCCGGGCGGTGCCGAGGTCCCAGGCGGTCCGGAGCACGCGCTGCCAGAGCGGGGCCTCCTCGGGCCGGGGCGCCCAGGCGGCGGGGTGGTACGGGTGGATCGTCTCGTTCCAGTCGAGCGTGCCGTCGAAGCGGGCGGCGATCCGCTCGTATCCGGTCATCGTCTCCAGGCGCAGGGCGGTCTCCGGGATCTCGGCGTTGTGCGAGATCAGCAGGAGGCGGCGGGCGTCCTCGCGGGGGCCGAACTGTCCGGCGTCGAGCGCGGCCGCGAGCGTGGCCGCTCCGTAGAGGGTGGACACCTGGAAGATCTGCACGAGGCGGGTGTCGGCGGCCGGGCCCGAGGCCATGGCGGGGTGCGTGTCGAGGGCCATGGGTCAGACGGTCCTTCCGGTTTCGCGCAGGCTCCGGAGGAGGGTGCTGCGCGGGGTGTCCATGGTGGTGAGGGTCTCGTCGAGGACCTGCTGCGGCATGCGGCGCAGGGCGTCGCCGACGTCGGTGCGCAGCCGTGCGGCGACCTCGGGCTCGTACTTCCCGACCTTGCCCATGTGGAAGGCGATCATCGCGCAGTAGGTGCGGACGGCCTTCGGCAGGAACCGGTCGGCCTCGGCGTCCCGGGAGACGTCGTCGAGCAGGAGGTCGTACGAGGTGATGAAGTCCAGCTGTCGGTTGTCGGTGATCTGGGTGAGCGAGGTGGTGACTCCTCGCCGGTAGAAGACACCGTGCAGGGAAAGCGCCGCGAAAGTCCTGGCCTTGAGGTGGAGCCGCCAGACCCAGAGGCGGTCCTCGGCCGTTTTCAGGGAGGTCTCGAAACGCGAGGCGCCGTTCTCGAAGAGCCGTCCGCTGTAAATGCCGAAGGGGACGAAGGGATAGTCGACCATCGTCACCATGCTGGCGGGCGAGATTCCGTCCCGGGGGTCCATCACCGCGTCGCGGACCTTGGCGGGGGCGTAGCGGATCTGCCGCTTCCGGCCCTCCGCGAGGACATGGTCGGTACGGGCGAAATCGCAGCCCAGACGGGAGATTCCGGCCACGGCTGCGCTCAGGTGTCCGGGCGCGTACCAGTCGTCGCCGTCCAGGAAGGTGAGGTAGTCGCCCTTCGCCGCGTCGATTCCCGTGTTGCGCGCCTGGGCGACGCCGAGATTCGTCTCGTGCCGGATGACGGTGGCGTTCGGGAGGCGGTCGCGCCAGCGGTCCAGGATTTCCGGGGTGTCGTCCGTCGAGCAGTCGTCGACCAGCAGGAACTCGAATTCCGGGTTCGCGTTGTTCGCCAGACTGCGCAGGGTGTCGGGCGCATAGGGCCCGACATTGTGGAACGGGACGACGACGGACAGCTTTGGCACTCGGAATCCCCACACTGAATCGAACAATCAAACGCCGGTACGGCGGGCAGATTAGCCGTCCACTTTTCCGGCCGAACGATCCGCGGGTGCACTCCGGGTGAACTCTTGTCGTCTCCGGTGGAAACCCGCCGTCGCGGCCAGCGCGAGGAGCGCGGCCGCCCCCACGGCGCCGCCGAGACGGAGCCCCGGAGGCCGGAAGGAGCAGCTGACCGTGGTCGCCCGCCCGTCGAGGGGGACGGCGACGAGCCCCTGGTAGGCGCGGGCGGGTACGGCTTCCGCGCCGCCCGCGGCGCAGCGCCAGCCGGAGATGCGGGGTGCGGCGAGGACGGCGAGGCCCCTGCTGCCCGGGGGGAGTTCGGCGGTGACGCCGTGCCCGTCGGCGCTCACGCGGGTGGCGCCTTCGGCGGTGAGCCGGCGTACGGCGGAGTCGAGCCGGGCCCGGACGAGGCAGCCGACGGACTGGCGGGGCAGTCTGATCCTCGCCTTCCCGGCCTTGCCGGGCAGCAGGTCGATGCTCACCTCGCCGGAGGCCGGCACGGTCCCGAGGGCCTGCATGGGCGCGCGTACGGCGGGCGGTCTGCCGTCGAAGTCGACGGCGCGCGTCCCCTCCCCCGCGGATACGGCGCCTGTCCCCTCCCCCGCGGATACGGCGCCTGTCCCCTCCCCCGCGGGTACGGCGCTCGCTCCCTCCCCCGCGAGGGTCGCCGAGCCCATGTACTCGGGAGCCCAGAGCCAGACCTCGGAGCCGGCCGGGCAGCGGGCGGTGAGGGTGCGTCCGGTGCGGCGCGTGTCCCGTGGCAGCTCGTACACCGGGGAGCCGAGGAGGAGTTCCTGGCGCACGAAGGCGGAGTCCCCCGGGCGCGGGGCACGCGCCGGGCGGACGCGGACCGTCACCAGGGGCGGTACGGGGGTCGTGGTGGCGGTGACCTCGGCGCGGGGCCGGACGTCCTGGCGTACCGGCTCCGTGGGCTCCGAGCGGAGCCGGGTGCCGATGGAGAAGAGGGCGTCGGTCACGGGGTTGTCGAGGGTGACCGGGTGCCGGCCCTTGGCGTAGTGGCCGAAGCCCAGGGAGGCGAGGGTGGCGGAGGTCGTGTCGGCGGTGAGGCTGCTGTAGTAGTCGGCGCCCTGGCCTCCGACGAGCAGGACGTCGTTGCCGCCGGGCACCTCTCCGGGGTCCGTGCGGTGGCGGGGCCAGGCGTCGGCGCGCGCGACCTCGCGGGCGGCGGAGGCGTGCCAGGGGCCGGTCAGGGGCGACCAGGAGACCTCGCTCCGCTGCTGTTCCTCGATCCGCTTCCCGGTGACGACCGTCTCGCCGGCCTGGGCGGCGACGAAGAGGGCGACGGCCACTGCGGAGAGGACGGGGAGGGCGGTGAGCGAGCGGGGGGCGGGGCCGGCGGTGAGGGCGCGGGGGGCGGGGCCGGCGGAAGTCTTCCGGCGGGCGTCCCGCCCGGCGAGGAGGGCCGCCGCGAGCGTGAGGGCCGCGGCGGTGAGAAACGCGGGGTAGGTCCAGTCGTCGATCTCGACGCTGCCCCCGGCGGCCCACGCCAGAGCTCCGAGCAGTGTGCCGCTCGCGAGGAGCGCGGGCGGCCGGGGCACTCCGCGGGCGACGGACAGCCAGGCGGCGATCAGCAGGAGGCCGCTCAGGACGAAGGTCTGACGGTACGGATTGCCGTTGGGCGAGGCGCCCGCGTGCCAGAGGAGATGGGTGGGCTCCCACTGGAGGGAGAGCGCCACGAGGACGACCGCCGCCGTCCAGGCGGCCCGGACGCGCGGGGCGACGGCCCGGTTGAACGGCAGGGTCAGGGCGAGGGCGAGGGCGGGCGTGCCGATGAAGAGGGCCGGGCTGGTGACGCCCGCGGTGGCGGGCAGGAACCGGGCGAGGAGATCCGTCCAGGCGGCCGGGGCGAAGGTGGTCACGGGGGTCGGGTCGGCGACCTTGGTGCCGAGGAAGACGACCACGACGAGCGGCGCGGCGAGCCCGACGCCGATGAGCACGCTGCGCGCGGCGCGGAGGACCACGGCGATCCGCTGCCGGGAGGTCGCGGTCTGGTCCGAGGTGAGGAGCCTGACGGCCAGGAAGACGGCCGCGCCGAGGGTGGCCATGTAGGCGGTGTAGAAGTTGGAGATCCAGGCCAGGGCGACGACGACGGGCCCGAGGACGGGCCGGCGGCCGGTGCGGGCCCACTCGGCGACGAGGCAGAGCAGCGGGAAGGCGAGCAGCCCGTCGAGCCACATCGGGACGGTGGCGCCGTGGTTCAGGGTCCAGCCGGAGAGGGCGTACGCGGTGCCGAGTGCGGCGGCGAGGGGCCAGGGGCCGGACCGCAGCCGCACGAGCAGCAGCGCCGCCGCGCCGCCCGCGGCGCTGATCTTGGCGGCCGTGACGACGTACAGCGCGAGCTCGATCCGGTCCGCCGGGAAGGCGACGACCAGCAGGTCGAAGGGGCTGCTCAGGTAGGTACCGATGTCGCCGAGGAAGTTGGACCCGAAGCCGGAGTTCCAGTTGAGGAAGGCGTCGCCGTGCGTCGCGCCGAGGAGGAGGGCGCGCCAGTACGCGTGGAAGGGCAGGTACTGCTGGCCGAGGTCGACGACGTTCCTGGTCACGGGCCCGAAGGGGTACGTGCGGGACAGCGCTGTCGCGAGACAGAGCAGCAGGGCGGTGAGCAGGGAGGCCGCGAGCGGGGCGGCGACGGCCGGGGCCGGCCGGCGCCACGGCCGGGGCCCCGGCCGGCGCCGGGTCCCGCCGCCCCCCTCCTCGCCGTCGACCTCGTCCAGCACGGTCTCGGCGGCGGGGGGCACACGTCCTCCAGGGGGCGCACGGGGCGGGAACGCCCGGAGGCGGAGTCGTCACGGGCCGACCGCCATTACCGCCGAGGCGGGCGACCCGTAACCGATCATCAGGCGGTTTTCCGGTACACCCCGGGTGAACTCCCGGTGCGACCGGACCGGGCGCCGGTGGGTCAGCCGACCCTCGCCGGGGCCTTGAGCTCGTCGACCGTGCGGGCCACGAGCTCGTCGACCGTGCGGGCGACGGTGCCGAAGAGGTCGGTGACCGTGGTCAGGCTCGCGGTCCGGAGGGCCGCCGACGGGACGACGGTGCCGTCCGGTGCCGCCAGGGGGCGGGTGGCGGTGGCCTCGGCGACCACGGTCGGGCGGTAGCCGAGGTTGAAGGCGCCCTGCGCGGTGAAGAGGACGCACATGTGCGTCATGAACCCGGCGATGACCAGGTCGGCGCCGGCCCCGGCGCCGAGGCCCTTCAGGGTCTCCTCCAGGTCCGTGGCGTGGAAGGCGTTCGGGAACTGCTTGACGACGACCTTCTCGCCCTCGACCGGGGCGACTTCGGTGCTGATCGAGCCGATCTCGGCCCGGATGTCGTAGGGAGTGCCCTCGCCGCCGTCGTTCACGACGTGCACGACGGGCGTGCCGGCCGCTCGGGCGGCGGCGAGCAGCCGGGCGCCGGCGGCCACGGCCTCCTCGGCCCCGTCGAGCAGCATGACGCCGGTGCGGTAGGTGTTCTGGAAGTCGATCATGATCAGCGCGGACTCGGCCAGGCACGGAAGGTCCTGGGGCAGGCCGGTCACGTCACGCAGGGTGGTGGACGCGGTCATGACGGGTTCCTTTCGGTTCGCTCGGTTGCTCACGGGGTGAGGAACCCCCCGGATGTTCATCACGCTAACACATCGCGTAATCAATGATTACACGAACGATGGCAGGATTCCGCGCTGACGGCCTCGCGCACCCCGGGAGGCACAAACCCCCAGGTCCTGGCGTTAGCGCTGTTATCGTGGGAGCCATGTCGACGGCACGAGAGCGCATCCTGGAAGCCACCGAGGAACTGCTCGCCGGCAAGGACGCCCTGGCCATCTCGACCCGGGCCATCTGCGACCGGGCGAAGGTCGGCATGCCGGAGATCTACCGCCAGTTCGGGGACAAGCAGGGACTGCTCACGGCCGTCGCCGACATCGGATTCGAGCGTTTCCTCGCCGCCAAGAGGCGCAATCCGCTCACCGACGACCCCGTGGCGGACCTGCGGACGGCCTGGGACAGCCACGTCGCGTTCGCGCTGCGCAATCCCCACCTGTACCGCCTGATGTTCACGCCGACGGGCGATGCCAAGCCCCAGGCGATCAAGGAGGCGCAGGCCATCCTGCTGACGGCCGTGGAGCGCTGCCGGGACGCCGGACGGCTGCGCACGGCCCCCGAGCTGGCCGGGCAGGCGATCCTCTCCGCCAACGTGGGCGTGTGCATGATGGCGCTGTCGTTCCCCGAGCTGTTCACGGGCGACGAGATCTCGCGGACGGTGCGCGACGCCGTCATCGGCAAGGCCACCGGGGACGAGCGCGAGGACTCCCGGATCGGTACGGCGACGGTCCTCGCCCAGGCACTGGTCGGCACCCTCACGGGCACCTCACCCGTCGACGGCGCCGCGCTCGGCCACCTGGTCCGCGCGCTGAACCCGCCGGTCACGCCCCCGGAGGCGTAAGGGAGTCCGGTCAGGCGTTGTTGACCGGCAGGACGTCGGGCGAGAGCGCGCCCGCCCGCGCCGCGGACGAGGTCATGAGACGGCGGTGGTGACGGCGGCAGAGCACCTCGTAACCCACCTCCCCCGCCGGGCGGTTCACGTCGCCGACCACCACCTGGGCGCCCTCGACGACCATCTCGCCGCCCACCGTACGGGCGTTGTGCGTGGCCCTGGCCCCGCACCAGCACAGCGCCTCGACCTGGAGCTGCTCGATCCGGTCCGCCAGCTCGATCAGCCGCTGCGAACCGGGGAAGAGCTTGGTCCGGAAGTCGGTGGTGATGCCGAAGGCGAAGACGTCCAGGCCGAGGTCGTCGACGATACGGGCGAGCTGGTCGATCTGCTCCGGCGCGAGGAACTGCGCCTCGTCGACGATCACGTAGTCGGCCTTGCCGCCCTGCGACAGCTGACCGACGAGGTACGCGTACAGGTCCATCCCCTGCGGGGCCTCGACCGCCTCCGTCACCAGGCCGAGCCGGGAGGACAGCTTGCCCTCGCCCGCCCGGTCGTCACGGGTGAAGATCACGCCCTGGAGCCCGCGCGCGTCGCGGTTGTGCGCGATCTGGAGGGCCAGGGTGCTCTTCCCGCAGTCCATGGTTCCGGAGAAGAAGACCAGCTCGGGCATGACGGGTCGGGGACCTTTCAGGTCGTGGGGGGTGGGCCGTGGGAGTCGGCGTGGGGCGGCGGAGGGTCGGGCGGGGCGGCGGGCGTTCAGGAACGGACTTCGAGCAGTGGGACGAGCTGCTCGGCGGGGGTCATGGACCCGTGCATGCCGGCCATCGCCGACTCGTGGGGCTCGTTGACGGACGCGGTGATCGCGACGTCGTCGTGGGCCGCGGCGACCACGTCGCCGATCCTGCCGTACACCCGGTCGTCGATCTCGTCGCCGAACCAGCCCAGGGCGATGGCCTCGTCCCGGCTCGCCACCCAGAACTGCTCGCCGATCACCTCGCGCCAGCAGGTGAGGACGTCCGCCTCGGCGCCGGGGACCGCGTACACATGACGGGCACGGCCCTCGCCGCCGAGCAGGGCCACGCCCGCGCGCAGCTCCCAGTCCTCGTCGAAGTCGATGCGGTGCTGCTCGTCGAAGGGGATGTCCACCATGCCGTGGTCGGCCGTGACGTACAGCGCGGAGCGCGCCGGCAGCTGCTCCGCGAGGCGCTGCACGAGCCGGTCCACGAACATGAGCTGTCCGCGCCAGGCGTCGGAGTCGATGCCGAAGCGGTGGCCCGCGCCGTCGAGTTCGCTGTAGTACGTGTAGACCAGCGAGCGGTCGCCGGCGGCGAGCTGCTCGGCGGCGAAGTCCATGCGCTCCTCGCCGCTGAGCCGGCCGTGGAACGTTCCGCCGCTGAGCGCGACCTGGGTGAGCGGGGTCTGCTCGAAGATCGGGGACGACACCTGCGCGGTGTGGATCCCGGCCGCGTGCGCGAGCTGGAAGACGGTGGGGTACGGCTGCCAGACGCGCGGCTCGGTCCACGGCCGCCAGCGCAGCTGGTTCATCAGCTCGCCGGTGTCGGGGTTGCGCACGGTGTAGCCCGGCAGCCCGTGCGTACCGGGGTAGCGGCCGGTGCCGACCGAGGCGAGCGAGGTCGCGGTGGTGGCGGGGAAGCCGGCGGTGATCGGGCGGCCGGTGGCGCCGCGCGAGGAGCCGATGAGCGAGGTCAGGTACGGGGCCTCGTCCGGATGGGCCTTGATCTGCTCCCAGCCGAGCCCGTCGATCAGGAAGACGCAGTTCCGGTCGGCCGGAGTCAGCTCGGCGATCCTCGGGTCGAAGCCGGGCACGCCCTGCGCGGCGACGAGCGTCGGGAGCAGGTCGCCGAGGGAGCCGGAGGTGTACTCGGGCACCGGCGCGGTGTCCGGGGACAGCGGGACCGGGTCGTCGGGCCAGCCGTGGGTCACGGCGGCGGGCTGGACCATCAGCGCGTGGGGGCGGCGGTGGCCGCGATCGCTTCGGAGAGCGCCTGGGCGAAGGCCAGGGTCTGCCGGACGGTGTCCGGACCGTCGCCGGCCTCGCTCACCCGCAGGCTGAGGTCGTCGGCGGTGGCGTTGCCCGTGTAGCCGTGGTCGGCGTCACAGTTGGCGTCGCCGCAGGCGGCGGGCTCCAGGTCGATGCGGGAGACGGCGCCCCAGCCGATGGTGAGCACCACCTCGCGGGGCAGCGTGCCCGGCGTGTACGACTCGGGGTTGGCGACGACCCGGCTGACGACGACCGAGGAGATCCGGTCGAGCTTCACGGACTCGGTGGAGGTCGTGGCGTACGGGGTCGGGGAACTGGTGTCGGCGGCCTGCTCGTCGGTGTGGCTCACGATGAAGCGGTGCGGCGTGAGGACCAGGACGGTGACGTGGCGCCGGACCTCGTTCGCGTCGAAGGTGGTCTCCTGGTGCACCACGTACGACGCCACGGCCTCGCCGCCGACGGCGGCCTCCACCGCCTCGGCCACGAGGGCCGGGTAGTAGCCGCTGCGCTCGATCGCCGCGCGCAGCCCCTGGGTCGTCGTACCGCTCTTCGCCATGGACTCCATCCTACGGGGCCGCGGACCCCCTCAGATCCTCGATAACCCGGCGGACACGGCACTCGTCCCCGACGACCCGGCGGACGGTGCGGGTCCTCAGTAACTCGGCAGGCGGCGCGGGCCGAGGTCGGTGCGGGGCGGGGGCGGGGCCAGGCGGACGGTGGCCCCGAGGACGGACAGTCCGCGCGGGGCCACGACGACCGGCTCCAGTGAGACCGCCACCACCTCCGGGTGGTCGTCGACGAGCCGGGACACCCTGAGCAGCAGCTCCTCCAGGGCCGGGGTGTCGACCGGGGCGGAGCCCCGCCAGCCGAACAGCAGCGGGGCGGTGCGGATGGAGCGTACGAGCTCGGCGGCGTCCCGGTCGGTGGCCGGGACCAGCCGGTGGGCCGTGTCGCCGAGGAGCTCGGAGGCCGCGCCGGAGAGCCCGAAGGAGAGGACGGCTCCGACGGCCGGGTCGATGGCGGAGCGGACGAGGGTGTCGACGCCCCGGGGCACCATCGCCTGGACGACGGGCTGGAGCTCCTCCGGCTTGCCGAGGACCTCGGTCAGCTCGGCGTAGGCGGTGCGGAGCTGCTCCTCGGTGGCCAGGTCCAGCCGGACGCCGCCGAGGTCGGGGCGGTGGCGCAGATGGGGCGCGGTCGTCTTGAGCGCGACGGGGTAGCCGAGCCGGCGGGCGGCGGCGACGGCCTCGTCGGGGGCGGGCGCGGGGAGGGTGGGCAGGACCGTGATCCCGTACCACGAGAGCAACTCCCCGGCGTCCGCGGTGTCGAGGGTCACACCGCGCGTGTCCCCGTCGCCGCCGGCGCCGAGCACCCGCTCGATGAGGGCGGCGGCTCCCGACTCGTCGATGTCCTCGTACTCGGGCACCCGCCCGGGCTCGGCGGCCTGCCGCCGCCACTGCCCGTACCGGACGGCCTCGGCCAGCGCCCGCACGGCGCGCTCGGCGGCGGGGTAGGCGGGGATGGTGGCCTGGGGCCCGGGGATCTGGAGGCCGGGGGCCTGGGATCCGGCGGCCTGGGGTCCCGGGGCCTGGGGTCCCGGGGCCTGGGGTCCCGGGGCCTGGGGTCCCGGGGCCTGGGGTCCCGGGGCCTGAGCGGTTGCGGCTTGGGGGGTGGTCGCTCGGGGGGCCTCGGTCGGCGCGGTGGTGGGCTGCGCCGGGTGCCCTGCGCTCGCGGGGGGTGCGGTGGGGGTGGTGGTGCCGGCCGGGGCGGGGGGTGACGCGGACGGCGGAGTCGTACGGGTCGCCGCCGACGCCGGCCGGGTGCTCGTCGCGACCGCGAGGGCCTCCGCCAGGCCGCCCATCTCGACGTGGACGACGACGACGGGCTTCGCCGGGGCGGGCACGGACGCGACGGCCTCGCGCAGGGAGGCCGCGAGGACCTCCCCGTCACCGGACTCGGTGGCGCCGTTCTCCCCGACCCAGGGGATCGCGTTCACCACGACCGCGTCGGACGTCTCGTCCGCGAGCGCCGCCGCGAGCGCGTCCCGGAAGTCCGCCGGGCCCGCGGCCGTCGTCAGGTCGAGCGGGCGCAGCGGGCGCAGCCCCTCGGTCAGACAGGCGTCGTACGTGAGGAGGCCGAGCGACTCGGAGTTGCCGAGGATGGCGACCCTCGGCCCGGCGGGCAGCGGCTGGGCGGCGAGGAGCAGTCCGGCGTCCACGAGTTCGGTGACGGTGTCGACGCGGATCACCCCGGCCTGGCGCAGCAGCGCGGAGACCGTGGCGTGCGGGATGCGGGTGACGGGCACCCGGTGGCCGGGCGGCGCGCTGCCGCTGTGCCGGGCTCCCTTGACGACCACGACCGGCTTGACCGCGGCGGTGCGCCGGGCCAGCCGGGTGAACTTCCGGGGGTTGCCGATCGACTCCAGGTAGAGGAGGACGACGTCCGTGCCCGGGTCGTCGTACCAGTGCTGGAGGAAGTCGTTGCCGGACACGTCCGCGCGGTTCCCGGCCGAGATGAAGGAGGAGAGCCCCGCGCCGTGCCGGTGGAGACCGGCGAGGAGGGCGATCCCGATCGCGCCGGACTGGGTGAAGAGTCCGATCCGGCCCGCGGCCGGCATGTGGGGGGCGAGGGAGGCGTTGAGCCGGACGTCCTCGGAGGTGTTGATGATCCCGAAGGCGTTGGGGCCGATGATCCGCATCCCGTACGAGCGGGCCTGCCGTACGAGCTGGCGCTGCCTCTCCCGGCCGGCCGGGCCGCTCTCGGCGTATCCGGCGGAGAGGACGACGAGGCCGAGCACGCCGTGCTCGCCGCAGTCGGCGACGACCTCCGGCACGCGCTCGGCGGGGACGGCGACGATCGCCAGGTCCACGGGCTCGCCGATGGCCGCCACGGAGGGGTGGGCCGGGACGCCGTCGAGCTCCGCGGGGCCGTCGGTGAGCGCGGCGTTCACCGCGTGGACGCGGCCGGTGAAGCCGGCGCCGAGGAGGTTGCGGAGGACGGTCCGGCCGACGCCGCCGGGGGTGCGGCCGACGCCGACGACGGCGACGGAGCGGGGGTTGAGGAGCCGCTGGACGGACCGGGCCTCCGCGCGCTGTTCCCGCGCGCGCTGGACGGCGAGGGAGCGGTCGGTCGGTTCGAGGTCGAGGTGGAGCCGGACGGAGCCGTCCTCGAAGCTCCGCTTCTGGGTGTAGCCCGCGTCGGTGAAGACCTTGATCATCTTGTTGTTGGCGGGGAGCACCTCGGCGGCGAACCGCCGGATGTCCCGCTCGCGCGCGACCGCCGCGATGTGTTCGAGGAGGGCCGAGGCGACTCCGCGCCCCTGGTGGGCGTCCTGGACGAGGAAGGCGACCTCGGCCTCGTCGGCCGGGTGCGAGGCGGGCATGCCGCGTTCGTCGATGCGGTCGTAGCGGACGGTGGCGATGAACTCGCCGCCCACGGTAGCGGCGAGGCCCACCCGGTCGACGAAGTCGTGGTGGGTGAAGCGGTGGACGTCCTTGGCGGAGAGCCGCGGGTAGGGCGCGAAGAAGCGGTAGTACTTCGACTCGTCCGAGACCTGCTCGTAGAAGCTGACCAGCCGGTCGGCGTCGTCGGCCGTGATCGGCCTGATGCGCGCGGTGCCGCCGTCCCGGAGCACCACGTCCGCCTCCCAGTGGTCGGGATAGGCGTGCTCCGGTGGTGCCGGTGGTGCCGGTCGATCCGCCGCTTCCGACTGCTCCGACGCGCTCTGCATGGGGCCAGCCTACGGCCGGTGCACGGCACGGGCACCGGTCGCGCGGCGGGTGCCTGCCGTGCAAGGTGGGGAGGGCCGAAGGACGGTGCGGTCCGGGCCGAAGGTCGGTAGGAGCACCGCGCATCCCGTGAGAGACTGGTCTAGACAACCCGCTTGAGACTTGAAGGGCAACACCATGGCTGAGCGCCGCGTCAACGTCGGCTGGGCCGAGGGCCTCCACGCCCGCCCCGCGTCCATCTTCGTCCGTGCCGCCACGGCTTCCGGCGTTCCGGTGACGATCGCCAAGTCCGACGGCACCCCCGTGAACGCCGCCTCGATGCTCGCGGTGCTCGGCCTGGGCGCGCAGGGCGGCGAGGAGATCGTCCTGGCCTCCGAGGCCGACGGCGCCGAGGCCGCGCTGGACCGCCTCGCGAAGCTGGTGGCCGAGGGTCTCGACGAGCTCCCCGAGACCGTCTGACCCCGCCTTCCCGTACGACGAGAACCGCGGCTGCCGGAATCCCGGCGGCCGCGGTTCTCGCGTTTCCGGGGCCGGATTTCCGAGCCGGATTCCCGAACCGGATTCCCGAGGATTCCCGAGGGATCTCGACCCGGTTTCCGGATCCTGCGTTTCCCGGGCCGACTTCCGCGTAATTCCGGGCAGCGCGAAGCAGCTCCGTCGAATTCCTCTTCTTTGTATACGGTGCGCGCGTTAATTCTGACCGCTCGCCGTGTTGACGACATGTTGCGAAACCCTCACACGGCCGCGCTCCGACCCTTTGAGCCGGTGCAGTGCCAGCGAGCGCTCCGCGTGCAGCGCCGTCAGCGCCCTGGCCCGCTCCGCGTCGCCGCGCGCGACGGCGTCCACGATGGCGCCGTGCTCGGACCAGGCCTCCACGGGGTGGGCCGGCTGCTCGACGGCGTACATCCAGGTGATCTTGTGCCGGAGCTGGGTGAGCAGGGCCGTCAGAGCCGGGCTGCCGGAGGCCTGTGCCAGCGTCTCGTGGAACCAGCCGCCGAGCGAGCGCAGATCCTCCCCCTGGCCGCGCCTGGCCCGCTCCTGGCCCAGCCTGACCAGGCCGCGCAGCACCTTCAGATGGGCCTCGGTGCGGCGCTGCGCGGCGCGGGCGGCGCCGAGCGGTTCGAGCAGGGCCCGCATGTCGAGGAGATCGGCCGCCTCCTGCTCGGTGGGCTCGGCGACATGGGCGCCGGCGTGCCGGCGGGTGACGACGAAACCCTCGGACTCCAGGGTGCGCAGGGCCTCGCGGACCGGGACACGGGAGACCCCGTAGCGACGGGCGAGCTGCTCCTCGGTCAGCCGCCCACCCCGCTCGAAGACACCGGAGACGATGTCGTCCCGGATCGCCGTGCACACCGATTGCGCGGGAACGCGCATGTCCGACCTCCGCCTTTGGTCCGCGAGAGACAATTCGGGTGACGCCTGTTCTGCGTCCGTCCCGTGCTCTTCGTGTGCTCGTCCCGTACTCGTTCCGAGCCTGTTCCGAGCTTGTTCCGTGACTCTATTGCAGCGGGCCGGAATTTCCGATGCCCGCATGGAATCCAGGCTCATACATTTCGGTCGCCCGGTCGACGAAAAAGCCCCGGCTCAGTACGAGCCGGGGCTTTTGCGACGCGATCGACGTGGTGTCAGAGGCTGACGCCGCGGGCGCGGAGGTAGGAGATCGGGTTCAGGTCCGAGCCGTAGTCGGATCCCGTGCGTGCCTCGAAGTGGAGGTGCGGGCCGGTCGAGTTGCCGGACGAGCCGGAGACGCCTATCTGCTGACCCGGCTCGACGGTCTGGCCGACGTAGACCCCGATGGACGAGAGGTGACCGTACTGGGTGTACGTGCCGTCGTTCATCCGGATGACGATGTTGTTGCCGTACGCGCCGCCCCAGCCGGCCTCGACGACGGTGCCGGAGCCGACGGAGACGACCGAGCTGCCGTAGGAGGCGTGGAAGTCGATGCCGGAGTGGCTGCCGGAGGACCAGAGCGAGCCGCCGGTCTTGTAGCCGGTGGTCACGTACGAGCCGGCCACGGGGAGCTGGAAGGAGTTGAGGCGGCGGCGCTCGGCCTCGCGGGCGGCGCGCTCGCGCTCCTCGCGGACCTCCTTGGCGCGGGCCTCGGCCTTGCGCTTCGCCTCGGCGCGGGCCTCCGCCTGGGCCTTCTCCTTGGCGACGGCCTCGAAGGCCTCCTGCTCCTGGGCGGCGGCCTGGGCGTCGATCCGGTCCGCGATCGAGTCCTCGGTGATCACCTTGATGCGGCCGGTGTCCTCGGCGGAGCGGTTGTCCGCGTCGGCAGCGAGCGCCGGGGAGGCGAGGGTTCCGATGACGCCGGTGGTGGCGAGCGTCGCGACGCCGGCGATGCCCACGCTGCGGCGCGCCATCCGGCTCGGACCACGATGCTTCCCGGTGGCACGGGTGAACGCCATGTAGAGGCTGATCCTTTCCTTCCCTCTCGCCTACCGGGTTAGCTGACGGGTTCGGAGCAGGAAGGTCTCCTACGAGCCCCTCCGTACGAGACGAAGGCGCCCGATTCACCCCAGGGACTGTGTGGGTCCCCGGCTCCCCAGGCTCGCGCCTGACGGGGACTCGGCGATGACTGTCCGCTGCCGCGAGTGCGGCGCGTACAACTGACGAACAGACGGACCGACGCTATGCGGATCGTCTGTCAATCGGCAAACAGACGCGTCAGTTTGTAAGACATGCCACAGGGCAGACGACCACCCTTGCCCGCAATCCGGACAAACGGGAAGGCCTCGACGAAACCGTGACGTCGAGGCCTTCCGTCGCCGGGTCGGCATGTGCGACCCGGCGGTCGGCGCGTGCGATCAGCCGGTCACCACGGTGACTTCACCGATGCCGAGCGCCCGCACGGGCTCGGCGATCTCCGCCGCGTCGCCCACGAGCACGGTGACGAGCCGGTCCACGGGGAAGGCGCTGACCACGGCCGCGGTCGCCTCGACCGTCCCCGTCTCGGCGAGGCGCGCGTACAACTGGGCCTGGTAGTCGTCCGGGAGGTGCTGCTCGACCTGGTCGGAGAGCGTCCCGGCGACCGAGGCGGCCGTCTCGTACTTGAGCGGTGCCACGCCCACCAGGTTCTGCACGGCCGTCTCGCGCTCGGCGTCCGTGAGGCCCTCCGCGGCGAGCGTCCGCAGCACCTTCCACAGGTCGTCAAGTGCCGGGCCGGTGTTGGGGGTGTCGACGGAGCCGCTGATGGCGAGCATCGACGCGCCGTTCCCCTCGGCGTCGGAGCGGAGCACCTGCCCGAAGGCCCGCACGCCGTACGTGTAGCCCTTCTCCTCGCGCAGGACCCGGTCGAGGCGGGAGGTCAGCGTGCCGCCGAGGCAGTACGTGCCGAGGACCTGGGCCGCCCAGACGCTGTCGTGGCGGTCCGGACCGATCCGGCCGATCAGCAACTGGGTCTGCACCGCGCCGGGACGGTCCACGATGACGACCCGTCCGGTGTCGTCGGCGGTGATCGGCGGCATCGCGAGCGTCTCGGCCGGCTCGCCGGTCCAGGCGCCCAGCGTCTCGGCGAGGACCTTGTCCAGGTCGACGCCCGTCAGATCGCCCACCACCACGGCGGTGGCCGTGCCGGGACGGACGTACGCCTCGTAGAAGGCACGCACGGCGGCGGCGTCGATCGCGGAGACCGTCTCCTCCGTGCCCTGGCGCGGCCGGGACATCCGCGAATCGGCCGGGAAGAGCTCCTTGGAGAGCTGCTTGGCGGCGCGGCGGGCCGGGTTGGCCGTCTCGTGCGGGATCTCGTCGAGGCGGTTGCGCACGAGGCGCTCGATCTCGGTCTCCAGGAACGCCGGGGCGATCAGCGCCTCGGAGAGCAGCCCGAGCGCCTTGGGCAGCCGGGAGACGGGCACCTCGAGGGAGACCCGGACGCCCGGGTGGTCCGCGTGCGCGTCGAGCGTGGCACCGCAGCGCTCCAGCTCGGCCGCGAACTCCTCGGCGTCGCGCTGGTCCGTGCCCTCGGAGAGGGCCCGGGCCATGATCGTGGCGACGCCGTCGAGACCGGCCGGCTCGGCGTCCAGCGGGGCCGGCAGGAAGAGCTCCACGGCCACGACCTGCTGACCGGGGCGGTGGCTGGTCAGCACGGTCAGGCCGTTGGCCAGGGAGCCGCGGTCCGGGGCCGGGAAGGCCCAGGGCCTGGCGACGCCCGGCTCGGGCTGCGGGTGGAAGTCCATGCTCGTCAAAGACACGGCAGCGTCGGTCACTGGTCCGCTCCCTCTCCCTCGTCGCTGTCGCTCTCGCTCTGTTCGGTGGCCACCGGCTCGTAGACGAGCACCGCGCGGTTGTCGGGGCGCAGCCGGGCCTCGGCGGCCGCCCGCACCTCCTCGGCGGTGATGTCGAGGACCCGGTCGACGGCGGTCAGGGCGAGCTGCGGGTCGCCGAACAGCACGGCGAACCGGCACAGTTCGTCGGCGCGGCCCGCGACGGTGCCGAGCCGGTCGAGCCACTCCCGCTCCAACTGGGCCTGTGCGCGCTCCATCTCCTCGGGCGTCGGGCCCTCGGCGGCGAAGCGGGCGAGCTCCTCGTCGACGGCCGCCTCGATCTGCGGGACCTCGACGCCGCCGGAGGTCTTGACGTCCAGCCAGCCCAGCGAGGGCGCCCCGGCGAGCCGCAGCAGGCCGAAGCCGGCGGCGACGGCCGTACGGTCCCGGCGGACCAGGCGGTTGTGCAGACGGGAGGACTCGCCACCACCGAGGACGGTCAGGGCCAGGTCGGCGGCGTCGCACTCGCGCGTGCCGTCGTGCGGGAGCCGGTAGGCGGCCATCAGCGCGCGCGCCGGGACCTCCTCGACGAGGACCACACGCTGCTCCGAGCCCATGACGTCGGGCAGCGAGCCGTCGCGCGGGGGCCGCTTGCCGTCGTGGGAGGGAATGGAGCCGAAGTACTTCTCGACCCAGGCGAGCGTCTGCGCCGGGTCGATGTCGCCGACGACCGACAGCACCGCGTTGTTCGGCGCGTAGTACGTGCGGAAGAAGTTCCGCGCGTCCTCCAGCGTCGCGGCGTCCAGGTCCGCCATGGAGCCGATCGGCGTGTGGTGGTACGGGTGGCCCTCCGGGTAGGCCAGCGCCGTCAGCTTCTCGAAGGCCGTGCCGTACGGCACGTTGTCGTAGCGCTGGCGGCGCTCGTTCTTGACGACGTCCCGCTGGTTCTCCATGGACTCGTCGTCCAGGGCCGCCAGCAGCGAGCCCATGCGGTCGGCCTCCAGCCAGAGCGCGAGCTCCAGCTGGTGGGTGGGCATGGTCTCGAAGTAGTTGGTGCGCTCGAAGCTCGTCGTGCCGTTGAGCGAGCCGCCCGCGCCCTGCACCAGCTCGAAGTGCCCGTTGCCGTGGACCTGCTTCGAGCCCTGGAACATGAGGTGCTCGAAGAGGTGGGCGAGGCCCGTGCGGCCCTCGACCTCGTGCCGCGAACCGACGTCGTACCAGAGGCAGACCGCGGCGACCGGGGTCAGGTGGTCCTCCGAGAGCACCACGCGCAGGCCGTTCGCCAACCGGTGCTCGGTCGCTGTCAGGCCGCCGGAGCCGGCCTCGGCCGTGGCCGTGTGACCCATGGGCATGTACGTCCCTTCGATCGCGATGTGAAAAAGTCCTGCCACTGTATGCAAGCGCGCCGACACCTCGCGAAGTTCCCGCCCCTTCCAGATGTCCCTCTTCCGGGTCGCGGTCGGCGTTGTCGGTGGCACGGTCCACAATGGTCCGCGTCAGATCAACCTTGTTGGTGAAGGAGCCGCAGCCGCGATGGCCCGCCGCAGCACGAAGACACCGCCGCCGGACGACGCGTACGAGGAGAGGATCCTCGACATCGACGTCGTCGACGAGATGCAGGGCTCCTTCCTCGAGTACGCGTACTCGGTGATCTACTCGCGCGCGCTCCCCGACGCCCGCGACGGCATGAAGCCCGTCCAGCGCCGCATCGTCTACCAGATGGGCGAGATGGGCCTCCGCCCCGACCGCGGGTTCGTCAAGTGCGCCCGCGTCGTCGGCGAGGTGATGGGCAAGCTCCACCCGCACGGCGACGCGTCGATCTACGACGCCATGGTCCGCATGGCGCAGCCCTTCTCCATGCGGCTGCCCCTCGTCGACGGCCATGGCAACTTCGGCTCCCTCGGCAACGACGACCCGCCCGCCGCCATGCGGTACACGGAGTCGCGCATGGCCCCCGCCGCGCTGCTGATGACCGAGTCCATCGACGAGGACACCGTCGACTTCTCGCCGAACTACGACGGCCAGGAGCAGGAGCCGGTGGCGCTGCCCGCCGCCTACCCGAACCTGCTGGTCAACGGCGCCTCCGGGATCGCGGTCGGCATGGCGACCAACATGCCGCCGCACAACCTCGGCGAGGTGATCGCGGCGGCCCGCCACCTGATCCGGCACCCCGGAGCCGACCTCGAGACGCTGATGCGCTTCGTGCCCGGCCCCGACCTGCCGACCGGCGGCCGGATCGTCGGACTGTCCGGCATCAAGGACGCGTACGAGTCGGGCCGCGGCTCCTTCAAGATCCGCGCCACGGCGACCGTGGAGACGGTCACGGCCCGCCGCAAGGGCATCATCGTGACCGAGCTGCCGTTCACGGTCGGCCCCGAGAAGGTCATCTCCAAGATCAAGGATCTGGTCGGTTCCAAGAAGCTCCAGGGCATCGCCGACGTCAAGGACCTCACCGACCGCAACCACGGCCTGCGCCTCGTCATCGAGGTCAAGAACGGCTTCGTGCCGGAGGCGGTCCTGGAGCAGCTCTACAAGCTGACGCCGATGGAGGAGTCCTTCGGCATCAACAACGTGGCGCTCGTGGACGGCCAGCCGCTCACGCTCGGCCTCAAGGAGCTCCTGGAGGTCTACCTCGACCACCGCTTCGAGGTCGTCCGCCGCCGCTCCGAGTTCCGCCGCACCAAGAAGCGCGACCGGCTCCACCTGGTCGACGGCCTCCTCGTCGCGCTCGTCGACATCGACGAGGTCATCCGGATCATCCGGGAGAGCGAGAACTCCGCCCAGGCCAAGGAGCGCCTGATGGAGCGCTTCTCGCTGAGCGAGATCCAGACGCAGTACATCCTGGACACGCCGCTGCGCCGCCTCACCAAGTTCGACCGCATCGAGCTGGAGACCGAGCGCGACCGGCTCAACGGCGAGATCGACGAGCTGACCGGAATCCTCGACTCCGACGCGGAGCTGCGGAAGCTGGTCTCGGCGGAGCTGGCCGCCGTCGGCAAGAAGTTCGCCACCGACCGGCGGACGGTCCTGCTCGAATCGGCGGGCGCGCCGGTCGCGGCCGTACCGCTGGAGGTCGCCGACGACCCGTGCCGGGTCCTGCTCTCCTCGACGGGACTGCTGGCCCGTACGGCGACGGCGGAGCTGCCGCCGGCCGACCCGGACGCGCCGCGCACCAAGCACGACCTGATCGTCTCGGCGGTGGCCGCCACCCAGCGCGGCGACGTCGGCGCGGTGACCTCGGACGGCCGGCTCCTGCGCATCGCGGTCATCGACCTGCCGCAGCTCCCCGACACCGCGGCCACCCCCAACCTCGCGGGCGGCGCGCAGCTCTCGGAGTTCCTGTCCCTGGAGGCGGACGAGTCGGTGGTCTGCCTGACCACGCTCGACGAGTCCTCCCCGGGCCTCGCGCTCGGGACGCTCCAGGGCGTCGTGAAGCGCGTGGTCCCGGACTACCCGGCGAACAAGGACGAGCTGGAGGTCATCACCCTCAAGGACGGCGACCGGATCGTCGGCGCG
Organism: Streptomyces sp. NPDC015130; assembly: GCF_043080005.1. NCBI lineage: Bacteria > Bacillati > Actinomycetota > Actinomycetes > Kitasatosporales > Streptomycetaceae > Streptomyces > Streptomyces sp. NPDC015130. The sequence goes on along the minus strand of NZ_JBIBVC010000019.1, from coordinate 142,891 downwards.
ACCGAGCTGCGGACGGGCGAGGAGGACCTGGTGTTCATCACCTCCGACGCCCAGCTCCTCCGCTACCCGGCCGCGCAGGTACGGCCCCAGGGCCGGCCGGCCGGCGGCATGGCGGGCGTCAAGCTGACCGCGGGCGCCGAGGTGCTCTCGTTCACGGCGGTCGACCCGGCGGCGGACGCCGTCGTCTTCACCGTCGCGGGCTCCACGGGCACACTGGACTCCTCGACGGGTACGTCGGCGAAGCTGACCCCCTTCGACCAGTACCCGCGCAAGGGCCGCGCGACGGGCGGTGTCCGCTGCCAGCGGTTCCTGAAGGGCGAGGACGTCCTGATCCTGGCCTGGGCGGGCGCCACCCCGGCACGGGCCGCGCAGAAGAACGGCACTCCGGTGCCCCTGCCCGAGGTGGACCCCCGCCGCGACGGCTCGGGCGCGCCGCTGCCGCAGCCGGTGGACGTGCTGGCCTCCCCTCCGGCGAACTGACGACGGGCGGGGCGGGGGCCGGGCCGGGAAGGGCTCAGCCCTCGTCCGGCTCCTCGTCCGTCCCGCTCTGGCGCACGTACCGCAGGACGCCCCACATGCTGTGCTCGTCGGGGGCGTCCTGCGGCCCGTTCTGCTCGCATCCGGCGAGCTCCTTGCGCAGCCCCGCGGCGTCGACGCCGGAGCCGATCAGGACGAGCTGGGTGAGCCGCTCCACGCCCGCGGGCCACGGCTCGGGGTAGAAGCGCAGGAAGCGGCCGACCGCGTGGACCGCGTAACGGTTGTCCGGGTCGGCGGCGCCGAGGTCCACGAAGCCCTTGATCCGGTACAGGCCCTCCGGCCGCGCGTCCAGGAAGGCCATGAGGCGGCGCGGGTGGAGCGGGGTCGAGGCGGTCAGGGAGACCGTCTCGTACGCGGCGTGCGGGTGCGCGTGCGCTTCGTCCTCGGGGCCGTACAGGATGTCCTCGATGGACATCTGGCCCTCGATCTCGTCCTCGGGCACCACCCGGTCGAAGAGCAGCTCAGGATCGACCCGCCCGTGCGAGGCCTCGACCACGGCGGCCTTCCCGGCGAGGCCGACGACCGTCTCGCGTACGGCGGCCAGCTCGTCCGCGGAGACCCGGTCCGCCTTGTTCACGACGACGAGGTCCGCGATCGTCAGATGCCGGTCGGTCTCCGGGTGGCGCCGCCGGGTCGCCCCGAACTCGGCCGCGTCGACGACCTGGACGAGTCCTCCGTAGACGATCCGCTCGTTCTCGCTGGCGAGCACCATCCGCACGAGCTCCTGCGGCTCGGCGAGCCCGCTGGCCTCGATCACGATCACGTCGAGCCGGGACTCGGGCCGGGTCAGGACCTCCAGGTACTCGTCGAGCTCACCGGCGTCGACCGCACAGCAGAGGCACCCGTTGCCGAGGGAGACGGTCGACCCCACCTGCCCGGCGACGGTCATCGCGTCGATGCCGATGTCCCCGAAGTCGTTGACCATGACCCCGATCCGGGTACCCCGGGCACTGCGCAGCAGATGGTTGAGGAGCGTGGTCTTCCCGGCCCCGAGAAACCCGGCGAGGACGACGACGGGAATCTGCTGCGTGGTCAAGGGTCGCGCCTCCGGTAACGGGTTCCTTCCCACGGCCGTGGGAAGGCCCCAGGATAGGCGGGAACATCCGGGGGCGTCCGAATCCGCCCCTGCGCCCCGGCCCCGGCGGACGGCGCGTGCGCCGGGGAGGCCTGGGGCGGCCCGGTGAAGCCGAGGCGCCCTCAGGTCGGTATTTCCGGTCCCGGGATTTCGACCCGTACCTTTTCGGCATGAGACCCGCACAGACCAGCAGCCCCGCGCGGCCCCTCGTGCGCCGTCGGCGGTTCGGGTGGCCTCGGCGGATGTTCGCGCAGGTCCTGCTGATGCAGCTGGCCATCGCGACCGGTGTGACCGTCCTCGCCACCGGTCTCTTCCTCGCGCCGCTCAGCGACCAGCTCGACGACCAGGCCATGCGGCGGGCCCTGGCCATCGCCGAGTCCACCGCCTCCCCCGCGCTCGCCGCCGACGTCGTCGGCGCCCCGCCCGCCCCGCGGGGCCCGGTGCAGACCGCGGCCGAACGGATCCGGGTGGCCACGGGGGCCGAGTACGTCGTCGTCATGGACACCCGCGGCGTGCGCTGGTCGCACACCGACCCCGCCCAGATCGGGCGGCGCGTCTCCACCGACCCCAGCGCCGTCCTCGCGGGCCGCGAGGTGATGGAGATCGACAGCGGCACGCTCGGCCGCTCGGCGCGCGGCAAGGCCCCGCTGCGCGACGCGGACGGCCGGATCGTCGGCGCGGTCTCCGTCGGGATCGAGTACGACAGCGTCCGCGACCGGCTCCTCGGCGCGATCCCGGGCCTCCTCGCGTACGCGGGCGGGGCGCTCGCGGTCGGCGCCCTCGCGGCGTACCTGATCTCCCGGCGCCTCCAGCGCCAGACGCACGACCTGGCCTTCTCCGACATCTCCGCGCTGCTCGCCGAGCGCGAGGCCATGCTGCACGGCATCCGGGAGGGTGTGGTGGCCATCGACCGCACCGGCTCCGTACGGCTCCTGAACGACGAGGCGCAGCGCCTCCTCGGCCTGGGCCCGGAGGCCGCGGGCCGGCCCCTGGACGAGCTCCTCGGCGAGGGCCGTACCGCCGACGTCCTGGCGGGCCGGGTCACGGGCGAGGACCTCGTGACCGTCCAGGGTCACCGGGTCCTGATCGCCAACCGCATGCCCACCGACGACGGCGGCGCCGTCGCGACCCTCCGCGACCGCACCGAGCTGGAGCGGCTCGGGCGCGAGCTGGACTCGACGCGGGGCCTGATCGACGCCCTCCGCGCACAGGACCACGAGCACGCCAACCGGCTGCACACGCTCCTCGGCCTCCTGGAGCTGGACATGCACGAGGAGGCGGTCGAATTCGTGACGGAGGTGGTCGGCGTCCACCGCGCCACCGCCGAGCAGGTCACGGAGAAGGTCCACGACCCGCTGCTCGCCGCGCTCCTGGTCGGCAAGGCGACCGTCGCCGCCGAGCGCGGGGTGTCCCTGCGGCTCTCCCCCGGGTCCCTGCTCCCGGACCGCCTCGTCGACCCCCGTGAGCTGGTCACGGTCGTCGGGAACCTGGTCGACAACGCCCTCGACGCCGTCGCCGGCACACCGGGCGCCCGGATCGAGGTCGCGTTCCGCACCGAGGGCCGTACGGTCGTGCTGCGGGTCACGGACAGTGGCCCCGGCGTCCCCGAGGAGCGCCGTGAGCTGATCTTCACCGAGGGCTGGTCGACGAAGGAACCGCCGTCCCACGGCAGGCGCGGGCTCGGGCTCGCCTTCGTGCGCCGGCTGGCCGAGCGGCGCGGCGGCACGGCCCGTGTGGCCGGGGGCCCGGACGGAGGCGCGGAGTTCACGGTCGTCCTCCCGGACGCCCTGGCCGAGACGGGACCCGCCGAATCTGCCGAGCCCGCCGAATCCGCCGGACTCACCGGGCTCGCCGTACCCTCCCCCGGAGATCCCGTGGTTCCCCAGCCGGCCCGGGAGCCGCGATGATCGACGTACTCGTCGTGGACGACGACGTGCTCGTCGCACGGATCAACGCCGCGTACGTGGCCAAGGTCCCCGGCTTCCGGGTGTCCGCCACCGCCCATTCGACCGCGGAGGCACTGGCCGCCCTGGACGCGCATCCGGTGGACCTGATCCTCATGGACCACTACCTGCCGGACGAGAACGGTCTCGCAGCCGTACGGGAGCTCCGCGCGCGCGGTCACCAGTGCGACGTGATCATGGTGACCGCCGCCCGGGACGTCGCCACCGTGCAGGCGGCGATGCGCCACGGCGCCCTCCAGTACCTGGTCAAGCCGTTCAACTTCGCCGGGCTGCGCCCCAAGCTGGAGGCGTACGCGGCGCTCCGGCGGGCCCTGGGGGCCGGCGGCGAGGCGGAGCAGGCCGAGGTGGACCGGATCTTCGGCGTCCTGGCGGCGGGCACCGTCGCCCCCGACCTGCCGAAGGGGCACTCCCCCACGACGGCCGAGCTGGTCCGCCAGGTCCTGCTCGCCGCGGGCGGTCCGATCTCCGCGCAGGAGATCGCCGAGCGGGCCGGCGTGAGCCGCCAGACCGCCCAGCGCTACCTCAAGCTCCTCGAACGCACCGGCCGGGTGAGCCTCTCCCTCCGGTACGGCGAGACGGGCCGTCCCGAGCACCGCTACGCCTGGACGTCCTCACCACCGACCACCTGAGCCAGTCCTCGGCTCCTGAGCCCGAGGCCAGGAGCCCCGGCCCCGGCCCACTCACACGCCCCGTCCCGCCCCGGTCAGGCGGCCCCCGCCCCCGTCAGCGCCCGGACCTCCGTCTCGGCGTGCCGCGCCTCGTCGGGCGGCTCGGCCGAGGTGACCGTACCGATCCAGCCCGCGAGGAACCCGAGCGGGATGGAGACCACTCCGGGGTTCTGCAGCGGGAAGACGTGGAAGTCGACACCGGGGAACAGCGACTCCGGGCTGCCCGAGACCACCGGCGACAGCAGGACGAGCAGGACCGCGGGGACGAGCCCGCCGTACACCGACCAGACCGCGCCCCTGGTGGTGAACTTCCGCCAGAACAACGAGTAGAGCAGGACGGGCAGGTTGGCGGAGGCGGCGACCGCGAAGGCGAGGCCGACCAGGAAGGCCACGTTGAGATCGCGGGCGAGCAGGCCGAGGCCGATGGCGGCGGCGCCGATCCCCGCGGCCGCCAACCGCGCCACGGTCACCTCGCTGTACTGCCGCTTCGCGTGCTTGCGGCGCAGCGAGCTGTACAGGTCGTGGGCGACGGAGGCCGAGGAGGCGAGCGTGATCCCGGCGACGACCGCGAGGATGGTCGCGAAGGCGATGGCGGCGACGACGGCGAAGAGCACGGTGCCGCCGGTGGAGCCCGCGCCGCCGCCGAGGTCGAGGGCGAGCAGCGGGATGGCCGTGTTCCCCGAGGCGTTGGAGGCGCGGACCTCGGCGGGTCCGATCAGGGCGGCCGCGCCGAAGCCGAGCACGATCGTCATCAGGTAGAAGCTGCCGATGAGGCCGATGGACCAGACGACGGAGCGGCGGGCGGCCCGGGCGGTCGGCACGGTGTAGAAGCGCGACAGGATGTGCGGCAGCCCGGCGGTGCCGAGGACGAGGGCAATGCCGAGGCTGATGAAGTCGAGGCGCGCGGTCCAGTCCCCGCCGTAGCGCAGCCCGGGGGCGAGGAAGTCCCGTCCGTGGCCGCTGCGGTCGGCAGCGGTGGAGAGCAGGCTGTTCACGTCCCCGTGGAAGCGGAGCAGGACGAGGACGGTGAGCGCGATCGTGCCCGCCATCAGGAGGACCGCCTTGACGATCTGGATCCAGGTGGTGGCCCGCATGCCGCCGAGCGACACGTAGATCACCATCAGCGCGCCCACGCCGATCACGGTCCAGGAGCGGGCCGCTTCGCTCGTGCCGCCGAGCAGGAGCGCGACGAGGCTGCCGGCTCCGACCATCTGGGCGACGAGGTAGAGCACGGAGACGGCCACGGAGGAGGTGCCCGCGGCGATCCGCACGGGCCGCTCGGCCATCCGCGCGGCGACGACGTCCGCGAGCGTGAACCGCCCGCAGTTGCGGACGAGTTCCGCGACGAGCAGCAGGACGACCAGCCAGGCGACGAGGAAGCCGACGGAGTACAGCATGCCGTCGTAGCCGTAGAGCGCGATCAGTCCGGAGATGCCGAGGAAGGAGGCCGCGGACATGTAGTCGCCCGCGATGGCGAAACCGTTCTCCAGAGGCGAGAACAGCCTGCCGCCGGCGTAGAACTCCTCCGCCGAGCCGTGCCGGTTGCGGCTCACCCAGGTGGTGATCCCCAGGGTGACGGCGATGAAGACGCTGAAGAGCACGAGCGCCAGGGTCTGGTGGTCTCCGGTCACGGCTGCGCCACCCCTCGGGTCATCTCCTGGGTGTCCCAGCGAAGTTCCAGGGCCGCCCGGTCGCGGCGCAGTCGCGCGTGGCGCGCGTAGGCCCAGGTGAGCAGGAAGGTGGTGAGGAACTGGGCGAGGCCCGCGACCATCGCCACGTTCACCGCGCCGGCGACGGGCCGCGCCATGAGCCCGGGTGCCGCGGTCGCCGCGACGACGTAGGCGAGATACCAGAGGAGGAACGCGAGGGCGGCCGGGAAGACGAACCTGCGGTAGCGGCGGCGCACTTCCTGGAAGGCGGGGCTCCGCTGAACCTCCAGGTAGATCTCCGCCGCGCTGGGTTCGCGCTGCCGCGGCACTGCCATGTCGTACCAGGGGGCGTCGTCCGGCACCGCCGAAACGTCACGCCCCTCCTGCCTGTCCACCTGCTCCACCGGCCAACTCTCCTTGTCAGCGAACCGTTTCGGCCGCGTGCCCAAGGATGGACAGAGCGGGAAGATCCCGGACTCTTCTCCTCCCGCTCTTCACCCCATCAGGTGACAGATCTTGTGGTTGGCCTGACCGGACCGTGCTGATATGCGTATCGCACGGCCCGGCCCTTTTCGGTCACCCGGCGGTCGCTCGTCAGGCGTCGATGCGCGAGCGGTCGAGGGTCGCCGCCGAGCTGGTGATGAACTCCTTGCGGGGCGCCACGTCGTTGCCCATGAGCAGGTCGAAGATCTGCTCCGCCGAGTCCAGGTCGCCGATGTTGATCCGGCGCAGGGTGCGGTGGCGCGGGTCCATCGTGGTCTCCGCGAGCTGGTCGGCGTCCATCTCGCCGAGACCCTTGTAGCGCTGGATGGCGTCCTTGTAGCGGACCCCCTTGCGCTGGAACTCCAGGAGGGTCTGGCGCAGCTCGTTGTCCGAGTACGTGTAGACGTACTTGTCCTGGCCCTTCTTGGGCTGGACGAGCTCGATCCGGTGCAGCGGGGGCACGGCGGCGAAGACGCGCCCGGCCTCGACCATGGGCCGCATGTAGCGCTGGAAGAGCGTCAGCAGCAGGCAGCGGATGTGCGCGCCGTCGACGTCGGCGTCGACCAGGAGGACGATCTTCCCGTAACGGGCGGCGTCGATGTCGAAGGTGCGGCCCGAGCCGGCTCCTATGACCTGGATGATCGCGCCGCACTCGGCGTTCTTGAGCATGTCCGAGACCGAGGACTTCTGGACGTTGAGGATCTTGCCCCGGATCGGCAGCAGGGCCTGGAACTCGCTGTTGCGCGCGAGCTTGGCCGTGCCGAGGGCGGAGTCCCCCTCGACGATGAAGAGCTCGCTGCGCTCCACGTCGTCGCTGCGGCAGTCGGCGAGCTTGGCCGGCAGCGAGGAGGACTCGAGCGCGGTCTTCCTGCGCTGCGCCTCCTTGTGCTGGCGGGCCGCGATCCGGGTCCTGGCGGCGGCGACGGCCTTGTCCAGGACGGCGCGGGCCTGTGCCTTGGCGTCCCGCTTGGTGGAGGTCAGGAAGGCCTTGAGCTCCTTGGCGACCACGGCGGCCACGATCCGGCGGGCGGCGGAGGTGCCCAGGACCTCCTTGGTCTGACCCTCGAACTGCGGCTCGGCGAGGCGGACCGTGACGACGGCCGTGAGCCCCTCAAGGGCGTCGTCCTTGACGATGTCGTCCTCGGCGACGCGCAGCATCTTGGCCGAGCGGAGGACCTCGTTCACCGTCTTGGTGACGGCCTGCTCGAAGCCGGAGACGTGGGTACCGCCCTTGGGCGTGGCGATGATGTTGACGAAGGACTTGACCGTGGTGTCGTAGCCGGTGCCCCAGCGCAGCGCGACGTCGACGGCGAGCTCACGGGTGACCTCGGTCGGGGTCATGTGCCCGCGCTCGTCGAGGACCGGGACGGTCTCCTTGAAGGTGCCCTGGCCGGTGAGCCGCTGGATGTCGCAGACGGCCTTGTCCTGCGCGAGGTACTCGCAGAACTCGCTGATGCCTCCGTCGAAGCGGAACGTCTCCTCGCTCTTGCCGATCCCGGCGAGGTCCCGCTCGTCGCGGACGACGATCGTGAGACCGGGCACGAGGAAGGCGGTCTGCCGGGCGCGCTGGTGGAGCGTCTCCAGCGAGAGCTTGGCGTCCTTGAGGAAGATCTGCCGGTCCGCCCAGTAGCGGACGCGCGTGCCCGTGCGGGCCTTGGGGACGCGCTTGCCCTTCCGCAGGCCGTTGCCCGGGTCGAAGGGACTGTCGGGGCCCTGCTCCGTGAAGATGCCGGGCACCCCGCGGCGGAAGCTGATGGAGTGCGTGGAGCTGTTCCGGTCGACCTCGACGTCGAGGCGGGCCGAGAGGGCGTTGACGACGGACGCGCCGACGCCGTGGAGACCGCCGGAGGCCGCGTACGAGCCGCCGCCGAACTTTCCGCCGGCGTGCAGCTTGGTCATGACGACCTCGACGCCGGAGAGCCCGGTCTTCGGCTCGACGTCGACCGGGATGCCCCGGCCGTTGTCCCGCACCTCGACGGAGCCGTCGTCGTGGAGGATGACCTCGATGTGGTCGCAGTAGCCGCCGAGGGCCTCGTCGACCGAGTTGTCGATGATCTCCCAGATGCAGTGCATCAGGCCGCGGCTGTCGGTGGACCCGATGTACATACCGGGGCGCTTGCGGACCGCTTCGAGCCCTTCGAGTACGAGCAGGTGCCGCGCGGTGTAGTTGGAACCGTCACGGTCTGCGGTCAGCAGCGCACTGGACGGCACGGACGTTTCGGCGGTCACGCGGTTCGCTCCTCGCTGAATTTGAAAACTGGCCCGGTGGGGTAAGGCCCGGCGTCGTTCACCGGTCAGAGGGTACCGATGCCTGGTAGAGCCGTTGTCACGCCACCCTCCCCGTTTCCTCATGCTAGTCCAGAGTCGTATGGATGTTCGATCCCTCGAAGGGGTGACGCGAACATCACGTTCCCTTCCAGGCATGAACCATTTAGGCTCCGGGCACGTCCTCATCAACAACCGGCAACCACGCCGGGAGGACGCACCGACACAAGCAACGCGAAATCCGTAGAGCGAAGCAATACGGCTCATTCGCCGCCAACCGGCAGCAGACAGCCACCTTGGGAAAAAGTTTCGAGGAAAAGCCACGAGCGGGAACGTTTCCGGCCTGGTTGGATGTTGACCCTGGTACGACAGCTCGTCGAGCTAGAGAAGAGGCGACGTGACTACTGTTCTGACCCCCGCGAGCCCCCTGACGGCCGCTGACCGCTGCGACCGCTGCGGCGCCCAGGCATACCTGCGTGTCGTCCTGACCAGCGGAGGTGACTTGCTCTTCTGCGCCCACCACGGCCGCAAGTTCGAGCCGGAACTCAAGAAGATCGCCGCTGAGATACAGGATGAGACGGACCGGCTCACCGATGTGCCGGCCCGGACGATGGGCGAAGACCACGCCTGACGCCCTGCACGACGAGCCCAGTGCCGGTCGCTGACCGGACGGCGGGCGGCCACCCCTCACAAGGGGTGGCCGCCCGTACTCGTACCCCTCACTCGCCCCCGACCGCGGAGCGGCCGTCAGATGCGCTCCGGCAGCACCGACGAGACCCGCGTGTAGACACCCGGGTTCTCCGCCTGCCCGCAGCCGCTCCCCCACGACACCAGGCCGACGAGCAGCCCCTGGGCCACCAGCGGGCCGCCACTGTCCCCCTGGCACGCGTCCTTGCCGCCCTGCGGGTCGCCCGCACACAGCATCGTGTCGCTCCGGTACCGGACCCCGAAACCGCCCGGGTACGCCCGCTCACACGCCGTGTCCGGCAGTACCTGGACCCGCGCCGTCCGCAGCGTGGACGCGTAGGTCCCGTTGCCGGTCGTGTCGCCCCAGCCGTAGACGTCCGCCGCCGTACCGGGTGTGTGCGCCGCGTCCCCGGCGCGGGCGACGCCGATCACGTACGACTGCGGCAGCGCGCTCGCCAGCGTCAGCACCGCCAGATCGCCGGAGTTCGTCGTCGGGTCGTAGTCGGGATTGACCCAGGTGTCCGAGATCCCGACCTCCTGCCCGCCCTGCCCGCGCAGCGCGGCACGGCCGGCGATGACCACGAAATCGCGCACCTCCCACGGCTCGCCGCCGAGTACCTCCCGGCCCAGGCAGTGGGCCGCCGTGAGCACCTTGGTCGGCGCGACGACCACGCCGCCGCAGAACTGCCCCGCCCGGGTACCCCCGAACCGGTCACGGCTGGACAGCGCCACGACCCAGGGCGCTTCCGTGATCAGTGCCTGCCGGCCGCCCACGACGACGCTGTCGGCGGCCGCGGGGGCGGCGGTGGCGACCTGCCCCGCCGCGGCCGTGATCAGGCCCAGGGCGCCGGTCAAGGCGCGGGTGAAGGGACCACGCATGGAGCCTCCTGACTCTCCGGTGATGTCGGTTCACCCAGCGTCCTGCACGTACCCGCCCCGCGCACACGCGCACACGCGAAAGACCCGGTTCCTCCTTTCGGGGAACCGGGTCTTTCGTGTACGGCTCTGAGCCTCGGACGGGATCAGTCGAGGTAGTCGCGCAGTATGGACGCTTGAGCGCTGTGCTCGACCTGCATAGACGCAGGTGAGCTGGGAGCGTCAGTTACGAAATATCTTGGGTTGGGGCGACCGCTACGACGTTCGCATGACGCCTGTCGCCCTCGAACTCCCTACCGCCTGGGAACAGGATGCCCGGAATCCCGCCGAAGCACTCCGGACAAGGTCAAAATCATCCCCGCGGCCTGGCCAGAAACTACTTGCTGTAGGCATCGGGCGCCGGCAGAGCAAACGCTTGTGTCTTCACACCCGCTTCACACGCACCAGCCGCAGGTGCTCTCAGTCCGCGCTGCGACCTCCCGCCGCTGCGGAATCCCGCCTCCTCACCCCTGTCCTGCAGCAGCGTCTCCGCGACCGTGGCGAACTACTCCAGGGCGGCCTGGAGGTCCTCGACGATCTCGGCGGCCAGCACCTCGTGAGCTGGAAGATTGGCCGCATCGTCGAGGCCCGGGGCGCGGAGCCAGGTGATGTCGAGGGGTGCGACGCCGTACGTTCACCGCCCAGATCTATCGTCTCGCCTGAATCAGCGCGTGCGTTCCGCTCGTACGCCAGGCTGCCCCGGACCGCTCGAGAGCGTCCAATGTTCCCTGCGCCATGCCGACGATGACGTCGGACTTCAGGGTACGAAGCGCTGCGACGGCCCCCGGGAAGTACGCGGTGAGATCAGCGAAGGACGCCGTGGCGTCCCACAGCCGGTCGCCCACCAGGCGCCGGTAGTTGAGGTCACCCTTCAAGATGGTGAGCGTGGCGCTCTCGAACTCGCCGCGGAGGTCCTCGGGCATGCCCTCGTACGGCAGCGGAGCGCAGAAGAACGGGTGGGTGCGGACCTCCAGGCTCCCTGCCGCCATGGCCTTCCACAACCGGTCGCCGATCGCGCCAGCTTCGCCGGGTGCCTCGGTGAGGCGACGGAGGCAGTCGACGACATCGGGCGTCATCGCGTCGGAGACGTAGTAGGGGTACGGCTTGAGGTGAAGCACGACCTGTTCGGCATGCCGTTGTTGGAGGATGTGGTCGATGAGGATCAGGTCCGGAATCAGCTCGCGCCCCGCATTGTCCGCCACCACGGCGACGGTCGAGGAGCTCCCGACGGGCAGCAGCTGCCACAACAAGGAGCTGTCGTCGGCCACCAGCGCTGAGGCAGCGGCGTCACCAGCCGCCGGCTCCCCCGCCGAGACGCGGAAGCCGAGGTCCGCCCGGTTGCCCCAGAGCGACGCGTGGAGCAGGGCCGAAGCCCGCTCGTCTGCCGGAACACTCGAGAGCGCGTCCAGGGCCCGCAGTTCCTCCTCCACGGCCTCGCCGCGTAGCTCGGCCCGCTTGAACGATGCGAACGGATCGACTCCCTGCCACGGCCCGCTGCCGAAGTACCCGACCGCGCCGAGGAGCCTGCGGTAGAAGTAGCTCTCCGCCCACAGGAACGGGGCGTCGTACCAGGAGCGCCCGAAGTACTCCTGCCCCCAGTCCGCCCAGCACTCACGGTCGTACTCCTCGGGGGGGAGCGGCTCGATGACACCATGGGTGATCTCGCCCAACAGGGCGTCGAGGGCCTCGTGCTGCCGGCGGCCGTACGGGAAGGCGTCTCGTACCTGCTGGATGAGGGCAGGGTGGCGCTTGGCCAGCACGCCCCAGGCGAACGAACCGGGCTCGTTGCTCAGGATGACCGGCGCTCCAGCCGCATCGCCCGAGACGTGGGAAGTCTTCTCTGTCATGGTGTCCAAAGCCCTTCGCATGTCGCTCACGTGTCCATGATCCCCAGGGCCACGACGCCAGCCGCACTCCCGACCAGCACCTCACCCGTCGCCGGCTCGAAAGCCGCGCAGTGCAGTGAGGCGTCCACTCGGACCTTGGTGATCTGCCGCTGCTCGCCGAGCGACCACACGCGCACTGTCCCGTCTGCCGCAGCCGACACGAGGCGGTCCTCGTCGCCCATGAAGCCCAGCGTGAGGATGCGGCCCGTGTGACCGGAGAGGTGGGAGGTGAACCGGTCCGTCCCCAGATGCCGTACCGCGATGTCTCCGGTTCCCGACCCGACTGCCACGCGGTTGCCCGGACCGTCCACGGTGACGGCGCGAGCCCATCCGCTGGGGCTGCTGAACCGGCTTCTGAAATCCCCGGTGGAGGCGTGCCACACGCGCACCGAGCCGTCACCGCCGCAGGCAACCAGGACGTCTCCGCTGTCGTCGAACGAGAGCGACCGCAGCCGACCGGCATGCACGTCCTGAGTCCACAACAGCGTCCCGGTGGGGAGATCCCAGCACCGGATGTGTCCGTCACCCGTGCTCGCAGCGATACGAGGCGTCGAACGGGCCATCGCCACAGCCCACGTTCGCGGAGTGTCCTGGTTCAAGGTGAGCGACCAGGCCGGTTCAGGCAGCGACCAGACCCTGACCGCCCCGTCGCCGCAAGCCGCGGCGACGTGCTCCTCGCCGCAGGCCAGGGACCAGACGCGTCCATGGGCGGCGGGCAGCCTCCGGCCGACCGCCGCCGTCGCTGTGTCGACGACGGCGACACCGCCGTCCCCGTCGCCGACCACAGCGGTACGTCCGCCGGCCGCGAACTGCGTGGACCACACGGTGTTCGAGCCGCCGACCAGGGTCCTGAGCCTGCCCTTCCCCACGGCCCAGACACGGACAGCGCCGTCCTCGCACCCGGCGACCACGGTGCCGTCACCCGTTCTGGCGAGTGAGCGCACCCAGTCGACGCCCCGCGGGAGCTGTGTCTCACCTACGGGCGTCTCCGCCGAGAACGCCTGGATCCTAGGCTCCTCGGTGGCGGCGACGAGGACGTCGTCATGCGGGGACAAGGCGACGGCGCGCACGCGCGCCTTGAGGCCGGTGATCCGGCGGACGAGCGCGAGTTTTCCGTCGGCCGTGTCCCACAAAGCTGCGGAACGGTCACCAGACCCCGAGGCCAAGAGGGAGGAGCCGGGGGCGAAGGACACGGAGCGGACCCAATCCTGGTGTTCCGCACGTTCGTCGAGGAGCCGACCGGTGCGCAGGTCGAAGAGTCGGACGAACTCGTCCTCGCCAGCCACGGCCACGAGCGAGTCGGAGTCCCCGCCGATGGCCACGGACCAGACAGGGGTGCCTGCCGCCCGCATCGTGCGCAGGAGCACGAGCCGCTCCAGGTCCCACGCGCATACGGCTCCGTCCTCGGCACCGGAGACCAGGACGGAGTCGGCTGAGGAGAAGGCGAGGCCGCGAACACGGCGGTTGTGCCCGGGCAGCACCCCGACGGGTTCGCCGGTGTCCGTGCGCCACAGCCGGATCGCTCCGTCGTCCCCCGCTGAGGCGAGAACCATCCCGTCCGCGGAGAGCGCGGTGGCGAACACCCATCCGGTATGGGCTTCGTGGGCTCGGAGGAGCCTGCCCGTGTTCAGGTTCCACAGCCTGACCACCCCGTCCTCGCCGCCTGATGCCACGAGGTCGCGGACGGCGGACACGCTGACGACCGCACCGATGTGACCGCGCTCCGTCACCGCCTCGGAGCTCACCTCAGGGGGCGGCAACAACCACTGCGGGGCGAGCACCGTCCCCTCCCCCGCAGCGCATTCCAGGGTTCGGGTGGCCTCGGGGGTGGATGCACGCCGCAGCACGATCGAGAGGGTCGAGGCGATGTCGGCCGGGCTCTCCAGCCCGTTCAGCAGATACCCGGCACCGGTCAGGGCCCGGGCGGTGGCCCACACCTGGTGCTGCGGGTGGCCGGCATCGTGGCGCTCGGGCATGGCGTCGAGCACGGCGGCGTCCGCGGTCAGAGACTGGTGCCCGACCAGTTCGACCTTGCGCATGACGTACGTCGGCGAGGCCAGCAGGCTGACGAGCTCGGCGTCGAGGCCCGCCTCACGCAGGTGATAGGGGAGGTGACGCCACAGGTATCCCTCGCTATCAGCGAGCGTTTCCCAGGCACCGTCCGTGCTCTGCCGGTACGCCTCGATCAGGGACCGGTGAAGGGTCGCCCACTGGTCACCGATCAGATGGCGCAGATAGGACCGGAACACGTCGTGCAGCACGATGGCGTTCCGGTCGGCGAGGTAGGCGCCGATCAGGGACCGGTCGGACAGCACCCGGCAGAACTGGCGCACCACGTGAGGGGCCCACCCGTTCGCGGTGCCCCACCAGTGGGTGAGGACCGACATGGGGATCGACACCGACGGAGGGAACACCGCCAGGGACAGGTACCGGTCTCGCAGGTCAGTGCGGCCGGCGATCGAGACGCTCTCCGCGAGACTGCGGAGGCTGGATTCGAGCGCCTGCCCGATGGCATTCTTGCGCTGGTCGGAGTCCCAGACGTCGAAAGCCTGAGGGCCGTACGCGCGGATCGCCGCGTTCGTCTCCGTGACGGCGCGGTCGGCCGGGGCGCCGAAACCGACCTCCTGAGAGACGTTCGCGCCGACGATCGACGCGAGGAGCGGCCAGCCCCCGCACACGCCTGCGAGGCGCGCGGCCTCGGCATCGCCGAGGGCACCGACGTTGCGGACGAGCAGCTCGCGGATCTCCCCCGGCGCCATGGGCCCCAGGCGTACGACTCGGGCGGAGCTGGGGCACACGCGCACGTTCCTCGTGGTCACGAGCCGTACGCAGTCCTCGCCGCCGAGCAGGAAGGGGCTGAGGTCGGTGGCGGACCAGACGTTGTCGATGACCAGGAGCGCGCGGCGCCCCTGGAGCAGACGGGCGAGGTGGAAGCCGGCCTGCTCCGGATCGGCAAGTGATGGACGGTTGCCGTCGAGGTGGACGCACAGGTCGGAGATCAGCTCGACGACCCTGGCGGCCGTGCATCCCTCGCCGGTCTCCACCCAGAGGATCTCCGAGAAGGAGTCCCGTACGCGGGGGTCGTGGCACACCTGCGTGGCCAGCGTCGTCTTGCCGAACCCGCCGGGGCCGCACAGGGCAACCGTGGCGACGGTGTCGTCCTGCGCCGCCTCACGGAGTACGGAGACGAGCCCTTCGAGATCTTCGGACCTGTGCACCAAGCCGGGCTCCGGAACGGGTATGGGGCGGTATTCGTCCGGCGCCGGCGCGGGCTCGGGCGTCGGAACAGCGACGGAGTCCCAGAAGCGCTGCCGCACTTCCGCGTCGCTCCGTTCCAACGCCGTGTCGAGTAACGCCTGGGAGTCCGGTGCGACGACGATCTCCTCGCCCCGGGCCTCCCAGTTGGACACCGTCCGGTCGCTGACGCCGAGGTAGGACGCGAAGCCACGCACGCTCCGTCGCGTCGCGAGCCGCAGAGCACGCGCCTCCCGTCCGGTCCAGCGCTGCACTGTGGCCACCTGAGCTCCTTCGACCGACACCGACGACGGTAACAGGGTAGGGCGGCCTGACCAGCGGTGTAGAGCCTTCGCTGCGACGGGAGTTCAGCACTGATGCAGCACCTGGGCCATTCCGGCCAGGTCCGCGCGAGGCGCACCCGTCGCCCTGGACAGCGGCGGGGCTGCACCGCGAGTGCGACACCACGACAGCCCGCTGACCAGCGTCGCTCGGCAGTCTTCTCGGCACGGAGCACCACGGCTCCGTGGGCAGTCGAGAGGGGTGGTCACAGCGTGACCGGAACGGAAGATCGACAGGGCGATCCGGGCGACTGGTCCGGAGGGCAGATCGCCTACTACCGGGCCCGAGCCGACGAGTACGACGCCACGTACGGCACCCGCATGGACATGCCGCGGCTCACGAAGGCCCTGGACTCGCTGCCGGTCGGCGGTGACGTCCTGGAGATCGCCTGCGGCACGGGCCAGTGGACCCGGCTGCTCTCCCGCCGGGCCCGCAGCCTGACCGCGCTGGACGCGGCGCCGGAGATGCTCCGCCGGGCCCGCGACCGTATGCGAGGAACCGAGACCCGCTTCATCGAAGCCGACGTCTTCGGCTGGGAGCCGGACCGCCAGTACGACACGGTGTTCTTCGCGTTCTGGCTCAGCCACGTGCCGCCGGTGGAGATGGAACCGTTCTGGAACCTGCTCAGGTGGGCCTTGGCGCCCGGCGGTCGCGTGGTGTTCCTCGACGACTCGCCGGCGAAGGCGGAGATCGAGGACCGGGTGGCAGCGGCGCCCGTGCCGACCGTCCATCGCACCCTCTCTGACGGCTCACGCCACATGGCTGTGAAGGTGCTCCGAGACTCCGCCGAGCTCACCTCCCAGCTGACCGATCTGGGTTGGGACGCCCGCGTCGAGGCGATCGACCCGTTCCACCTCGCCGGCGTGGCCCGCGCCAAGGAGGGCTCGTGACCACCGTCAACGGCTACGCGGCCCGGCCCAGCGTCCGGGCCGGCGAGGTGGTGCGCCTACACATCGCCACCACCGCGCCCCGCTTCCACGTCGACTTCTACCGCTGGGGAGCCGAACCGCAGCACGCGGGGCACGTCGAATGGCCCGGCCGTGCCGCGTCTCCTGGAAACTTCGAGGAGGACTGGCAGTGGCCCTCGTACGAGTTCCTCGTGCCCCCGGAGTGGCGGTCCGGTGTCTACATCGCGGTGCTGGGCACAGAGCGCGGCTCCGGCATACCGCCGTTGGATGCCCGGGAAGCGCGCATCCTCCTGGTCGTCACCCCCTCCGCGCCCTCCGGCCGCAGGATCCTGTACAAGATCCCGACGTTCACCTACCAGGCCTACAACACGGCAGGCGGCGGCAGCCTCTACAGCGCCGCCCACGTCACGACGCGCCGTCCCGGGGGCGGTGTCGGCGGGCCCGTGAAGGGCCTGCCGGACGCGTACGACCCGTCATCGCCCCGGCAGACGTTCGCTCACTGGGACGCCCCCTTCATCGCCTGGATGGAGCGAAATCGGATCGAGGCCGACTACTGCACCGACCTGGACCTTCACGAGGGGCTGTTCCTGCGCGACGGATACCGCCTCCTGGTCGCCGCCGGTCACGACGAGTACTGGAGCACCGACCTCCGGCGCCACGTGACCGCCTTCCGGGACGCCGGTGGCCACATCGCCAACTTCGGGGCCAACACCTGCTGGTGGCGTGTCAATGTCGCCCCGGGCGGGACGGGGCTGTCCTGCGACAAGTTCCCGCCCGAAGTGCCCGCCGGCACCGACCCGGACAGCTCGTACGGGTGCCCGGACCACTGGTGGGAGTCGGAGCCGGAGAACACCCTCCTGGGTGTGAGCTACCGCAACGGCGGTGGCCACTGGGAAGACACCCGCGCTTCGCTGGGCTTCGTCGTCACCGACGCCGGCCACTGGGCCTTCGCCGGCACAGAGCTCAGGACCGGAGACAGTCTGGGACACGGCGGGGCGCTGATCGGCTACGAGTGCGACGGCGCGGCGTTCGAGTACGACGCCGCCGGCCGCCCGCGTTCCACCGGCCAGGATGGAACGCCGAAGGACTTCGAGATCCTCGGCATCGCCGAGCTCCCCCCTGACTGGAACTTCGCCGCCCGGGAGTCGATGCCCGGCCCCCGGGCCGCAACCCTCGGCGTCTTCACCGCCGGCGGCACGGTCTTCACGGCCGCCACCACCGACTGGGCGCGCCTCCTGGCGACCGATCCCCAGGTCGCCACGGTCACCCGCAACGTCATCACCCGGCTCTCCTGACCGAAGGGATGGGATCGTCGTGCCCGCAAACGGAACCAGTAACGTACGACCGCTCGACGTCGTCATCGGTGTCAACGGCATCGGTATGGGACACACCGTCCGGCAGAGCGTGATCGCCCAGTACCTCCGCGACCGCGGGCATCGGGTCCGGATCGTCACCAACGGCCAGGGCAGGGTCGAGTACTTCCGGGACCTCGGCTTTCCCGCCTGGGACGCCTGGATGCCGACGCTGCTCGCGCGCGGCGACCGGATCCACGCCCGCGACGCCCTACGCGCGAACATCCGGCAGGCGCCTGGAGGTCTCCTCCGCCACCTCCGGCTGCGCCGGGCCGTCCGGAACAGCGGCGTCCCGGACGTGTTCGTCACCGACTACGAGCCCAACACCCCACGTCTCGCCTACCACTTCGGTCGGCCGCTCGTCTCCATCGATCAGCAGAGCAAGTACCGGCACCTCGACCTCCCCACCGTCGGCCGGTACGCCCGTACGGCCGACGAGCAACGGCTGCGGTACTTCGCACCCCGCGTGGACCGGTCCTTCATCTGCTCCTACGTCCCGCTGGGGGCCGAGGACCAGAGGGTGGAGTTCATCTCCCCGGTCGTTCCGGATCTCGTCAGGTCGGCGCCGGTCACTACCGAGCCCCTCATCACGGCTTACTTCTCCCGATACTTCGACCACGGCCCGGAGGAGTCCGTCCGCGAACTGGCCTCGGTCTTCCGCCAGTCCGTACCGGACCGCACGCTGCGGATCTACGCACAGCCGACGGAGCTGAGGTCCCTGCGCGGATACGCCGATACCCGGATCGAGATACGCGCCTTCGACCGCGAGGCGTTCATCTCGGACATGGCCCGCTCCGAGGCCGTCTTCTCCAACGCGGGCTTCAACCTGATCAGCGAGGCCCTCGTCCTCGGCAAACCAGTCCACCTCGTCCCGTTACCCACCTACGACCAGCACTGGTGCGCCAAGGTCGTCAACGAGGCCGGGCTGGGCACTGCCGCCCCGCGCGTCGAGCGGCGAGCCGTCCTCGACTTTCTCGCGAGGCGGCCGGTGCTCCGCGACAACGTCGTACGCCACCGCGACCTGTACCTCGCAGACGATCCCCGGGAACGGATCGCCTCGTACCTGGAGAGCCTGCCGGCCGTCGACCGGCCGATGCCCGCGCCGATCGCGGGGTAGTCGACATGCCGACTCCCCCGGTTCCTTCCTACGTGGTGACCGCGGCGGTCGTGGCCGCCGCGGTGGCCTGCTACCGATTCGGGGTCTCCCCTGCGGTACGGGCTCTCGCCCGGCGCCCCACGCCACTGACCATGGGTGCGGCCGTCGCGGTCATCGCCCCCTTGGCCCTCCGTCCTTCGCCGCTGCCCGAACAGCTGCGCTGGTTCGTCGTCTCCGTGATCGCCCTCCTCACCTGGCGAGGCGCCACGAGCGACTACGACGTCACGCTGCCCATCGGTCCCCAGCGTAGGGACAAGCTGCTCCTCCTGTTCCTCGCCGTTGCGTCCTGCCTCTGGGCTCCCGCCCTGCTGGCGTGGATCGCCGTGTTCTGCGGCAGGCTGCGTGGCTGGCAGCACCACGCGATGATGCCGGCCAGACTGCTGAAGGGGTACCTCGCCTGGTTCCTCGTGACCGCGGTCCTCGCCCCGCCCCCGTCCGACTCCACGGCGGGTCTGGTACTGGTGCTCGGCTGTGTCTCGCTGTCCCACTACGTCAAGCCGACCTGGAGCAAAGCACGGCTGGGGCCGCGCCCCTGGTCCTGGGCCTGGCACAACCGCACGCACTACCTCATGGCCTCGGCGTATTCCTGGGGCTGGGCGCGCTTCCTCCCGTCCGGGAAGGTGTCTCGGCTTCTGCGCCGGGCGAGGGCCGTGGACCGCCCCCTCAACATCCTCACGATGATCGTGGAGGCCGCCGGGCTGGTCGCCTTCCTCGACCGCCGACTGCTGATCGCGGTCCTGGTGGCGACCGCGCTCTTCAACATCGCCGTCGCCCTCGCCTCCGGCATCCTCTTCTGGGAGAGCATCGCCGCCCACATCGGACTCGCGACGGCCGTCGGGCTGCTTCCCGACACGGGGTACGACACGGCCTTCGGGTGGCCCGCCGCGCTGGTCGCGCTCACCGTGATCCTGCTCAGCACCGCCGACCTGCTGTGGCAGCCCTGGCATCTGGGGTGGTGGGACGCGCCCTTCACTGCCCGTGTCCACTGGCAGGTGGAGACCGTGTCCGGCGCGACGCGGGAGCTCTATAACGACTACATGTGCCCGTACGAGCGCGAGTTCGGTCGCGTGGAGGGCTACTTCCTGGTGGACGAGCCCGTCCTCCACGGCCACCTCGGAATCGTCTGGGACCGGCGGCTTCGCGATCTGCTCGTCCACGCCGGCCGGGACCGGGACCAGCTGCACACGCTCAAGCAGACATACGGCCGAACGCACAGGGACGAGGAACGTTCGGCCGAGCACGTCGCCTTCCTGACCGCCATGTTCACCCGGCTCAACGCCGGTACTCGAAAGAGCCCCCTGCCCCG
Source organism: Streptomyces sp. NPDC015130 (assembly GCF_043080005.1). Lineage (NCBI taxonomy): Bacteria > Bacillati > Actinomycetota > Actinomycetes > Kitasatosporales > Streptomycetaceae > Streptomyces > Streptomyces sp. NPDC015130. The sequence continues at coordinate 122,464 of NZ_JBIBVC010000019.1, read as the reverse complement.
GTGGCTACGTCGCTTCAAGGCGCCCGGGGGCCAGCTCTACCGGTGGGGCGATCTGCCCGCCTACCGCGGCGAGGAACCCGTTCGCCGCATCACCATCCGCTACGAGGAGCGCTGCTACCTCCCCGAGACCGGCGACTTCGTGCTGCTCGCCGATCGCGTCGTACGGGAGATCGACCTCAGCGCTCCGATGACCGACCTGGAGGACTGACTCCCATGCGCAAGATCTTCGTCGACTGCGGCGCCAACCTCGGAATCGTGCTGAGGCGCTTCATGCACGAGCTCCCTGACCACGACTTCTACGCCTTCGAGCCCAACGCGACCCTGCTCCCCTCCATCAGCGCGAACGTGGAGCAGACCCGGCACGCCGGCCTGGTCGAGGTCACCCCCAGCGCGGTGTGGACCGAGGACGGCACGATCGACCTCTTCCTCGGCCACCACGAGAGCTCCACCGTGATGCCCGGCAAGCGGGTACCGCCCGTGTACGACCAGCAGATCGACTACAACTCCCCCGTCGCCGTACCTGCGGTGGACTTCAGCGCCTGGCTCCGCCGGACCGCCACGCCGGAGGACCACGTCGTCGTGAAGATGGACATCGAGGGCGCCGAGTACCCCGTACTCAGGAAGCTGCTCACCGACGGGACGATCGACCTCGTCTCCGTCCTCTACGTCGAGTGGCACCACGACCGCTTCCCCGCCATGAGCCAGGCCGAGCACGACGAGGTCGCCGCCGCCGTCTCCGCACGCGTCGACGTCCGCCACTGGGACTGATCGGAGTGAGGGGACACGACGCCATGGACACCCAGCGCATCTACCTGATCAAGCACGGCGAGACGGAGGAGAACCTCCAGGGCATCCACCAGGGCCGCGCGGTCGGCGGCCGACTCAGCGAGCGCGGGCGCGCCGACATACGGTGGGTCGGCGCCTGCCTCGCGGCGGCCGGGGTCACCGTGGATCAGCTACTCGTCAGCCCGATGTCCCGTTGCCGGGAGTCGGCCGAGCTCCTCACCGCCGCGCTCGCCCCGGCCGATGTCCGTGTCGACGAGCGTCTGGCCGCCAAGGACAGCGGTCACCTCGGGGGCCGGCCCAGGGAACTCGCCGCCGCCGAGGCCGCTCGCCACGGTGTGCCGATCCACCAGCTCCGCACGCCGGGCGGCGAGTCATCGGAGAACGTCCAGGCCCGCTACGTGGGCCTCTGGGACGAGGTCTCCTCCGGGGAACGGCGAACCACCGTCCTCGTCGGGCACGGTGGAGGCATCGCCTGCCTGCTGCTGTGGCTCACCGGGAACGGCTTCGACAGGTACCTCCAGCACGTGCCCGGGTCCGCTGGGGTCACGTGCGTGGAGATCGGCGGCCCGGCTCCGCACGTGCGGCTGATGAACGTCTCGCCCGCGGATCTGCGCGTCCTCCTCCACTCCCGTACCGCCCGATGAGAGTCGGGACGGTACGGGGGCGGGGACGCCTGTCAGGCCTCCGGGGCGCCGCCGAAGCGCTCACGGTAGGACTCCAGGTCCTCCTCCGTGATCTTCGCGAAGAGCACCGGCGGCACCGTGAACGCGGTGCCTGCCGGGACGGTGTCCAGGGACTTGGCCTGCTCCGCCGTCACCCAGGTCGCGGTGTCGTTCTCCAGGGCGAAGGCCCCGCGCATGGCGGCGGCCGACGTCGGGATGAACGGCTCGGAGACGACCGCGTACAGGTGGATCAGGTTCATCGCGGTACGGAGCGTCAGCGCGGCGCCGTCGGCGTCGGTCTTGATCTCCAGCCAGGGGGCCTTCTCCTCCAGGTACGAGTTGCCCGCAGACCACAGCGCACGCAGGGCAGCGGCGGCCTTGCGGAACTGCAGGGCCTCCATCTGCTCCTCGTACTCGCCGAGCAGCCGCGCAATCTCCTCGCCCAGCTTCGCCTCCACCTCGCCGGCGGCGTGCCCGGCCGGGACGTCGTCACCGAACCGCTTCCGGGAGAACGACAGCACGCGGTTGACGAAGTTGCCGAGGGTGTCCGCCAAGTCCTTGTTCACCGTGGCGGTGAAGTGCTCCCACGTGAAAGAGGAGTCGTCCGACTCGGGGGCGTTGGCGATCAGGAAGTAGCGCCAGTAGTCGCCGGGCAGGATCTCCAGGGCCGCATCGGTGAAGACGCCGCGCTTCTGGGAGGTGGAGAACTTGCCACCGTAGAACGTCAGCCAGTTGAAGCCCTTGACGACGTCGACCTTCTTCCAGGGCTCGCGCACGCCGAGCTCGGTGGCCGGGAACATCACCGTGTGGAAGGGGACGTTGTCCTTGGCCATGAACTGCGTGTACCGGACGGTGTCGTCGGCCTCGTACCACCACGACTTCCAGTCGCGGGTCTCGCCGTCGGAGGCGGCGTCCGCCCATTCCCTCGTCGCGCCGATGTACTCGATCGGGGCGTCGAACCAGACGTAGAAGACCTTGCCCTCGGCCGCGAGCTCCGGCCAGGTGTCGGCCGGGACGGGCACGCCCCAGTCGAGGTCGCGGGTGATGGCGCGGTCGTTCAGGCCCTCGGTCAGCCACTTGCGGGCGATGGACGTGGACAGGTGCGGCCACTGGTCGCTGACGGTGGCGATCCACTCCTCGACCTCGTGCTGGAGCTTCGACTGCAGCAGGAAGAGGTGCTTGGTCTCGCGGACCTCCAGGTCCGTGGAGCCGCTGATCGCCGAGCGCGGGTTGATCAGATCGGTCGGGTCGAGCACGCGGGTGCAGTTCTCGCACTGGTCGCCGCGTGCCTTGTCGTAGCCGCAGTGCGGGCAGGTGCCCTCGACGTACCGGTCCGGCAGGAAGCGGCCGTCGACCGGCGAGTACACCTGGCGGATCGCCCGCTCCTCGATGAAGCCGTTCTCGTTCAACTTCCGCGCGAAGTGCTGGGTGATCTCGACGTTCTGCTGCGAGGAGCTGCGCCCGAAGTAGTCGAAGGCCAGCTCGAACCCGTCGTACACGGCCTTCTGCGCGTCGTGCGCCTGCGCGCAGAACTCGGCGACCGTCAGCCCGGCCTCCTTGGCGGCCAGCTCGGCCGGCGTGCCGTGCTCGTCCGTGGCGCAGATGTAGAGGACGTCGTGACCACGCTGGCGGAGGTACCGGGAGTACACGTCCGCCGGAAGCATCGACCCGACCATGTTGCCCAGGTGCTTGATCCCGTTGATGTAGGGAAGCGCGCTGGTTACCAGGTGTCGAGCCATCCTTGGATGCTCCATTTCGTACGTACGGCGCCGGTGGCGCTGCCACGGCGGGCCCAGGTCGGGAGGCCGCAGCCGACGCGATCACTCCGATCGCACGTCGGCGTCACTCATGGTGACGGAACGGGACTGCAAGCCACCGTCATCGTATCGAACCGGGGGTGGGGCCAGCCGGTGGGTTTTCCCGCCTCACCCTGCCGCGCCCGAAAAGCACTCGGCCGTCCTGGACAGGCGGCCAAGCGAGTCCCGGACGGCCGAGGCGTTCCCCATCTTACGGCCACCACCAACGGTGGATCTGCCGTCGCGAGTACGTCCCAGCCACCCGAACCCCAACCCCGAACCGCAGCGAGGTGGACCGCATGACCAGGAACCACGAGCCCCGTCGACTGCGCGTCGTCGTCGTGGGGCAGGGATACGTCGGGCTCCCGCTCGCGGTGCGAGCCGCCGAGATGGGGCACAGCGTCGTCGGCCTCGACGTTGACGCAGGCCGGATCAAGCGGCTCATGGTCGGCGAGTCGTACGTCGAGGACGTCTCGGACAGGCGGCTCGCACCGCTCCTCTCTGCCGGCGTCTACCAGCCGACCGTCGACCCGGCCGACTGCGCCGGGTTCGACGTGGCGGTCGTCACCGTCCCGACGCCGCTGCGCGACGGCGTGCCAGACCTGTCGCACGTCGAGGACGCGGCGCGGACGCTCGGCCGGCACCTCACCCGCGGAGCGACCGTCGTCCTGGAGTCGACCACGTACCCCGGAACGACCGAGGAGATGTTCGGCCCGCTCCTGGAGCGCGGCTCCGGCCTGATCGCCGGTCGGGACTTCCACCTCGGGTACAGCCCGGAGCGCATCGACCCCGGGAATCCCACCTGGAGGCTGGAGAACACGCCCAAGGTCGTCTCGGGCATCACCCCGTCCTCCTTAAAGGCTGTCCGCGACTTCTACGCCTTCCTCGTGGACACGGTCGTGCCCGTGGCCAGCTGCAAGGAGGCGGAGCTGACGAAGCTCCTCGAGAACACCTTCCGGCACGTGAACATCGCCCTCGCCAACGAGCTGGCGATCTTCGCCCACGACCTGGGCATCGACGTCTGGGCGGCCATCGACGCGGCGTCGACCAAACCTTTCGGGTTCATGCGCTTCGCCCCCGGCCCCGGGGTCGGCGGCCACTGTCTGCCCGTCGACCCCTCGTACCTGTCGTGGCGGGTCGAACGAGCCCTGGGCCAGAACTTCCGCTTCGTCGAGCTGGCGAACGACGTCAACAACCACATGCCCGACTACGTGGTGCGGCGTCTCGTGGCAGGTCTCAACGATCGCAGGAAGCCGCTCAAGGGCTCCCGGATCCTGCTGCTCGGCTTGGCGTACAAGGCCAACACCGGGGACGCCCGCGAGACACCGGCGGCCCGCATCGCCGAACTCCTCACCGGCATGGGCGCCGAGGTCCAGGCAGCCGACCCGCACGTCCTGGACGACGCCCACCCACGCGCCGCCGGCCTGCAGGGCCTCCAACGGGTCGAGGTGACCCCCGGCCTGCTCGCGACGGTCGACGCCACCGTTCTCCTCGCGGACCACGACGCCTTCGACTACCCCCTGATCAGCGCGCACTCCGCGTACATCCTCGACTGCCGCCGCCGACTCACCGGCGCCCACGTCGACTCTCTCTGATCTCCCTGAAGGGAACCACCGTGAAGATCGTGATCACCGGCGGCGCCGGATTCATCGGCAGCAACCTCGTCCGTGCCCTGACCGAGCAGCCCCAGGTCGCCGGACTCCGGGTCGTCGACAACCTCTCCACCGGGGAACAAGGCGAACCTCGCCGGCCTCGACGTGGAGTTCTTCGAGGGAGACGTCCAGGACGCCGTCCTCCTCGACTGGGCGTTCCGCGGCGTCGACGCCGTCGTCCACCTGGCCGCGCTCCCCTCCGTACCGCGCTCCCTGCGAGATCCCCTGGCCAGCCACCACGCCAACGCGACCGGCACCCTCCAGGTCCTCGAAGCCGCCCGCCGCGCCGGCGGCCCGCACGTGATCGCCTCTTCCTCGTCCTCCGTCTACGGCGCGAACCCGCTCCTGCCGAAGCACGAAGACCTCACCACGGCCCCGATGAGCCCGTACGCGGTCACGAAACTCGCGACGGAGGCGTACCTGGGCGCCTACCACCACAGCTTCGACCTGCCGGTCCTCCCCTTCCGCTTCTTCAACGTCTACGGCCCCGGCCAGCGCGCCGACCACGCCTACGCCGCCGTCATCCCGAAGTGGATCAGCGCCGCCCTCGCCGGCCAGCCGGTGACCATCCACGGCGACGGCACCCAGACCCGCGATTTCACCTACGTGGGCACGGTCTGCGACGTCCTCACCGACGCCCTCCTCCGCCGGGTCGTGGACCCCCGCCCGGTGAACCTGGCTTTCGGTACCCGAACCTCGCTTGTGGACCTAATACAGGAGATCGAGTTGGCCACGGGCCGACGTGCCCTGCGGGAGAACATGCCGGGTCGGCTCGGGGACGTTCCCCACTCGCAAGCCGACCACACCCGCCTGCGAGCCACTTTCCCGACGGTGGTAGCCATGGCGCTGCGAGAGGGGGTTTCCGCCACAGTGGATTGGTGGCGTCGGGGTCTCACCATGAGGTAGCCGCCTCGCCAACCCAGAACCGTACTGGTTGCATAGCGCTCCGGCGGGAGGCGCTGGCGGCCTTGGAATCCGCCTTTGCTGACTTTGGAGCGCTGTGTGCCGATCGTCTCCCACTGCCTTGGGGCCGCGAGACCGCGTGGACGATCCAGCCCTGGGGCCCTCGCGCAGTATGGCTCAGTGAGCGCTGCGCTTGGCGTGCATAGGCGCAGATCGCTTGGAAGCGTAGGCCTGGAAATTCCTGGGCTGGCCTCGACCTGAAGTGTTCAAGGCGGACATGGCTACGCCGCAACAATCACAGCCCGGAGCGATCTGATCACCTGCTGTCGCAGACGCCCCCACCTACTCGGCTGAGAAGCTGGGGAAGGCGAGGTTCTCTCAGCGATCCCGCTTGGTGGCCTCGGGCCGCAGAGAAGGCGAGTCACAACAAGTCACCTGTATCTCGGGACCCAGGAGCTTCCAACTGGGGCATCATTGGACTTTGCAATACGCATGACCACGCGGTTTTCAGTCGGCAGGAGGCTTGAGGATGTCTAGACCAGGCTCCCTCCGTCTTGAAGATCTCACGTCTGGCACGGTGGTGGAAGGCATCGCCCCCGGGGTGCCCGTCGCAGTCGTCGCGTTGCAGATGTTCGGAGCAGCTGCTGCCCAGGTGACGTACCGCCGTCCCGACGGCGCCGTGGAGGAGACGATCCTCTACGAGGAGGACGTACACCGCCTGGCTGAAGTGACCCCGGGGGCGCAGGGCGGCGGCTTCGACGCGGATCCCGGGCTGTTCAGGCTGGCATCCGAGGCCCTGCGAATCAGGATGGCGGCGCGCGGTGATGCCATGCTCGCCGTATCCACAAGCCTTCTCGACCCGCTGCCTCATCAGATCCAGGCCGTCTACAACGAGCTGCTGCCACGCACACCCCTGCGTTTCCTCCTCGCCGACGACCCAGGCGCAGGTAAGACGATCATGGCCGGGCTCTACATCAAGGAGCTGGCGCTCCGTGGCGACCTGGAGCGCTGCTTGATCGTCGCGCCCGGTGGCCTGGTCGAGCAGTGGCAGGACGAGCTGCTGGAGAAGTTCGGCCTCGACTTCACCCTGCTAACCCGGCAGCTGATCGACACGACAATCGACGGCAACATCTTCGACCGGCATCCGCGGCTCATCGCGCGCATGGACGGCCTGGCCCGCTCCGACGACCTGAAGCGGCTGCTCGGGGAGAGCGGCTGGGACCTTGTCGTCGTCGACGAGGCACACCGGATGAGCGCCAGCTACTTCGGTACGGAGCTGAAGACCACCAAGCGCTACGAGCTGGGCCGCCTCCTCGGCCGTCTCACCCGGCACCTACTCCTGATGACCGCTACCCCGCACGCGGGCAAGGAGGAGGACTTCCAGCTGTTCATGACCCTGCTGGACAGCGACCGCTTCAGTGGCCGGTACCGGGCGGGTATCCACCGACACGACGTCTCCGGGCTAATGCGCCGCATGATCAAGGAGGACCTGCTCACCTTCGATGGCCGCAGGCTCTTCCCCGAGCGTCGCGCCTATACCGTCCCCTATGACCTCTCGCGCACCGAGCAGGAGCTGTACGAGCAGGTCACGGAGTACGTCCGCCAGGAAATGAACCGGGCGGAGCGGCTGGACGGGCGCCGTGGCAACCAGGTCGGTTTCGCACTCACCATCCTCCAGCGCCGCCTCGCCTCGAGTCCGGCGGCGATCCACCGTTCCTTGGAACGCAGGCGGCTGCGGCTCGAGACCAGGCGCCAGGAGATGCTGTCGGGTCAGTCCTTGGCTGCGTCGAGTGCCGCGCCTGTCCCGTCCGTCCCGGCCGAGGACGAGCTGGACGATCTGACCGGCGGTGAGCTGGAGGAGTTGGAGGAGCAGGTCGTCGACGCCGCAACTGCCGCCCGCACTCTCCAGGAGCTGGAGCTGGAAATCGCCGCGCTGCGCGAGCTGGAGGGCCTTGCGGGGCGGGTGCTGGCTTCCGGGGACGACCGCAAGTGGCGGGAGCTGTCCGGGTTGCTCGAAGACGAACCGCTGATGCGAGACGAGCAGGGCGTGCCGCGCAAACTGATCATCTTCACCGAGCATCGCGACACCCTGGATTACCTGTGCCGCCGTATCAGGAACCTGATAGGCCGCCCTGAGGCGGTCGTCTCCATCCACGGCGGCACCCCGCGCCCGCGTCGCCGCGACATCCGTGACGCCTTCAACCAGGACCCTGAGGTCCGCGTCCTCATCGCCACCGACGCCGCCGGCGAGGGCCTGAACCTGCAGCGCGCCCACCTCATGGTCAACTACGACCTGCCGTGGAACCCCAACCGCATCGAGCAGCGCTTCGGCCGCATCCACCGCATCGGCCAGACCGAGGTCTGCCACCTGTGGAACCTGGTCGCCGCCGACACCCGCGAGGGCCAGGTCTTCCAACGGCTCCTCGACAAGATCGAACAGCAGTCGAAGGCGTACGACGGCAAGGTCTACAACGTTCTGGGCGAGCTTTTCGAGGGCGAACCGCTGCGCGGACTCCTCCTCCAGGCTATCCGCTACGGCGACCAGCCCGAGATCAAGAGCAGGCTCGACCAGGTCATCGACGCCCGGGTCGGTGAGCGCGCCATCGAGCTGATCAAAGGTCTGGCACTCGACGCCCATGTGATGGGCTTGGAAGACGTCCAGACGGTACGGCTGCGGATGGAAGAGGCCCAGGCTAAGCGGCTGCACCCGCACTACGTGCGAGCTTTCTTCCGCGACGCCTTCGACCGCCTCGGTGGCCACCTGAGGGCCCGGGAAGGCGGTCGGTACGAGATCACCCACATACCTGCTGTCCTGCGTGACACGGCGCGCTTCGGGCAGGGCCTCGGCGGGGTGGTGCAACGGCGCTACGAGCGCGTCTGCTTCGACCGCGATCGCGTCACGGTGCCGGGCGCCGCTCGCGCTGACCTAATCGCTCCCGGCCACCCGCTCTTCGAGGCCGTACTGGAGGAAACGGTCCACCGTCACGGCGCCCTGCTCACCCGGGGCACGGTCCTCGTCGATGCCTCCGACGCAGGCACCCGCCCTCGGCTGCTGACCGCGCTGGTCCAGGACGTCGTCGATGGTCACCGCCGCTCGGTCGACCGCTCCTTCGCCTTCGTGGAACTCCACCCCGACGGCACTGCGCACGACGCCGGCCCTGCCCCCTACCTCGACTACCGCCCGCCCACCCCCCGCGAGGCTGAAGCGGCGGCGGTCCTACTCAAGGAGGACTGGCTGCGCGCCGGCGGCCCCGCCCGCGCGATGGAGTGGGCCGTGCGTGAGGCGGTACCCCAGCACCTCGCCCGGACAAGGGAACGCCTCTTGCCGGTCATCGACCGCACCCGCGCCCAGGTCGAGCAGCGCCTCCGTCAGGAGATCAGCTTCTGGTACGCCCAGGCCGGAAAACTCGAACTCGACCTTGCCGAGGGCAAGAAGGTCCGCCAGCGCCCCGAGACCGCCCATGCCTGGGCCGAAGATCTCGAACGGCGCCGCGAGCAGCGCCTCGCCGCCCTCGACAAGGACCAGGCCCTCCAGGCCCGGCCGCCCGTCGTCGCCGGCTGCGCGCTCGTCGTCCCCGTCGGCTGGCTCGCCCGTCGCCTCGGCCCCGCCGAGACGGCGGCGGAAAGGGCCGTACTGGACACCCTGCACGCCGCCGACGGCTACGAGACCGATCGCCGTGCCGTGGCTGCGGTGCTTGGTGCCGAGCGCGGCCTGGGCCGCGTCCCCGAGGAGATGGCCCACAACAATCCCGGCTACGACATCCGCTCCCTTACCCTTGACGGTCACCTCGTGCACATCGAGGTCAAAGGCCGCAGGGAGGGCGCGGAACACTTCTACGTCAGCCGCAACGAGGTCCTCGTCGCCAAGAACCGGGGCGAACACCACCGCCTCGCCCTGGTCTCCGTCAGCCCGCACGGCCCGGAGCGCGACGAGATTCGCTACCTCACCGACGCCTTCGCCGACACCGACTTCGGCGACCTGAAGACCGAGGGTCTCCTGCTGTCGTGGCAGGACGCCTGGAACAAGGGAGGAAACCCGCAGTGAGCGGTGCAACCGAAGAGACGGCCCCGGAGCGCCGCACGAAGCTCATCGAGGTCTCCCTCCCGCTGGAGGCGATCAACCGAGAGTCCGCGCGGGAGAAATCCATCCGCCATGGGCATCCGTCCACGCTCCACCTGTGGTGGGCTCGGCGCCCCTTGGCCGCGGCCCGCGCGATGCTGTTCGCCCAGCTTGTCGATGACCCGTCGGCCCGGCCCGATCTGTACCCCGGTGAGGAGGAGCAGAAGGCCGAGCGGCAGAAGCTGTTCGATCTCATCGAGGAGATGGTTCCCTGGGAGGCCACCCGCGACGAGCGGATCATGCGCAGGGTTCGCAAAAAGATCGCCGAGTCCAACGGCGGCTCGGTTCCCCCTGTTCTCGATCCCTTCGCGGGCGGCGGCACGATTCCGTTGGAGGCACATCGGCTCGGCCTTGAGGCGCACGCCAGCGACCTGAATCCGGTTCCGGTGGTCATCAACAAGGCGCTGATCGAGATTCCGCCGAGGTGGGCGGGGCGGCGGCCTGTCTCCCCGAACGCTGAGCTGCGTACCGACGACTGGCCTGGGGCTAGCGGGCTTGCCGAGGATGTGCGGCAGTACGGCAAGTGGATGCGGGCGCAGGCACACGCTCGTATTGGAGCCCACTATCCGAAGGCCAAGCTGGAGGATGGAAGCGAGGCTGCGGTCATCGCCTGGCTGTGGGCGCGGACAGTGACTTGTCCGAACCCGGCTTGCGGGGTGGAGATGCCGCTGATTCGGTCATTCTGGCTGAGCAAGAACAAGGGCCGTCCCGCGTACGTCGTCCCCGAGGCCGAGGACGGGACGGTGACCTTCACGATCGGTGGCCCTAAGGGCGAGCCCCGCGCCGGAACCGTGGATGGGAAGGGTGCCGAGTGCCTGGTGTGCGGTGACCGGGCCACGCTCAAGTATGTCCGGGCCGAGGGCGCGGCCGGGCGAATGGGCGCGATGATGATGGCTGTGGTCGCGGAGGGGAAGAGGCAGCGGGTGTATTTGCGGCCTACGCAGCAGCAGGCGGAAGCAGCAGATGTGGTGCGGCCGCCAAATGTGCCGGAGTCCGAATTGCCAGAGAAGGCGCTCAGCTTTCGTGTCCAGGCGTACGGGATGCGTAAGCATGCTGACCTGTTCACGAACCGGCAGCTGCTTGCCCTGACCACGTTCAGTGATCTGGTCGGCGAAGCCCTCGAGAAGGTCGAGCGGGACGCGCGGAAGGCGGGGATGGAGAAGGCTGAGGCAGCTGAGTACGGGAAGGCAGTGGCGCTTTACCTCGGTTTCCTCGTGAGCGCTGTGGCGGACGACTTGTCCACCATTTGTTCTTGGCGCTCGTCTCACGGCACGGGTGCAACTCGCTCTACGTTCGCTCGTCAAGCGCTTCCCATGGTCTGGGACTTTGCTGAATCAAATCCCTTCGCTGGTGCAGCCGGTGACCTGGAAACAGCTGCCGTTTCGATCGGACGGACTATCGACGCCTTGCCAGCTGCAGGCTCGGCATGGGCGCAGCAAGCGGACGCCCGAACTGTCGATCTCTCGGCGAGTCCCGTCATCAACACCGACCCCCCCTACTACGACAACATCGGCTACGCCGACCTCTCCGACTTCTTCTACGTGTGGCTCCGCCGGTCCCTGGGCGACATCTACCCCGAGGCCATGAGCACGATTCTCACCCCGAAAGAACCTGAGCTCATTGCGACCCCATTCCGTCACAACGGAAGCCGGGAGGCCGCCGACCGGCACTTTGAGCAGGGATTCATCGAGACGTTCACGCACATGCGCGCGGGCCATCACCCGGACTACCCCCTCGCCGTCTACTACGCGTTCAAGCAGGCGGAGTCCGACGACGAGGACGGCATCGCCTCGACTGGCTGGGAGACCATGCTGAACGGTCTGATCCAGGCCGGCTGGACAGTCACCGCCACTTGGCCGGTCCGTACTGAGCGTTCCGGCCGTTCTATTGGCATCGGCACCAATGCCCTGGCCTCCTCCGTGGTCCTAGCCTGCCGTCCCCGCCACGCCACCGCCGACACCACTGACCGCCGCGGCTTCCTCCGCGCCCTACGCAGCGAACTCCCGGACAAGCTGCGGAAGCTGCAGGAGGGCAACCTCGCCCCCGTCGACCTCCCCCAGTCCGCGATCGGCCCCGGTATCGCCGTGTTCTCCAGGTACGCCAAGGTCACCGAACCCGACGGCTCCGCGATGCGCGTACGCACCGCACTCGGGCTCATCAACGACGTCCTGGCTGACGTACTGAACGAGCAGGAGGGCGAATTTGACCAGGACACCCGGTGGGCGATCCGCTGGTTCGATCAGTTCCAGTGGGGGAAGGGCACCTTTGGAGACGCCGAGACGCTCGCGAAGGCGTACAACGTGTCGGTGAAGGGGCTCCAGGATGCCCAGATCACCAAGTCCGGGGACAGCAAGGTGTGGCTCGTCGCCCCGGCCGAGCTGCCGGAGTCGTACGACCCGGAGACCGACGCCCGGATCTCTGTGTGGGAAGCGGCCATGCATCTGTCCCGCCTGCTGGAGGGCAAGGGCTCTGGGTCCGGCCTGGGGCCGGCCGGTGAGCTGCTCGCCGGGATCCGGCGGCGCGGGGAGTTCGACGAGGACACCATCCGCGACCTGGCCCACCTGCTGTACAGCATCTGCGACCGGCGCCGCTGGTCGGAGAGCGGGCAGCGGTTCAACAACCTGGCCAGTTCCTGGTCCGACCTCCAAACGGAAGCCCGCGCGGCCGAAAAGCGCGGCCCGAGCAAGCCCACGCACCAGCCTCTCTTCTGAACGCCCGCACAAGATTCGACGGCCGGAAAGGCAGGACACCCGCATCATGGCGGTGAGTAACCGAGACCGTGTCCAGCGCATGATCGAGACTCTCGCAGAGGGGCTGCTGCCCTTCCTGGAACGGGAGATGATCAAGCGGCAGGGCGAGACCTGGTTCGAGGACGCGGAGAGCGAGGCCAGGAGCCAGGGCAAGCAGATCGGTAAGCAGGATCCGCAGTTCTTGCTGAATCTACTTCAGCGGTACTGGAGCAGCTACTTCCGACACCTGCTGCCAGGCAGCGCCCGAGGGTTCGCCAGCGAGCTGAACGACGTACGCAACCGATGGGCGCACAGCGCGTCGTTCTCCGCCGACGACACCCTGCGTGCGCTCGACACGGGGGAACGGTTGCTGCAGGCCGTGCACGCGGACGCCAAGCTCGTCGACGAGATCCGGCAGTCCCGGCAGACGCTGCAACGCCAGGTGACCGAGGAGGAGACCAAAAAGGCAGCCCGTCGTGCGCGTGCCGTGCCGAGCGTGGCAGCCGAGGGGCTGAGGCCCTGGCGCGAGGTACTCACCCCGCACCCGGACGTGGCGCGCGGTGACTTCAACGCCTCCGAGTTCGCCGCCGACCTGTGGCGGGTGGCGCGCGGTGAGGGCGCCGCCGAGTACACCGAGCCGGAGGAGTTCTTCCAGCGGACGTACCTCACCGAGGGCCTCGAAGAACTGCTCACCAAGTCGCTGCGCCGGATCAGCGGCGACTCAAACGCTGCGCCGGTCATCAACCTCCAGACCAACTTCGGCGGTGGTAAGACCCACTCGATGATGGCGCTGTATCACCTGTACGCGCCAGGCCTGAAGGTGAGCCGGCTTCCTCAGGACCTGCAGGAGCTGATCGCCGCCGCGCCCGGCGGCGGATTGCCCGGCGGTCCGGTGCACCGCGCTGTGCTGGTCGGCAACGAACTGGGCATCGGGCAGGCCGATGTCAAGCCCGACGGCACCACGGTCAACACCATGTGGGGCCAGCTCGCCTGGGGACTCGGCGGTAGGCAGGCGTACGACATCATCGCCGAGGCGGACCGCACCAGCACCAGCCCCGGCACTGCCCTGCTCCAGAACCTGATCGCCGCCTACGCGCCCTGTGTCATCCTCATCGACGAATGGGTGCAGTACGCGGGCCCTCTGCTCGGCAATGACGGCCTGACCGCCGGCTCCTTCGAGACGCACTTCTCCTTCGCCCAGTCCTTGACCGAGGCCGTTGCCTCCGTCGACGGGGCCCAGCTGCTGGTGTCCATCCCGGCCTCCACGACCGGTGAAATCAGCGCCGCCGACCAGTACGACATCGGCGGGGAGAACAACCGGATCGCGCTGGAGCGTTTGCAGAACGTCGTCCACCGCAAGGCCGACGCGTGGCGGCCTGCCAGCTCCGACGAGTCCTTCGAAATCGTGCGTCGCCGCCTCTTTCAGACCCCCACCAGCGAGGTCCAGGCCGAGATCAACAAGGTGGCGCGGCTGTACATGCAGTTCTACGGCACTGAGAAGCGCGAGTTCCCAGCCGGCTGCGACACCATGGACTACGAGCGGCGGATCAAGTCGACGTACCCGATCCACCCGGAGCTGTTTGCCCGGCTCTACGAGGACTGGTCCACGCTTCCAAAGTTCCAGCGGACCCGGGGCGTGCTGCGGCTGATGAGCACCGTCATCCACGCCCTGTGGCGAGACCAGAACCAGAGCCCCATGATCATGCCCGGCGACGTGCCGATACACGACACTCGCGTCAACCAGGAGCTGACGTACTACCTGGAGGACCGCTGGAAGCCGATCATCGACGCCGATGTCGACGGGCCTGACTCCACCCCGGCCGCCGTCGACGCCGAGAAGACGGTCCTCGGCCAGCGCGGCATGAGTCGCCGTGTCGCCCGTACCGTCTTCATGGGCTCCGCGCCCCGCGTGAACGCCGCCCGCAAGGGCCTGTCCGAGGCGCACATCCGGCTCGGCATGGCCATCCCAGGCGAGCCGCTGGGCAACTTCCGCACCGCGCTCAACGCCCTCGCCGACCGCTCTACCTACCTCTACGGCGACGGCGAACGCCACTGGTACGACACCCACGCCAACATCACCCGCACCGCCAAGGACGAGGCCGAGAAGCTCCTCGACGACCCCGACAAGGTGTGGGCGGACGTGGTGCGCCGACTCAGCCCCCTGCAAAGCGTGCGCGGCAACTTCAACGGCGTCCACGTCGCCCCCCTGCCTGCCAGTGAGATCGCGGACAACGACACCGCCCGCCTGGTCCTGCTGCACCCCCGCTTCACCCACCGCAGCGCCAAGAGCGTGCCCGACACCGACGCCCTGCATTTCGCGCAGGAGGCCCTCGACCAATACCGCTCGGGAACCCGCCAGCACCGCAATGCACTCGTCTTCCTCGCACCCGACCGCAAGGAGATCGAGGAGGTCGACGAGGCCGTCCGCGAGTACCTGGGCTGGAAGGAGGTCCTCCAGCAGCACGTCCAGCTTGATCTGACGGACAGCCAGAAGACGCAGGCCAGGACCCGTATGGAGAGGGCCGACGAAACGGTCGCCCTACGCCTCGCGAAGGCCTACAGGTGGATCCTCATCCCCGAGCAGACCCCCGGAGCCAAGATCGAGTGGGTCGACATCAAGGTCGACCTGTCCACCATTGACGATGCCGCCCCCCACGTCGGCGACCGCCTCAAGCGCGAGGGCATGCTCTACCTCCAGCAGGCCCCCGCCGTCCTCCACCAGCGCATCACGGACGCGCTGGCCCAGGATTGGAACCGTGACGGCCACATCTCCGTCGGCCGCCTGTGGGAGCTGCACACCAAGTATCCCTACATGAACCGGCTGCGCGACCGCAGCGTCCTCGACCAGGGCATCGAGGACGTCCTGAACCACATCACCTGGGAGAACGACGGCTTCGCCCTCGCCACAGGCCACGACCCCGCCGCAGACCGTTACCAGGGCCTCGTCCTGCCCTGCCGGGGAGTCTCGTTCGGCCAGATCACGGACGGCACCCTCCTCGTGCGGGCCGACCTCGCTCTCGCCCAGGAGGCGGCCGACCGCGCCGCGGCCGCAGTCCGGCGGCCGGAACCGGCCGACCCGCACGGGGCCGACGCCAGCGACGCCGACCAGGGCACAAGCGGCGTTACAGCGACTCCAACGCGCTCCATGCCGGGCGCCGGGGCTCCGGCACCGACCCCGCTACCCCGGGTCCCGACTCGCTTCTACGCCCACGCCCGTCTCGGTACCGAGCAGTACAGCAAGCAGGCCACCAAGTTCGCCTTCGAGATCCTCCAGCACCTCGAAGCCGTTGGCGCCGACGTCGAGATCACGGTCGAAATCCAGGCGACCGCGCAGGGAGGCTTCCCGGCGGATAAAGTGCGCACCCTCACCGAGAACGCCAACACCCTGAAACTGCAAGCCCACTTCGAGGAGGAGTAGGATCGACAGGCCGGGCCGGGGTGGCAATCACCCGGCCCGGCCTGATCGTTTCGGCACCCACTTGTGCTCTCGGTACGCTGGTTTCCGATGTCGTTCGAGATCGTACAGGGGGAGTTCACGCATGGCCGCGCGCAACCGAGACAGAATCGTCCACTTCTACGAAATCGCCGACGCTGACGCCCCGGCGCACTCCCGTCTCCCACACCGCGACTGGGCTCAGCGGATTCGCGCGCTGTGCAGCCAGCCGCCTCCGCAGCGCACCGTCCGCTCGGGCGACGACATCCTGATCGGCGCCGTCGACTCCCACCAGACCGCCCCGCACCTGCTCCTTGCCAAGGGCCGTCAGGACGTGCCACAGCTCATCGACCACGTCGACGGCACCCTTAGCCACCTTCAACTCGCCGCCGACAAGGAACTGGTGGACGTCACCACGGTGTACTTCCTCCCCTTCGGCAACGTCATCGCCACCATGGCCGGAGGTATCTCCGCCCCCCGATCCCAAGCCATCAGGCGCTGGCTCGAGGATGTGCGAGCAGCCCCCGATGTGCGCAACCTCGAGCTGCGACCGGTGGTCAACGCCCGCTCCCGAGAGAAGCTCCAGCACGCCGTGGCTATCGAGAGGCTAAACGTACGGATCGCCCCTGAGCCCTACGACAGCCCCACCGCCCTGCGCGCCAGCTCCGACCTCGGCACCGCCCTCAGCCGCCTACACGAGGACAACCCGGACATGGTAATCACCTTGACCCTGGAAGTGCCGAAGAAGTCCCGCACGCTCACGCCGCGCCGCCGCGCCCGCGGGCACAACCGGCTCCTCGATTCCACCCGGGTGTTCGCCAATGATGTCGAGGACTGGCTGGACAACTCTGACATCGTCGACGCCGCCAGCGCCCGCGCCCGCATGGAAGCGTGGCACAGCGAGGCCGATGACGAGAAGATCGACTTCGTGAGCGAGCGCATCACCGCGAAATGTGTCGTGCCGTTCTCCTCCAGCAACGGCCACGCCATCGATCTCCAGGTGGCTTTGAACAAGCTGGAGCGGGTCTCCCACGAGCACGAACGAGTACTGCGTGCCGCTGTCAGTGCCGACCTCTAGCCTGGAAGGCAGCTGGGACGAAAGCCCTGGCGGCGGCGGTACGGGGGAGGGGTGGCAATGCCGAGTCTGGTGGAGACAACACGTAGATCGCTGCAGCGATGGCGATCATCGCCAGCAACGGACTGGGTGCTCACCGCATTCATCCTCGGTGCTCATGGTCTGCTGGTCACACTGACCGGACGCGGCGACATCTTGGGCGCGCCCGACCGTGAACAGCGCTTGGAGATATACACGACAGGTGCCACCGTCGTAGCTTTGGTCGGCAGCTTCGTTACAGCGGCAATCTCGCAGTACGCAGCTGCTACGGGGAGGCGTATGCGGACACTGCGAACTGCCGCGCCTTTGGCATCCCAATTCCGGCGGAACTGGGTCAGTGTTCTCTCGGCAACCCTCTTGATCGCGGGTGTCTGCCTACTGGCCACAGTGCTGGACACCACGGAGACCGATCCCGGCGGCATCCACTGGATGGTGGAGGGAGCGCTTCTACTTGGCGTAGCTCGGTCGTATCGGCTGCTTTGGCTGTTCGACTCAGTGATCAAGGCCACGGACCGGGACTTGGCAGATCGGCCGGACCCTCAGCAACTGCGGACGTAAGACGCAGGAAGCAGCCGCACAGCCACTGATCGATGACCCGCAGCGAGTATTGAGCAGGGCGGCCTTACACATCAGGTAATCACGCTCGACGATGCTGGATGCCTTCCGGGCCGCCTCGGCGTAGAGCCGTGCCGCCGTCACGAAGACGCCGTCTCACTGCTGAAGTGGGTAGGCCGCCACCGCGGCGTGACGGGGGCGGTGAGGCCCGCCGTCCAGCCCCGACGATGGGCAAATTCTGTGAGGTCCCTGCTGGACGCAGTGCGATGGGGCTGGCCGGCTTCCTGGAGGTGGTCAACCTGCACCATGTGGGAATTTCACATCGGGGAGAGAAACGGTCGACGGGTCGGGGTCGACCGCCGGCCCGGAGACACGTCGTGCCCCCACCCCCCGCCTTCGGCAGTTCATCGCTGCGTGTGCTGGGGGCGAAGAGGGCTAGCAAGTGGCCGCTGCGGCCGTCTTTGCCGGAGCGACCTCCACCCAAGTAGGCAGGCGTGCCTTCGCTGCGGCGTGTGGCCTCGGCCTGAGTGCTCCTGGCTCCGGCTGATTGGCGGTCAGGCCCATGAGGGTTCTGCCACACTGCTTCGCCATGGGACGAAGAGGGGGCGACGGTCGCCGGCGCCGCGGCTGGCCTGGTTGGCGTGGCATTGAGCGTTGTCTGCGCGTACGCCAGCGATCGAGCTCAGGCACACGGCACGGTCGAGGGCATACGGGTGTAGCTTCTGAGCACCGGGCGGATGCTCTCGTGCAAGCCGAAATCTATGCGTGCGCTCTGCCCTCAGATGCTGACCGTCGGGCGCTGTTCAACCTGGGGCGGCTACTCTCCATCGACTAATGGATACTCAGCGTGAGCGCAAGCTTCGATGTGCCGCACTACGTTTTCGCGTGTCATCGACGTCAGTGGAGTGAGCCAGGGCTGTGTGTCACATGTTGACCATTGCTGCCGATGGCATGCTTCGGTGGTGCGCTGCACATGCTGGTCAGACCGAGGCCGATCCAGAACGGCGCCAAGACGCTCAGGCGCATCTGGTCGCATACAGACGGGTGCTGAAGCAGTTCACGGTCGTATACAGCAGCGCTTCTCCAATGAGCCGCACTTCGCCGTGAATATTGGCGCTGCACCTACGTGACATTCACTGTTCCGGCCGACGCTGACCATAGCCAGCCAGCGGCAGACGAGTCATCCGTCTGACCTGCTGTTGGTGACGCCTAGATGGTGGCATCGGTGGTGGGGTCGACCGAAATCGTCACCATCGTGGGGGTGCTGATGAGGGTGCAGTCACCATGGCCGTCATCAGGCATCACCATCGCTGGCATCATCCGATCAAGGCCCTGACCAGGTATTTCATCATTCATCACCATCGAGGCACCGTCGCCGTCACCACTTCACCATCGATCCTCCCCCTATGCAATAGGGGGATGGTGATGACCGACGGTGGTGATGGACGGTGCCAGACTGCGTGGGACTGTGCGAGGCTCAGGCGCGCCCTCGGAAATCATCCGGGGTTTCCGCCGCAGGACGCTCCTCACGCCAGCGAATGAGCACCTTGCGGCCAGTCTCAGTGATGATGTAGCGCGCACCCTTCCTCTCGGCGCAGCCCTTCCGGATAAGGGCACCGACGTGCGACCGAGCGTCGTTCGACTTCCAGGCGGCGCCCTCCTTAGGGTTCAGCTGGTTCATCACGTCCCGCAGGTCACCCACCAGTGCACCGCCGTCATGGGCGAACTCTTCCATGATTTCCAGCATGCCCATGCGCTCACGGTCGACCTGGGGAAGGTTCTCCGTGACATGGCGGGTCCAGTCGTCGATGATCTCCCTGTTCGGGCACAGCGACCCATGACCCCCATCCCTGGGCTCCCACTTGTCCAGCCGGAGTGTGATGTCGTCGCGACCCTCGTCGTCCTTCGACTTGCCGCCGTCGGACTTCTTCGTGGACAGCTTGACGGTCATCTCGTCGCTGGCCCGCAGTGTGACGACAACGGTGTTGGCGGCGGCATATTGGGCGCCGGAACCGCGCATGCCATTGCCCTTCTTGTCGAAATGGTGGACGAGGATCACACACCCGCCGGTAGCCTCACGGAGACTATGGCCGGCGTTGATGATGACGCCCATGCCTTCGGCGGTGTTCTCGTCCTGACCGACGGTGCACATTGCCTGGGTATCGAAGATGACCATGCCGAAGCGCTCCGCCTTGGCGTACGCGATCAGCGCGGGCATCTGCTCCTCGAAGTCGGCAAGCTGGATCGGGGCCGGGTAGTAGAAGACGTTCTCGACCCTGCCGTTGAAGTTCTGCCAGGCGTTCTTCCGATGCTTAAACATGGACGCACCCTCGGCGGCGATGTACAGCGCCTTGCCGTGGGCCATGGGGATGCCGTGATAGGTCGCCTCTGGCTTCCCGTACCGCGCGGCAAGGTCGTGCGCAATGAACGACTTGAAGGTGCCCGAGGGGCCGGCGATCCAGTTCAGGGAGTCGCCGTAAAGCCACCCCGGCACGATCGGGTCGGGGTCCTTCATGGCATCCAGGTCGTCGGCGCTCAGCACGCCGGCCTTCAGCGTCTTCAGAAACACCTCGGCGGCCGGGGACAGCTCGCCGGTGATCCGACGTTCGGCCTTCTCCCGCTTGATCCTCTCGCGGGCGGTGGTCTTCATCCGCTCCAGGTCGTCGAACTTCGTCTGCTGCCCATCCTGGTCTGCCTTGAGGCGGGCTCTCTCGGCCAGGACGACCTTCGTGAATGCCTGGCGGACCCAGTTGCTGTCGGAAGCCGGACCGAACCAGAAGTCGTACTTCGACGTTCGTTCCTCGGCGGAAGCGTGGGCGAGGCCATAGGCAGCGGCGAACCACGCTCCGGCGTTCCACCCGGCGGCATCCCACGGAGACTGAGTCGACTCCCGTTGCGGAATCTCGACCTGGGGGAGAACTGTGTCGATGGCAGGCTGACTGAAGCTGCTCACACAGCACCGCCCTCGTCGTCGGTCAGACATCCGCACCACTCCTCGTGGCAAAAGATCGCCTGCGCTGCCTCGCCGGCCCGGTTCAGAGCTCGGCGCTCCTCGCGGTTCGGCATCTGGGGGCGGGCCTCGCAGTCAGGACACTGCCCGTGCAGGTTGGCAGCACGGCGGATAGCAAGCCCGTTCTTGAACATGGCGGGGGCGGAGTCGGGGATGGCCGGCTGCACGACCAGGGCCCGCTGCCCGAGGAAGGTCACGACGCTGATGTCGTAGCTCTGGGCGCCTCCGGCGTCCGAGTACCGAGGCTTCTCGTCATTCGGCATCGCGACCGCCTCGGGGCCCGGTGACTCGGCGGGCGGCAGCCTTGGCGGCACGGGCGCGTGAGGACGCCAGGGCGAGGCGCTTGAAGTACGCCCGTCGTGCGTGCTCAGCACGGCGTGCGCGCTCTGCGGTGGTGAGAGTGCCGTCAGGGTCCACCTCACGCTCGAAGCGGTCGAGGAACGCCTTGCGAGCAGGGGCAGTGTGTGCGGCGGGGTCTTCGCAGTTGGCCCACAGCGTATGGGCCGCAATCTGAGCGAGCATGGAACGCTCGGCAGCGCTCATGGAATGCGCGGTCATGGCAGCAGGAAGTCCTATCCTTCAGGATCTTCCCGGTCCGCCATTCGGCCTGTACTAGGCCACCGGTTCAAGTCGCTGCCGCGTGCAGCATCGATCGCCGACGGTTCCTCAGCGTGTGAGGCGCTGGACCATCGAGCGTAACACGCGCTATGCGGAACGCGGCGTGATGTTGACCGCTCGCTGCTGCTCGCCAGTCCTGTCGTACTTGCGGAGAAGCGGTGCGGTCTTTCCCTTCACCGAGTCGAAGTCGAATACGCCGCAATCTTCGTGGTGATCGCCCCTCCACCATTCAAGATCGCCTCGCGCCGTGATGTAAGCCACTTTCCTTCGGCAAGCGGTGCAACGTAGCATCATCGCGATCTGTTCGGGTTGCGAAAAAGGTGAGCCGCTCGGCGCGCGGCTACGCTGCGTGGGGGGTAGGTATCTCACAGATCCCCCAGATTGAGTCGGCGAGCCTCCTCGGCCGCACGACGCTCGGACGTCGAACGGGTGTACCGGTCGATCATGTCGCGGCGCGACCATCCCGCTACGGCCATGAGTCCGCCCTCGGAACCGCCCCGGGCAAGCCATCGCCCGGCAGCCGTGTGGCGGAGAACGTGCGGATGAAAGTCCGGGATCCCAGCCGCTTCGGCTCGCACCTTCAGCGCGCTGTACAACGCCTGATAGGTGAAGCCCTTGCTCCTGTCCCCCAGCCACAGGTTAGGCGTCTCGGCCAACCGGTGCGTCCGGCGAGCCCGCTGGTAGCGGTCGATGGCACGGCCGGTCTGTGCACCGAAGGGCACAGTTCGACTCTTGCCGCCCTTGCCACGCCTGACGACCGCCATGCCCGCCTTGAGATCCACATCCCTGATCTCCATGGCCACGATCTCACCCGCCCGCGCACCAGTCTCGATCATCAACCGGACGATGGCCTCGTCGCGACGGTCACGGAAATCCTGGCCAACGCACGCCTTGATCAGCAGCCGGCACTGGCCATCGTCGAGCTCCTCCACGACCTTGTGATCAAGCTTTGGCGGCTTGAGACTCACGAGCTGATCGTCAGCGATCTCGCCCTCCTCGGCAAGCCATGCAGAGAAACGGCGCACGGCCAGCTGCCGCGACCGCGCCGTGGACGCCTCTGCACCACCGTCCAGCAAGGCCGAGACGAAGGCGTTCACGGTCGGCCGGTCGAGGACCGGAGGGCGATCCGCCGCCCCGCACCACCGCAGGAACGCGCGGACTCCATCGCGATAGGTCTTGCGCGTCTGCGCGCTCTTCCGCTCGGCAGAGAGATGAAGCAGCCAAGAGTCGAGAAGCAACGTTATGTCCAGATTTGCGCTCATGTCGCAAGCATATGCCTCTGCGGCGCGAGATATCTGGGCTGGGAGCGCTGCGCTCCTACGAAAAAGGCCCCGACTTGCACATGCGTGCAGGTCGAGGCCTTGATCGCGGTCAGCTCCTAGTCGAGGTAGTCGCGCAGGACCTGCGAACGCGACGGGTGGCGCAGCTTCGACATCGTCTTCGACTCGATCTGACGGATCCGCTCTCGCGTCACGCCGTAGACCTTGCCGATCTCGTCCAGCGTCTTCGGCTGGCCGTCGGTGAGGCCGAAGCGCATCGAGACGACGCCCGCCTCACGCTCGGAGAGGGTGTCGAGCACGGAGTGCAGCTGCTCCTGGAGGAGCGTGAAGCTCACCGCGTCGGCCGGCACGACCGCCTCGGAGTCCTCGATGAGGTCACCGAACTCGCTGTCTCCGTCCTCGCCCAGCGGGGTGTGGAGGGAGATCGGCTCACGGCCGTACTTCTGGACCTCGATGACCTTCTCCGGGGTCATGTCGAGCTCCTTGGCCAGCTCCTCCGGGGTGGGCTCGCGGCCCAGGTCCTGGAGCATCTGGCGCTGCACACGCGCGAGCTTGTTGATGACCTCGACCATGTGCACCGGGATACGGATGGTGCGGGCCTGGTCGGCCATGGCGCGGGTGATCGCCTGACGGATCCACCAGGTGGCGTACGTGGAGAACTTGTAGCCCTTGGTGTAGTCGAACTTCTCGACCGCGCGGATCAGACCCAGGTTGCCCTCCTGGATCAGGTCCAGGAAGAGCATGCCGCGGCCGGTGTAGCGCTTGGCCAGGGAGACCACCAGTCGGAGGTTGGCCTCCAGGAGGTGGTTCTTGGCCCGACGGCCGTCCTCGGCGATGATCTCCAGCTCGCGCTTGAGCTTCGGAGCGAGCTTGTCCGAGTTCGCCAGCTTGTCCTCGGCGAACAGACCGGCCTCGATGCGCTTGGCGAGCTCGACCTCCTGCTCGGCGTTGAGCAGCGGGACCTTGCCGATCTGCTTCAGGTAGTCCTTGACCGGGTCGGCGGTGGCACCGGCGACGGCGACCTGCTGCGCCGGAGCGTCGTCCTCGTCCTCGTCGGACAGGACGAAGCCCTTGCTCTCGCCCTCGGTCTCTTCCTCTTCGCCCTTGCCGGGTGCGACGTCCTCGAGGAGCTCTTCGCCCTCGACGAGCTCGTCGGCGTCCTTCTTGGACGTGGTCTTCTTGGCCGCCGTCTTCTTGGCGACGGTCTTCTTGGCCACCGTCTTCTTGGCGACGGTCTTCTTCGCGGCCGCCTTCTTGGCGGGCGATCCGGCCTCGTCGGCCAGGTCGTCGCCGTCCGTCGCGGCAGCCGTCGCGGCCGTGACGGTCGTCTTCGTCACGGTCGTCCTGGCAGTGACGGTCTTGGTGGCGGTGCGCTTGGCCGGGCTCTTCGCAGCGACGCTCTTGCGGGCGCGCTTCGGCGACTCCGCTGCACTGACCATCAGCGTCACACCCTCTTCCTCGAGGATCTGATTGAGGCTGCGCAGAACATTCTTCCACTGGGTTGGCGGAATCTGGTCGGCTTCGAAGGCCCGACGCACGTCATCGCCGGCGATCTGCCCATCAGCCTTTCCCCGCTCGATGAGCGCCATCACAGACTCGGACTCGGCGATCTCCGGCGGGAGCGTACGGGATGTGCTGGCCGACACGAACAACCTCTCGGAACGATGGAAACGGCTTCCGGCCCCGCCCTGGAGAGGGCCGGAGCCGACGACCGTCGGCGGGACATGTGCCGACGGCGCGGGCTGGGCCGGGGAACTGCACAGCGCCCTCAACGGCTGCTGTATTCCTTCCTCGGCTGTCACCTCTTAGGTCATCGCACGGCTCGGAGGAGTGTTACGCCCAATCTTCGTGGCCCGAGTCACACCTCATTCACGGCGAAACGGCCGAAGTGGTAAATCATGACACATTCGCGCCGCCGGAACCCTGGCGCCATCCGGGGAGACCCGACCGGGCTCCCCGGACCGCGCTCGGACCCGGCGGCACGCGATGCGCGCGCCTCCGCGCTCCCGGCCACGGCCCGCGGTCAGTGTTCGCGGGGGGCGGGAACGACGCGCTCCACCTCGGGGTGGACGGTCAGCAGCTGGCGCATGGCGGCTTCGGCACCCTGCGCGTCCCCCGTCGCCAGCGCGTCGACGATCCTGGCGTGGTGGCCGAGGCAGGCCTCGCCCGGGCGGTCGCAGCCCGTGACGGGGCCTCCGGAGACCTGGAGCGCGGCGCCGACGATGCCGGAGAGGTGCTCCAGCATGCGGTTCCCGGCGAGCTGGATGAGCAGGGAGTGGAACTCGGTGTCCGCGCGGGAGAACGTGATCCCGTCACCCTGGGCGTACGCGTGGCCCATGATCTCGACCATGTCGGCGAGGCGCTGCTGGACGTCC
This sequence comes from Streptomyces sp. NPDC015130, assembly GCF_043080005.1. NCBI lineage: Bacteria > Bacillati > Actinomycetota > Actinomycetes > Kitasatosporales > Streptomycetaceae > Streptomyces > Streptomyces sp. NPDC015130. The sequence continues at coordinate 97,431 of NZ_JBIBVC010000019.1, read as the reverse complement.
TCGCGACCGTGTCCGGCGGCGAGCCGGGCGGCCAGGGGCTCGATGGTCCAGCGCAGCTCGTTCAGCTCGCGGCGCTGGTCGTCGCGCTGCGGGCCGAAGGCGCGCCACTCGATGATGTCGGGGTCGAGGAGGTTCCAGTCGCTGACGGGCCGTACCCGGGTGCCGACGTTGGGGCGGGCGCTGACGAGGCCCTTGGCCTCCAGCACGCGCAGCGACTCGCGCACGACGGTGCGTGAGACCTCGAAGCGCTGGCCGATCTCCTCGGGGACGAGCGGGCGGTCGGCCCCGAGGTCGCCGGAGACGATCATCTGACCGAGCTGCTGGACGAGCTGGCCGTGGAGCCCCCGGCCCCGGCTGCCGGCGCTGCGGCGGCCGACGCGGCCCAGGTCGGTGTCCACGCCCTCCCAGGAGGGCGGACCCACGCGGCCGGCTCCGGGCGCCTCCGCGTAGGGGTAGCGGTCGAGATCGCCCGGGGTGCCGAGGCCGGACTCGACGGAACGGGCGGCGGTCATCATGGTGTGCGCAAGGGTACTCACGCATCCTTTGTCGGCGTTGCTTCCGTGACCCTTGAGGTCTTTGGTGAAAAGCACACGAAAGGGTGATCGGCACCCCCTACACAATTGACGATTATTCGGACATAGGGGGCAATTTTCAAGGTAGTTACCCGGAAACCGGAAGCTTTCGATCCGCGCGTGATCACCAACGGGCCCTCCGGCGAAGCCCGGTGAACACATAGGCACAGAGCAACCCTGTCAACATCAGCGAGAGCGCCACTCCCGCGGGCTGCCCGACCACCCGCAGCGCCCCCGCCAACCACCGGTCCGCGTCCGGGGACCACTGCGGGCCGGCGATCTCGCGCAACCGGGCCGGCAGCCCCGCGACCGAGCGCACCGACGGACCGGTCAGCACATGCTGCAGGACCGGGACGAGGGCGACGGGTACGGCGAGGACCGCGGCCACGCCCGCGGCGGCGGCCCGGAACACCCCGGCACCCAGCACCCCCGCCCAGGCGCACCCGACGAGCAGGCCCAGCCAACTCGCACAGAGCGATGGCCAGTTGTCCGGTACGGGGATCAAGTCGCCGCCGTAGACGAGCCTCAGGGCCGCCAGGTCCGCCGCCGCGACGAGCGCACCGAGCCCGAGGGCGACGGCCGCCGCCACGGCGAGCTTGGCGAGCAGCAGGCCGAGCCACCGGGGGACGGCGCCGCGACCCGCGGTGAGCGCGGGGTAGCGGTACTCCTCGCCGAAGGAGAAGGCCCCGATCAGACCCGCCCCGAGGGCGGCGGGCGGCAGCGGGGAGATCGTCGGCCAGCCGGCCAGGACGGCGGGCAGCGCGGCCGAGCCTCCACGCGCGAGGAGCAGGGCGAGGGTCACGGAGACGAGCAGGACCGTCGCGACGACGAGCCCGGAGCTGGGCACGCCGACGAGCCGGTGGAACTCGTACCGCAGGGGGCGCGAGGGCGAGCGGGCCGGCTTCCGGGCGCGGGTGCTCCCGTCGGCCGAGTCGCCGCGCGCGGTGGCGCCGAACCCCTGCCCGGCTTCCCGCGAGGACTCCGCCGGGCGCCCGTCGGATTCCTGCTCGGTGGCGTCGGCCCCGGACGGGCCGGCCTCCGGGGCCGGGCGCCCGCACGGCGACAGGCGCGTGGACGGGGGCGCCTGCGCCGTGTCGCCGGTCTCGTCGGCGAGTCGGTGGACCACGACGCCGTGCCGGAACGCGGTGTCGCCGACGGTGGCACAGTCGCTGCCGTAGACCGACAGCAGGTTGCCCTCCCCCGCGACCGCCTCGACCGGCCGGCGGGCGGCCCTGGCCTCCTGGGTCACGGCCGCGGCCAGGCGCGCGACGTGGGGGGTGCGGACGGTGACGCGGTGGCGCATCCGGGTGCGCGCGAACTCGGTCGCGTCCTGGACGGCGAGGAGCCGGCCGCGGTCGAGGGTGACGACCCGGTCGGCGTTGCGGGCCGCGTCCTTGGGGTCCTGTGTCGTGTAGAGAACCGTTCCGCCGCCGACCGCGTGCGCCCGCAGGAGTTCGTGGACCCCCGCGCTCTCGGCAGCGGAGAGACCGGCGGCCGGCTCGTCGAGCAGCAGGGCGTGCGGGGTGGCCAACAGCGCGCACGCCAGGCCGAGTCGGCGCTCGGCCCCGAGCGGGAGAGTGCCGATCCGCCGCCCTTCGAGGCCCGCGAGCCCGACGGACCGCAGCACTTCACCGGTCCGCGCGGCGGGAGTTCCGGAAGCGGCGCCGAGCATCCGCAGCTGCCCGCGGAGCGTGCGGGAGGGGTGCCCGGGGACGTCGCCCAGGAGCACGCCGACCTCGCGCGACGGATGGGCCACGCCGTGCAGCGGCCGACCTCGGAAGTACGTGATCCCCCGGCCGGGATCGAGGTCCAGCATGAGCCGGAGCGTGGTGGTCTTGCCGGAGCCCGGAGGGCCGAGGAGCGCGGTCACGGACCCTGGCGGCGCCTCGAAGGTCAGATCGTCCACGGCGGGCGGGCGATCGCGGCGGGGTGTGCTGGTCAGTCCGATTGCCTGGAGCATCGCTTCTCTCGCGGTAGGTGACACCGCTCCGCGGCAGGGCGGCGCTACCGCAGCAAGATAACGCTACATTTCGGACTTTCGGCGCAGGGCTGGCGTCCCTGGCGCCGTGCGACCGGGGCGGTCAGACCTCGGGGCGCAGCATCGGCGGGTTGAGAAGGGTGGCTCCACCTGCTCGGAAGAGCTGTGCGGGTCGCCCTCCCTGACGGGTCGTGGTGCCACCGGCCGGGACCAGGAAGCCGGGCGTGCCGGTCACCTTCCGGTGGAAGTTGCGCGGGTCGAGGGCGACGCCCCAGACGGCCTCGTAGACGCGCCGCAGCTCGCCGACGGTGAACTCCGGCGGGCAGAAGGCCGTGGCAAGGGAGGAGTACTCGATCTTGGAGCGGGCCCGCTCCACTCCGTCCGCGAGGATCTGGGCGTGGTCGAACGCGAGCGGCTCGGCTCCCCGACCCGGGCCTCCCTCTCCCCCGGCCTCCCCGTCTCCGGCGGCCCCGTCCTCGCCGAGCAGCTCCCCGACCGTGGCCCAGCGGGCGCTGTTCGCGTCCCCGCCCGCCCGCGGCGCGGGCAGGTCCGGGGCCAGGGCCAGGTGCGCGACGCTGACGACCCGCATGCGCGGGTCGCGGTCGGGAGCCCCGTAGGTGGCCAGCTGCTCCAGGTGCGCGCCGTTGCCCGGTACGGGCGGCGGGTCACCCGGGTCGTGTGCGCGGAGCCCGGTCTCCTCGACGAGCTCACGGGCGGCCGCGGCGCCGAGGTCCTCGCCCTCGCGCACGAAGCCGCCGGGGAGGGCCCACCGCCCCTGGAACGGCGGCTCCCCTCTCTTCACGATCAAGGTGCACAGCGCGTGGCGCCGCACGGTGAGCACGACCAGATCGACGGTGACAGCGAAAGGCGGATAGGCCGACGGGTCGTAGGGAGACATGCCGCGATCATAGTCGTCTCCCTGACGATAAACACGCCTCGCGGAAGGATCTGCGACGACTTCTTCGCCACGCCGTGAAGCTTCCGTCGTGTCTGCGCCCGGCATCCCGTCACACCCCCAGTTGAAGGCCCTCTGCGGCCTCCTCGACCATACCGAGACCGAGCCTGCCGACCCGCACGGCGAAGGGCTCACCGGCCACCACGAGCCCCGACAGCCTGATCGCTCCGAGCGGCGCCGAGGGCATCGGGTGGACCGACACGGAACGCCCCGGCGCATCGGGCCGGATCCCGGCGAGGGCGACGAGCGCCTGGACCGCTCCGGCCGCCGCGACGGCCGCCGGTCTGCACGCGGCCGGGTGCGGCACCGGGCGCCCTCCCGCCGTCCGCTGCTCCCCCGCGTACATCTCGGGGAGGCGGTACCCGAAGGCCGCCGCGGCGTCGAGCAGCCCGCGCAGCAGGGAGGCGGCCTCCTTCTCGTGGCCGGCAGCGGCGAGCCCGGCCACGGCGACCGCCGTCTCGTGGATCCGGACCGCACCGGCCCGGTGGCCGAAGGGGTTGTGGCCGGGTTCCTTGGTTCCCAGCCCGCGGAGCCCCCAGCCGGAGTCGAGGGCGGGGGTGGCGAGCAGTCTGGCCAGCTGCTCGGTCTCGGCCCTGTCCAGCAGTCCCTGCGCGTACCCGCCGCCGCCCAGCAGTCCCGTGTCCAGCAGGTGCGCGGCCCAGCCGCCCAACTGGGACCAGGTCCGCCCGTCGGGTGCACGGGCGACGGCGGGACGGCCCCCTGCCGGGTCGTCGAGCCAGAACTCGCGCCGGAACCGCTCGCGCAGGGTCCGCGCGCACTCGCGCAGGGAGTCTCCCCCGGGTCTCCCGCAGGCGTCGAGCAGGTCGGCGCCGAGCAGTGCCGCACGGTGCGCGTGGGCCTGGGTCTCGGCCCGCCAGGGACCGGCGGGCCCCGGGTCGGACACGAAGCCGTCGGCGCCTGCGGTACGGCGCAGCCAGCCCAGGCAGCGTTCGGCCACGGGAAGGAGCTCCTCCAGGTCCGCGGGGGGCAGCCCCCAGCGGCGGGCCTCCGCGAGCACGACGGGAAAGGCGAGCGTGGCCTCGACGCCCGTGCAGCGGGGCGGGAGGTACGGGCCCGCGTCCCGGAGGGGGCCCCGCAGGCGCCCGGACTCGGGTCCGGCACCCTGGAGTTGGGCGCGTCCCAGCGCGCGGAGCGTGGTCGCGGCCAGCCGGGTGCCGAGGGGCAGGACCATGCGGGCAGCCCAGAGGGCCTCGGCGGTGACCGGTCCGCAGCGCCAGGGGACGCCTGCCGCGAGGTGGACGTCGGCGGGGTGGGCGGGATCGCGCTGGAGGAGCGCCCGCAGGTCCTCCACACAGGCGCTGAGCAGCTCGCCCGTGCGCGGGTCGTCGCCCTCCGCCCGTGCCTCGGCGACGAGGTGGCCGCCCGGTCGTCCTGTGCCGACTCCCGCGGTGGCGGCCCCGGCCGTACGGTCGCCGCGCACCTGCAGCCGGATCGTGAACGGTGCTCCGGGCGCCAGTTCGGCCTCCCATCGGAGGACCCCGGCCGCCGCCAGGGCGTCCATGGGCGGCGGGTCCGCGGTGACGGCGACGGATCGTCCGTCGGTCGCGGTCCAGCGCAGTCCGGTGCCGTGGACGCTGGGGGCGAGTTCGGGTCCCGTCCTGCCGGCCGCGACCGCGCCCAGGTCCGCGAGATCCGTGCCCAGAGCGATCTCCACAGGGAGGCGGAGAGGTCGGGAGGTCGCGTTGCGCAGGGTGATGCGCTCGGCTCCGTCGGCGCCTCGTGAGCGCTCGACGACGAGCCCGGGATCGGGTCCCGCGCCCCCCGGGACGCGCAGGGCCCCGAGGAAGACGGCCCGGTCGGCGGAGGCCATCCGGCCCTGGAGGGCGAGGGGTTCGCGCCCGGCCACCCGCAGGACGCAGCGGGACAGCAGCCGTCGTCCCGCCGAGTACACGCCCTCGGGTCCGTCTCCCGTGAGCTGGCCGTGCTCGGCGCAGACGGCGAGGGCGGGCAGGGCGACGCAGAGGAGCGCGCCGTGCACCGAGGGCAGTTCGCCCGGCCGCACCCCGCGTGGGGGCGTGGCGCCCGCGCCGGACGGTTGTCCGTGCGCGAGCCCCTTCGGGTGTCCTGCGGGGCGCCCGGGGGCCGGGACGGGGCTGAGGGCCATGGCGGGTGTGGGGTGCTCTCTGTGCGGTCCGGGCGGCCGGCGGGGCGTCGGCGGAGGGGTGCGTCCGTCTCCGCCAGAGAGGTGAACGCGCGCGCGGGCGGCCGGGTCACGGTCGTCATCGCCCGCTCCTGCTGCCCCGCCGGCCGCCGGGGCGCGGGGCCACGCTCCTCGGCCTGCTCGTGGCGGGGCCGCTCGGCCGCACTCCGGCGGGTGCCCGCCGGTCGCCACCGGCCTGGCGGCCGGGCTTCCTGAGGCCGTGCCGGGCGCCCTGCGGGCGGGCGGCGGCCCGCGTCGCGACCCGGCGGGTCGCCGTGGGAGCGGCCTGCTCGGCAGCGGCGCGGGAGTCCCGCTCGCTCCTCAGGCAGGAGCGCAGCGACTCGGGGTCGAGTCCTTCGTTGCAGGCCTGGTGCAGCAGTCGGGCGAAGACGTACTCGGGATCGGCGTCGAGGGCGAGTCCCAGGGCGACGCGGGCAGTCGGCTCGTCGCCCGTGGACCAGGCCGTCCAGCCCGCGAGGGTGAGCGGTGCGGCGGCGTGCTCCTGGTAGGGCGTGACGCAGCGGCGGGCCAGGACGCGCCAGAGCCGCAGGGCGGCGGTGCCCTCCCAGCCCTCCATCCATTCGGCGGCCCGGTCCCGGGTGGCTCGGTCCTGGAGTCCCAGGATGAGCGCGGCGGCCTCCTCCGTACCGATCAGGGCGTCGTCGGCGGCGTCGGCCGCCGCCACGCCGCCGGGAGGCGGTGTGCGGCCCTCCGGGCCGGCGAACCGGCGGAGGATCTCGCGGGCGGTGCGCAGCGTCGCCTCGCGCACTTCTTCCCGGGCCCGGCCGGGTGGGCCTTCGAGGATCCGGGGCACGATCGAGGCGGCGGCCGCGTCCAGGGCGGCGCGCTGCGGTTCGTCCGCGGGCACGCCGCGGGGCTTGAGCCGGGCCTCCATGTCCCGCAGCGAGCCCCGTACCTGGATTCCGGCGTAGGTGGCGGTCGCGGCCGCCACCGAGGTGCCGGCGAGCCCCATGGGCGTCCCTCCGGGCGGGCAGCACCGGTCGTCGGGGCAGCAGTAGGAGAAGTACAGCCCGTCGGAGATGCAGAGGACTTCGTAGACGGGGATGTCGAGGGCGCCGCAGGCGGTGCGCAGCCGCTGCGCGAAGGGGCGGAGCCGTTCCATGACCCTGGCGGCGGCCTCGCCGGGCTCCGGGTCCTGGCAGAGGAAGACGACGATCCCGTCCGGTCGGTCGCCGTTCCGCTCGCCGCTCTCGACAAGGCACTCGGCGAGGTGGTCCGCGGTGGACGCCCATTCGCGGGGTGAGCGCGGGATGCCGAGCCTGACGCGACCGCCGAAGCGGCCGTGCTCGCCGTGGAGGCCGACCAGGACGACGGAGTCGGTGGGGTGGAAGCCCAGCATGTAGGGCAGGGCGTCGGCCAGTTCCGCCGGGCCGCGCAGGACGATCCGGTCGCTGCGGGAAGGTCCGCTGGTTTCGTGGTGGTTCGCGTTCATGGTCACGACGGTCTCGTGATCTCCCGAATCGCGAAACCCCTGTGGATAACTCCCGGAACGCGACACCGTCGACCTCGTGGAGTTGTCCACAGGGTCGGCGGCGCGAAGACACCGAAACGCCTATGCTCGTGACCGTTTGACGGCCCGTCGGGCTGCCCGTCGGACCCGTCGGGCAGCGTGCGGAGCCATGCGCAGGACAGCTCGCGAGGGCCTCAGCCCGCGGTGGCGAGGACCAGGGGGAGGACCTGTTCCGCACCGGCCCGGCGGAGCAGGCGGGCGGCGACCGCGAGGGTCCAGCCGGAGTCGGTGCTGTCGTCCACGAGCAGGACGGGGCCGGGGGTGCCGGCCAGTGCCTCCGCCAGGTCCTGCGGGACGGTCAAGGCGCCGGAGAGCGCCCTGAGGCGCTGGGCGGAGTTGCTGCGGCGAGCCGCGTGGGCGCCGTCCGGCCCGGTGTAGTCCAGGGTGCCCAGGAAGGGGAGGCGGCCGATGTCGGCGATTCCCCTGGCGAGGGTGCCCACCAGCTGCGGGCGGGTCCGGGACGGCAGCGCGACGACGCCCACCGGCCGGGCGGAGGCGTCCGGGACGTTCGGCGCCCAGCCGCCCGGGGAGCGCGCCCAGTCGGCGAGTACGGCCACCGCGGCCTTCAGGACGTCGTCGGGGACCGGACCGTCGGGGGTGCTGTCGGCGAGCAGCGGGCGCAGCCGGTTGCCCCAGCCGATGTCCGAGAGCCGCCCGAGGGCGCGGCCGGTGGAGCACTGCTCTCCGGCGGGGATGCGCCCCTTGAGGTCGACGCCCAGAGCGGGCATCCCCGTCGGCCACATCCGGCGCGGCTCGACCTCCACGCCCGGGCGGTCCAGCTCCTTCGTCGCTCCGGTCAGCGTCTCCGAGGAGACGGAGGAATCCGCCCAGGGGCCCGCGCAGTTGTCGCAGCGACCGCACGGGACGGCGCCTTCGTCGTCCAGCTGCCGGCGCAGGAACTCCATCCGGCACCCGGAGGTGCTCACGTAGTCGCGCATGGCCTGCTGTTCGGCCGCCCGCTGCCGCGCCACCCACGCGTACCGCTCGGCGTCGTAGGTCCACTGCTGTCCTGTGGACGTCCAGCCGCCCTTGACCCGCTTGACGGCCCCGTCCACGTCGAGGACCTTCAGCATGGTCTCCAGCCGGGTGCGGCGAAGATCCACGGCCGCTTCCAGGGCCGGTACGGACAGCGGCCTTCCCGCGTCGGCGAGGGCCGCGAGGGTCTGGCGGACCTGGCTCTCGGGCGGGAAGGCGGTGTCGGCGAAGTAGCGCCAGATGGCCTCGTCCTCCTTGCCCGGCAGCAGGAGCACGTCGGCGTGCTCGACACCGCGTCCCGCACGGCCGACCTGCTGGTAGTAGGCGATGGGCGACGAGGGCGACCCCAGGTGCACCACGAAGCCGAGGTCGGGCTTGTCGAAGCCCATGCCCAGCGCGGAGGTCGCGACGAGCGCCTTGACCCGGTTCTCCTGAAGGTCGATCTCGGCCTGGAGCCGGTCGGCGTTCTCTGTCCGCCCGGTGTAGGAGGCCACGGTGAAGCCGCGCTGGCGCAGGAAGGCGGTCGCCTCCTCGGCGGCGGCCACGGTGAGGGCGTAGATGATCCCCGACCCCTGCAGCTCGTCCAGGTGCTCGGCGAGCCAGGCCAGGCGGTGCGCGGCGTCCGGGAGCCGGACCACGCCCAGGCGCAGGCTCTCCCGCTCCAGCGGGCCGCGCAGCACGAGGGCCTCGCCGGCGCCCGTACCCAGTTGCTCGGCGACGTCCGCCGTCACACGCGCGTTGGCCGTCGCGGTGGTGGCCAGTACCGGTACTCCGGGGGCGAGTTCGGCGAGCATCGCGCGCAGCCTCCGGTAGTCGGGCCGGAAGTCGTGCCCCCAGTCGGAGATGCAGTGCGCCTCGTCGACCACGAGGAGACCGGTCGTGGCCGCGAGCTTCGGCAGCACCTGCTCACGGAAGTCGACGGAGTTGAGGCGCTCCGGGCTGACGAGGAGCACGTCGGTCGCGCCGCGCTCGACCTCGTCGTAGATGGTGTCCCACTCCTCGGGGTTGGCCGAGTTGATCGTGCGCGCCTGGATGCCGGCCCGCGCGGCCGACTCGACCTGGTTGCGCATCAGGGCGAGGAGCGGCGAGATGATCACCGTGGGGCCGGAGCCCCGGCGGCGCAGGAGCGCCGTGGCGACGAAGTACACGGCCGACTTGCCCCAGCCGGTCCGCTGCACCACCAGGGCCCGCCTGCGGTCCTCCACCAGGGCCGCCACCGCCTGCCACTGGTCCTCCCGCAGCCGCGCCGAACCTCCCGGCGCGCCGACGAGCTCGGCGAGGATGGCATCGGCTTCGGCGCGGAGCTCCTGGTTGTCCATGACCCCATGCAACCCGATGCCACGGACAATCGCCCAACTCACTCAGCGTGACGCCGTACTCGCACGCCGCTCGACCGAGGCGCGAGCGGTCGGGGGCAGCCTGAGGCGGAACGAATGTTTCCGCTGGGGCTCGCGCCCTCGGGGTGAAACAGGAGGGGAAACGGGGAGTGAACAATGGGCAACTGGGCAGGGATATGAAAGGCATACCGCCGCATTCCCGTCAGTGACCGCAATTGCTCATTGCCGCTCGCGCTCGGGGCGCGCCAGAATTGGGAAACCGCCCCGCACGGCCCGTCAGCGGCCCTGAAGGACCGTGCCGTGCTGCGCCCTCACCCGACCCTGCCCGCTGTGCGGGCGCGTATCCGAAGGGAGGACCGTGACCCTCGGATTCGCTCCGTCCACAGCCGCCTCGACCACTTCGCCGCCCGGGTCCGCCAGTCGCCTCTCACGGACGCTCGAACCGGCCGAGTGGGCCGCGGCGGGAATCCCCCTGCTCGGCAATCCCCGCGAGGTCGTCAGCGGCCTCCACTCACGCCACACTCCCACACCCTCGACGGCGATCGTGGCGGTCCTGGACCACGAGGAGCGGCTCACCGCCAGTGCCTCGTTCGTCCGGCGCGCCCTGCCCGCGGACGGCTGGGAGTTCCGCAACGCGCTCCTCGCGCAGCTGCGGCGGGTGATCCCGCACGACCTCCGGCGCCGTGCCCCGGTGCGGACCGCGGTCCTGCTCTACTGCCGCGAGGGCGACGAGCGCTGGACGGAGGAGGACGGGGCCTGGATGTGGGGGCTCCGGGACGCCTGCACGTTGCACGGGCTCCGCTGCGGCGCGTACATCACGCTGACGCACGGGGGCTGGCAGGTGCTCGGTGAGGGTCGGGGCGGCCGTCGGCCGAGCTCCGATTCGACACCGGTCCCGCTCGGGAGCGACACGGGCGAGGTCGGCCACCTCACGCCGAGGACGGCGGGCGGAGCGTCCGAACCGCTGCGCCGGGTCGCCGCCCGCTGACGATCACGTCCCCCACCGGGCCGGGCTCCGGTCCGGTGGGAGAGATGGTCGGTCAGCGTGCGGAGCGGTGCGGTCCGGTCAGACGCCGGCGCCGACGAGCGCCGCGACACGCGCCGGATCGCCGCAGACGATCAGCAGCACGCCCGCGCGGGCCATCGCCAGCGGCAGGGCCCGGGCGGCGGTCTCGTCGCTGCCGCCATTGACGGCGACGATCACGACGGGCCGGGTGGCGGCCCGCTCGACGGCGGCCGCGTCCGCGAAGAACACGTCGTCGCCGGTGTCCTGCTGGGCCCAGTAGGCGGCTTCGCCGAAGGACAGCTCGTGAGCCGTCCACGGGTGCTGGTCGCCGGTGGTCAGGACCAGGACCTCGCCGGGCGCCCGGCCGCTCTCCAGGAGCAGGTCCAGAGCCTCCTCGGCGGCATCCAGCGCACCGTCGGCCGGGGCCGGGATGACCTGGAGCTGCGGAGTGGACCGCTGGTCGGAACGATTCTCCGGGCCGGTGGCCGGGGACTGGCCGGCACCGGGCTGCGGCCGCGGGGCCGGCGGCGCGGGCCTGGCCGGGCCGGGGACCGGGCGGCCGGGTCGCGGGGAGGCCGCGGAACGCGGGCCGGGTACGGGACGAGGGGTCGACGCGGGACGGCCGGCGGCCGCGGTGGCGCGGGGACCCTGGGCGCTCTCGTGAATCTGAGGCTCCTCGGGGGTGAGAGGCATGGGTGGATGTCTATCAAACGCCGCCGCGCGGGGCGTCGGCGGGTGGGCGCACGGGTGCGCGCCCCGGCTGCTCCGGCGGCCCCTGGAGAAGGGCTCGGCAGCCGGAAGTTCAGAAGTCGAAGCCGAGTTGGCCCCCGCTTTCCAGCGCGGCCGCCTCTGCGGAGAGGCGGACCTTTTTGAGGTGGCGCCACCGCGGCAACGCGTCCAGGTACGACCAGGAGAGGCGGTGGTACGGGGTGGGCCCCAGCTCCTCCAGCGCGGCCTTGTGGACCGGCGAAGGGTAGCCCGCGTTCGCCGCGAAGCCGAACGCGGCGCAGCCCTCGGTCCCGGCCTCGAGCTCGGCCATGGCGGTGTCCCGCCGGACCTTGGCGATCACGGAGGCGGCGGCCACGGCGACGCAGGACTGGTCACCCTTGATCACCGTACGGACCTGCCAGGGGCTGCCGAGGTAGTCGTGCTTGCCGTCGAGGATCACGGCGTCCGGCCGGACGGGGAGCCCTTCGAGGGCCCGGACCGCGGCGAGCCGGAGCGCCGCGGTCATCCCGAGTTCGTCGATCTCCTGCGGAGAGGCGTCGCCAAGCGCGTACTCCGTGACCCACTGCTCCAGCTCCGCGGCCAGCGTGGTGCGGCGCTTGGGGGTGAGCAGCTTGGAGTCGGTGAGTCCGGTCGGCGGGCGGCGCAGTCCCGTGACGGCCGCGCACACCGTGACGGGGCCGGCCCACGCCCCGCGCCCGACCTCGTCGACTCCGGCGACGATCCTGGCGCCGGTGGTCGCTCGGAGCGATCGCTCGACAGTGTGGGTGGGAGGTTCGTACGGCATGGCGCCAGCCAGGTTACGCCGCCCGGCGCCGCCCGCGATACCCGGATTCCCCTCAGGTGGTCCCGGCGCGGAGCAGCGGAACCATGACCCGGTCGATCATGTCGGCGATCTCATCGTCCGACCATTCGCTTCCGCACACCTTGGAGCGGTACATCATCAGGGCGGGGACCACGTCGAGCACCAGGCCGTCGACGGCGTCCGCCCTCACGTCACCGCGCTCAATTCCGCGCCGCAGCACATCCTCGAAGAGTCGGGTGGAGGGTTCGGTCACCCCCGCGACGATCAGCTCGTGGAACCGCTGCGCGGACTCTGCGTCGCATTCGTGAAGGACCGCGCGCAGTGCATGGCCGGGCCTGGAGAACATCACGTCCCGGATCCGGAGGCACAGCGCGTACAGATCCTCGCGGACGCTCCCGAGGTCGGGCGCCTCGTCGAGGGTCGGCAGCCCGGCCTGGAGGGCGTCCGCGACGAGGTCTTCCTTCGACGGCCAGCGCCGGTACACCGCGGCTTTGCCCGTCTGGGCGCCGACCGCGACACCCTCCATCGTCAGGCCGTTCCAGCCGACGCTGCCCAGCTGTTCGAGCGCGGCCTCCAGAATGGCTCGTTCCAGCACGGCGCCACGGCGTCGCGGCGACGCCCCCTCCGGCCGGGCGGCGGCCGTGGAGCGCGAAGTAACCATCAGGATCTCTCCGTTGAGCAAGTAGATCGGGCACCGACAGCGCTCAGTGAACGGTTGCGTTCACTGAGGGGGACTCACTACCGTGAAGCACAGTGAACGGGTGCGTTCACTAATTCTTCCGTGGGGGATCCATAGTGACAACTTCTCCGGTGGACACACAGACCAAGAACGGCCCTGCTCGCGCCGGAGGCCGACCGGGTATCGCCCTGGCCGTCATCGCCGCCTGCCAGCTCATGGTCGTCCTCGACGCCACCATCGTGAACATCGCCCTGCCGCACATCCAGGACGCGCTCTCCTTCTCGACCACCGACCTCTCATGGGTGCTCAGCGCCTACACGCTCACCTTCGGCGGGCTGCTGCTGCTCGGCGGACGCGCGGGAGACATCCTGGGGCGCCGCCGGGTCTTCATGGCCGGCATCCTCGTCTTCACCTTCGCCTCGCTGCTCGGCGGCTTCGCCCAGGAGCCCTGGCAGCTGCTCGCCGCGCGCGCCCTCCAGGGCGTCGGCGGCGCCATCGCCTCGCCGACCTCGCTCGCGCTGATCACCACGACCTTCCCCGAAGGACCGGAGCGCAACCGCGCGTTCGGCGTGTTCGCCGCCGTGTCCGCCGGTGGTGGCGCGATCGGGCTGCTCGCGGGCGGCATGCTCACCGAGTGGCTCGACTGGCGCTGGGTCCTCTTCGTCAACGTGCCGATCGGCCTGCTGATCGCCTTCCTCGCCCCGCGCTACATCGCGGAGTCCGAGCGTCACCCGGGCCGCTTCGACATCGCGGGCGCCCTGACGTCGACGCTCGGCATGGCAGCCCTGGTCTACGGCTTCATCCGCGCGTCCGAGAAGGGCTGGAAGGACTCGCTGACCATCGGCTCGTTCGTCGCGGCCGTGGTCCTGCTCGTGGCCTTCGGGATCGTGGAGTCGAGGGCCAAGGAGCCGATCACCCCGCTGCGGATGTTCGCCGAGCGCAACCGCTCGGGCACGTACGTCATCATGCTCAGCCTCTCGGCCGCCATGTTCGGGATGTTCTTCTTCATCGTCCTGTGGGTCCAGGACGTCCTCGGGTACAGCCCGATCCAGTCCGGCCTCGCCTTCCTGCCGGTGACGGTCGCGATCGTCACGGGCGCGGGGCTCGCGCAGCGGCTGCTGCCGGTCCTCGGACCCAAGCCGTTCATGGTGGGCGGCTCGGCGATCACCGGGGTCGGGCTCTTCTGGCTGACGTTCATCAGCTCGGACAGCAGCTACGCCGGTGCCGTCCTCGGGCCGATGGTCCTGTTCGGCTTCGGCATGGGGCTCAACTTCGTGACGCTCACGCTCACGGCCGTCTCCGGGGTGGCCCAGCACGAGGCGGGCGCCGCGTCGGGCCTGCTCAACGCGACCCAGCAGGTCGGCGGTTCGCTCGGCCTGTCGATCCTGGTCACCGTCTTCGGCACGGCGAGCCGCGAGGAGGGCGAGAAGCAGGCGCCCGACTTCCTCGCGAACGCGACGCCCGAACAGCAGGCGGAGCTCGCGAAGACGGGGGAGCTGCCCGCACCCTGGGGCCACGAGGTGCTGACCTCGGGCATCGCCTCGGCGTTCACCGCCGCCGTCGGGATGGTGCTGATCGCGCTGGTCACGGCGGTGCTGGTGATCCGGGTCCGCAAGAGCGACCTGGAAGCGCTCAGCGGCCGGGCGGAGGCGGGCGGCCCGGTGGCGTGACGAGGGGCGGGTACGCCGACCCGCGACAGAGCCTCGTACGCCACGTGCAGAGCTGTGTGCCCGCCCGGTCGGCGCCGCTCGCCCGCGTGGGTGGGACCGGTCGCGTGAGTCCGTACACACCCCGGTCGGCGCCGCACGGCCGCGTGAGCGGGACCGGTCGCGTGAGCCCGTACGCCGCCGAACACGTCGACGGCCCCCGACCCCTTACCCGGGCCGGGGGCCATCGCCAGCCTCAGACGGCCGATCCGTCCGGGACCCACTCCGGAAGGTCCTCGGTCTGCAGCAGCCACGCGGTGGGCGGGGTCCCGCCCACCGCGGAGGCCACGACGCCCCCGGCGATGGCGCAGGTCGTGTCGACGTCGCCGCCGACCTGCGCGGTCGTCCAGAACACCCGCTCGAAGTCGCCCAGGGCCCGCGCCGCCGACCAGAGGGCGAACGGCACGGTGTCGTGGGCGCTCGTCCGCCGGCCGCTTCCCAGCACCGCGGCGACCGTGCCCGCGTCGCCGTAGTCCAGCATGTCGCGCGCCCGGCGCAGGCCCGCTCCCACCGCGCTGCGCGGCACCAGCGCGACGACCCCGTCGAGCAGCGCCTCGGGCGTGGGCGGTCCGGCCGGGTCGGCGGCGAGGGCGGCGGCGGCCGCCACGGCCATCGCGCCCACCACGGCCTCGCGGTGCTGGTGGGTCGTGTACGCGGAGATCTCCGCCTGGTGCGTCGCCTGCTCGGGGTCGTCCGCATACCAGGCGCCGAGCGGGGCGATGCGCATCGCAGCGCCGTTGCCCCAGGACCCCTGGCCGTTGAAGAGGGCGGCGGACAGCTCCCGCCAGTCCCCGCCCTCCCGGATGAGCCGGAGCATCCGGTTGACCGCGGGACCGTAGCCCCGGTCGAAGTCGTGGTGGTTCGCGAAGGACAGGGCGAGGGCGTCCTGGTCGATGCGGTCGTGGCCGGCGAGGACGGCGAGAACGGAGCAGGCCATCTCGGTGTCGTCGGTCCACTGCCAGGGGCCGGGCGGCAGCTCGCGCCGCTTCAGCAGGGGGTAGTGGGCGGGTACGAAGAACTGGGAGCCCAGGGCGTCTCCCACGGACAGCCCGCGCAGGCTGGCCAGGGCGCGGTCGAAGCGCCGGTCGAATGAGGAGTCAGCGGTCATCGCTCATCCACTCTATCCGGTGTGCCCGTACGGTTCCGGGGTACGCCAGCGTTCGAACGGCCGGTCCAGCCGGTATCTCCCGCCCTCGTCGAGCAGCAGGGTGTGGGCCTCGGCGTTGCCGGGGTTCGACAGGGACTCGAAGTCCGCGACCGTCCAGTGGAACCAGCGCATGCAGAACAGCCGCATGGTCAGCCCATGGGTGACGAGCAGGACGTTCGGCGGGTGGTCGGGGGCCTCGAAGCTGCGGTAGAGGCTCTCCAGGAAGGCCCCGACCCGGTCGTAGACGTCCGCCCCGGACTCGCCCTGGGCGAACCGGTAGAAGAAGTGCCCGTACGCGTCCCGGTACGCCTTCTGCAGGCGTACGTCCTCCCGTTCCTGCCAGTTGCCCCAGTCCTGCTCCCGCAGTCGGGGCTCCTCCCGCACCCGTATCTGCTCCCGGGGCAGCCTGAAGGCCCGGAGGGTCTCGTGCGTGCGGCGGTACGGCGAGACGTAGACGCTGACCTGCTCGTCCCCGAACAGGTCGCGCAGCCGCTCCCCCGTCTCCTCCGCCTGCCGCCACCCGGTCTCGGTGAGCCTGAGCGCGTGATCGGGCTCGCGTTCGTACACCGTGTCATCGACATTGCCCTCGGACTCTCCGTGCCGTACGAGGACGATGCGCCGCGGTCGTGCCATACCCCGACCCTAGATCGCGGGCCGACGGGAGGCTCGGCCGAGGTCCCCGCCGGAGCCCATCCGGCGTAGGTCCGCGCGCGCGGATCCGGCGGAGTCGGGCGCGCTCAGACCGTCCAGGCCGCGTCGAGCTGCACCACGTCGCCGGTCAGAGCCGCCACGTCGGCGTCGGTCCTGGCCCGCAGGCCGAGCCGCTCGACACGCTCCACCCGGTACTTGCCGTGCTCCGCGGCGGACCTCCACATCGAGAGCACCAGGAACTCGCTGCCCGGTGCCTCGCCGAACAGGCCCCGCAGCATGCCGGGGGATCCGGCCATCGCCGGGTTCCACACCTTCTCCTGCATGAGCGCGAAGTGCTCGGCGCGGTCCTCGTGGACACGGCAGTGCGCCACCCGTGCCACATCGGCATCGGCGAACTTCGGCTCGAACCCCGTCTTCACGTCGAAGCGGTGGTCGAAGAGCTTGGCCTGGATGTCTCTGTACGTACCCACCTGCGAGGCCGCCAGACGATCGTGGGACCGCGCCATGAAGGAGTCGTAGAAGGCCCGGCTCTCCCAGAACGAGAAGATGTGCGCGACGTCCGGCCGAGACCGGCTCCACCCGCCGCCCTGGCCCCGGAATCCCGGCTCGCCGAGGAGCCCCGCCCATTTTCGCTGTCCCCGCTCGAACCCTCGTCGGTCCACCACGGTGCAGCGAATCCACTTGACCAGCACCGCGCCATCGTACGGGCCCGGGCAGCGCCCCGGCAGTGCGCGTCAGACTCCCGCCGCGTGCAGTCGCTCCAGCCCCGCTCGCTCCTCGTCGTCGAGCTCGATGCCGAAGACCGTCTCCAGGGTCGCCGCCAACTCGGCGGCCGTCACCACTCGTTCCTCGGTGGCACCGTCCGTGCCCATGCTCGTCAGCGTCTCGCGCACCAGCGCCCTTCGGACGCCGGCCCCGGGTCGCTGCGCCACGACCTGACCGAGGAAGCGGGACTCCGGGTGGCTGGAACTGAAGTGGTTCATGACCGTGAAGTCACCGGGGTACAGGGTCTGCGGGGAGAACGCGTACAGATCGGTCCACCCGTGCGGACGGAGCGAGCGCAGGACGTGGATGCCCTCGTCCTCCGCGCCGACCCCGAACGACCAGCCGCCCTGCTCCACGCTCGCACCCTCACGCAGCGGCACCGGCTCCAAGGGCCCCTGCCAGCCGAACCCCGCGTCGGCGAGCCACTGTTCGCCCTCCACCTGGACGACCAGCAGCGCGTGGGTGACGGGGAGCAGCGCCGCGCCCCGCGTACGGTTGCGCGCTCCGCGCCCGGCCACCGGGAAGCCGATCCGCTCCAGCGCCGCCGCGAGGAGCGAGTTCTGTTCGTAGCAGTAGCCGCCTCGGCGTCGGCCGACGAGCTTGGCCTGGAGGCTCTTCAGATCCAGCGGGACCTGTCGGCCGAGAGCCACGTCGAGGTTCTCGAAGGGGATGGACCGGACGTGCGCCCGGTGTACCGCCTTCAACGTCCGCAGATCGGTGGAGAGTTCCCCGTCGCGTCCGATGTCGTAGCCGATTCGAGCCAGATAAGCGTCGAGATCCAGCTCGTCACCACTCCACAAACCGCTCTCCCCCTCCACCATCGGGTCCACTGTCGTAGGCCCATGACACCATGAGCAATCTCCCGGCGACCACGGGCTTTCACGCGTGGCGGGGGACCGTCGAGGCGAGGCGTGCGCGGGGGCGTGCGGGGAGAGGGGAAGCACCATGAGCGGACTCAACAAGGGCGTGGCGAAGGTCGAGGTCACGCTCAAGTGGGACCCTGCCCCGTCGGGTGCGCCGGCCCACGACCTGGACATCGTCGCCGGCGTCTTCACGGCGGACGACCCGCACGGATCCCCGGCCTACCTGGTGCACTTCGGCAGCCGCTCCCCCGACGGCACGATCACGCTCCACCGCGACAGCCGCACGGGCCAGGGCTTCGGCTACGACGAGGCGATGACGCTGGAGCTGGACCGGCTGGCGCCCCACTACGCGCGCGTGGTGGTGGGCGTGACCGTGCAGCAGGGCGGCGGCAGGCTGACCTTCGGCGACATGGCCAACACCGGCATACGGGTCCGCGAGGGGTACACCGACCTCCTGACCCACGACTTCGCGGACGTGGCGGGTGCCCTGTCGGCGACGGTCGTGGAGTTCACCCGCGACGGCACGGACGGCTGGTCGTACCGCTCGATCAGCCGCGGTTTCGACGCCGACCCCCGCGCCTTCGCGAAGGTCCTCGGTTCCCTGCCGGCCTGACGGGCGGGCTCAGCCGCGTTCGAAGCAGTGCGTGCGGCCGACGACGGTGAAGCCGCGGCGCTCGTACCAGTGGCGCGGCCAGTCCGCTGCGAAGGCGGTCAGGAAGCGGGTGCCACAGCCCTCCGCCGCGGCCAGAGCCAGGGCGGTGGCCACGACGGCGTCGGCGTGGCCGCGCCTGAGGTGCTCCTCCGAGGTCATCAGGTCCTCCAGCTGTGCCAGCCCGGTCGCCGGCTCCAGATAGAGATCGGCCCAGGCTGCGACCTCGCCCTCGTCCGTGCGGGAGCCGATGAAGTGCACGGCGTCGGCCCCACGGCGGCGGGCCTCGCGTCGTTCGACGAGGTGCCGGACGACCTCGCCGTCGACGTCCGGAAGGTAGCCCCGCCAGCGCCTGGCGAGTGGACGGCGCAGCGCTTCGAGGTCGACCACCTCGGCGGATCCCCCGGTCGCCACCGGGCCCTCGTGCACCATGACCAGCAGGGTCGAGTGCGTGTATCCGGCCCGGACCAGGCGCTCGGCACACGCTTCGCCGGCCGCGTCGTCCAGGACGGAGATCAGGCGGTGCGGCAGATGCCCCAGCGCCTGGTCGGCCAGGGCGGGCAGCGCCTCGGGGTCGACGTCCGCGTCGATGACGACCTGGTTGTTCCCGCGGGAGTGCCGGAAGACGTCGTCGAGGGCGGCGAACCCGCCGGGGAGGTCGACGGTGCGCCCTGCCTGACGGCGGGCGAAGGCGGACAGGAAGGCGCGGATGCGCTGGATTTCCGGGCTCGGCATGGTCTGAGCCTAGGAAGCGGTGCACCCCTGCCGCCCCCGAATTACGCGAGAGACGGATCGAGGGACGGATGACGCGAGAGAGGGCGCCGACCGATGGTCGACACCCTCTCTCAGGTGAGGCTCAGCATCCCGGGTGGCGGTGGCTCACCGCCGCCCCTGACGCGCATGCGCTCGCTGTCAGCTGCAGCCGCTGGTGGAGCCGCAGCCCTCACAGATGTAGCAGGAGCCGGCGCGCTGCATCTTCGTACCGCAGGAGAAGCAGAGCGGGGCGTCGGCGCTGATGCCGAGCTGCATCTCGACGAGCTCCGCCGAGGTGTGCGCCTGCTTCGCGGCCGGGACCTCCGTCTTCGGGGCCGGGATCGGGGCCGCGACGGCCTTCAGCTCCTGGGTGCGGGGCGCGGACTGGGCCAGCGCCTCGACGTCGACCTCGTCCTCCTCGGCCTGCTCGTACGAGCCGGTGTCGAGGTGGCGCTGACGCTCCTCGGCGGAGTGGATGCCGAGGGCGGAGCGGGTCTCGAAGGGCAGGAAGTCCAGCGCCAGGCGACGGAAGATGTAGTCGACGATCGACTGCGCCATCCGGACGTCCGGGTCGTCCGTCATGCCGGCCGGCTCGAAGCGCATGTTGGTGAACTTCGAGACGTAGGTCTCCAGCGGGACGCCGTACTGCAGACCGACGGAGACGGCGATGGAGAAGGCGTCCATCATGCCGGCGAGGGTCGAACCCTGCTTGGACATCTTGAGGAAGACCTCGCCGAGACCGTCGTCCGGGTAGGAGTTGGCGGTCATGTAGCCCTCGGCGCCACCCACGGTGAAGGAGGTGGTGATCCCCGGACGGCCCTTGGGCAGACGCTTGCGGACCGGACGGTACTCGACGACCTTCTCGACGGCCTCGCGGATCGTCGCCTCGGTCTTCGCGGTGACCTCGGCCTTCTCGTCCTCCTTCTTCTTCGCGGAGAGCGGCTGGCCGACCTTGCAGTTGTCGCGGTAGATCGCGAGCGCCTTGACGCCCATCTTCCAGGCCTCGAAGTAGACCTCCTCGACGTCCTCGACCGTGGCCGTCTCCGGCAGGTTCACGGTCTTGGAGAGGGCGCCCGAGATCCACGGCTGGATGGCGGCCATCATGCGGACGTGGCCCATCGCGGAGATGGAGCGCTCGCCCATGGCGCAGTCGAAGACCTCGTAGTGCTCGGTCTTCAGACCGGGGGCGTCGATCACATTGCCGTGCTCGGCGATGTGGGCGACGATCGCCTCGATCTGCTCCTCCTGGTAGCCCAGGCGGCGCAGAGCCTGCGGGACGGTGCCGTTGACGATCTGCATCGAGCCGCCGCCGACGAGCTTCTTGAACTTGACCAGGGCAAGGTCGGGCTCGAGGCCGGTGGTGTCGCAGGACATCGCGAGACCGATGGTGCCGGTCGGGGCGATGACCGAGGCCTGGGCGTTGCGGAAGCCGTTCTTGGCGCCGAGGCTGATCACGTCCTGCCAGGCCTCCGTCGCGGCGGCCCAGATCGGCGAGTCCAGGTCGTCCATGCGGACGGCCTTGGTGTTCTCGTCGGCGTGCTGCTGCATGACGCGCTGGTGCGCCTCGGCGTTGCGGGCGTAGCCGTCGTAGGCGCCGACGACCGCGGCGAGCTCGGCGGAGCGCTTGTACGAGGTGCCGGTCATCAGGGAGGAGATGGCACCGGCGAGGGCGCGGCCGCCGTCGGAGTCGTACGCGTGGCCGGTCGCCATCAGCAGGGCGCCGAGGTTGGCGTAGCCGATGCCGAGCTGGCGGAAGGCGCGGGTGTTCTCGCCGATCTTCTCGGTGGGGAAGTCGGCGAAGCAGATGGAGATGTCCATCGCGGTGATGACGAGCTCGACGACCTTGCCGAAGCGCTCGACGTCGAAGGACTGGTTGCCCTTGCCGTCGTCCTTGAGGAACTTCATGAGGTTCAGCGAGGCGAGGTTGCAGGACGTGTTGTCCAGGTGCATGTACTCGCTGCACGGGTTCGAGCCGTTGATGCGGCCGGACTCGGGGCAGGTGTGCCAGTGGTTGATCGTGTCGTCGTACTGGATGCCCGGGTCGGCGCAGGCCCAGGCGGCCTCGGCCATCTTGCGGAAGAGCGCCTTGGCGTCGACCTCCTCGATGACCTCGCCCGTCATGCGGGAGGTGAGACCGAACTTGCCACCGGACTCGACGGCCTTCATGAACGTGTCGTTCACGCGGACGGAGTTGTTGGCGTTCTGGTACTGGACGGACGTGATGTCGTCGCCGCCCAGGTCCATGTCGAAGCCCGCGTCACGGAGGGCGCGGATCTTCTCCTCCTCCTTGACCTTGGTCTCGATGAAGTTCTCGATGTCGGGGTGGTCGACGTCGAGGATGACCATCTTGGCCGCGCGGCGGGTCGCGCCGCCCGACTTGATGGTTCCCGCGGAGGCGTCGGCGCCGCGCATGAAGGAGACCGGGCCGGAGGCGTTGCCGCCGGAGGAGAGCAGCTCCTTGGACGAGCGGATACGGGAGAGGTTCAGGCCGGCGCCGGAGCCGCCCTTGAAGATCATGCCCTCTTCCTTGTACCAGTCGAGGATGGACTCCATGGAGTCGTCGACGGACAGGATGAAGCAGGCGGAGACCTGCTGGGGCTGGGGGGTGCCGACGTTGAACCAGACCGGCGAGTTGAAGCTGAAGATCTGGTGCAGGAGGGCGTAGGCCAGCTCGTGCTCGAAGATCTCGGCGTCTGCGGGCGACGAGAAGTAGCCGTACTCCTCGCCGGCCTTCGTGTACGTCTTCACGATGCGGTCGATGAGCTGCTTGAGACCGGTCTCGCGCTGCGGGGTGCCGACGGCTCCGCGGAAGTACTTGCTGGTGACGATGTTGACCGCGTTCACCGACCAGAAGTCGGGGAACTCGACGCCACGCTGCTCGAAGTTGATCGAGCCGTCGCGCCAGTTGGTCATGACGACGTCACGACGCTCCCAGGCCACCTCGTCGTACGGATGCACGCCAGGGGTGGTGTGGATGCGCTCGATACGCAGGCCCTTGCTCGCCGACTTGGCTCCCTTGTTGCGGGAACCACGTGCCGGGCCGCTCGCCGTCTCTGTCATGCCGCCTCCCATATACGGGCAAAACACACTTTGGCACCCAGAAAGTCCCAGGGCACCGTCTTCTGTACGTCTTTCGGTACTGCTGCCACGAGGACCTCACGGGTCACCCGGGGCACGTCTGTCGGGCCGCTCGGCGGCCGATCGCCGGGCCGTGGTCGACCCGGGCCGCCGATCAGTCGGCGGCGGTGGCGGGAACGGGGACCTCGGGGGTCGCACCGGTCCCGCGGTTCTCAGCGGGAGACCGCTCGCGGAGTTCCACGACGGCGGTCTCGAAGTCTTCGAGGCTGTCGAAGGCCTTGTACACGGACGCGAAGCGCAGGTACGCGACGAGGTCGAGCTCCTGCAGGGGGCCGAGGATGGCCAGACCCACGTCGTGGGTGGTCAGCTCGGCGCTGCCGGTGGCGCGCACCGCCTCCTCGACCCGCTGGCCGAGCTTGGCGAGGGCGTCCTCGGTGACCGGTCGCCCCTGGCACGCCTTGCGCACACCCGAGATGACCTTGGTGCGACTGAAGGGCTCGGTGACACCGGACCGCTTCACGACCATGAGCGAACACGTCTCCACCGTGGTGAAACGGCGGGAGCAGTCGGGGCACTGGCGGCGGCGTCGGATCGACGTCCCGTCGTCGGTGGTGCGACTGTCGACGACACGGCTGTCGGGGTGCCTGCAGAAGGGGCAGTGCATGGCTTCCGACCCTCCCTCACGGCACGACTGATGAGCCTCGCCCGGCCGGTCAAGGCCCTGCGAAGCGACCTCCAGCATAGGTGATGCGAGCGCCCCCGGCAGACCGGGGACCACTACCCCTGGGTGGTCGGTGCCATCCAACCACTAGATCTTGGGTTGGGGGCGTTTCCGACCCCCGCGCGTGTCGCGGTTCCCCCGCTCCCACGGCCCGGCGCGCGCCGGTGCGACACTGGGAGGGCACACCGGATGTCCGCGACCCAGCGGCGAAGGTTACCGTAATGACCGAATTGGGCTCACGGGGTGCTGCGGAGTGACGGTACTCATACACCCCCACGCATACACGCGTAGGGCAATCTACGAATTTTCACTCGAACGTGTGTTTGGCGCAACCTTTCGAAAGCCACTACCGTTGTGCCAGCCAGGGAGACAAATTCGAGAGGGGCCGACGACGTGACCACCACCGCAGACAGTGCCACCATCACCGCCCAGGACCGCTCCCAGGGCCGACTCGAGCCGGTGCACGCCATGAATGACGCAGCCATGAACGGCGAGGAGCCCGGGCGCCCCGCCCGCGCCCTTCCCGGGCGACCTCCAGGCATCAGGGCCGACAGCTCCGGCCTCACCGACCGGCAGCGCCGGGTGATCGAGGTCATCCGCGACTCGGTCCAGCGGCGCGGCTACCCGCCGTCGATGCGCGAGATCGGCCAGGCCGTGGGACTGTCCAGCACGTCGTCGGTGGCTCACCAGCTCATGGCCCTGGAGCGCAAGGGCTTCCTCCGCCGGGACCCGCACCGCCCCCGGGCGTACGAGGTGCGCGGCTCGGACCAGCCGAGCACGCAGCCGACGGACACCACGGGCAAGCCCGCCGCGTCGTACGTCCCCCTGGTCGGCCGGATCGCGGCCGGCGGCCCGATCCTGGCCGAGGAGTCCGTCGAGGACGTCTTCCCGCTCCCCCGGCAGCTGGTCGGCGACGGCGAGCTGTTCGTCCTCAAGGTCGTCGGCGACTCGATGATCGAGGCCGCCATCTGTGACGGCGACTGGGTCACCGTCCGCCGCCAGCCCGTCGCGGAGAACGGCGACATCGTCGCCGCCATGCTCGACGGCGAGGCCACCGTCAAGCGCTTCAAGCGCGAGGACGGGCACGTCTGGCTCCTCCCGCACAACGCCGCGTACCAGCCCATCCCCGGCGACGAGGCCACCATCCTCGGCAAGGTCGTGGCGGTCCTCCGGCGGGTGTGACACCTCGCCGGCTCTGACCGGGCCCCGGGACCCACTGCGCCGGTCCCGGGGCCCTGCCGTGCGTGGAGACGCACGGCAGGGGATCAGCCGCCCGCCGCCTTCGACGCCGCGTCGATCGCCGCCAGCGACTTCCGCACCTGGTTGCGGTCCGTGGTGTACCAGAAGTCGGGCAGCGAGGCCTTGAGGTAGCTGCCGTACCGGGCCGTGGCCAGCCGGGGGTCGAGCACCGCGACGACACCCCGGTCGCCCGTCGCCCTCACGAGCCGTCCGGCACCCTGCGCCATCAGCAGGGCCGCGTGCGTGGCCGCGACCGCCATGAAGCCGTTGCCACCGGCCTCCTCGACCGCCTTCTGGCGCGCGCTCATCAGCGGGTCGTCCGGCCGGGGGAACGGGATCTTGTCCATGACCACCAGCTGACAGCTGGCGCCCGGAACGTCCACGCCCTGCCAGAGCGACAGCGTGCCGAAGAGGCAGGTCTTCGGATCCGCGGCGAAGTTCTTGATCAGCTCACCGAGCGTGTCCTCGCCCTGGAGCAGGATGGGCAGCTCCGGAATCCTGCTGCGCAGCTCCTCCGCGGCCTGCTGGGCGGCCCGCATCGAGGAGAAGAGGCCGAGCGTGCGGCCGCCGGCCGCCTCCATCAGCTCGGTGAGCTCGTCGAGCATGTCGCCCCGCTCACCGTCCCGCGCGGGCCGCGAGAGGTGCTTGGCGACGTACAGGATGCCCTGCTTCGGATAGTCGAACGGGGAACCGACGTCGATGCCCTTCCAGACCGGCAGGTCGTCGCCCGTGGTGCCCTCGGGCGCGAGGCCGAGCGAGGCGCCGACCCCGTTGAAGTCGCCGCCGAGCTTGAGGGTGGCCGAGGCCAGGACGACGGAGCGCTCCGTGAAGAGCTTCTCCCGCAGCAGGCCCGAGACCGTCAGCGGAGCCACCCGCAGGGAGGCACCGAAGCGGTCGTGCCGCTCGTACCAGACGACGTCGTACTCCGAGCCCTGCGTGATCCGCTCCGCGACGCCGTGCACGGTCTCCACGGAGGCCATGGCCTGCTTGCGGACCGCGTCCTCGTCCTGCACGGACCGGTCCCGGGTGGACCCCAGGGCCGTGATCACGGCGCGGGCCGCGTCGCGCAGCGCCATCAGGGCGTACGCGAGGTCCTCCGGGATCGTCTCCAGGCGCCCCGGCAGAGCGAGCTCCATGACCCGCTCGAAACCCTCGGCGGCGGTCTGCAGCTGATCGGCGACCTTCTCGTCGACCAGCTTCGCGGACCGGCGCACGGCCCGGTTGACCTGGCCGGGGGTGAGCTCGCCGGTGGCGACTCCGGTCACCCGGGAGACCAGCTCATGGGCCTCGTCGACGATCAGCACCTCGTGCTGCGGGAGCACGGGGGCGCCCTCGATGGCGTCGATGGCAAGCAGCGCGTGGTTGGTCACGACGACGTCCGCGAGCTTGGCGCGCTCGCGGGCCGCCTCGGCGAAGCACTCCGCCCCGTACGCGCACTTGCTCGCGCCCAGGCACTCCCGGGAGGAGACCGAGACCTGGGACCAGGCCTTGTCGGAGACGCCCGGGGTCAGGTCGTCCCGGTCGCCCGTCTCGGTCTCGTCGGACCAGTCGCGCAGGCGCAGCAGATCCTGGCCCAGCTTGCTGGTGGGAGCAGCCGCCTCGAAGGGGTCGAACAGGCCGTCCTCCTCGTCCTGCGGTACGCCTTCGTGGAGCCGGTGCAGGCAGAGGTAGTTCGACCGGCCCTTCAGCATGGCGAACTGCGGGCGGCGGCGCAGCTGCGGATGCAGCGCGTCGACCGTCCGGGGAAGGTCACGCTCGACGAGCTGGCGCTGGAGCGCCAGGGTGGCGGTGGCGACCACGACCCGCTCCCCCTGGGCCAGCGCCGGCACGAGGTAGCCGAGCGACTTGCCCGTGCCGGTTCCGGCCTGGACGAGGAGGTGGGAATTGTCGTCGATGGCCTCGGCCACGGCCTCGGCCATGGTGACCTGGCCGGGGCGCTCCGTGCCGCCGACGGCGGAGACGGCGGCGTGGAGGAGGTCGGGGAGGGATGGCTTCGTCATAGCGCTTCCAGCCTACGGGGCGGCACTGACAGCCCGGTCACACGCTCGCCTCACGAGAGCGGGTTGGGGACGGTCCCGTGGACGGCCGCGTGCGGGCGCTCGGGCCGGTCGCGGTAGCCGTCCAGGTGCAGACGGTTGCGGTTGAGGCAGAGCCGCTCGATCCGGGGCGTGAGGAGGTCGAAGAGCTCGAACCGTTCCTTCAGCTCGGGGAAGCGTGCCTGGTGCCGCAGGATCTCGGCCCGGACGAGGGACCAGAATTCCGTCTCGGGGACGCCGAGTTGTTCCTCGCAGAGCGGCGCCAGATAGCGGAAGACACCGACGAAGAGCCCCGAATGGATGAACTGGGTGAGGAAGTCGGGTTCCTCGGTGAGCAGGACCGCGCGGACGTCGGCCGGCATGGTGTCGTGCTCGGGGAGCGGCTGGGCGCTGATGTTCACGTCGTCGACGAAGTCCTTGATCGCCAGACGTACGGGGACGTCCTCACCGTCGCAGACGACGATCGCGTTCTCGCCGTGCGGCGAGAAGACCGTGCCGTACCGGTAGAGGAAGTGCAGCAGCGGGGGCAGGAGGGCGCCGAAGAGGTGCTGGAGCCAGACGGCGGGAGCCAGTCCTGACCGCTCGACGAGCTCGGCGACGAAGGCCCGGCCGTTCGGATCGGTGTGGAGCAGCGAGGCGAGGGTGCGGGCGCGCTCGCCGGGGGGCAGTCGGAGCGGCTCGCGCCAGATCGCGCCGAGGAGTTCCTTGTACTGGTAAGGGACTTCGGGCAGTCGGTCGTAGAGGGGGTGCTCCACGGTGACGGACGCGACTTCGCCGAGGAGGACCACACCGCACTCGTCCCGCAGGAACGCGTCGCCGTCGCGCAGCCCGTGGACCCACGCGGTCACGGCGGGTGCGGCGACGGTGCGCTCGGTGGGCAGTCCGCGCCAGACGAGCGTGTTGAGCACCGACAGCGGGAGTTTGACGGTGTGCCGGTCGGGGCGGCTGGTGTTGAGGAAGGTACGGACGGACTGCTGTGGCAGGCGGAGGTCGCCGTCGGCGGAGAGCGGGACGACGGTGCCGGCGGCCACGGCCGGGGCGTACAGCGGGAGCAGGACCTCGTCCCACTGCCAGGGGTGGACGGGGAGCAGCAGGTAGCCGTCGGGTTCGTGGCCCCGGGCGGCGAGCTCGGCGCGGAAGGCGGCGTGGACCTCGGGGTCCAGTTCCTGGGCGTAGAGGCGGTCGGGGGTCTCGAGGCCGGCGACGCCGCGGTAGGCGGCGATCCGGTTGCTGACGGCGATCCACGGCAGTCGGGTGGCGCGGCGGGCCTCGGGGGCCCAGAGGGCGGCGTCGGTGGCGGAGAAGCCGATGCGGCCCTTGTTGAGGACGAGCCAGGGGTGGCCGGTCTGGTGGCCTTCGAGATCGGCGTAGGACAGGTCGGCGAGCCGGTCGGCGGTGAGGGCCGTGCGGTCGAGGCGGGCGTCGGCGGCGAGGGTGGCGGAGAGTTCGCGGATGAGGTGGCCGAGGGTGGCGCCGTCGAGCTGGAGGAGTCTCCGGGCGCGGACCAGGAAGTCCAGGGGGTCCGTCATGGGCCGGCCCTCGTGACCGATCGAGTCGGCGTCGACCCACCAGCTGCCGTAGGCGCCGCGGCGGGCGCGGAAGGTGAGCGTGGTGCCGTCGTCGAGCGTGAGGGCGTGACGGTCGGGTTCGCCGTCGTCGGCCGGGACGGGTTCGACGATCTCCTCGTAGGCGAACTCGCCGAGGGCCTTGGCCAGGAGGCGGGCGGAGACCCGGTTCCAGGTGGCGGCGGTCAGCTCGGGGGGCGCGAGCAGCTCGGGTGCCGGCGTGGCGGCGAGGGGCGTGGCCGGCTGTGCGGAGTCGTGGGGTGCAGGGGACGTCGACACGAGGACTCCTCGGAGTGGGAACCGCTGTGGGTCGAGCGGTGTATGTAAGGCAGAAGGGTTTTCACAGAGAGTGACGATGGGTGCGGTCGCGGATCATGAGTGCGGCCCGTTTGTCGGGGAGGTCGACTTCCGCCGCGCGACGGAAGCCGGCGCCGAGGAAGGCCGAGACGGAGGGGGTGTTGCGGATGTCGGGTTCGGCGACGACCCGGGTGCATCGGGGACGGTGGTCGAGGACGAGTGTGGCGACGGCGCGCAGGAGGGCGGTGCCGACGCCCCTGCCTCGGTCGGTGGCGCCTCCGACGAGGAGATGGATACCGGTGTCGTGGGGACGGGCCGGGTAGTACCGGGCGAGCGGGTCGAGGTCGGCGCGGTAGATCTCGAAGTAGCTCATGGGTGCGTCGTCGAGGACGCCGAGGCAGGGGACGCTGCGGCCGTCGCCCTGGAGCTGGGCGCGGAGGTGCTCGGCGGTCACGGTCTCGGGGCCGGCGAGCTCCCAGAAGGCGGCGACCGCGGGGTCGTTCATCCACCGGGTGATGAGCGCCAGGTCGCGGTCGAGGTGGACGGGGACGAGCCGGAAGGTGCCGAAGGGGGTAGTGGTCGGGGGCCAGCCGGCGACGGAGTCGAGGAGGTCCCCTTCGGCGCCGTCGGCGGGATCGCCTCCGGAAGGAGTGCCGGCGGTGGGTGGCCGGGCTCCGGTGGCGAGGAGGGCGACGAGGTCGTCGACCCTGAGGTCGAGGGTGTCGTCCCCGCGGGGTTCTAAGGAAGGTCCTGTGGGTGGCACGGTGTCGCTCTCCTCTCGGCGGTGCGCTCGGGGCTTGTACCCCGGCGGCGGGTTCAGGTGCGGAGGGGGTTGGTGACGGTGACGTAGACGGACTGGGTGTCGACCGGCCCGACGAGCTCGTCGAGGCCGTGCAGACGGGTGAGGAGGTTGGCCTTGCTGCGCAGGGTCGCGGCCTCCAGGAGGCGGTGCGGCAGGGGGGAGCCGAGGCTTGTGGCGGAGGTGAGGAAGCTGCGGAGGGCGGCGAGGAGGACGCGCTCGTCGGCGAGGTGCTGGGCACCGAAGGCGCCGATCAGTCCGAGGATGTTGTTGATGCCGAGGTAGTAGGCGAAGCGCTCGTCGGTGACCTGGTCGGAGACGAAGGTGTCGCTGTGGGCCCCGATGCCGGGGAGTCGGCTCTCCAGCTCGGCGCGGTGGGACTCGCGGAAGTAGTAGCCCTGGTTGTCGCGGTAGCGGCCGCCGACGGGCCAGCCGTCCGGGTCCAGGAGCACCAGGGTGTTCTGCTGGTGGGCCTCCAGGGCGATGCCGGCGTGTCCGTCGAGCCAGAGGACGGGGCGGACGACCTGGTCGAGGTAGCGGAGGAACCACTCGGCGGCGACGGCCGTGGTGGGGCGGCCGGTGCGGGTGGAGAGCCTGCCGATGACGTCGGCGAGCCGGGAGCGCATGGTGGTGGCGCCGGGCCAGGGACGGGGGGTGGTGAGGGACGCGATGCAGACGGCGTCGTCGCCGGGTCCGAAGGGGTTGTGGCGGATCATGACGTCGAGCCCGGGGACGGGGGTGCCGTCCGGGGTGTTCACGGCGAGCCAGGCGGGGTCGCGGACGATGTCGAAGCCGGGGTGGGCCGCCTGCCACTCGTCGACGAGGCCGGTGCGCAAGAGCCGGTGGACCTCGACGCCGCGGTGGAGTTCCTTGCGGAGGTTCTCGCGGCGGGAGTTGGTGATGCGCAGGCCGAGGGAGAGCTTGAGCATCGCCCGTGCGCCGGGGCGGTGCACGGTGCGGACGGAGGAGGTGGGGTGCCAGGGGGTGCCGTGGAGGCCGAGGTCGTGGAGAAGGCCGGCGGCGAGGAGCTCGCGGACCTCGGAGCGGTGCAGGAGTTCGCGGGCCTGCCAGGGGTGCAGGGGCAGGGGTGCGGTGCCGGCGGGGAGGGTGAGTCCCTCGGCGAGGCCGGCGGTGAGCTGTTCGGCGGTGACGTGGCGGCCCTGCTCGGTCCAGGCGGAGTCGGAGGCGAGGACGGTGGGGTCGACGGCGACCCAGTGGAGGGGGAAGGAGCCGTGGAGTTCGGGTGAGTAGAGCCGGGCCTCGGCCTCGGAGAGTCCTTCGCGGCTCTTGGGGGTGGGGTGCAGGGGGTGGCCCAGCAGCAGGGACTGCTCGGCGGAGAGGAAGAGGTCGGCGTCCGGGTGGGGGCGGGGGTCGCGGCGGCTCTCGGTGAGGAAGTCGGCGGTGCGCCGGGCGGAGTCGGCGACCCGGCCGACGAGTTCGGTGCCTTCGGGGCGGCCGGTCTCGCGGCTGAGCAGGGCGGCGACGGTGACCGCGTCGACGGTGGGGGCGGAGGCCGGGAGTCCTTCGAGGGTGGGGGCGCCGAAGCGGTGCCAGCCGGTGGCCGACCAGTAGCGGACGGGGACGAGGAGGGCGGTGCCGCTGGCGTCGAGGGGGACGCGCAGGGTGGCGGAGTCGGGGGCGGTCAGGTTCTTCTCGCGGATCCAGCAGCGGAGCAGGTTCTCGACGGTCGCCACGTCCGCGGCGCGCTGCGGGTCGGGGTCGTCCAGGGGGTCGGGAGCGGTGGCTCCGGCGGTGACCGTGGCCGGGCGGGACGGCTGCGGGTCGTAAGGTCCGAAGTGCTGCCGCGGGACGGTGGGTTCCTCGACGGCGAGGGGCGCGGTGGTCTCGGTCGCCGGGGAGCTGGGGGTGGCGTTCACGGGGGCTTCCTTGGGGTGGGGCCGGGGGCGGTCCGGGGTCAGTGGGACGGTCCTGAGGTGTTCCGGGGGGCGCCCGTCGTGGGGGTGTGGGCCCGTTCGGCCGCGGCCAGGGCGTCGGCGAAGCGGTCGAGGACCGCGGTGGCCTGCTCGTCGGTGAGGGTGAGCGGGGGCAGGAGGCGGACCACCGCGGAGTGGCGGCCGCCGAGTTCGACGATGAGTCCGCGGGCGAGGCACTCCTGTTGGACGGCGAGGGCCAGGGCGGGTGCGGCGGGCGGGACGGGGTCGTCCGGGCCGGCGGCATCGGGGTCGACGAGTTCGACGCCGATCATCAGGCCCCGGCCGCGGACGTCGCCGACGCAGGGGTGGGCGGCGGCGAGGCCCTGGAGTTGGCCGAGGATACGGGCGCCGAGGATGCCGGCCCGTTCGGCGAGTCTGTTCTCGCGGACGTACGCGAGGGTGGCCGTTCCGGCGGCCATGGCGAGCTGGTTGCCGCGGAACGTGCCGGCGTGGGCGCCGGGTTCCCAGGCGTCGAGCTCGGACCTGTAGACGATGACGGCGAGGGGGAGGGAGCCGCCGATGGCCTTGGAGAGGACCATCACGTCGGGCACGACACCGCTGTGCTCGACGGCCCAGAACGCACCGGTGCGGCCGACGCCGGTCTGGACCTCGTCGACGACGAGCGGGACGGAGTGGTCGGCGGTGATCCGGCGCATCCGCCGCATCCAGTCGTCGGGGGCGGGGATGACGCCGCCTTCGCCCTGGACGGCTTCGACGATCATTCCGGCGGGGGTGGTGACACCGCTCTTGGGGTCGTCGAGGACGCTCTCGGTCCAGCGGGCGGCGAGTTCGGCGCCGCGGTCGCCGCCGACGCCGAAGGGGCAGCGGTACTGCTGCGGGTAGGGCAGCCGGGTCACGCGGACGTCGGTCGCCCCGCCGGAGGCGGAGAGGGCTCCGGCGGTCATGCCGTGGTAGGCGCCGGTGAAGGCGAGGAGTCCGTCGCGGCCGGTGGCGGTGCGGACGAGCTTGAGGGCCGCTTCGACGGCGTCCGTGCCGGCCGGTCCGCAGAACTGGATGCGGGCGTCGTCGGCGAGTTCGGTCGGCAGGGTGGCGAACAGCTCCGAGGTGAAGGCGTCCTTGAGGGGGGTGGCGAGGTCGAGGACGTGGAGCGGGGCGCCCGAGTCGAGGACCTTCCTGATCGCTTCCAGGACGACGGGATGGTTGTGTCCCAGGGCGAGCGTCCCGGCGCCGGAGAGGCAGTCGAGGTAACGGCGGCCGTCGGCGCCCTCGATGGTCAGGCCGCGGGCCCGCACGGGGACGATCGGCAGCGAGCGGGCGTAGGTGCGCGCGGCGGACTCGCGCTGCGACTGGCGGCGCAGGATCGCCTCGTACCCGCCGCCCTGGTCCGGCTTGTCGCCCGTCGTGTTCCGCACGTGCGCGGCCGGTGCGACGGCAGGAGCTGATTCGGTCACGGCCACGGCTCGGTGTCCTCCCGCTGTAACGGTTGCGTTGCACATCGGGACGTCGCGGAGCCGCCTCAAGGGCCGCCCTGAACGCCGTCGTTGTGTCCCCCGTACGTACCAACGACGGGAACTGCCGGGGATCACGGGCCGGTGGCAAGAACTTGGCGTGTCCCGGATCACGGCACGGCAACGGCTGAACGACAGTCGGAACCGGCGGCGGGGCGGGTACCGTCCCCTCCGGCACCGGCATAGTTGGGGGCCGTCGGTCGCCGTCCGTGAGGACGCGACCGCCGTTCACCCATTGCACACACGTTTATGTAGTCCCAGGGGGATCACGAGATGCGATCGATTCGTCCGCTGCTGATGGCGGCTTCCGCCGTCGCGGCGCTGACGCTCACCGCGACGGCCTGCGGCCCGACCGAGGAGAACGCGGGAGACAAGCCCAGCGCGCCCACGAGCCTGAGCCCGGCCGACAAGATCAAGATTCCGGAGGACCTGAAGGAGCGTCTGAAGGAACACGGGATCGACCTGGACAAGTGGCGCGACGGCGAGTGGAAGAACTGGGACCGCGACAAGTGGCTCCGTGAGGCCAAGGACTTCGTCAACCCGATCATCGAGGACCTCTGGGACCCGGACCGCATGCGGGATGCCGAGCGCCCCGACAAGCCGGTCGAGGAGGAGGACATCTCCGGTGACGAGGGCGTCACCGACCCGACTCCCGCCGCGGTCAAGGCGAAGGCCGTCGCCCCGAAGTACCACGCCAACGCCCCTGAGGCCGGGAAGGTCTTCTTCGACGGCCCCGAGGGCTCGATGGTCTGCTCGGCCACCGTGGTGCAGGACCCGGCCCACCCGGGCAAGTCCAACATGGTCTGGACGGCCGGTCACTGCGTGCACAAGGGCAAGCAGGGCGGCTGGTACCGCAACATCGCCTTCGTGCCCTCGTACAACGACGCCTCGCTGCCCACCTCCGACCTGGAGAAGGCGACGCGGGAGCAGATCGCGCCCTACGGCGTGTGGTGGGCGGACTGGGTCAAGACCTCCGACGAGTGGATCGCCGAGGGCGCTTCCACCGGCGGCGCCGGCGCCCCGTACGACTTCGCGGTCATCCAGGTGACCCCGGAGAAGGGCGGCTCGGGCAAGTCGCTGGAGGAGACGGTCGGTTCTGCCCTTCCGGTGGAGTTCAACGCGCCGGCCGTGCCGAAGATCGCGAGCCTGACGGCGACCGGTTACCCGGCGGCGCCGCCGTTCGACGGCCAGAAGATGTTCCAGTGCCAGGACAAGCCGGGCCGGCTGTCGCTGAAGGCGGAGCAGCCGACGATGTACCGCATCGGCTGCACCATGACCGGTGGTTCGTCCGGTGGCGGCTGGGTCGCCCAGGGCAGCGACGGCAAGCCGGCGCTGGTGTCGAACACCTCGATCGGCCCGGCCACGGCCGGCTGGCTCGCGGGTCCGCGACTCGGACCTGAGGCCAAGGCCATCTTCGACGAGGTCAGCAAGAAGTACGCCGGACAGTAGCAACGGCACGGAGGCGGGGCCCCTGGGTCCCGCCTCCACCCATGTCCGGTCGGCGGCTCACGTCCCGGACGCGGAACACCTCACAGGGGGAATGCACGTCATGCGTTCTGTACGACTCATACCCGCCGCTCTCGGCGTGGCCGCGGCGCTCGCGCTGACCGCCACGGCCTGCGGCCCCACCGAGACCCCGGCCGCCGACGGCCCCGCCGCGGGGGCGAGCAGCTCCGCACCGGCCGCCGACGGCGCCGGTGGCGGTGACGACCTCGCCAAGGACCTCGCCGACAAGCTCAAGAAGCACGGCGTCGACCTGGACAAGTGGAAGGACGGCGAGTGGAAGAACTGGGACAGCTCGACCTGGCTCCGTGAGGCCGAGGACTTCGTGAACCCGGTGATCGACGGCCTCTGGGACCCGACGCGGATGCAGTCGGCGAAGAGCCCGGAGCAGACGATCACCGCTCAGGCCGGCACGAGCGGCACCGACCCGACGCCCCGGCCCGTCAACGCGCAGCGCGAGAAGACGCCGTACCACCGCAACGCGGCCCCGGTCGGGAAGATCTTCTTCGACTCGCCCGAGGGGCACATGGTCTGCTCCGGCACCATCGTGAAGGACCCGCGGCGGCCCGGGAAGTCCAACATGGTCTGGACGGCCGGGCACTGCGTCCACGCGGGGCAGCGCGGCGGCTGGTACCGCAACATCACGTTCGTGCCGGCCTACAACGACCTCGGCAAGTCGGCCTCCGCCCTGCGCAACGCGCAGCCGCACGAGATCGCGCCCTACGGCCAGTACTGGGCCGACTGGGCGGTGACCTCCGGCGAGTGGATCCAGCGCGGCGGTTCGAACCAGGCCTGGCCCTACGACTACGCCGTGCTGCACGTGCAGCCCGAGCGGGGCGGCAAGTCGCTGGAGGAGACCGTCGGCGCCGCGCTGCCGGTCGACTTCTCCGCGCCGACGGCCGCGCAGGCCGGGACGATGGGCGCCTGGGGCTACCCACAGGCGCCTCCGTACAACGGGCTGATCATGCACAAGTGCCTCGACCGCGCGACGCGGTTCACCACGGCCCCGGCCACGCCGACGATGTACCGGATCGGTTGCACGATGACCGCCGGTTCCTCGGGCGGCGGCTGGTTCCGTGTGCTGCCGAACGGGAAGACGGCCCTCGTGTCGAACACCTCGATCGGCCCGGCCGGCGGCAACGGCTGGCTCGCCGGACCGCAGTTGGGCCGGGGCGCGAAGGCGGCGCACGAGATGGTCAGCAAGAAGTTCGCCCGCTGACCCGAGGGGCACCGCGTACGGCATCGCATCACGAGAGAGGGCGCTGCTCCCTCCCCGTCGGGGGAGGGAGCAGCGCCCTCTGTGATCGTTCGCCGTGGGTCAGTGCGCGGCGGGGACGTACGGCGCGAGCATCGCCGCCAGCTCCTCGTGCACCCGGGCCTTCAGCAGGGTGCCCTCCGGGGTGTGCTCCTCGGACTCCACCTCGCCCTCGGC
This sequence comes from Streptomyces sp. NPDC015130, assembly GCF_043080005.1. NCBI lineage: Bacteria > Bacillati > Actinomycetota > Actinomycetes > Kitasatosporales > Streptomycetaceae > Streptomyces > Streptomyces sp. NPDC015130. The sequence goes on along the minus strand of NZ_JBIBVC010000019.1, from coordinate 62,099 downwards.
GTGCACCCGGGAGACGAGTCCGCCCTGCGTGTACGGCACGAGGGCTTCGAGCTCGACCTCGGGGCGCGGCAGTTCGGCGTCGATGAGCGCGAGCAGCTGCTCGATGCCCTGGCCCGAACGGGCCGAGACGGCGATGGAGTGCTTCTCCATCCGCAGCAGGCGCTGGAGGACCAGCGGGTCCGCGGCGTCCGCCTTGTTGACGACGACGATCTCCTTGACGTTCACCGCGCCGACGTCCCGGAAGACCTCGCGCACGGCGGCCAGCTGCTCCTCCGGAGCCGGGTGGGAGCCGTCCACCACGTGCAGGATGAGGTCGGAGTCCCCGACCTCCTCCATGGTGGAGCGGAACGCCTCGACCAGGTGGTGCGGCAGGTGCCGGACGAAGCCGACGGTGTCGGCCAGGGTGTAGACCCGGCCGGTGGGCGTCTCGGCCCGGCGCACGGTCGGGTCGAGGGTGGCGAACAGGGCGTTCTCCACGAGCACGCCCGCCCCGGTGAGGCGGTTGAGCAGGGAGGACTTGCCCGCGTTGGTGTATCCGGCGATGGCGACCGACGGCACCTTGTTGCGGCGGCGCTCCTGCCGCTTGATGTCGCGGCCGGTCTTCATCTCCGCGATCTCCCGGCGCATCTTCGCCATCTTCTCGCGGATGCGGCGCCGGTCGGTCTCGATCTTGGTCTCACCGGGACCACGGGTGGCCATGCCACCACCGCCGCCGCCACCCATCTGACGGGACAGCGACTGACCCCAGCCTCGCAGTCGCGGCAGCATGTACTGCATCTGCGCGAGCGCGACCTGCGCCTTGCCCTCTCGGGACTTGGCGTGCTGGGCGAAGATGTCGAGGATGAGGGCGGTCCGGTCGACCACCTTCACCTTGACGACGTCTTCGAGGGCGATGAGCTGGCCGGGGCTGAGCTCGCCGTCGCAGACGACGGTGTCGGCGCCGGTCTCGACCACGATGTCACGCAGCTCGCGCGCCTTGCCGGACCCGATGAAGGTCGCCGGGTCGGGCTTGTCACGGCGCTGGATCACGCCGTCGAGCACGAGGGCGCCCGCCGTCTCGGCGAGGGCCGCGAGCTCCGCCAGGGAGTTCTCCGCGTCCTGCACGGTCCCCGAGGTCCAGACGCCGACCAGCACGACGCGCTCCAGGCGCAGCTGTCGGTACTCGACCTCGGTGACGTCCTCGAGCTCGGTGGAGAGGCCCGCCACGCGGCGCAGCGCCGCGCGCTCGGAGCGGTCGAACTGGTCGCCGTCCCGCTCTCCGTCGATCTCGTGGCTCCAGGCGACGTCCTCTTCCATCAGGGCATCGGCCCGAAGGCTCTCGGTACGGCTCGTCTCCGCGAAGCGCTGCTCGTCCTGGGAAGGGGAAGAAGAGGAGGAGGTCATTGGGTCCTTACGTCGAATGACGTCGCGTGACCGCGACGAAGTTGAATCTGTATCCGTCGCAACGCGTGACGGCACCGGAAGATTCCCGGTGCCGGCGGCGTCGCCGACCTGATGATGGTGGCACGGCGCGGCCGCGCCCGTCACGCGGGTTTCGCCGCCGTCCTGACCTCCTCGGCCGGGCGGGAGCGCCAGTCGGGGTGCCCGGGCATGGGCGGGGTCTTCGCCGAGTACAGCCAGTCACGGAGGAAGGCCGTGAGGTCCCGTCCGGCGATCTCGCCGGCCAGGGCGACGAAGTCGGCGGTGGTGGCGGTGGAGTCCCGGTGGTCGGCGACCCAGCGGCGCTCCAGGCGCTCGAAGGCCTCGGTGCCGATCTCCTGCCGGAGGGCGTAGAGGACGAGGGCGCTGCCGTCGTAGACGACGGGCCGGAAGAGGCTGATCTTGTGGCCGGGCGAGGGCGGCTCGGGGGCGGCAGGCGGGCCGCCGTCGGCCCGCCATCCGTCGGAGGCCGCGTAGGCCGCCTTCATGCGCAGCTCCATGGACCTGCCGGCCTTCTCCTCCGCGTACAGGGCCTCGTACCAGCTCGCGTGTCCTTCGTTGAGCCAGAGGTCGGACCAGGTGCGGGGCGAGACGCTGTCGCCGAACCACTGGTGGGCGAGCTCGTGGACCATGATCGAGTCGACGTACCACTCGGGGTAGCGCGTGTCCGTGAAGAGGCGGCGCTCGAAGAGGGAGAGGGTCTGCGTCTCCAGCTCGAAGCCCGTCTCGGCGTCGGCGACGAGCACGCCGTACGTCTCGAAGGGATACGGGCCGACCCGCTGTTCCATCCACTCCAGCTGGCCGGGGGTCTTGCGGAGCCAGGGCTCCAGCAGCTCTCGGTCGGCGGTCCGCACGACGTCCCGTACGGGCAGGCCCCTGGGGCCGGTCCGGCGTACGACGGCGGAGCTGCCGATGGAGACCTGGGCGAGCTCCGTGGCCATGGGGTGGCGGGTGCGGTACGTCCAGGTGGTGGTGGCGCCGCGTTCGACCCGGCCGGCGGGCAGGCCGTTGGCGACGGCGGTGAGCGCGCTGGGGGCGGTGATCCGGAAGGTGAAGTACGCCTTGTCGGCGGGGTGGTCGTTGGACGGGAAGACCCGGTGGGCGGCGTCCGCCTGGTTGGCCATGGCGAGGCCGTCGCCGGTGCGCACCCAGCCGCCGGTGGCGGCCGGGCCGGTGGGGTCGCTGGTGTGGGTGACGGTGATCTCGATCCGCTCACCGGCGTCGATCGGCACGGCGGGGGTGATGACCAGGTCCTCGCCGCTGCCGGTGTACGCGGCGGGCAGGTCGTCGACGGTGACGGCGGAGACGGTCCCGTGGGTGAAGTCGAGGTTGAGCCGCTCCAGGTCCGCGGTGGCGAGCGCGTCGATCCGGGTCACGGCGGCGAGCGGCTTCGTGTTGACCCCGGGGTAGGTGAGGTCGAGGTCGTACGCGAGGACGTCGTAGCCGGGGTTGCCGAGGTGCGGGAAGAGCGGGTCGCCGATGCCGAGCGGCGCCGGGGCGGGCAGCGCGGCGGCGACGAGCCCGGTCGAGGCGGCGACGAGGACGGCTGCGCGGAGCCACCGCGCGCGGGGCAGGGGGTTTCGGACGAGCGGCATGGGCCAGGCCTTTCCGGAGGACTGGCCCTACGGCTACCAGGGCTTCCCCCGCCGTGGCGGGCGGCGCGCTCGCCCGCCACCCGAAGGGGGTCACGTCCGGTCGTGCCGCGTGTCAGGAGTCGCGGGGCTCCGTCCTCCCCCGCCGCCGGGCGCGGTTCACGTCGTACACGCCCGGCACGTCGCGCATGGCCCGCATCAGGGCGGGGAGGCCGGCGGCGTCGGGGAGGTGGAGGGTGTACGTGTGGCGGACCCGCTGTTCGCTGGGCGGCTCGACGGTCGCGGCGACGACGGCCGCCCCGGCGGTGGCGATGGCCTCGGTGAGGTCGGCGAGGAGGTGCGGCCGGCCGAAGGACTCGGCGACGAGGGTGACCCGGCACTGGGCGGTGTCGCCCCAGCGGACGGTGACGGGCTCGCGGCCCACGCCGCGCATGGTCTCGACGGCGGCGCAGCCGGCCCGGTGGACGGTGACCGAGCCGCCGCGGACCCGGAATCCGGTGATCTCGTCGGGCGGTACGGGGGTGCAGCACCCGGCGGGGCGGACGGTGGCGGGGGGCTCGCCGTCCAGGTCGGCGTGGAGCACGGCGCCGGAGCGGCGGTCGGCCGGGACGTTGACCTGGGGCCGGGGGCCCGTCTCCGCGGGGGCCGCGACCGCCTCGGGGTGGGCCTGGAGCCAGCCGGTGATCGCGATCCGCGCGGCGGCGGTACGCGCGTGGTCGAGCCATTCGGGAGAGGGCCCGGACACGGTGTCCTGGGCGAGCAGCAGCTGGACGGTGTCGCCGTCGCCGAGGACGGTGCCCAGGGGGGCGAGGCGGCCGTTGACCCGGGCGCCGAGACAGCCGTGGGCGGCCTCGCCGTGCTGGGCGTAGGCGGCGTCGACGCAGCTGGCCCCGGCGGGCAGGCTGATCGGGCCGGGAGCACTGCCGTCGGCGCTGAAGACGGTGATCTCGTCGTCCTCGGCGAGGTGGGCGCGGAGCGAGCTCCAGAAGGTGTCGGGGTCGGGGGCGGACTGCTGCCAGTCGAGGAGCCGGGAGAGCCAGCCGGGGCGGGTGGGGTCGACGCGCTCGCCGTCCTCGGGCTGCGGGTCGGGGGTGGGGGCGGAGTCGGGGGTGAGGACGGGGACGGCGGCGGTGGCGGGGCCGGGGCGCCCCGGGGGCGTTGCCGGGCCGGCGTACGGTTCCTGGCCCGCGTACGGATTGCCGAGCGCGACGACTCCGGCCTCGGCGACCGTGTGCATCCGGTGGGTCCTGATGAGGACCTCGGCCACGGCTCCGTCGGGGGCGGCGATCGCGGTGTGCAGCGACTGGTACAGGTTGAACTTGGGGGCCGCGATGAAGTCCTTGAACTCGGAGATCACCGGGGTGAAGCAGGTGTGGAGCTCGCCGAGGACCCCGTAGCAGTCGGCGTCCTCGGCGACGAGGACGAGGAGCCGCCCGAAGTCGCAGCCGCGGAGCTCGCCGCGCTTGAGGCGGACGCGGTGGACCGACACGAAGTGCCGGGGCCGGACGAGGACCTCGGCTCCGATGCCGGCTTCGCGGAGGACGGCGCCGACCTGTTCGGCGACGGCGTCGAGGGCGTCGCCCGCGTGGGAGTTCTCGGCGACGAGCGCCCGGGTGTTCTCGTACTCCTCGGGGTGGAGGATCGAGAAGACGAGGTCCTCCAGCTCGGTCTTGAGCGCCTGGACGCCGAGCCGCTCGGCCAGGGGGATGAGGAAGTCCCGGGTGACCTTGGCGATCCTGGCCTGCTTCTCGGGGCGCATCACGCCGAGGGTGCGCATGTTGTGGAGGCGGTCGGCGAGTTTGATCGACATGACCCGGACGTCGTTGCCGGTGGCGACGAGCATCTTGCGGAAGGTCTCGGGCTCGGCGGCGGCGCCGTAGTCGATCTTCTCGACCTTGGTGACGCCGTCGACGAGGTACGCGACCTCGTCGCCGAACTCCCGGCGCACCTGGTCGAGCGTCACCTCGGTGTCCTCGACGGTGTCGTGGAGGAGGGAGGCGGTCAGGGTGGTGGTCTCCGCGCCGAGTTCGGCGAGGATGAGCGTGACCGCGAGCGGGTGCGTGATGTACGGCTCGCCGCTCTTGCGGAACTGGCCGCGGTGCGAGGACTCGGCGAGCACGTAGGCCCGGCGCAGCACCGCGAGCTCGGCCTCGGGGTGGTGGGCCCGGTGCGCCTCGGCGACATGGCTGATGGCGTCGGGCAGCCGGTCACGGGGGGCCGGTCCCGCGGTGGCGCCCAGCAGGGCGGCGCGGCCGAGGCGGCGCAGGTCGAGGCGGGCGCGTCCGCGTCTGCGGACGGTCGTGTCGGTGACGGCGGCGTCGGCCGCGCTCACAGGGTTGGTGGCCTCTGCGCTCATGGGGCACCTCCGGCAACATCGACCGGCGGTGGGCGGGCCAGGCGAGCCCTGGGGGCCGGTGCTTGATGCTACCGACCCCACCACGTGGCGCAGTCACGCTCTCGCTCAGCGTGAATCGGATCACCCATTCGAGCGACAGATCAGTCGTTGACTGTTTCGATTTCCTGGCTTCCGGTGGGCAGCGACAGCCACGCCGGGTCGATGGTGCCCTCGGCGACGATGACGGCGGGTCCGGTCATCTCGATCTCGCCGTCGGGGTGCTCGGTGATGACGAGGGTCCCGCCGAGGACGTCGACGGTGTACGTGACGGGGGTGCCGATCACCGTGGGGTCGGCGCCGTCGCGGCGGGCCGTGGCGACGGCGACGGCGCACGCGCCCGTGCCGCAGGAACGGGTCTCGGAGGCACCGCGCTCGTGGACCCGCATGGCCACGTGCCGGGGGCCCCGGTCGGCGACGAACTCGATGTTGACCCCGTCCGGGTAGACCGCGGCGGGCTCGTAGGGCGGCTCGGTGAAGAGGTTGCCCGCGTGGCCGAGGTCCTCGACGAAGGCGACCGCGTGCGGGTTGCCCATGTTCACGTTCCGCGCGGGCCAGCTGCGGCCGTCGACGGTGACGGTGACCCCGGCCTCGGACAGGACCGCGCGGCCCATGGAGACGGTGACGGAGCCGTCCTTGTCGAGGTGGACGTGCTTGGTCCCGCCGCGGGTGGCGATGGCGACCTCGCCCGCGGTGACGTGCCCGGCGTGCTGGAGGTAGCGGGCGAAGACCCGGACCCCGTTCCCGCACATCTCGGCGACCGACCCGTCGGCGTTCCGGTAGTCCATGAACCACTCGGCCTCGTCGGCCAGGTGCCTGGCCTCGGGGTGGGCGGCGCTGCGCACGACGTGCAGCAGCCCGTCCCCGCCGATGCCGGCCCGCCGGTCGCAGAGCCGCGCGACGGAGGCGGGGCTCAGCTCGACGGCGTTGTCCGCGTCGGGGACGATCACGAAGTCGTTCTCGGTGCCGTGGCCCTTGAGGAAGGGGAGCGGCGAGGTCTGCGTGCTGGTCACGCGATCAACTGTACGGGGCCGGTCCGACAGGCCGCTCGGGCGTCCGCACTGCGGAGGGCGTACGGGGCGGGCGGAGGCGTACGGGAGGACCGCGGAGGGCGTACGGGAGGGCCGCGGAGGGCCCGCGGAGGGCGTACGGGATGTGCAGCGGCGTACGGGAGGACTGCGGAGGCGTACGGGAGAGGTGCGCGGACGGCTCAGCGGAGGCGGGCGACGCGCCAGACGGCCAGGGCGACCAGGATGGTGATCGTCGCCAGGTACAGGGCGAGGACGCGCCAGTCGGGGCGCTCGCCCGAGCCGCGCTGCGGGAGCCCGGGCCAGGTGTAGCCGACCTTGCGGGCCGCCATCATGCCCCAGCCGGCCGCGCAGGAGCTGATGAGCAGTCCGAGCATGGCGAGGACGGCACCGCCGTCACCCGAGCCGAAGGCGAGCGGGAACGCGAACATCAGGGATCCGACGGCCGCGAGGCCGACGATCGGGGCGAGTTGCCAGATCCGCAGACGTCGCTGCGGTCTGAGCTCGACCTCGACCTCGCCGGCGTCCACCTCGACGGCGGTGCCTTCCGCGTCGTCAGGACCGTCCGGTGTCAGGCCCGGGGCCGCCCCGACCGGGGCTGCGCCCGTCGGGTCACCCAGGACCGCTTCCTGCTGTTCTCTGTCGCGAGGGCCGGCCTCCATCGCCACGCGCCCTCCCCACTCGGACTCCACTTGGTCGATCGATGCTCGATGATGGCACGCTCCTGACCGCCGAACTGACGGGCAGGGCGTCCCGATGCCATCACGTGATCAGGCTGTAACCGCTCGTTCGACCAACGACAGCGCCTCCCGCGGGAGTTCCCCGCGGTGATCGGCCGCTCCGCTGAGCCAGTGGACACGCGGGTCACGCCGGAACCAGGAGTCCTGGCGGCGCGCGAAGCGCTTGGTGGCGCGCACCGTCTCCGCGCGCGCCTCGTCCTCGGTGCACTCCCCCGCGAGCGCGGCGAGCACCTGCTGGTAGCCGAGGGCACGGGCTGCGGTACGGCCCTCACGGAGGCCACGTGCCTCCAGGGTGCGCACCTCGTCGACGAGGCCGGCCTCCCACATCCGGTCCACGCGCGCGGCGATGCGCGCGTCCAGCTCGGGGCGGGCCACGTCGACGCCGATCTGGACGGTGTCGTAGACGGAGTCGTGCCCGGGCAGGTTGGCCGTGAAGGGCTTGCCCGTGATCTCGATGACCTCGAGCGCGCGGACGATGCGGCGGCCGTTGCTGGGCAGGATCGCGCGGGCCGCCTCGGGGTCGGCCTCGGCCAGCCGGGCGTGCAGGAGGCCCGAGCCGCGCTCCTCCAGCTCGGCCTCGAGCCGGGCGCGGACGGCGGGGTCGGTGCCGGGGAACTCCAGGGCGTCGACGGCCCCGCGCACGTACAGGCCGGAACCGCCGACGAGGATCGGGGTGCGGCCCTCGGCGAGGAGCCGGTCGATCTCGGCGCGGGCCAGTCGCTGGTACTCGGCGACGCTGGCGGCCTCGGTCACGTCCCAGATGTCGAGGAGGTGGTGCGGGACGCCGTCCCGTTCCTCCACCGTCAGTTTGGCGGTCCCGATGTCCATCCCCCGGTAGAGCTGCATCGAGTCGGCGTTGACGACCTCGCCGCCGAGCTGCTGGGCCAGAAATACACCCAGATCGGACTTTCCGGCCGCAGTGGGACCGACGACGGCGATGACCCGCGGGGCGGGAGCTGCGCTTCTCACCGCACCAGTCTCGCAAACCTCCCGGCCCGTCCCCGAATGAGCTACGTGACGAGCCCCATCCGGCTTCGTTGCCTGTTGCGAGGTTCCGGCCGTCGATCACCGTCGAGCCCGTCCCATCCGAGTACGCTATGGAGTGAATATGGGCGTTTTTGCAGTGTTTCGCCGTAAGAAGAAGGATGTGGTCGAGGCCTCGTCGGAGGAGACCGGGGCCGTCGTGACGTCGACGGCCGGCGCCGCCGACGCGACCGGGACGGACGCCATGGCCGAGGCCGCGGCCGATGCGGATGTCGACGTCGTCGTCGCCGCTGACGTCCCTTTCGACGACGGTGACGATGACGTCGTGGTTGTCGCGGCCGAGGCCGTGGAGGCGCCGGAAGCCGGGGCGGCGGACCCGGTGGACGACGTGGACGGTGTGGACGGCTCGGCCGACGTGGACGCTGTCGAGGGCGTCGGCGCGGACGAGCGGGCGGCCGGAGCGGTCGCCCCCGAGGTCGTGGAGATCCCGAAGCAGCAGTCGGCCGAGGCCGCCGCGGACAACGAGGCAGGCGAAAGCGCCCGCAAGTAGGCCCCCGGGGTCCTGGGGGCAGGACACGGAACACGGATCCCCCGAGGGTCCGCGGAGGGAAGGTGCCCCATGGGTCTCCTGGATTCGCTGAAGGCCAAGCTCGCCCCGGCCAAGGACAAGGTGGCCGACCTCGCGCAGCAGCACGGGGACAAGATCGACCACGGCCTCGACAAGGCCGCGAAGCTGGTCGACGAGAAGACCAAGGGCAAGTACAGCGACAAGATCCAGTCCGGTACGGGCAAGGCCAAGGACGTGGTGGACCGGATCGGTCACAAGGACGACGGCACGCCCGGGAGCGGCGGCACGACCCCGCCGCCGGCCGCCTGACGAACGGCGTCACCCGCACATCGCAGCCCCTCCGTACGGCGGACGGCCGCGGAGCATCGCGCTCCGCGGCCGTCCGCCGTTCCTGCCATCCGTCCCGCGATCTCCTCGCGTCTCACGTCTCACGTCTCACGTCTCACGTCTCACGTCTCACGTCTCACGTCTCGCGTACGAGCGTCCCGCGTCGGTCCGTCAGGACCAGGCGGCGACGATGTACTCCACGCCGTACGGGGCGTCCTCGTGGAGGAGTCTGCCTTCGAGACCCGCTCCCTCGGCCGCGCCCGCCAGGACCTGCCAGGGCGCACGGCCGGCCGCCTTCAGCTCGTACGCGAGCCGCTCGTCCAGCGCGAGCAGCGCGGCCACGTCGGCCGCGCCCAGCGCGCGGGCGGCCTCCGCGTCGAAGCCGGCCGCCCGCTCGTCCAGGTAGCCCGGGGCCTTCACGGTCCGGCACGCGCTGCCGTCACCCAGCACGAGGAGCGCGACCCGGTCGGCGGAGGCGGCGAGTTCACGGCCGGTCGCGGCGCAGGCGTCCGCCGGCTCCCGCTCGTCCACGCTCCGGCCCTCCACGGGCGCGTCCGACCAGTCGGCGCGGCCGAGCAGCCAGGCGCCGACGGCGAGGCTCGCGGGCAGGGGGCGGTCGGCGGCGGGGCCGTCGCCGAGGCGTACGGAGAGGTCGACCCCGAAGCCGGCGAAGGAGCCCGTCGAACCGGCCGGGAAGACGCCGGTGGCGCCCGCGCCGGCGGGACCGACGACGTACAGCCGGTCGGGGCGCGAGGCGGCGAGCAGCCCGAGCGCGTCGGCGCAGGCGGTGCGCGCGGCGTCCAGCTCGGGGGCGGCGCCGGTCGCGACCTCGGGGACGAGGAGCGGCGGGGAGGGGCAGACGGCTGCGGCGACAAGCATGATCCGCACCCTACTGCGCCGCCGCGCCGTCACTTCCCGGACAGGCCCCGGGGCCGCAGGCCGGTGGCTCCTGCGGCTCAGCGGACTCAGCCGCGGGTCAGTGGATCCTGCGGCTCACGCACCCGCCCGGTCGGGCGGCTCAGCGGCTCAGTGGCTGCCGCAGGCCGGGGCGTCGGCGACCGGGAGCGGTTCCGGGACGCCGATCTTCGGGAGGCCGAGCAGGACGCCCGCGGGCTTCGCGGCGGCCTCCGCGGTGCGCTTCTCCCAGGCGTCGCCGGCGCGGGTACGGCGTACCGACGTCGTCGGGCCCTCGGCGAGCAGGTGGTGCGGGGCGGCGTAGGTGATCTCGACGGTCACGACGTCGCCGGGGCGGACGTCCTGCTCCGGCTTGGTGAAGTGGACGAGGCGGTTGTCGGGGGCGCGGCCGGAGAGGCGGTGCGTGGCGCCGTCCTTGCGGCCCTCGCCCTCGGCGACCATGACCTCCAGGGTGCGGCCGACCTGCTTCTTGTTCTCCTCCCAGGAGATCTCCTCCTGGAGCGCGACGAGGCGCATGTAGCGCTCCTGCACCACGTCCTTGGGGATCTGGCCGTCCATCTCGGCGGCCGGGGTGCCGGGGCGCTTGGAGTACTGGAAGGTGAAGGCGTTCGCGAAGCGGGCCTCGCGGACCGCGTGCATCGTCTGCTCGAAGTCCTCCTCGGTCTCGCCGGGGAAGCCGACGATGATGTCGGTGGAGATGGCGGCGTGCGGAATGGCCGCGCGGACCTTCTCGATGATCCCGAGGAAACGCTCCTGCCGGTACGAGCGCCGCATCGCCTTGAGGATCGAGTCCGAGCCGGACTGCATCGGCATGTGCAGCTGCGGCATCACGTTCGGCGTCTCGGCCATCGCCGCGATCACGTCGTCGGTGAAGTCGCGGGGGTGCGGGGAGGTGAAGCGGACGCGCTCCAGCCCCTCGATCTGGCCGCAGGCGCGCAGCAGCTTGGAGAAGGCCTCGCGGTCGCCCAGGTCCGAGCCGTACGCGTTGACGTTCTGGCCGAGCAGGGTGATCTCGGAGACGCCCTCGGCGACCAGCGCCTCGATCTCGGCGAGGATGTCGCCGGGCCGGCGGTCCTCCTCCTTGCCGCGCAGCGCCGGGACGATACAGAAGGTGCAGGTGTTGTTGCAGCCGACGGAGATCGAGACCCAGGCGGCGTAGGCGGACTCGCGCCGGGTCGGGAGCGTGGAGGGGAAGGCCTCCAGGGACTCGGCGATCTCGATCTGCGCCTCCTCCTGGATGCGGGCGCGCTCCAGGAGCACCGGCAGCTTGCCGATGTTGTGCGTGCCGAAGACCACGTCGACCCACGGGGCCTTCTTGACGATGGTGTCGCGGTCCTTCTGGGCCAGGCAGCCGCCGACGGCGATCTGCATGCCGGGGCGCGTGGTCTTCATCGGGGCGAGCCGGCCGAGGTTGCCGTACAGCTTGTTGTCGGCGTTCTCACGGACCGCGCAGGTGTTGAAGACCACGACGTCGGCGTCGCCGTCGGACCCGCCGGGGGCCCGGACGTAGCCCGCCTCTTCCAGCAGACCGGAGAGCCGCTCGGAGTCGTGCACGTTCATCTGGCACCCGTAGGTGCGAATCTCGTAGGTCTTGGATCCGTCAACGCTCACTGCGGGACTCCGGTCGCTGCTGCTGGTCATGGTGACCAGGGTAGGCGGTCCGGGGAGTGCTCCCGCTGGTTCCCGGCGGTTGCCCGGACGGATCCCGATCGTCGGCCGGACGGATCCCGACGGTTGGCCGCTGGAACCCGCTGTCCACCCCTCCGCAGTTCTCACACCACAACGTTCGTTCGAACACCACCGTGATAGAAATGAGTCATGGGTGTCGCCAATCGTCTGGACCTGACCCTGCGATTGGTGCAGGGCTCCGACCGGGTCTCCGTGTCGGAGCTCTCCCGTCGACTGGGCGTATCGGAGATGACCGTGCGCAGGGACCTCGACGCGCTGGAGCGTCAGGGACTCGTGCGGCGCGTGCACGGTGGCGCCGTCGCCACCCGTGTACGGGAGGAACAGGCCGGGTTCTCGGCCCGGGAGCCCTGGCAGGCCGCCACCAAGGACCGTCTCGGTGCGGCGGCGGCCGCGCTGGTGGAGCCGGGATCGCGCGTGCTCCTGGACGCGGGGACCACGACCGTGCACGTCGCCGAGCACCTGGCGGCCCGGGGCCCGCTGACGGTCGCCGTGCTCAGCGTCCAGGCGGCGGTGGTCCTGGCCGACAGGCCCGGGATCGACCTCCTGGTCGTCGGCGGGCGCTCCCGGCCCGGCGAGCGCTCCCTCGTCGGCCCGCTCGCGCTGCGCACCCTGGAGTCGCTGGCCTTCGACTGCTTCCTGATGTCCATCGGCGGGGTGCACGCCGAGCACGGCTGGTCGGAGTTCTCCCTGGACGACGCGGCCGTGAAGCAGGCCGGACTCGCCCGGGCCGGGCGCACGGTCGCGGTGGCCGACGCCACCAAGCTCGGTGTACGGGCGTTCAGCCGGGTCGCCTCGCTGGGCGCGGCGCACCACTTCGTCACGGACCGGGCCGCCGAGGACCCCGCCACGCATCCGGGCGGGCCGCAGACGCTGCACGCGCTGCGGGACGCGGGCGTCGACGTACGGCTGGCCTGAGACCGCCCGCCGCGCCCGTACGCCCGCCCGTAGCCGAATCCGCAGCCGTATCCGTATCCGTACAGGTGCCCGGGCGCGTACCCGCAGCCGCTCGCGTCCTTCACCTTCGTACCGAGGAGTGATCCGCTCGTGACCACCGTTCCCCGCCCGCTGATGATCCTCGTCGCCGGCCCGTACCGCTCGGGCACCGGCGACGACCCCCACAAGCTCGAAGCGAACGTACGGGCCATGAACGAGGCCGCACTCGTCCTCTTCCGCGCCGGGCACCTGCCCGTCACCGGCGAGGCCCTCGCCCTCCCCCTGCTGGAGGCCGCCGGCGGCGCCCGGCCCGGCGACGCGCTCTTCCAGGAGGTCTTCCACCCGGTCGCCGAGCGGCTGCTCTCCCGCTGCGACGCGGTCCTGCGGATCGGTGGACCCTCGGAGGGGGCGGACATGATGGTCGCCCAGGCCCGCGAGCAGGGCCTCGCCGTGTACGGCTCCCTCGACGCCGTCCCGACCGCCGACCCGGCAGCCACCCCTGGTGCCGTGTCGACCACCGACCCGGCGGCCGCGCGATGACCGCCGGCATCGACACCCCCGACCGCCGCGGCCGCACCGGCCTCGACCGGCAGGGCCGCGATCTGACCGGCAACCCGCGGGTGCGGATCCGGGACGTGGAGGTGCTCTCCTGCGACTGGTTCGTCCTGCGCAAGACCACCTTCGACTACCAGCACAGCGACGGGCACTGGAGCCGCGAACAGCGCGAGACCCACGACCGCGGCGACGGCGCGACCGTCCTCCTCCACAACACCGCACGCCGCACGGTGCTGCTGACCCGCCAGTTCCGGCTCCCCGCCTACGTCAACGGACACCCGGACGGAATGCTCCTCGAAACGGCCGCCGGACTCCTGGACGACGAGAGCCCCGAGGAGGCGATCCGGCGGGAGGCCGCCGAGGAGACCGGGCAGACCATCGGCGCCGCCGAACACGTCTTCGACGTGTACATGAGCCCCGGCTCGGTCACCGAGCGGCTGCACTTCTTCGCCGCGCCCTACGAGTCGGCGGAGTTCTCCGGCGGAGGCGGGGGGATCGCCGCCGAGGGCGAGGACATCACGACCGTGGAGCTCCCGTTCTCCGAGGCGCTCGCGATGGTCCGCGACGGCCGGATCGCCGACGCCAAGACCATCATGCTGCTCCAGTGGGCGGCGCTCGACGGACCGTTCCGGAGGACGTAGAGCAGACGCTGCTCCGGATCCCCGCCGCTACGTTCCGATGACCGTGGCCAGTTGGGCCCGGCGGCGGATGTCGAGCTTGCGGTAGATACGGGTGATGTGGAGCTCCACGGCGCGGGTCGAGACCGTGAAGGAGGCGGCGATCTGCTTGTTGGTGAGGCCGTCCAGCATCATCCTGGCGATCCGGCGCTCGTGGGGGGTCAGGGCCGCGACGGGCTCCGTGACGGGTCGCGCGGGGTGGGCGGGGCGGGAGGGCCGCGCGGGGGCCACCTGGCCCAGGACCGCGTTCCACTCCCGTACGCGTGGCTCCCCGACGACCCTGGCGCGTACGTACGGGTCGGCGTGGAGCACCCGTAAGAGCGTCCGGCGGTCGTGGGCCTCGCAGAGGAGGAGCTCCCCGGTGCCGTCCCGCCACGGGCCGCCTCCGAGGAGGATTCCGCGGGCCGCCATCCTTCGCCAGTACGTCCGGTGCGCCTCTCCGAGTACGGCCCGGTCCGCCTCACTCCCGCGGAACACGAGCTCGACCACGTAAGGCACGCGCGACTCCCCCATCGATCACGGGCGTTCTCGCGTTCGACGCTACCACCGGCCCCCCGCCCGCTGGATGAACGGCGTATTGCGGGCGGAGGCGGGCGGAGACGAGTGGTGCGCTCGGACGGGGACACGCCAGGGGCGGGCAGGGGACTGCCCTCAAGATCACCGAGCGCGCTCCGACGCTAACCGTCCGCGCCCCGGCGCCACGGCAGGACACACGGCGCGGCGCGCGGGGCGGGAGCCGCTCACCGCTTCGGCGGAGCGCGACCCGATCAGGCGCCCCTCGGGCGGGGCGCGACTCTGACCAGGCGCCCCTCAGGCGGAGCGCGACCCCGATCAGGACCCTCTCTGACTGAGCCTGACCCCGATCGGGCGCCCGGCAGGGCGGGGCTGGGCACGGCCGGGCGACGGCGCGGCCGCGGACGGTGACGAGCCCGGTCGACCTCACACCCGCCGTCCCTGGCCAGCCGCGGAGGTGAGCTGGCAGGATCGCCCCCATGTTCGCCTCGCTCTCCCGCGCCGCCCGCCGCCGCCTGCTGGCGCTCTCGGCCGCGCTGATCGCGGTGTGCGGGGTGCTCGTCTGGTGGCTGGTCCCCTTCGGTCCCCCGGTCCCGAGCGGCACCGTCACGTTCAGTACGGGCGTGCCCACGGGCGTCTACCAGAAGTACGGCGGGCTCCTCAAGCAGGCCCTCGCGGAGGACCTCCCCGAGGTGTCGATAGAGCTCACGGACAGCGAGGGATCCCAGCAGAACCTGGCCCGCGTGGCCTCGGGCGAGGCGGACTTCACCGTCGCGACGGCCGACGCGGTGGCCCAGTACCAGCGCGAGCGGAAGCCTGGCTTCGAGCGGCTGCGCGGCTGCGCGCGGCTCTACGACGACTACGTCCAGCTGGTGGTCCGCAAGGGCTCGGCGATCCGGACGGTGCGGGACCTGCGCGGGCTGCGGGTCGGTGTCGGCCAGGACGGGTCCGGGGTGCGGCTGATCGCCGACCGGGTCCTCGCGGCGGCCGGCCTCACGCCCGTGCGGGACGTGGAAGCGGTCCCGGCGGGCATCGACACGATGCCGTGGCGCCTGGAGAGCGGTGACATAGACGCCTTCTTCTGGTCGGGCGGGCTGCCCACCGCGGCCGTGCAGGACCTGTCCGAGCGCTACCCGATCCGGCTGGTCCCGCTGGACGCGACCCTGGTCGACCGGCTGCACGACGTCGGCGGCTCGACCCGGCACTACCGCTCGGCGGTGATCCCGCCGGACGCGTACGACAAGGCGCAGGACGGCCAGCGGGTCGAGACGCTGGCGGTGGCGAACCTCCTGGTCACGACGGCCGAGGCCGATCCCGACCTGGTCGAGGGCTTCACCCGTACGGTGATCAGGAGCCGTGACGAGATCGGCGGCCAGGTCCACCCGGCCCAGCTGGTGGACCTCCGGACGGCCGTCTACACGGAACCCCTCCCGCTCCACGAGGGCGCCGCCCGCTACTACCGCTCCGTGAAGCCCTGACCGTCCCGCTCCGTCGGAGCGTGGCGCGGCACGGTGACCGTCACCCGCAGGCCGTGCGGCTCGTTCGGGGCGAAGGCGAGGCCGCCGCCGCCCGCCGTCAGCAGGACGCGCGTGATGGAGAGGCCGAGCCCGGAGCCCTTGATGTTCTGGTGCCGGCCCGAGCGCCAGAAGCGGTCGCCGACGCGGAGCAGCTCGTCCTCGGTGAGGCCGGGTCCCTGGTCGGCCACGACGACGTCGACGCTCGCGCCGCCCGGGGGCACCGAGACCGTGACGGTGACCTCCTCCCCCGCCGGCGTGAACTTCAGCGCGTTGTCGATCACCGCGTCGAGCGCGCTGGAGAGCGCGACCGGGTCCGCCCAGCCCGTGACCGCGCCGCACTCCCCGGTCAGCAGGACGCCCTTGTCGTCGGCGACCGGCCGCCAGGACGCGACCCGCTCCGCCGCGAGCGCGCCGACGTCGGTGAGCCTCAGCTCCGCGGCCACGTGCTCGGCGAGTGCCAGGTCGAGGAGGTCGTCGAGGACCTGCGCGAGCCGCTTGCCCTCGGTGCGTACGGAGGCGATCTCCTCGTTGCCCTCGGGGAGTTCGAGGGCGAGGAGCTCGATCCGCAGCAGCAGCGCGGCCAGCGGGTTGCGCAACTGGTGGGAGGCGTCGGCCACGAAGGCCCGCTGCTGTTCGAGCGCGTCCTCGACGTTGTCTGCCATCTCGTTGAACGACTCGGCCAGGCGCCGCAGTTCGGGCGGCCCGCCGGTCGCGGCGACCCGGGAGTTCATCCGCCCGGTGGCGATGTCGTGGGTGACGGAGTCGAGGACGCGGACCGGCCGCAGGACCCAGCCGGTGAGCCGGAAGGCCGCGCCGACGGCGACCAGCATCGCGGCCGCCTCGCCCGCGAAGATCAGCAGCCAGCCGCGCAGGATGCGGGAGCGGAGCTGGCCGGTGGGCGAGTCGGTGACGACGACGGCGACGACGTCACCGTCCCGGACGACCGGGGAGGCGATGGTGAGCCGTGCGTGGGCCTGCCAGGGCCAGACCTGGGGCGGGTCGTGACTGCGGCGCCCGAGGAGCGCCTCCCGGAAGGCGCGGCGGCTCTCACCCTCGTACGGGACGACCCAGTCCTCGGGTGCGGCCGCCATGGACCGGTTGTCGCGGTAGAAGATGCCGGCGCGGATGCCGTACACGTCGTGGTAGCTGGCGAGTTCGCCGCCCAGCGTGGTGCGCCGCTCGTCCGTGCCGGGGCTGCTCTCGCTGACGAACTGCGCGAGGGCGGCGAAGCGCGCGGCGTCGTCGAGCCGGTCGACGACGACCCGCTGCTGCTCCGAGGCGGCGAGGCTGGCGGCGAGCGGGAAGCCGAGGGCGAGCAGGACCCCGGCCATCAGGATGATGAGCAGGGGCAGGAGTCGGGTGCGCACGGGTGGGCCGGCCGGGGGTTACGCGGCGGGGGCGACCAGGCGGTAGCCGACGCCCCGCACGGTCTCGATCAGGGCGGGCATCCGCAGCTTGGAGCGGAGGGAGGCGACGTGCACCTCCAGGGTGCGGCCCGTCCCCTCCCAACTGGTGCGCCAGACCTCGCTGATGATCTGCTCGCGGCGGAAGACGACCCCCGGGCGCTGTGCGAGGAGCGCGAGCAGGTCGAACTCCTTGCGCGTGAGGGGGACGGCCTCGCCGTCGACGCTGACCCGTCGGGTGGGCAGTTCGATGGTGACGGAGCCGAGCCGCAGCTGGGTGCCGTCGGTTGCTCCGGCGGTACCGGCCGCCGTCTCCTCGGTGCCGGCGTTGCGTCGGCTCACCGCGTGGATGCGGGCGAGGAGTTCACCGGTGTCGTAGGGCTTGACGACGTAGTCGTCGGCGCCGAGATTGAGGCCGTGGATCCGGGAGCGCACGTCACCGCGGGCCGTCACCATGATCACCGGGGTGGTGGTGAGCTTCCGGATGCGGCCGCAGACCTGGTAGCCGTCCTGGTCCGGAAGGCCGAGGTCGAGCAGGATCACCCCGTACGAGGGCCGCTCGCCCTGCGCGGTGGGCAGGACGGCCTGGAGCGCCTCCTCGCCGTTGCGGGCGTGGGTGACGGTGAAGCCGTGCCGGGCGAGGATCGCGGAGAGGGCGGCGGCGACGTGATCGTCGTCCTCCACGAGCAGCAGTCGCATGCGTCCCTCCTCCGTCCACGTAGGTCTTCTGTGTACCAGGTGGTACCAGGGCATGAACGCCGATCACCGGCGTCACAGTCAAGTCTCCCCCTGTTACACCGACGTTTCTGTTATCCACCCGGTACGCCCGGGCCGTCGCGTTCACGGAGAGTGTCCGTTTGCGACCGGATCGTTATCCTCAATTTCCGCTCAGATGTGATGACGGTCGTCTCATCGGGTCTCTAGTGTCCTCCCCAACCGAGCAGGACGGAGCAAGAGGCCCATGAGCGGAGTGTCAGTGTCCAAGGGTCCCGAGGACGCCACGCGCAGCGCGGACGACCTGGTCGTCCTGTCCGAGGTCAACAAGCACTTCGGCGCGTTGCACGTCCTCCAGGACATCGACCTGACGATCACCCGCGGCGAAGTCGTGGTCGTCATCGGACCTTCCGGGTCCGGGAAGTCGACGCTGTGCCGGACGATCAACCGACTGGAGAGCATCGACTCCGGCACCATCACCATCGACGGCAAGCCGCTGCCCGCCGAGGGCAAGGAGCTCGCCCGACTGCGGTCCGATGTCGGGATGGTCTTCCAGTCGTTCAACCTCTTCGCGCACAAGACGGTGCTCGAGAACGTGATGCTGGGCCAGATCAAGGTCCGTAAGACGGAGAAGAAGGCCGCCGAGGCCAAGGCCCGTGCCCTGCTGGACCGGGTCGGGGTGGGCACGCAGGCGGAGAAGTACCCGGCGCAGCTGTCCGGTGGTCAGCAGCAGCGCGTGGCGATCGCCCGCGCGCTCGCGATGGACCCGAAGGTCATGCTGTTCGACGAGCCGACCTCCGCGCTCGACCCCGAGATGATCAACGAGGTCCTGGAGGTCATGCAGCAGCTCGCCCGGGACGGCATGACGATGGTCGTCGTCACGCACGAGATGGGCTTCGCCCGCTCCGCGGCCAACCGGGTCGTCTTCATGGCCGACGGACGCATCGTCGAGCAGGCGTCGCCCGAGGAGTTCTTCAGCAACCCGCGCAGCGACCGGGCCAAGGACTTCCTCTCCAAGATCCTTCACCACTGAGCGAGTTCGGACCTATTCTTCCCAACTCACGCCTACTCAAGGGACGTTTCACCATGAAGCTTCGCACCGCCTCCGCCGCAGCCGCGGCCGCCGTCGTCCTCGCGCTGACCGCCACCGCCTGTGGCACCGGGTCGGACTCCGGCAGCAACGGCGACAAGATCAACGTCGGCATCAAGTTCGACCAGCCGGGCCTCGGCCTGAAGACCCCGGACGGCAAGTACGCCGGCTTCGACGTCGACGTCGCCCGCTACGTCGCCAAGGAGCTCGGCTACGCCGAGGACAAGATCAACTTCAAGCAGGCGCCCAGCGCCGAGCGCGAGAACCTGATCAAGAACGGTGACGTCAAGTTCGTCGTCGCCAGCTACTCGATCAACGACAAGCGCAAGAAGGAGGTCGACTTCGCCGGTCCGTACTTCCTGGCCCACCAGGACCTGCTCGTGCGCGCCGACGACAGCTCGATCACCAAGGTCGAGGACCTCAACTCCAAGAAGCTCTGCTCGGTCACCGGCTCGACCTCCGCGCAGAACGTCAAGGACAAGCTGGCCCCGAAGGCCGACCTGCAGCAGCTCGGCGGCTACTCCGAGTGCCTGACCGGCCTGGAGAACAAGGCCGTCGACGCCCTGACCACCGACGACTCCATCCTCGCGGGCTACGCCTCGCAGAAGGAGCACGCGGGCAAGTTCAAGCTCGCCGGTCTCCGGATGAGCGACGAGAAGTACGGCATCGGCGTCAAGAAGGGCGACGACGAGCTGCGCGGCAAGATCAACAAGGCGCTGGAGAAGATGGTCTCCGACGGCACCTGGGAGAAGCTCGTCAAGGAGCACTTCGGCCCCTCGGGCTACAAGTACGAGCCCGCCCCCAAGGTCGAGAACTGACCTGATCCGCTCCGGCCGTGACGGCCGCCCCCGATCCGGGGCGGCCGTCCCACCGGCACCGGCCGCTGCCCACGCACCGGCCGTCCCACCGACCGACCACCAGGGGAGAGCGCGGGCATCGTGTTCGACTTTCTTGATTCCGGGCAGTACGACCTGCTCGGCGCCTTCTGGGTGACGGCGAAGCTCGCCCTCTATTCCGCGATCGGCTCGCTGATCTGGGGGACCGCCCTCGTCTCCATGCGGGTCAGCCCGGTCCCGCTGATGCGCTCCTTCGGCACCGCGTACGTCAACATCGTCCGGAACACCCCGCTGACGGTGGTCCTGGTCGGCTGCCTGCTGGGCCTGAACCAGACGCTGAGCATCACGCTCGGCGGAGACCGCTCCGAGGACATCGGCTTCCGGCTCGCCGTGCTCGGACTCGTCGCCTACACCGGCACGTTCGTCTGCGAGGCGCTCCGCTCGGGCATCAACACCGTCCCGGCGGGTCAGGCCGAGGCCGCCCGCGCTCTGGGCATGAGCTTCACCCAGGTGCTGACCCTGGTGGTCCTCCCGCAGGCCTTCCGGGCGGCGATCACCCCGCTCGCCAACGTCCTCATCGCCCTCACCAAGAACACCACCGTGGCGGCCGCCATCGGTGCCGCCGACGCGGCGTTCCTGATGAAGGAGATGATCGAGAACGAGACGGACGCGCTCTTCGCCGTCTTCGGCGTCTTCGCCTTCGGCTTCATCGTTCTCACCCTCCCCACCGGCCTGATCCTGGGCTGGGCGGCCAAGCGACTGGCGGTGAAGCGATGAGCTCCGTCCTGTACGACACTCCCGGCCCGCGCGCGAAGCGGCGCAACGTCCTCTACACGGTCGTGTTCGTGGCCGCCCTCGCCCTGGTGGGCTGGTGGGTGCTCGCCGCTCTGAACGACAAGGGCCAGCTGGACGCCGTCAAGTGGAAGCCGTTCGTCGCCGACTCCCAGATCTGGACGACGTACCTGCTGCCCGGTCTCACCGAGACCCTGAAGGCCGCCGCGCTCTCCATCCTGATCGCGCTCCCGCTCGGCGCCCTGCTCGGCATCGGCCGGCTCTCCGACCACCGCTGGGTGCGCGTGCCCGTCGGCGCGGTCGTGGAGTTCTTCCGCGCCATCCCGGTCCTGATGCTCATGATGTTCGCGGCCGCCCTGTACCGGGAGTTCACGACCATCAGCTCCGACTTCCGCCCGCTGTACGCGGTCGTCACCGGCCTGGTGCTCTACAACGCCTCGGTGATCGCCGAGGTCGTCCGCGCCGGTGTGCTCTCGCTGCCCCGGGGCCAGGGCGACGCGGCCGTCGCGCTCGGCATGCGCAAGAGCCAGACCATGGTGTACGTCCTGCTTCCGCAGGCCGTCACCGTGATGCTCCCGGCCCTGGTCAGCCAGCTCGTCGTGATCGTCAAGGACACGGCGCTCGGCGGCGCGCTCCTCGGCTTCGAGGAGCTGCTCAGCCAGGCCCGGAACATCACGGCCAACTACGGCGCCAACACGATCGCCACCCTCGTGGTCATCGCGCTGATCTACATCGTCCTCAACGCCATCCTCACCAACCTCGCCGGACGCCTGGAGAAGCGTCTGCGCCAGGGGAAGAAGTCCGCCACGGTGGCCATCCCGGCCCAGGCCGAAGCCACCGAAGCGAAGTCGGACGCCGTCCGCGGCGCCTGACCTCGAGGCGGCGCGGACCGGCCGTGGCCGGTGGGGTCCGACGAGGTCCGCGGGACAACAGGGGTGGGCCGGAGCGGCACTGACTTCATGTCAGCCGCACCGCGCCCACCCCGTCACTTGACGCAAGCACCCTCAGTGGGTTGCATACGGTCTGTGATCAACCACCGGGCTCGTGCCACACTCAGCTGTGCTGCCCTCATGACCGTCCGGCCTTCAGGAGCCGCGCCGTGGACCCGGTGATCATCGTGGGCGCTGGGCCGGTCGGCCTCGCGCTCTCCCTCGCGCTCGCCGCGCAGGGCGTGCCCAGCGTCGTCCTCGACGAGGGCTCCGGCAAGGAGGAACCGCGTCCCGCGCGGACCGCCGTCCTGCGCGCCGACATGGCCGCCATGGTCGAGCGCCTCGGCTGCACGACCCTCCGCGACGAGGGCGTGCGCTGGGTCGGCTGGCGCAGCGTGCGCCGCCGCCAGCTGGTCCGTCACACCCCGCTCGACCTGGGGCTCAGTGGTACGGAGGAGTGGGCCGAGGACCCGGACGCCCCCTCCGTCCCGGCCGCCCCGCTGCACATCCCGCAGCACGCCCTCGCGCGCGGCCTGCGGGACGCGATCGCCGGGCAGAAGCTCGTCCGGCTCGTCACCGAGGCCCGGCTCGACACGATCGAGCAGGATCGGGACGGGGTCGTCGCCCACACCCGCGGCCCCGAGGGCACCTGGTGGCGCGGCAGCCATCTCGTCGGCTGCGACGGTGCCCGCTCCACCGTGCGCAAGCTGCTCGGCATCCGGTTCCCCGGCCGCACGGCGGTCGAGCGTCACGCGGTCGCCGCACTGCGCACCGAACTCCCCTGGCCCGGCGAGGCCCTGCTGCACCGTCAGCCGCCGTGGCGGGGCGCCGGCGAGGAGATCGCCGCCCGCCCGCTGCCCGACGGGGTGTGGCGGATCGACTGGCTGCTCCCGCCCCGCGGCGAGCTCGTCACCCCGGACGCGCTGGTCACCCGCATCCGCGAGACCCTGGCGGGCTGGTGCGACGGGGTGACTCCGCCGTACGAGCTCATCGACACCGGCGTCCACACCCTGCACCACCGGCTCGCCCGGCGCTGGCGGGTCGACCGGGTGCTGCTCGCCGGAGACGCGGCGCACCTGCTCGGCGCGGTCGGCACCCAGGGCCTCGACGAGGGGCTCCGGGACGTGGACAACCTCGCCTGGAAGCTGGCCCACACCTGGCACCACGGCGCCTCGGAGCGGCTGCTCGACAGCTACCAGAGCGAGCGGCGGACGGCGATCGCCTCCCGGCTGCGCGCGGCCGACCAGTCGCTGCCGGCGCTGCGCGGCGGCGGCGGACTGCGGACGTACCTCCTCGGGGCGGCGCGCGTCCACGACGCCCTGCTGACCGACGGTCACGTGGGGCGCGGCCCGCTCGGCGCGCCCCCCGCGTACCCGCACTCCCCCCTCGCGCCCGAGAGCGCCGAGGGGCAGACCCCGGTGGGCACGCCGACGGGCGCCCCGGTCGAGGACGTCCGCGTCACCGCCCCGGACGGCACGACCGTACGGCTCCGGGACCGGCTCGGTCAGGGCCGGCTCCTGGTCCTGCTCGTCGCCCCCGGCACCGGTGTGTGGGACCGCCGCCACTGGCGGACGGCCGGGGTGATGCCCCGGCTCGAAGAGGCCGTACGCGCCCTCCCGGCGAAGGCCGAGGTCCTGGTCACCGAGGCGTATCCGGGTGCCCCGGCCCACGCCGTCCTGCTCGTCCGGCCCGACGGACACCTCGTCGCCTCCTTCGCCGGGGTCCGCCCGAAGGAGCTGTACGCGGCGGCCGACGCGGCCCGCGGCGGTTCGGCCACCGCCGAGGAGCCGACGGAGGCACCGGCCGAGGCGCCGACCGGTGAGCCGACCGGTTCGTCCGTCGGAAGGCCCGAGCGGCGGCCCGCCAAGGCTTCCGCCGCGGTCTCGACCGACGTCCCGGCGGACGTGTCCGTGTCAGCCGACGCCGACGCCGACCACTCGGTGGACATGCATTGATTCCGCGCGGGCGCGCATGGTGTACTGCGGAGCGTGACCGACACCGATGTGCGCCTGTGGCGGAGGGTCCATATGGACCTCGTCCGCTACGCGGGCTGCATGTGTCGCCCGTCCTGCTGACTTCGCCCCCTTCCCCGCGCGCGCCCCGCCGCTGACGTCTGTCCGTGTGCCCTGTGCCGTCGCGCGCTCCTCGCGAACTCCAGGACGGTCATCCGTGCCCCAGCCTGCTCTCTCTCCCTCCCCCGTCGACTCCGCGTCGCCCCCGAGCGCCCCGAGCGCGGCCGAACTCCTCGACTTCGTCCGCCGGACGGCCGCCGACCGGGACCTCGTCGACTCCCTGCCGCTCGACCCCGAGGGCCGCACCTGGGTACGGCTCGACGGTCCCGGAGGCAGTGAGGCCTGGCTCATCGGCTGGCCGCCCGGCACGGGCACCGGCTGGCACGACCACGCCGAGTCCCAGGGCGCCTTCGCCACCGCGCGCGGGGCGCTTACCGAGAACGCCCTCGCGGTCCGGCTGCCCGCGAGCGGCTGGAAGACCCTGGAACTGGCCGACGGCCTCGACCGCTCCCGGCTGCTGACGGAGGGCGACGGCCGGGCCTTCGGCCGCCACCACGTGCACGAGGTGCTCAACGAGTCCCCGGACACCCACGCGGTGTCGGTGCACGCGTACTACCCGCCGCTCCCGCTGATCCGGCGGTTCAGCCGGGCGGGCGCGGTGCTCCGCCTGGAGCAGGTCGAGCGTCCGGAGGACTGGCAGTGAGCGAGGAGCGAGTGGCCGGGGACGTCACCACGGAACGAGTCGGCACCACGGAACGCGTCGGCATCGACGAGCTGCTCGAACGGGTCAGGGCGGGCATCGACCGGATCGACCCTCGCGCAGCCCACGAGGCGTACGAGGCGGGTGACGCCCTCCTCGTGGACACGCGCTACGCGGCCCTGCGGCAGCGGGACGGGCTGATCCCGGGCGCACTGGTCGTGGAGCGCAACGAACTGGAATGGCGGCTGGACCCGCTGGGCAGCCACCGCGCGCCGGAGGCGGACAGCCACGACCTGCGGGTGGTCGTCCTCTGCAACGAGGGCTACGCCTCCTCCCTCGCGGTCGAGTCCCTCCGCCGGCTGGGCCTGCACCGCGCGACCGACCTGGTCGGCGGCTTCCAGGCCTGGAAGGCGGCGGGCCTCCCGGTCCTGCTGCCGACGCCCGCCGGCTGACCGTCACCACCGGCTGACCTCCGGCGGCCGACGCCCTGTGGCTGACGGCTGACGGCCGACGTCCTGCGTGGCTGACCGCTGACGGCCGGCATCCTGCGGCTGACGCCTGACCGCTGACCGCTGACCGCTGGCTGCTGGCTGCTGCTGCTGCTGCTGCTGCTGCTGCTGCTGCGAACGTCTGGCTGCCGTCCACCGGCACCTGACCGCCGACTGTTCAAAGCCGCCGGCTGACCGCCGACCGGAGCCGGACGAGTCCTTCTCCCTCCCCCCGGGGGTCAGAAGGACTCGTCCAGCCCGTCCGTGGGCTCGCCCTCGGCCTCCAGGGCCTGGCGGACGACGCGGAGGGCCATGCCCTCCGGGTATCCCTTGCGGGCGAGCATCCCTGCGAGGCGGCGCAGCCGCCTGTCCCTGTCGAGACCGCGCGTGGCGCGCAGTTTGCGGTCGACGAGCTCGCGGGCCGTGATCTCCTCCTGCTCGGAGTCGAGCTGCCTCACCGCCTCCTGGATGAGCGTCGGCTCGACGCCCTTCGTCCGCAGCTCGCGGGCGAGGGCCCGGCGGGCGAGGCCCCGGCCGTGGTGGCGGGACTCCACCCAGGCCCCCGCGAAGGCGGCGTCATCGATGAGCCCGACGTCCTCGAAGCGGGAGAGGATCTCCTCCGCCACGTCGTCGGGGATCTCCCGCTTGCGCAGGGCGTCGGCCAGCTGCTTGCGCGTGCGGGGGGTCCCGGTGAGCAGGCGCAGGCAGATCGCGCGCGCCCGCTCGGCCGGATCCTGGGGTGACGGCTCCTTCTCGGCCCTCGACGAGTCGGGGCCGTCACCCGGCCATTCGGTGCGACCGGTCACCGGTTCAGCTCTTGGCCGCGGTGGCCTTGGTCGCCTTCGCGGTCTTGGTCGCGGGTGCCGGGACGGTCTTGGCGGCGTCGTCCGCGCCGGCCGCGTCGGCACCGGCCGCCGCGTCCGCAGCGGGCTCCGCCGACGGGTCCTGGGGCCGGACGCCGACGCCGAGCTTCTCCTTGATCTTCTTCTCGATCTCGTCGGCGAGGTCGGGGTTGTCCTTCAGGAAGTTGCGGGCGTTCTCCTTGCCCTGGCCGAGCTGGTCGCCCTCGTACGTGTACCAGGCGCCGGCCTTGCGCACGAAGCCGTGCTCCACGCCCATGTCGATCAGGCCGCCCTCGCGGCTGATGCCCTGGCCGTAGAGGATGTCGAACTCGGCCTGCTTGAAGGGGGGCGCGACCTTGTTCTTGACGACCTTGACGCGGGTGCGGTTGCCGACCGCGTCCGTGCCGTCCTTGAGGGTCTCGATGCGACGGATGTCGAGGCGCACCGAGGCGTAGAACTTCAGGGCGCGGCCACCGGTCGTGGTCTCCGGCGAGCCGAACATCACGCCGATCTTCTCGCGGAGCTGGTTGATGAAGATCGCAGTGGTCTTGGACTGGTTGAGCGCGCTGGTGATCTTCCGGAGCGCCTGGCTCATCAGACGGGCCTGCAGACCGACGTGCGAGTCGCCCATCTCGCCCTCGATCTCCGCACGCGGGACGAGCGCGGCGACGGAGTCGATGACGATCAGGTCGAGGGCGCCGGAGCGGACCAGCATGTCGACGATCTCGAGCGCCTGCTCGCCGTTGTCCGGCTGGGACAGGATGAGGTTGTCGATGTCGACGCCGAGCTTCTTGGCGTACTCGGGGTCGAGGGCGTGCTCGGCGTCCACGAAGGCGACCTGGCCGCCGGCCTTCTGGGCGTTGGCCACGGCGTGCAGGGTCAGGGTCGTCTTACCGGAGGACTCTGGTCCGTAGATCTCCACGACACGGCCGCGAGGCAGGCCGCCGACGCCGAGCGCGATGTCGAGCGCGGTCGATCCGGTGGAGATCACCTCGATCGGCTCCTGGGTGCGGTCGCCCATGCGCATCACGGCGCCCTTGCCGAATTGGCGTTCAATCTGTGCGAGCGCGGCGTCGAGCGCCTTCTCGCGGTCGGTTCCTGCCATGGGTTCCACCCGGTTTGCTTGAGTCGATCGCTTCATGTGAAAGACGCTAACCCCTGCCACTGACAATGGGCCCCGGCGTCCCCTCCGACCTGTGGACAACTCGCCGACGAGCCGCCGACAAGCCCTGATTTCCCGGGGCCGGACCTCCATCAGAATGGATGTTCGATTTTAGTGTCAAGCACGCCACACCCACCCGCGCGACCCGCCGCGGTGGACTCCGCCCCCCCTCCCAGGATCGGTCCGATCCTCTACCGGTGGCCGTCCCCCGTCGGCGACGACAGGCCGGGGAACGCCGTCACCGGCGACAGCTCCGGACGCTTGGCCCGGCGCCCGTCGCCCGAAGAGCGGCCGCGGAGGCGGCGGCCCAGCCAGGGACCGAGGAAGGCCCCCGCCCAGCGCACCTCGGCGACCGCCGCCCGCGGGCCCGTGAGCGGGGGCAGCGGCGGCGGAGGCAGCGGCCGGGACCAGGAGTCGTCGCTGCCGGGCAGTCCGAGGGCGTGGGCGACCGACGCGGCGATCCGCTCGTGTCCGAGCGGACTGGCGTGCAGCCGGTCGACGCTCCACATCCGCGGGTCGGTGACGACCGGGTGCTGCGCCGCCTCGGAGACCGTGACGCCGTGCTGGCGGGCGGCCTCCCGGATGAGCTCGTTGAGGTCCCGCACCCGGGACCCGAGCGGGCGGGCCACCGGGATCAGCACGCCGACGTCGGGGAACGTGAGCGTCGCGACCCGGGCACCCTGGCCGGTCAGGGCCGCGAACATCGCCTCCAGGTGCCCTGCCGTCTCCTCCGGGTCGAAGCCGGGCCGCAACAGGTCGTTGACCCCCGCCACGACCGTGGCCAGGTCCGGCCGCAGCGCGAGCGCCGGGGCCAGCTGCTCGGCGCGCACCTGGCCGGAGAGCCGGCCGCGCACGGCCAGATTCGCGTACAGCACGTCCGGTTCGTCGCGGGCGAGCAGCTCGGCGAGCCGGTCCGCCCAGCCGCGCAGGCCGACGGTGTCGTCACCGTCGCCGACCCCTTCGGTCTGACTGTCACCCAGGGCGACGTACCGCAGAAACGTGCCGTCCGACATGAGGCCTCCGTCTTCGCCGACGCCCCCGGGACGCCCTTATTAACTTTTTTGACTATACAACTCAATGTATGCTGGCCGCCGAGTCCACCGGGGCCGGACGCGGGCCCCGCGACCACCCGCCGCCTATCCTTCGACGCATGCCCCTCGCCCTCCGCGACCGCCCCGGCGGCCTCCTGTCACCGCGGATGTCACCACGGACCGTGGACGCGCTGGTGGCCTGCGCGGTCCTGGCCGTGGTGGCGGTCTGGACGCTTCTCGCCACGCCCGAGGCGAGCGAATCGGCGCTCCGCACGGCGCTCGGCTGGGTGCTCGTCCTGAGCGGCTGCGGAGCCCTCTGCTTCCGGCGACGGCAACCGGTCGCCGTCGCCGTCGCCACCCTGCTCGCCTGCGTCGTCTACTACCCGCTGTCCGCCCAGGACGGCCCTCTGATGATCGCCTTCGCGCTCGCGCTCTACACCACCGCCGCAGAGGGCCGCTTCGCCGCCGCCGTCGCGCTCGCCTCCGTCACGCTCCTCGCGGTCGGCCTCGGCGAGGTCCGGCAGCAGCCGGGGCACCGCCAGATCGACGACACCTCGCTCGCCATGCTGGCCGGCTGGCTGATCAGCCTCGTCGCCGTGGGCCGCGCCCAGCGCACCCGGCTCGCCTATCTGCACGAGGTCGAGCAGCGGGCGCTCGCCGCCGAGCGGGAGCAGGAGGCACGGGCCCGGCAGAGCGCCACCGAGGAGCGGCTGCGGATCGCCCGTGAGCTGCACGACATCCTCGGCCACAGCGTCTCGCTGATCCACGTCCAGTCCGGCGCCGCACTGCACCGGCTGAGCAAGAACCCGGCCCCCGAGGCCGGGCTCGCCACCGCCGCCGAGGCCCTGGAGGCGGTGAAGTCCACCAGCAAGGACGCGCTGCGCGAGCTGCGGGCGACGCTCGGCGTACTGCGCCGGGCCGACGAGGCGACGCCGACCTCCCCGGCCTCCGGCCTCGCCCTCCTCGGTGAACTCGCGGAGCGGGCCCGGAGCGCGGGACTCGACGTCCGTACGAGCGTCACGGGCACGCCCGTACCGCTGCCGCCGCCGGTCGACCTCGCGGCGTACCGGATCGTGCAGGAGTCCCTGACGAACGTGACCCGGCACGCGGGGGCCCGGACGGTACGGATCGCTCTCGACTGGGACGGGGGGTGGGACAGGGGCCGGGACGGGGACGACCGCTCCGGCGCCGCCTCCACGCGTACGCACGCGGGCGCGCGCGTGCTGCGGTTGCGCATCGCCGACGACGGCGGGGGCGCGCCCGAGGGCGTCCTCCCGGGCAGCGGCATCCGGGGCATGGCGGAACGGGCGCGCGCGCTCGGCGGCGAGCTCACCGCCGGGAACGAGGCGGACGGCTTCCTCGTCGACGCGAGACTCCCGCTCACCGCACCGGCCGCGCCCTTCCCACGAGAAACACCGGAAGCGCCGAAAGCACCATCGGCACCGGAAGCACCAGAACCCCCGGAAGCCCCCGAGGCGCCGAACGCCCCCGAAGCTCCGAAAGCCTCAGAAGAGCGGGGGGTACCGGAAGTACCGGGAGCCCATAAAGCACCACCCACAACACCCGCTCCCGAAGGGGACCCCCGATGATCCGTGTCGTGCTCGCCGACGACCAGACCCTGGTCCGGGCCGGCTTCCGGTCGATCCTGTCCGACGAGGACGGCATCGAGGTCGTCGGCGAGGCCGGGGACGGCGAACAGGCCGTCGCCCTCGCCCGCGAACTCCTCCCGGACGTGGTCCTGATGGACATCCGCATGCCCGTGCTCGACGGCATCGAGGCCACCCGGCGCATCACCTCCGACGAGCGGCTCGAAGGCGTCCGGGTGGTCGTCCTGACCACCTTCGACGCCGACGACCACGTGTACGGCGCGCTGCGCGCGGGCGCGTCGGGCTTCCTGGTCAAGGACACCGAACCGATGGAACTCCTGCACGCCGTGCGGGTGGTGGCGCGCGGCGACGCCCTGATCGCCCCCGCCGTGACCCGCCGCCTCATCGCCGAGTTCGCCGAACGCGCGGGGGGCGCCGGGCGGCAGCCGGACCCGAGCCCCCGACTCAGCGCCCTCACGGAGCGGGAGCGCGAGGTGCTCGGCCTGGTGGGCGCTGGGCTCTCCAACGACGAGATCGCCGGCCGGCTCGTCCTCTCCCCCGCCACCGCCAAGACCCACGTCAGCCGGATCATGACCAAGCTGGCCGTACGCGACCGCGCCCAGCTGGTCGTCCTCGCGTACGAGTCGGGGATGATCACCCCCGGCTGGCTGGCCTGACCCTCAGGGGTCGCGGCCGGGAGCCGCAACTCACGGGGTACGCGCGCGTGCACCGGCACAACCCGTGGGGTACGGCGGGTGCCGCAGGTGTCCTCCCCGGGCCGATGCCGAGCCCATGACCGTACACCGACACTGACCGGGTGAATCAGGACGTACTCGATCTCGCACGGCTGCAGTTCGCCCTCACCGCCGGCGGCCACTTCCTCTTCGTCGCCCTCACCCTGGGCCTGGTCACCGTGGTGGCCGCCCTCCAGACGAAGGCCACGCTCAGCGGGAAGCCGCAGGACGCCCGGATGGTGCGCTTCTGGGGTCAGCTCTACGTGATCAACTACGCGGTCGGGATCGTCACCGGGCTGGTGATGGAGTTCCAGTTCGGCATGGCCTGGAGCGGGCTCACCCACGAGGCGGGCAACATCCTGGGCGCCTCCCTCGCGGTGGAGACCCTCGTGGCCTTCTTCGTCGAGTCGACCTTCCTCGGTCTGTGGATCTTCGGCTGGCACCGGCTCAACCGCTGGGCCCATCTGGCCGCCATCTGGATCGTCGCCCTCACCGCCTACCTCTCGGCGTACTGGATCCTCGTCTCCAACGGCTTCCTGAACCACCCCGTGGGGTACTCCTCCGAGAACGGCGAGCTCGTCCTCGACGACCCGGTCGCGGTCCTGACGAACCCCTCGGCGCTCCTCGCCTTCGGGCACGTCCTCGCGGGAGCGCTGCTCACCGCCGGGTTCTTCATGGCCGGGGTGAGCGCGTACCACCTCTTCCGCCGCAGCCCCGAGTGGGATCTCTTCGGGCGCAGCCTGCGGATCGGGGTGTTCGTCTCCGCGCCCGCGCTGATGGCCGCCGCGGTCTTCGGCGGGGTCCAGTTCGCCACGCTCACCACCTTCCAGCCGATGAAGTCGGCCGTCTTCAGCGGAAAGGCCGCCGAGATCGCCCGGCTCCAGGCGGAGCTCTCGGCCCGCTACGGGCCGGGCGACTACGTGCCCTCGGAGGCGTGGACCCGGGGCGGCGGACTCGTGATGCTGATCAGCTTCGGCCTGATGATGTACCTGTGCTTCGCCGGGGTGATCCTGGCCTGCTTCAAGAAGCTCGTCTTCCGGTTCAGGCTCTGGCACCTCGTCCTGATGGCGGCCGTGCCCCTGCCGTACCTCGCCATGATCGGCGGGTGGGTGTTCCGGGAGTCCGGGCGGCAGCCCTGGGTGGTCTACGGGCTGCTGAAGACGGAGGACGCCGTCTCGGACCTCTCCCCCGGCACCATGCGGCTCTCACTGACCGTCTTCGCCACGGTCTTCGGCCTGCTCGTCCTCCTCAACGCCTGGCTCCTCGCCCGGCACGCGCGCCGCGGCCCGGTGGAGTCCGGGCTCGGCCACGACGAGCGGCCGGGACCCGACGGGCGCCCGGGACCCGACGATCCGGGCCCCGAGGGCCCCGACGGCCCCGAGGAGGGCCGCACCCAGGGCAACCCGCATTCGTCCGACCCCGCGGACGCCCTCCCCGCCCCGCGCTACTGAGCCCGACGCCGACGCCACCGATCACGCCCACCGACCGCCACCGCCCTGAGGAGCCACCGTGGAGACCCTGGCCATCGTCCTGCTCGCCTTCTTCGCCGCGGGCTGGTTCGTGCTCGCCGGAGCGGACATCGGCACCGGCATGCTCACCCCCTGGCTCGGTCGCGGGGACCACGAGCGGCGCCTCGTCCTCGCCGCCTTCGCGCCCTTCTTCCTCGGCAACGAGGTCTGGCTGGTCGCCACCGCAGGAGTGCTCGTGGGTTGCTTCCCCGCGCTCGAAGGGGAGCTCCTGAGCGGCCAGGCCCCGGTGCTCGTCGCCCTGCTGGCCGGCTGGATCGTCCGGGACGTGGGGCTCTGGTCGCGCGGCCGTGGCCCGGGGCCGCGCTGGCGCGCCGGCTGCGACACCGCCGTGACGTGCGGGAGCTGGACGGTCGCCCTCTCCTGGGGCTGGCTACTGGCGGCCCTGCTCACCGGACGGCCCTACGCTCCGGCGACCGGCGCGACGGCCGCCCTCACCGCCCTGGCCGTGGCCGCCCTGTTCGCCGCGCACGGGCTCGGGTTCGCCGCGCTCCGGCTCACGGGACTCCCGTACGAGCGGGCCCGCAGGCTCGTCGGCCGCGCCGGACGCCCCTGGCAGTCCTTCGCCCTCACCGGTGTCCTCCTCGGCGGGCTGCCGCTCGCGGCGGGCACGGCGCTCCCGCTGGCCGAGAAGGCCGCCTCCCCCACCACGCTGGCCCTGCTCGTCCCCGCCCTCCTCGTCGTCACCCCGCTCCTCGTGGCGGTCCAGGCCTGGACCTGGCACGCCTTCCGGCACCGGGTCACCCGCCCCTCGTACCTCTGAGGCCCCTGGCCGCCGGAACTCCCTGCCGGATTCACCCGCCGGAATCCCCCGGCAGGCGTCCCGCCGGAAGTCCTCGTCACGAATCCTCCGACGAGGCCTCCTCCGACGAAGCCTCCTTCTTGTGGTGGAGGGCCTTCTGCAGCCGGGCCACCACCGCCTCGCCGTATCTCCGGTGGCCGTGGACGCGCGGGTCGTCCGTCACGTCGTACCGCTTCACATAGGCGCCCAGGAAGGCCTGCAGGGTGGCCACGGCCGGAATCGCGATCAGCGCACCGACGGCGCCCAGCAGCGCCGTACCCGCGATCACCGAACCGAAGGCCACCGCCGGGTGGATGTCCACCGTCTTGGAGGTGAGCTTCGGCTGGAGCACGTAGTTCTCGAACTGCTGGTAGACCACGACGAAGCCGAGCACCCACAGCGCGTACCAGGGGTTGACGGTGAAGGCGATGAGCATCGGCAGGGCGCCGGCCAGATAGGTGCCGATGGTCGGGATGAACTGCGACACCAGGCCGACCCAGACCGCGAGCGCGGGCGCGTACGGCACGTCCAGGATCTCGAAGAGGACGAAGTGGGCGACGCCGGAGATGAGCGCCATCAGTCCGCGCGAGTAGAGGTAGCCGCCGGTCTTGTCGACCGCGATCTCCCAGGCGCGCAGCACCTCGGTCTGCCGGGCGGGCGGCAGTACGGAGCAGAGCGAGCGTCGCAGCCGGGGCCCGTCGGCCGCGAAGTAGAACGAGAAGAGGAAGATCGTCAGGAGCCGGAACAGGCCTCCCAGGACTGTGGCCGAGACGTCGAGCACGCCGGACGCGCTGTTCTGCACGTACTTCTGCAGCCAGTCGGAGCTCAGGACGCTGTCCTGGACCTCGACTCTGGACAGCTCCGTGTGGAAGGTCTCGTTGATCCAGTTGATCAGCGAGTCGAGGTACTTGGGGAAGTTCTCGACCATGTCCACGATCTGCCCGGCGAGCATCGAGCCGAGGAGGACCACGAAGCCCACGCTGAAGACCAGGACGCCGAAGAAGACGAGGAAGGTGGCGAGACCCCGTCGCATCCCGCGGGCCGCCATCCGTCCGACCGCCGGCTCGATGGCGAGGGCGAGGAAGAACGCGAGCAGAATGTTGACGAGCAGGCCGACGAGCTGGTGGAAGGCCCAGCTGCCCAGCAGGAAACAGGAGTAGAGCGCGAGGGCCAGGACGAGCGCACGGGGCAGCCAGCGGGGCATCCGCGCGGCCTGCTGGGGAGCCGCCGGTGGAGCGGCCGGGCCCCCGGCGACGGCCGTCGCAGGCGTCGCGGCCGGGGCGGACGTCACGGCCGCCGGGGCGACCGGGCCGGTCAGGCCGGCCGACGCGGCAGACCCGGCCGACTTGGTCGAGTCGCCAGATCCGATCGAGTCGGCCGGGTCGACCTTGCCGGTCTTGTCGGTCTTGTCGGCCTTGCCGGTGGGATCGGTCTCATCGCTCGGGCCGGTCGGATCGGTGGGATCGGGCGAAGCGCTCGGGGCTGTCTTTTCGTTGTCGTCAGTCGGGGCCACCCCGCCAGTCTCGCGCACCGCACGGACATTCCCCCCGGGACCCCGCACACCGTCCTGGTCACCCCATCGTCTACCGGCCACTCACCGCTTGTCGGCCGGTACGTCGACGGCGGCGCACACGGCCCGCCACACGTCCTTGGCCTCCCAGCCCGCGTCCAGTGCGTCCCGCACCGTCCGCCCGCCGAGCTCCGCCATCACATGGTCACGCGCGAAGGAATCCGCGTACGACGCACCGAAGTGGTCCGCCATCCGCTCCCAGAAAATCGTCAACCGCATGACGCCAGTATCCCGCTCCCAAGAGTGCAGCCCGCTCCGCAGGCCTTGTCACCGCGACTTTCCGCCCTACCGTCGGAGCATGGCCGAAAAACCCCTCTCTCCGCCGCCCCTGACTCCCCTGGCCCGTGCCGAGCGCTTCGTCTGGCTGACGGCCCGCGTCCTGGAACAGCGGCGGTTCTCCTACCACTTCCTGCGCGGTGGCGCGGACCAGGTCGAGACGGCCCTCACGGCGTACCTGAACGCGGACGGCGGCTACGGCCACGCGCTCGAACCCGATCTGCGCGGACCCGTCAGCCAGCCCCTCCACACCGCGCACGCACTCCGGGTCCTGGAGTCGATCGGCCGGTGCGGCGGCATGCGCGTGGAACGGATCTGCCGCTACCTCACCGACATCTCGACGCACGAGGGGGCACTGCCCGCGATCCACCCGTCCCAGCGGGGGTACCCCTCGGCGCCGTTCGTCCCGGTCGTCGACTCCCCGCCGAGCTCGCTGCTCACGACCGGCCCGGTGGTCGGACTGCTCCACCGCAACCAGGTGTGGCACGCGTGGCTGTTCCGGGCCACGGAGTACTGCTGGGCCGCCGTGGAGTCGCTGGAGAAGTCCCACCCGTACGAGATCCAGGCCGCCGTCGCGTTCCTGGACGGGGTCCCGGACCGCTCGCGCGCCCAGGCGGCCGCCGACCGGCTGGGGAGGCTGGTGCGCGAGCAGGGCCTCGCCGTCCTGGACCCGGACCGGCCGGAGGACTACCCGGTCCCGGACGGGTACGCGCCCGGCGAGCACCACTTCCCGCACGACTACGCGCGCGTGCCCCACTCCCTGGCGGCCGGCTGGTTCACGGACGAGGAGACGGCCCGGTCGCTGGACCGCCTCGCGGCCGACCAGGAGGAGGACGGCGGCTGGCCGATCCGCTGGCGGGCCTGGGCCCCCGGTTCGGCCCTGGAGTGGCGCCCCATCGTCACCGTCGAGGCGCTCCGCACGCTCCGCGCGCACGGCCGGCCGGTCGACTGACCGGCCCGTCCGTCCGCGTGGCCGGGCCGGAAGCTTCCCTCACCAGCCCAGGGCCCGCACCCCTGCCGTGACGACGACGGCCACGCCCACGACTGCCAGGAACGGAGCGCGCAGGACGAGCGCCAGGGCGGCGGCCGCGAGTCCGGCGGCCCGGGCGTCCAGGACGACGGAGCCGCCCGTGCTGAACGTCTGCTGTGCGGTGAGCGCGGCCAGCAGGGCGACGGGGAGCAGGGCCGCGAGTCGCTGGACGAGCGGTCGTTCCAGCGTGCCCGCGGGGACGAGCAGGCCGAGGAGCTTGACCAGGTAGCACCCGAGGGCGGTCAGGCCGATCGCGATCCACACGTTCATCGGGAGGCCTCGTCTCTTGTGTCCTTGTCTCGTGCGGTCTTGTCTCGTGCGGTCTTGTCTTGCGCGATCTTGTCTCGCGCACTCACGTCTCGCGCGGTCTCGCCCTGGGTGTCCGGGCCCATGCGGCGGCCCCGGAACCAGAGCACCAAGGGCGCGGCGAAGGCCGCCGCGAGGACCGGGACACCGGCCGGCAGCACGGGCAGCAGCCCGAGGCCGAGCAGGACGGCGATCCCGGCGGTGGCGCGCTCGGTGGCCGACTTCAGCATCGGGGCGAGCAGGGCCAGGAAGACGGCGGGCCCGGCCGCGTCCAGGCCCCAGGCGGCGGTGTCGCCGATCGCCTCGGCGCCGAGTCCCCCGAGGAACGTGGTCAGGTTCCACAGGACGTACAGGGTGAGACCGGTGAGGGTGAAGCCGAGCCGGGCGGCCCGCCGGGACGGCTGGGCGAGCGCGACCGCCGTCGTCTCGTCGATCACCCAGTGCGCGGCGAACGGCCTGACGGCCTTCGGCAGGGCGAGGAGCTGCGAGAGCCGTAGCCCGTAGAAGGCGTTGCGCGTGCCCAGGAAGAAGGCCCCGGCGGCGGCAGTGAAGGGGTTGCCGCCCGCGGCCAGCGCGCCGACGAGGGCGAACTGCGAGGCGCCGGTGAAGACGAGGAGGCTGAGCACGCAGGTCTGCGCGAGGGTGAGGCCGGCGCCGGCCGAGGTCACGCCGAAGGCGAAGCCGGAGAGTCCGACGGCGACGCCGACGCCGAGGGCGTCGCGGACGACGGCCGCGTCGGGCTTCGCCCGCGTCGCGCCGTCGTCCCGTATGACGGGAGGTGCTGTCTGTTCTGCCACGTCAGCGACGTTACGTACGCGGCCGCCGCCCGGTCTTGTACGTTCTTGCGGCACCGCCCGGGCCACCACCCGAGCTGCCGCCCGAGGCACCACCCGCAGCACCGGACCGGCCACTTCCGCCGGAACCGCCTGGAACGCCAGGACCGGCAGGGCCGCCGGAACCGCCCCGCGCGCGCTGGTAGGCGCCCGGCGGCACCCCGACGCTCCGCGTGAAGTGACGGTTGAGGTGGGGCTGGTCGGTGAAGCCGACGGCGACGGCCGCGTCCGCCGGCGGCGTCCCCGCGTCGAGCAACCGCCTGGCCCGCCGCACGCGCGCGTCGGTGAGCCAGGTGTGCGGCGGCATCCCGTACGCGTCGCGGAAGGCCCGCAGGAGGGCGAAGGGGCTGGTGCCGAGTTCGGTGGCGAGGCGTTCCAGGGTGGGCGGGTCGGCCATCCGCTCCTCCAGGACGGCACGCGCGCGTGCCGCGTTCCGCGCGCCGGCGGAACGGGCCGGGAGCGGGGTGATCAGCCCTCCGTGGCTGCGCAGCATCCGCGCCGTGACGAGCCGAAGCAGGCTGTCCGCGGCGAGCGCGTTGCCTTCCTCCGCGGCCCGGTGGACGCCCACGACGAGCCGTGCGGCGTACGGGTCGTCGACGACGGGCGAGGTGAAGCCGACCGAGCCGCGCAGCGCGAGGGTGTCGGCGGCGATCGACCGGACGAGCCCGGCGTCCGGATAGATGGTGCGGTAGGTCCAGCCCTCGGGCACGCCCGCGTGCCCGGTGTGCGAGGTGTCGGGGTTGACCAGGGCGATCTGTCCGGGTCCGGCGTGGACGAGTTCGTCGCGGTAGTGGAAGGCCTCGACGCCCTCGGTGATCGCGGCGAAGACGAAGCTCTCGTGGGTGTGCCGGGCGAAGGCCTTGTGGATGTAGTGGGCGTGCAGCAGGTCGACCCCGGGCAGCTCGGAGTACTGCCAGTACCGTGCCCGCTCCCCGCTCGCCATGTCTCCATTCTGCGCCAGGGGCCCCCGCGGACGCCCACCCCGACCTCCGCCCCCGCCCCTCCCCGGCCTCCCGTCCCGCCTCCCGTCCCGCCTCCCGTCCCGCCGCACGCCGCGCCCCGGTCCGTCCCCCACCCCGGCCTCCGCCCCGTCTCCACCGCATCACCTGGCCATGAGCGGATTTCCCCAGGTCCGGGCGGTTGTCAGTGGGCGGGTGCACGATGGGGGGCATGGTCAGGTCCGCGCTCGACTCGTTCTCCCCCGCGACCCGTGGTTGGTTCACCGGGGCCTTCACCGCGCCCACGTCGGCTCAGGAAGGCGCCTGGAAGGCCATCGGCGAGGGCTCCGACGTGCTCGTCGTCGCGCCGACGGGCTCGGGCAAGACACTGGCCTCCTTCCTCGCCTCGCTGGACCGGCTGGCGTCCACGCCGCCGCCCGCCGAGCCGAAGAAGCGCTGCCGCGTGCTGTACGTGTCGCCGCTGAAGGCGCTCGCCGTGGACGTCGAGCGGAATCTCCGCTCCCCGCTGACCGGCATCCGGCAGGAGTCGGTCCGGCTCGGGCTGCCCGAGCCGGACATCCGGGTCGGCATCCGGTCCGGCGACACCCCGGCCGCCGAGCGCCGGAGTCTCGCGACCCGGCCGCCGGACATCCTGATCACCACCCCCGAGTCGCTCTTCCTGATGCTGACCTCCGCCGCCCGGGAGGCCCTGTCCGGGGTGGAGACGGTCATCCTGGACGAGGTCCACGCGGTCGCCGGCACCAAGCGGGGCGCGCATCTGGCGCTCTCCCTGGAGCGGCTCGACGAGCTGCTGCCGCGCCCCGCGCGCCGGATCGGCCTGTCGGCCACGGTCCGCCCGGTGGACGAGGTGGCCCGCTACCTGTCGCCCGGCCGCGCGGTGGAGATCGTGCAGCCGCCGTCGGGGAAGGAGTTCGACCTCTCCGTCGTCGTCCCCGTCGAGGACATGGGCGAGCTCGGGGGTTCCCCGGCCTCGGAGGGCAAGGACGGCGGCGACAAGCCGTCGATCTGGCCGCACGTGGAGGAGCGGATCGCCGACCTCGTCCAGTCCCACCGCTCGACGATCGTCTTCGCCAACTCCCGCCGCCTCGCCGAGCGCCTCTGCAACCGGCTCAACGAGATCGCGTACGAGCGGGCCACCGGCGAGCCGCTCCCCGAGGAGGGCCCCCCGGCCCAGGTCATGGCGCAGTCGGGGACGGCTCACGGGGCTCCGGCACTGCTCGCCCGGGCCCACCACGGCTCGGTGTCGAAGGAGCAGCGCGCCCAGGTGGAGGAGGACCTGAAGGCGGGCCGACTGCCCGCCGTGGTGGCCACCTCCAGCCTGGAGCTGGGCATCGACATGGGCGCGGTCGACCTGGTCGTCCAGGTCGAGTCGCCGCCCTCGGTCGCCTCCGGGCTCCAGCGCGTGGGCCGCGCGGGGCACCAGGTCGGCGCGGTCTCGACGGGCGTGGTCTTCCCCAAGTACCGGGGCGACCTGGTCCAGGCTGCCGTGGTCACGGAGCGCATGCGGTCCGGCTCGATCGAGTCGATGCGGATCCCCGCCAACCCCCTGGACGTGCTGGCCCAGCAGCTCGTCGCGATGGTCTCGCTCGACACCTGGCAGGTGGACGAGCTGCTCGCCGTGGTGCGGCGCGCGGCGCCCTTCTCCTCACTGCCGGACTCGGCGTTCACGGGCGTGCTCGACATGCTCGCCGGGCGCTACCCGTCGGACGCCTTCGCCGAGCTCCGCCCGCGCGTGGTCTGGGACCGGGTCGCCGGGACGGTGACGGGCCGGCCGGGCGCGCAGCGGCTCGCCGTCACCTCGGGCGGCACGATCCCCGACCGGGGCCTGTTCGGGGTGTTCCTCGCGGGCGCCGACCCGAAGAAGGGCGGCGGCCGGGTCGGCGAGCTCGACGAGGAGATGGTGTACGAGTCGCGGGTCG
The DNA here is from genome assembly GCF_043080005.1 of Streptomyces sp. NPDC015130. Taxonomy (NCBI): domain Bacteria; kingdom Bacillati; phylum Actinomycetota; class Actinomycetes; order Kitasatosporales; family Streptomycetaceae; genus Streptomyces; species Streptomyces sp. NPDC015130. The sequence goes on along the minus strand of NZ_JBIBVC010000019.1, from coordinate 22,731 downwards.
GCGACGTCTTCACGCTCGGCACCACGTCCTGGCGGATCGAGGACATCACCCGGGACCGGGTGCTGGTCTCCCCCGCCCCCGGGGTGCCGGGCCGGCTGCCGTTCTGGAAGGGCGACCAGCTGGGCCGTCCGCTCGAACTGGGGCGCGCGGTGGGCGCCTTCCTCCGGGAGCTCGGCGCCCTCGGACCGGAGGACGCACGGCTGCGACTGATCGCCGCGGGCCTGGACGCCTGGGCCGCGGACAACGTCCTGGCGTACCTCTCCGAGCAGCGCGAGGCCTGTGGCCACGTGCCCGACGACCGGACGATCCTGGTCGAGCGGTTCCGGGACGAGCTCGGGGACTGGCGGGTCGTCATCCACTCCCCGTTCGGCGCGCAGGTGCACGCCCCCTGGGCGCTGGCGCTCAGCGCGCGGCTCGCCGAGCGGTACGGCATGGACGCGCAGGTGATGCACGCGGACGACGGCATCGTGCTGCGCCTCCCGGACGCCGATCTGATGGGTCTGGACATGGGTCTCGACCTCCTCGACCACGAGCCGGTGGACCCGGGCCGGCACCTGGACACGACGTACGACGCCGACAAGGCGCCCATCGGCGCGGCCGACGCCCTCTTCGACAAGGGCGAGGTCGGCCAGATCGTCACCGACCAGGTGGGCGGCTCCGCGCTGTTCGCCTCCCGGTTCCGCGAGTGCGCCGCGCGCGCCCTGCTGCTGCCCAAGCGGAATCCCGGCAAGCGCACTCCGCTGTGGCAGCAGCGGCAGCGCGCGGCCCAGCTCCTCCAGGTGGCGAGCGAGTTCGGCTCCTTCCCGATCGTCCTGGAGGCCGTCCGCGAGTGCCTCCAGGACGTCTTCGACGTCCCCGGTCTGACCGAGCTGATGGGCGACATCGAGGCCCGCCGGGTCCGGCTCGTCGAGGTCACCACCCCCGAGCCGTCCCCCTTCGCCCGCTCGCTCCTCTTCGGCTACGTGGCGCAGTTCCTGTACGAGGGCGACTCACCCCTCGCCGAGCGGCGGGCGGCCGCGCTCTCCCTCGACTCCCGGCTCCTCGCGGAGCTGCTCGGCCAGGCCGAGCTGCGCGAGCTCCTCGACCCGGAGGTCCTCACCGAGCTGGAGCGGGAGCTCCAGTGGCTGACCGAGGACCGGCGGATCAAGGACGTGGAGGGCGTCGCCGATCTGCTGCGGGTCCTCGGCCCGCTCACCGACGCCGAGCTCGCCGAGCGCGGCGCGGAGACGGACTGGGCGCCCGACCTGGCCCGGGCCCGGCGCGCCATCCGGGTCCGGATCGGGGGCGCCGACCACTGGGCGGCGATCGAGGACGCGGGACGGCTCCGTGACGCCCTGGGCACCGCTCTGCCGGTCGGGGTGCCCGAGGCGTTCACCGAGCCGGTGAAGGACCCGCTGGGCGACCTCCTGGCCCGCTTCGCCCGCACGCACGGCCCCTTCACCTCCTCGCAGGCCGCCGCCCGCTTCGGTCTCGGCCCCTCCGTCACGGACGGCGCGCTCCAGCGGCTCGCCGCCGCCGGCCGGGTCGTCCAGGGCGAGTTCCACCCCTCCGGCATCGGCCAGGAGTGGTGCGACGCGACCGTGCTGCGCCGCCTGCGCCGACGGTCCCTCGCGGCCCTGCGCCACGAGCTGGAGCCGGTGCCCCCGGCGGCGCTCGCGACGTTCCTGCCCCAGTGGCAGCACCTCGGCGGCAACAGCCTGCGGGGCATCGACGGCCTCGCCCGCGCGATCGAGCAGCTCCAGGGCGCGCCCGTGCCCGCCTCCGCGCTGGAGAAGCTGATCCTCCCGTCCCGCGTCCGGGACTACTCCCCCGCCCTGCTCGACGAGCTGACCACCACGGGCGAGGTGGTCTGGGCCGGGGCGGGATCACTGCCCGGCAAGGACGGCTGGGTCTCGCTCTACCTCGCGGACGCGGCGCCGCTGCTCCTCCCGCCGCCGCACCCGCTGGAGCTGTCCGCGCTGCACGAGTCGGTGCTCACCATCCTCTCCGGCGGGTACGGGCTGTTCTTCCGGCAGATCGCCGACCAGGTGCGGGCCACCACCCACCCGGACGTGACCGACCCACAGCTCGCCGACGCGCTCTGGGACCTGGCCTGGTCGGGCCGCCTCACCAACGACACCCTGGCCCCGCTGCGCTCGCTCCTCGGTTCGGGCCGGACGGCCGGGGCGACCGCCCACCGCGCGCGCCGGACGGTGCCGCGCGGCCGGTACGGCACGCTGGGCGCCGCCGCCCGCCCCGCCTCGCGTACGGGTCCGCCGACGGTCTCCGGCCGCTGGGCGCTGCTGCCGCCGCCCGAGCCGGAGCCGACCCACCGGGCGCACGCTCTCGCCCGCACCCTCCTGGACCGGCACGGCGTGGTCACCCGGGGCGCGGTCGCCGCCGAGGGCGTCGAGGGCGGTTTCTCGGCGACGTACCGCATCCTGTCGGCCTTCGAGGACAGCGGCCAGGCCAGGCGGGGCTATGTGGTGGAGGGTCTGGGCGCGGCGCAGTTCGCCATGGACGGGGCCGTGGACCGGCTGCGGGCGGCGGCGACGGCCCGCGACCGGGGAGCGGAGGCCGCGGCCGGCCCGCGCGCGCTGGTCCTGGCAGCGGCCGACCCGGCGAACGCGTACGGGGCGGCCCTGTCCTGGCCCGAGCCGCCGACCGACGCCGGGCACAAGCCGGGCCGCAAGGCGGGCTCGATGGTGGTCCTCGTCGACGGCGAGCTCACGCTCTACATGGAGCGGGGAGGCAAGACGCTCCTCTCCTGGCCGACGGAGCCGGACGATCCCGCGTTGACGGCGGCGGCCGAGGCCCTGGCCGCCTCGGCGCGGGCGGGCTCGCTGGGCACGGTCACGGTGGAGCGGATCAACGGCGCCACGGCCCTGACCTCCCCCCTCGCCCGCCCGCTGGAGGCGGCGGGCTTCGTCGCCACCCCGAGAGGCCTCCGCCTCCGCGCCTGAAACCCACCCCGGGCAACGCCCCGGCACCCCCGCCCAGCACCACCCACCGGCTCTACGACGAACTCCCCGGCCCATCGCTACCACCGGCTCCTCCGCCAGCTCCCCCACCCATCGCAACCCACCGGCTCCTCCACCAGCTCCCCCACCCATCGCAACCCACCGGCACACCCCACCCGGCATCATGGAACCGTGCCCGAAGGAGACACCGTCTGGCAGGCGGCCCGCCGCCTGCACGCCGCCCTGGCCGGGCAGGTCCTGACCCGCTCGGACCTGCGCGTGCCCCGGTTCGCGACCGCCGACCTCACCGGCCGCACCCTCCTCGACGTCACCCCCCGCGGTAAGCACCTCCTCACCCGGATCGAGGGCGGGCTCACGCTCCACTCCCATCTGCGGATGGACGGCGCCTGGCGGATCTACGCCACCGGTGAGCGCCCCAGAGGCGGCCCCGAGCACCAGATCCGGGCGATCCTCGGAAACACCGAGTCCACCGCGTACGGCTACCGGCTCCCGGTCCTGGAACTGATCCGCACCGCCGACGAGGCCGGCGTGGTCGGTCATCTCGGCCCCGACCTGCTCGGCCGCGACTGGGACCCGGAGGAGGCCGCGCGCCGGCTGCTCGCCGAGCCGGACCGCCCGCTCGGCGAGGCGCTGCTCGACCAGCGCAACCTGGCCGGCATCGGCAACGTGTACAAGTCGGAGCTGGCCTTCCTCGCCGCCGTCACCCCCTGGCTCCCGGTCGGCTCGCTCGGCCCCGACGTCCCCGCCCGCCTGGTGGCCACCGCCCACCGCCTCCTGGAGGCGAACAAGGACCGCCCCGACCGGCGCACCACCACGACGCGCCGCCCCGGCACCCCGCTCCACGTCTACGGCCGCGAGGGCAGGCCCTGTCTGCGCTGCGGCGCCCGGATCCGGAAGGCGGAGCTCGGCGACCGGGTCACTTACTGGTGCCCGGGCTGCCAACAGGGCCCTAGTAATTGACGCTCCGTCAGATCCGGTCGTACGGTCCGGACATGACCCTCAAGGCGTACGACCTCACCGGCCGCACCGCGTTCGTCACCGGCGCCGCGAGCGGCATCGGCCGCGCCACCGCGCTGCTCCTCGCCCAGGCGGGCGCGGTCGTGCACGGCGCCGACCGCGACGAGCACGGCCTCAAGGAGACCGCGGCCCTCGTCGCCGGCGAGGGGGGCACCGCGCACACGCACCCCCTGGACGTCACCGACCGGGCCGCGCTGGCCGCCGCCGTCCGCTCCGCCGGCCCCCTCCACGTCATGGCCGCCGTCGCCGGGATCATGCACACGAGCACCGTCCTGGAGACCCGTGACGAGGACCTGGACCGCGTCCTCGCGGTGAACTTCAAGGGAGTCCTGTACGCCTGCCAGGAGGCGGCCCGCTCGATGATCGCCTCCGGCACCGCGGGCTCGATCGTCACCATGGCCTCGGGCGCGATGGACACCGCGAGCCCGGGACTGCTCTGCTACAGCGTCACCAAGGCGGCCGTCGTGCAGCTGACGAAGACCCTGGCGGTGGAGGCCGGCCCGTACGGGATCCGGGTCAACGCGGTCGCACCGGGCTGGATCCGCACACCCATGACGGACCGTCACGAACCGGCCGCCCAGCAGCAGGCGGAGGCCGCGATGGTCCGTCACTCACCGCTCGGCCGGGTCGGCGAGCCGGAGGACATCGCGCACGCGGTCCTCCATCTCGCCTCCGACGCCTCCTCGTTCACGACGGGTCAGATCCTGCGCCCCAACGGCGGCGTCGCGATGCCCTGGTGACGAAGGAGCCGGGCCCACCGGCTTCCGAGCGTCGGGCCGAGGCCGCGACGTGGACGGGGAGCAGGCTCAGCCCCCAGCCGCCCGCGGCCACCGCCCCTTCGACGATCCCGGCGTCCCCCGGCACGAGGAGCAGGCGCAGCACCGCCCACCACCAGAGCCCCCCGGCCACCAGCCCGACCGCGACCAGCGCGAGCGTCGCCGGCGGAACACGTCGCCGTACCATGGCCGCCTCCCGCGGTCGAGGCTAGACCGACAGGATCACCCAGCGGCAGGGCGCACCGGTTGCAGCCCCGGCGCACACCGCACGGTCGGCCACGCCGCCCTACGCGCTCTCCGCTTGGAACATCCAGTGGTGCTTCTCGAGATCGCCCGTCAGACCGATCAGGATGTCCTGGCTGATCGGGTCGGGATCACCGGTCGCGTCGATCCGCTCCCGCATCCGGGTGATGACGGCTCCCAGCGCGGCGACCAGGATCCGTACGGCCTCCTCGTCCTTGATCCACCCCTCCGGGACCGTCCCGATCGCGCTGGAGGAGGCCACGGTCGCCGACCGCCCGTCCGGAGTGACGCCGAGTGCGGAGGCCCGCTCCGCAACGGTGTCGGAGTGCAGCCGCGCGGTGTCGACGACCTCGTCGAGCTGCAGATGGACGGAGCGGAACCGCGGCCCGACGACGTTCCAGTGCACCTGCTTGGCGACCAGGGCGAGGTCGACGAGATCGACCAGCGCCCCCTGGAGCGCGTTGCCGACCGTCTTGAGGTCGGCCTCGGACAGCGGGCTCTTCACGACAGACATGCGGGATCTCCAACCAGTCGTACGTCTCCCCACCATGGCAGCCCCACCGGCACCCGGCATGTCGAGCGGGAGAAGGAGCTACGAGTCGAGCGGGAGAAGGCGAGAGAAGTCGACCGGAGAACGCGCGAGAAGCCGACCGGGAACGAGAAAAGCCCCGGTCCGCGCCCTGAGAGGGCACCGACCGGGGCTTCGCCCCACTTCGGTTCAGGCAGCGACGACGTCCACCGCTTCCGCGGGTGCCTTGATGGTCACCCGCTCGGTGGGCACACCGCCCACCGACGTCACCGACACCGAATTGAGCATCGGGCGCACCGGCGTCGGCACCGGTTCGCTCGCCGCTGCCGACTCGGCCAGTTCGGCCAGCGACAGCTCGTCACTCACTTCACGCATGAGCTCGGACATCCGTACGTCCAGCGCGTCGCAGATCGCGGAGAGCAGTTCGGAGGAAGCCTCCTTCTGCCCCCGCTCCACCTCGGAGAGATAGCCGAGCGAGACTCGGGCGGACGAGGAGACTTCGCGCAGAGTACGGCCCTGGCGCTGGCGCTGCCGACGCAGCACGTCACCCAACAGGCGACGGAGCAGAATCATCGGTGGCTCCCTCCTCGGACCGCGTAGCCGCATCCTTCACGCCCCACCGTACCGCCTCGCGCTGCGGCCGTGCGGGGAGCGATGTCGTGTTCACTCAGGGCTGCAAACATCAATTCCCCCCGTTGTGTTCCGTATCCTGTGCCCGCGCATTTCCCGAGAGTTCCTCATGGAGCAGTTCCAACACGCTCCGTACAGTCTCTCTACGGATTTCCGCGCGGTCGCCGTTCAATCTCAACGAGACCACTTTCCCGGCCCCGGCGCACACTCCGGCCGGCCCGGCGACCGCCACGTAGACGGTTCCGACGGCCTGGCCGTCCTGCGGGTCGGGCCCCGCGACCCCGGTCGTGGAGATCCCCCAGTCGGCACCGAGCCGGGCCCGCACACCGGCCGCCATCTGCAGCGCGACCTCCGGATCGACAGCGCCGCGCTCCGCGAGAAGGGCCCTGTCGACGTCCAGCAGCTCGTGCTTGAGGACCGTGGCGTAGGCCGTGACCGACCCCCGGAAGGACGCCGAGGCGCCCGGTACGCCGGTGAGCTCGGCGGCCACCAGACCACCCGTGAGCGACTCCGCGGCGGCCAGCGTGTGACCACGCTCCGCGAGCAGCGCCAGCACCCGGGCGGCCTCGGTCATCGCGTCGCCGCCTCCGACCGCGCGGCCGCCCGCTCCTGGGCGAGGCCCTCGCGGCGCAGGACGATCGCCTGCCGCACGTAGTCCAGGCCGGTGACGACCGTCAGCACGACGGCCAGCGCCATCACCCAGAAGCGCAGGGTGGCCAGCGCTCCGGTGAGCATGAGCACGTACATGCCGACCGCCGTGCCCTGCGCGAGTGTCTTGATCTTGCCGCCGCGGCTCGCCGGGATGACCCCGTGCCGGATCACCCAGAACCGCATCAGGGTGATGCCCAGCTCGCGGGCGAGAATGACCCCGGTCACCCACCAGGGCAGGTCGCCCAGCAAGGAGAGGCTGATGAGTCCGGCGGCCATGATCGCCTTGTCGGCGATCGGGTCGGCGATCTTCCCGAAGTCGGTGACCAGGTTGTACGTACGGGCCAGGTGCCCGTCGAACACGTCCGTGATCATGGCCACCGCGAACGCCGCCCACGCCCAGGCCCGCCACGCCGGGTCGTGCCCGCCGTCCTGGAACAGCAGGATCACGAAGCCCGGCACGAGCACGAGCCGGATCATGGTGAGGATGTTGGCGATGTTCCACAGGCTGGCCTGGTTGACGGCCGCCGCGCCCAGCTTGCCGCGGGGCGCCGGCCTACCGGTCCCGCCCGTCGCGGATGCCGGGACTCCGGTCATCTGCCTGCCTCCTCGAAAAGACACTCGGCCACCAGGTCGACGCCTTCCGTGCCGACGACCTTCGCACTGACCATACGGCCCGGGGCCAGGTCAGGGCTCGTACCGTCGGCCGTGGTGAGGACCACCTGTCCGTCGGTCTCGGGGGCCTGGTGGGCGGCGCGGCCGATCCAGCCGTCCTCCTCGTCCAGGGTCTCGACGAGTACTTCCAGGGTCTCTCCGATCCGCTCCTCCGCGCGCTGTGCGGTGAGCTCCTCGGCGAGCCGGGAGAGGTGGGCGAGCCGCTCGTCGACGACGTCCTGGTCGAGCTTGTGCTCGTACGTGGCGGCCTCGGTGCCGTCCTCGTCGGAGTAGCCGAAGACGCCGATGGCGTCCAGCCGGGCGTGGGTGATGAAGCGTTCCAGCTCGGCGAAGTCCGCCTCGGTCTCGCCGGGGAAGCCGACGATGAAGTTGGAGCGGGCACCGGCCGTCGGGGCCTTGGAGCGGATGGTCTCCAGGAGCTCCAGGAAGCGGTCGGTGTCGCCGAAGCGGCGCATGGCCCGCAGCACGTCGGGGGCGCTGTGCTGGAAGGACAGGTCGAAGTAGGGCACGACCTTGTCGGTCGAGGTCAGGACGTCGATGAGGCCGGGGCGCATCTCGGCGGGCTGGAGGTAGCTGACGCGGACGCGCTCGATGCCGTCGACGGAGGCCAGCTCGGGCAGCAGGCTCTCCAGGAGGCGGATGTCGCCGAGGTCCTTGCCGTACGAGGTGTTGTTCTCGGAGACCAGCATGACCTCCTTCACGCCCTGCTCGGCGAGCCAGCGCGTCTCGTTCAGCACGTCCGAGGGACGGCGCGAGACGAAGGAGCCGCGGAAAGAGGGGATGGCGCAGAAGGAGCAGCGGCGGTCGCAGCCGGAGGCGAGCTTCACGGAGGCGACGGGGCTGGTGTCGAGCCGGCGGCGGAGCGGCGCGCGCGGGCCCGAGGCGGGCGCGAGGCCCTCGGGCAGGTCGGCGGGGGCGTCGACGGGCTCCTCGGCCGCGTCGCCGTGTCCGGGCAGGGCCACGGCCGCGGCGGCCTCCTGGCGCTCCACGGGGGACAGCGGCAGCAGCTTGCGCCGGTCACGCGGGGTGTGGGCCTCGACACTGCCACCGTTGAGGATGGTCTGGAGGCGGTTGGAGATGTCGGCGTAGTCGTCGAAGCCGAGGACGCCGTCGGCCTCCGGGAGGGCTTCGGCGAGCTCCTTGCCGTACCGCTCGGCCATGCAGCCGACGGCCACGACGGCCTGGGTCTTGCCGTGATCCTTCAGATCATTGGCTTCGAGGAGGGCGTCGACGGAGTCCTTCTTGGCGGCTTCGACGAATCCGCAGGTGTTGACGACGGCGACGTCCGCTTCCTCGGCGTTCTCGACGAGCTCCCAGCCGTCCGCTGCCAAGCGGCCTGCGAGCTCCTCCGAGTCCACCTCGTTACGGGCGCAGCCAAGAGTGACAAGGGCGACGGTACGGCGTTCGGGCATGGGCTCAAGACTACTTCGTCCCGGCCGTTCCCCCGTCGCGCAGGGTTCACCTGCGCGACAGAGGTCACATCACGGGGTCCGGGCGGCTCCGTACGGACCCGCCCGCCCGACCGGGACGGATCATCCGGCCTCGGGGTCGCCCTTGGTGTAGGTGAGCCGCTCGACCTGACCGGATTCGAACTTCTCTTCGACCTTCTTGCCGTTGACGTAGAGCTCGATCGCACCGGCGTTGCCGAGGACCAGGTCGACGCGCTCGTCGTCCTGGAAGGTCTTGGACTCGCCCTCCAGGAGGAGACCGTCGAAGAGCAGCTTCCCGTCCTCGGCCTTGGCCGAGATCCAGCTCTTGCCGTCGACGGCGGTGAGCTTGACCGTGACCTTGTCCTGCGGGACCGCGGCGATCGCGCTCTCGCTGGGCTTCGGGGCCACCGGCTTGACCGGCTTCGGCTTGGCGGCGGAGGTCGCCTTCTCCGGCGCCGGGGCCGGACCGCCGTCGGCGGTCGTGGTGCCCTTGGGTGCCTCGTTCCCGTCGAACATCGTGAAACCGACGAAGCCGACGACGGCGACGATCGCCGCGACCATCGCGGCGGTCCAGTTGGGCCGCCGCGGTTCGGGGCGGATACGTTCCGCCTCGAAGAGCGGGGCGGCGGGGGTGGGCGAGGGGCGACCGCCGTGGGCGGCGTCGTACTGCTCGATCAGATCGGCCGGATCGATGCCGACGGCGCGCGCCAGGGTGCGGATGTGCCCTCGCGCGTAGACGTCGCCGCCGCAGCGCGAGAAGTCGTCCTCCTCGATCGCGTGAACGATCGGGATGCGGACACGGGTGGAGGCACTGACCTCTTCGACGGTGAGACCGGCGGCGATTCGGGCCTGCTGGAGAGCGCGACCGATCGAGTCCCGGTCGTCTGCCGGGAACGTCCGGTCGTCTTCGGGGGAGTTGCCGATGGACACGAGAGCGCCTTTCGAGCGTGTAGCCACCTGCTGGACGTTCAGTCTATGGGTGGTACGAAAGGGTGGGGCAACCGGGCGGGTGCTGTTTGTACGCCATGAGGCTGGGACATCCTTCTGTCCCACCGTCCAACTTGACGTACGGCCAGGGGAAACGGTTGCCCCCGTTCCCTTACGAGTGAGTCTCGGCCCGGTCTCGATCGGGTACGCGGGCGCCGACCGGTCTCTCCGATGCCGACCGCCTACCCGCTCGCCCCTCCGCTACACCCCCGGACTCACCCCGACTCGCCCCGGATCACGGCCAGGACCTCGTCCAACTCGTCGGGCTTCACCAGCACGTCACGCGCCTTGGAGCCCTCGCTCGGTCCGACGATGTTCCGCGACTCCATCAGGTCCATCAGCCGGCCGGCCTTGGCGAAACCGACGCGCAGCTTGCGCTGGAGCATCGAGGTGGAGCCGAACTGGGTCGAGACGACCAGCTCGGCGGCCTGGCACAGCAGGTCGAGGTCGTCGCCGATCTCCTCGTCGATCTCCTTCTTCTGCTTGGTGCCGACGGTGACGTCGTCCCGGAAGACGGGCGTCATCTGGTCCTTGCAGTGCTGCACGACGGCCGCGACCTCGTGCTCGGTGACGAAGGCACCCTGCATGCGGACGGGCTTGTTGGCGCCCATCGGCAGGAACAGTCCGTCACCCTTTCCGATGAGCTTCTCCGCACCGGGCTGGTCCAGGATGACCCGGCTGTCGGCGAGCGAGGACGTCGCGAAGGCGAGGCGCGAGGGCACGTTCGCCTTGATGAGACCGGTGACGACGTCCACGGACGGCCGCTGGGTGGCGAGGACGAGATGGATGCCGGCGGCGCGGGCCAACTGGGTGATGCGGACGATCGAGTCCTCGACGTCCCTCGGCGCGACCATCATCAGGTCGGCGAGCTCGTCGACGATCACCAGGAGGTACGGGTAGGGGTTGAGCTCCCGCTGGCTGCCCTCGGGCAGCTTGATCTTCCCGTCCCGGATGGCCTGGTTGAAGTCGTCGATGTGCCGGAAGCCGAAGGCCGCCAGGTCGTCGTAGCGGAGGTCCATCTCCTTCACGACCCACTGCAGGGCCTCGGCGGCCCGCTTGGGGTTGGTGATGATGGGGGTGATCAGGTGCGGGATGCCCTCGTAGGCGGTGAGCTCGACCCGCTTGGGGTCGACGAGCACCATCCGGACATCCTCGGGCGTCGCTCTTATCATCACCGAGGTGATGAGGCAGTTGATGCAGGAGGACTTGCCGGAGCCGGTGGCTCCGGCGACCAGGATGTGGGGCATCTTCGCCAGGTTGGCCATCACGTAGCCGCCCTCGACGTCCTTGCCGAGCGCGACCAGCATCGGGTGGTCGTCGCCCGCGGCGTCCGCGAGCCGCAGGACGTCCCCGAGGTTGACCATCTCGCGGTCGCTGTTCGGGATCTCGATGCCGACGGCGGACTTGCCGGGGATCGGCGAGATGATCCGGACGTCCGGCGAGGCCACCGCGTACGCGATGTTCTTGGTCAGGGCCGTGATCTTCTCGACCTTCACGGCGGGACCGAGCTCGACCTCGTACCGCGTGACCGTCGGACCGCGGGTGAAGCCGGTGACGGCCGCGTCGACCTTGAACTCGGTGAACACGTTGGAGAGCGATTCCACGACGAGGTCGTTGGCCGCGCTCCGGGTCTTTCCGGGCCCGCCCCGCTCCAGCAGGTCCATCGACGGCAGCGAGTACGTGATGTCGCCGGAGAGCTGGAGCTGCTCGGCCCGGGGCGGCAGATCGGTCGGCTCGGGCGCCGGCTTCGTCAGGTCGGGTACGCCTCCGCCGCCCCGCTTGTCGCGACCACGCGCCCCGGGTACGGGCGCGGCGGGGGCGTCGGGCCCGGAGGTCTCCTCGGCGGCGGCCAGGGCGGCCTCGCGCTCGGCGGTGACGTCCCGGGTCAGGTCGGCGACGATCGGGGAGGGCGGCATGCCGTTGAGCACGGCCCCGTCGAGAGCGGCCGCCGCGGCCGCCGCGATGTCCACCGGGTCCATGCCGTGGCCGAAGGGCTCGGGCGCCGTGCCGCGCGGGGCCCGGCCGGCCCGCCGCTCCAGGAGCTCGGCCTCGGCCCGGTCGACGTCGTACGGCTCCGCCGGACCGGTCGCCCGGCGCCGGGTGGGGCGGACGGTCCGCGGCGGGGCCTCGCGCCACTCCTCGTCGTACGCCTCGGCCCCCTCGTACCCCTCGTCCTGCTCCGGGTCGTCGGCGGGTTCGACGAGGCCGAGCCGGGCACCGAGGGCGCGCAGGCGCTGCGGGATGGCGTTGACCGGGGTGGCGGTGACGACGAGCAGGCCGAAGATCGTGAGCAGCACCAGCATCGGTACGGCGAGGACCTCGCCCATCATGAAGACGAGGGGCTGGGAGGCGGCCCAGCCGATGAGGCCGCCCGCGTCGTGCATGGCCTCGGCGCCGTCGCCGCGGCCCGGTGAGCCGCAGGCGATGTGGACCTGGCCGAGGACGCCGATGACGAGGGCGGAGAGCCCGATGACGATACGGCCGTTGGCCTCGGGCTTCTCGGGGTAGAGGATCACCCGGACGCCGATCGCGCCGAGGAGCAGCGGCACCAGCAGGTCGAGCCGCCCGAAGGCCCCGGTGACCAGCATCTCGACGAGGTCGCCGACCGGGCCGCGCAGGTTCGACCAGGTGCCAGCGGCGACGATCAGCGCGATGCCGAGCAGCAGCAGCGCGAGCCCGTCCTTGCGGTGGGCGGGGTCGAGGCCCTTGGCGCCACGCCCTATCCCCCGGAACATCGCGCCGATGGCGTGGGCGAGGCCCAGCCAGACACCGCGGACGAGCCGGTAGACGCCTCCGGTGGGAGACGGCGCGGGGCGGGGCGGGGCCTTCTTCGCGGCGGTCTTCCGCGCGGGCGCGCGCTTGGCGGGCGCGGCCTTCTTGGCCGTCGCCTTCTTCGCGGGTTTGGCGGGCGGCTTGGCCGGCGACTTCGCGGGCGCCGCTTTCTTCGCGGCGGCCGTCGTCCGGCCGGCGCGCGGCTTTGCGGCGCCCGCCGTGCCCTGAGAACCCTTGCCGGACGTACGTGAAGCCATGATGCTGAGGTTACCGGTGAGGGGACGGGCTGTCCGCTCTCACCCGCCGGTAGGCGGACGGGTGTCCGAGTCACCCGATCGTGTCATCCCCGCCGGGGACCGGAGCTGACGCCGGGTCACGCCCCGCCACCCCGAGTGACGGTACGTCAGGTCTGGGCGGGAAGCGTCGGCGCGGCGCCCGTACCGGGCTCCAGGGCGTCCAGGGCGCGCCGCAGCCCGGTGAGCTTCCGCTCCAGGTGAGCGGCGGTGGCGACGGCCGCCGCGTCGGCGGAGTCGTCGTCGAGCTGCTTCGACAGCGCCTCCGCCTGCTCCTCGACGGCGGCGAGGCGGGCGGAGAGTTCGGCGAGCAGCCCGGCGGACTCCTTGCCGTGACCGCCCTCGCCGCCACCCTCCAACTGCAGCCGCAGCAGGGCGGCCTGCTCGCGCAGCTTGCAGTTCTTCATGTAGAGCTCGACGAAGACGGAGACCTTGGCGCGCAGCACCCACGGGTCGAACGGCTTCGAGATGTAGTCGACCGCCCCGGCCGCGTACCCCCGGAAGGTGTGGTGGGGGCCGTGGTTGATGGCGGTGAGGAAGATGATCGGGATGTCCCGGGTCCGCTCACGCCGCTTGATGTGCGCGGCCGTCTCGAAACCGTCCATACCCGGCATCTGGACGTCCAGCAGGATGACCGCGAAGTCGTCCGTCAGCAGCGCCTTGAGCGCTTCCTCCCCGGACGATGCCCGCACCAGCGTCTGATCGAGCGCGGAGAGAATGGCCTCCAGCGCCAGCAGATTCTCCGGCCGGTCATCGACCAGGAGGATCTTGGCCTTCTGCACCATGCCCCGTCCTCCTCGCCCCGGCAACGGCTCTCCCCGGCTCCCGTGACCGGGGGAAGCACCGGGTGCCGCCCCAGAAGACGACTCCCTAGCGCCGTCCGTCCTTGTGCCGGTCATCGTAGCCGCACCCCGCCCGTCGCCACACCCTGTCACCGCGATGTCACTGTGCACGTAGCAGAAACGCGGTGGGAGACCAGAAGGTTCCCCGTATCCCGCCCGCTCACACCCCCGTGGCGACACTCCGTCAGCGAAGCCCGGGGGGCCCGCGCGAACCGCCGCGCGGGCCCCCCGTCCGGAGTCACTCCCCGCGCATCCACTGCTCCATGACGGACAGCAGGTGGTCGGGATCGACCGGCTTCGTCACATAGTCCGAGGCACCCGACTCGATCGCCTTCTCCCGGTCGCCCTTCATGGCCTTCGCCGTCAGAGCGATGATCGGCAGCCCCGCGAACTGCGGCATCCGCCGGATCGCGGTCGTCGTCGCGTACCCGTCCATCTCCGGCATCATGATGTCCATCAGCACGACCGTCACGTCGTCGTGCTGCTCCAGGACCTCGATGCCCTCGCGCCCGTTCTCCGCGTACAGCACCGCGAGCCCGTGCTGCTCCAGGACGCTCGTGAGCGCGAAGACGTTACGGATGTCGTCGTCCACGATGAGCACCCGCTCGCCCGAGAAGTTGAAGGTCCGCCGGGGCTCGACCTCCGCCTCCGGCTCCGCCCGGTCCACGGCACCCGGCTGACCGGACTGCCCCGGCACGGCGGTCCGCGCCCCGGTCGCCTCCGCCGCGGCCTTCCGCCGGTGCCGGAACAGCGCCCCGGCCCCGGACCGCGCCTCGGTCCGTACGGGCGCCGGCGGGAAGTGCGGGAACGCGTGCACGGCCCCGGCCCCCTCCTCGGCCCCCTGCTGCGGATCCTCGGCGTCCGGCGCCCCCTGCCCGTACCCGTGCGACGGCAGCTCCGTCGGGCTCAGCGGCAGGTACAGCGTGAACGTCGAACCGCGGCCCGCCTCGCTCGCCGCGAAGATCTCGCCGCCGAGCAGCCGCGCGATCTCCCGGCTGATCGACAGCCCCAGACCCGTACCGCCGTACTTCCGGCTGGTCGTGCCGTCGGCCTGCTTGAACGCCTCGAAGATGACCCGCATCTTGCTCGCCGCGATCCCGATGCCGGTGTCCGTCACCGAGAACGCGATCAGATCGGCCTCCGGGTCGCGCAGCGAACCCGCCTCCAGGAGCTGCTCGCGGATCGACTGCGGCACGTCCGCGTTGGCCGGCCGGATCACCAGCTCCACCGCACCCGAGTCGGTGAACTTCACCGCGTTGGACAGGAGGTTGCGCAGCACCTGCAGGAGCCGCTGCTCGTCGGTGTGGAGCGTGGCCGGCAGCTCGGGCGAGACCCGCACCGAGAAGTCGAGCCCCTTCTCCGCCGTGAGCGGCCGGAAGGTCGCCTCCACGTAGTCGACGAGCTGCACGAGCGCGATCCGGGTCGGCGAGACGTCCATCTTGCCCGCCTCGACCTTCGACAGGTCGAGGATGTCGTTGATCAGCTGGAGCAGGTCCGAACCGGCACCGTGGATCGTCTCCGCGAACTCGACCTGCTTCGGCGTCAGATTGGTCTCGGCGTTGTCCGCGAGCAACTTGGCGAGGATCAGCAGCGAGTTGAGCGGCGTGCGCAGCTCGTGCGACATGTTCGCCAGGAACTCCGACTTGTACCGCATGGAGACGGCGAGCTGTTCGGCACGCTCCTCCAGGACCTGCCGGGCCTCCTCGATCTCGGTGTTCTTCACCTCGATGTCCCGGTTCTGCCGGGCGAGCAGCTCCGCCTTCTCCTCCAGCTCCAGGTTCGAGCCCTGGAGCTCCTTCTGCCGGTGCTCCAGCTCGGCCGAACGCTCCTTGAGCTGCTCCGTGAGCTCCTGCGACTGCTGCAGCAGCACCTCGGTCTTGGTGTTGACGCTGATGGTGTTGACGGTGGTCGCGATCAACTCGGCGATCTGGTTGAGGAAGTCCCGCTGGATCTGCGCGAACGGCTGGAACGAGGCCAGCTCGATCACCCCGAGGACCTTGCCCTCGAAGAGCACCGGAAGCACGATCACATGCGCGGGCGAGGCCTCCCCCAGCCCCGAGGAGATCTTCAGATAGCCCGGCGGCACGTTGACCTGGATGGTCCGCTTCTCCTCGGCCGCCGTCCCGATGAGCGTCTCGCCGGGGCGGAACGAGGTCGGCATCGACCCGGTGGAGTACCCGTAACTCCCGCGCATCCGCAGCTCGTACGAGCCGTCGCCCTCGCCGACGAGTTCGGCGTCGCTGTGGGCGTGCCCGGTCGGCATGGCGACGAAGAAGGCGCCGTGCTGCGCCGAGACCACCGGCGTCAGCTCGCTCATGATGAGCGAGGCGACGTCGTCGAGGTCCCGGCGGCCCTGCATCAGACCGGAGATGCGGGCCAGGTTGCTCTTGAGCCAGTCCTGCTCGTCGTTGGCGAGGGTGGTGTCGCGCAGGTTGGCGATCATCGTGTTGATGTTGTCCTGGAGCGCCTGGATCTCACCGGCCGCGTCCACACCGTCGATCTTGACGTTGAGGTCGCCGCGGGTCACCGCGGTGGCGACGGCCGCGATGGCCCGCACCTGCCGGGTCAGGTTCCCGGCCATCTCGTTCACGGACTCGGTGAGGTCGCTCCAGGTGCCCTCCACGTCCCGGACCCGGGCCTGGCCGCCGAGCTGCCCGTCGGTGCCCACCTCGCGGGCCACGCGCGTGACCTCCTCGGCGAAGTTCGACAGCTGGTCGACCATCGTGTTGATGGTGTTCTTCAGCTCCTGGATCTCACCGCGCGCATCGATGTCGATCTTCTTCGTCAGGTCGCCCTTGGCGATGGCGGTGGTGACGGCGGCGATCTGCCGCACCTGACCGGTGAGGTTGTCGGCCATCGAGTTCACCGACTCGGTCAGGTCCTTCCAGGTGCCGGAGACACCCGGAACCCGCGCCTGACCGCCCAGTTCGCCCTCCGTACCCACCTCACGCGCCACACGCGTGACCTCGTCCGCGAAGGACGAGAGGGTCGTCACCATCGTGTTGACGGTCTCGGCGAGTTCGGCGACCTCGCCGCGCGCCTCGACCGTCACCTTCTTCGTCAGATCGCCGTTGGCGACGGCCGCCGAGACCCGGGAGATGTTCCGCACCTGACTCGTCAGGTTGTTGGCCATCAGGTTGACGTTGTCGCTGAGGTCCTTCCACGTACCCGTGACACCGCGTACGCGTGCCTGGCCGCCGAGGATGCCCTCCGTACCCACCTCGCGGGCCACGCGCGTGACCTCGTCCGCGAAGTTCGACAGCTGGTCGACCATCGTGTTGACGGTCGTGACCAGCTCCAGGATCTCGCCCCGGGCGTCGACCGTGATCTTCTTGGAGAGGTCGCCCATCGCGACCGCGGTCGTGACCTCGGCGATGTTCCGCACCTGGATGGTGAGGTTGTTCGCCATGAAGTTCACCGACTGGGTGAGGTCCTTCCAGGTGCCGGAGACCCCCTGCACCTCGGCCTGACCACCCAGGATGCCCTCGGTGCCCACCTCGCGGGCCACCCGGGTCACCTGCTCGGCGAAGTTCGAGAGCTGGTCGACCATCGTGTTGAGGGTGTTCTTCAGCTCCAGGATCTCGCCCCGGGCGTCCACGTCGATCTTCTGCGACAGGTCACCACGGGCGACCGCGGTGGCGACCTGCGCGATGTTGCGGACCTGGGTCGTCAGGTTCCCGGCCATGCCGTTCACCGAGTCCGTCAGGTCACGCCACACGCCGGCCACACCCGGCACCTGCGCCTGCCCGCCGAGCCGGCCGTCAGTACCCACCTCGCGGGCGACCCGGGTCACCTGGTCCGCGAAGGCGGAGAGCTGGTCGACCATCGTGTTGATGGTGTTCTTCAGCTCCAGGATCTCGCCCCGGGCGTCCACGTCGATCTTCTGCGACAGGTCACCACGGGCGACCGCCGTCGTCACCTGCGCGATCTGCCGCACCTGCGAGGTCAGGTTGCCGGCCATGAAGTTCACGGAGTCGGTGAGCTCGCGCCAGCGGCCGGAGACGCCGTCCACCCGCGCCTGCCCGCCGAGCCGGCCCTCGGTGCCCACGTCCCGCGCCATCCGCGTCACCTGGTCGGCGAACGACGACAGCTGCGACACCATGGTGTTGACGGTGTTCTTCAGCTCCAGCATCTCGCCGGCCACGTCGACCGTGACCTTCTGCGACAGGTCACCGTTGGCCACCGCCGTCGTCACCTGCGCGATGTCCCGCACCTGACCCGTCAGGTTCCGGAAGGCCGTGTTCACCGAGTCGGTGAGGTCCTTCCACGTCCCCGCGGCCCCCGGCACCTCGGCCTGACCACCGAGCAGACCCTCGACACCGACCTCCCGGGCGACCCGGGTCACCTCGGAACCGAAGGCCGACAGCTGGTCGACCATGGTGTTGACGGTGTTCTTCAGCTCCAGCATCTCGCCGGCCACGTCGACCGTGACCTTCTGCGACAGGTCACCGTTGGCCACCGCCGTCGTCACCTGCGCGATGTCCCGCACCTGCGTGGTGATGTTCCGGAAGACGGTGTTGACCGAGTCGGTCAGGTCCTTCCACGTCCCCGCCGCGCCCGGCACCTGCGCCTGACCGCCCAGCAGACCCTGCGCGCCGACCTCCCCCGACACCCGGGTCACCTCGTCGGCGAACGTCCGCAGCGTCTCGGTCATCTGGTTGATCGTGTCCGCGAGCTGCGCGATCTCACCGCGGGCGGAGACCCGCACCTTCTGCGACAGGTCGCCGTTGGCGACCGCAGTCGTCACCTCGGCGATCCCTCTCACCTGATTGGTGAGATTTCCCGCCATCGTGTTGACGGAATCGGTGAGGTCCTTCCACACACCCGCGACCCCGGCCACCTCGGCCTGACCGCCGAGCTCGCCCTCCGTACCCACCTCACGGGCCACACGCGTGACCTCGGAGGAGAACGACGACAGCTGGTCCACCATCCGGTTGACGGTGTTCTTCAGCTCCAGCATCTCGCCGGCGACGTTTGCCGTGACCTTCTGCGACAGATCACCGTCCGCGACCGCCGTCGTCACGAGCGCGATGTCCCGCACCTGGGCCGTCAGCCGGTTCGCCATGGTGTTGACCGAGTCCGTGAGGTCCTTCCAAGAACCGGACACCCCACGCACCTGCGCCTGCCCGCCCAGCTTGCCGTCCGTACCCACCTCGACGGCGACCCTCGTCACCTCGGAGGCGAACACCGACAGCTGGTCGACGAGGTTGTTGGCGGTACGCGCGACCTTGAGGAACTCCCCGCGCAGCGGCCGAACGGCCCCGTCCGCACCCTCCGAACGCAGGTCCATCCGCTGGTCCAGGTCACCCTCGGCCACCGCCGACAGCACCCGCCCCACCTCGGACACCGGCCGGGCCAGATCGTCGACCAACGCGTTGGCGGCCTCGATCGCCGCGGCCCAGGCACCCTCGGTCGGCCCGGCCTCCAGCCGCTCGGACAGCTTGCCCTCGCGCCCGACCACCCGACGGACCCGCGACAGCTCCCCTGTCACGTGCATCTGCCGGTCCGCGACCTCGTTGAACACGGCGGAGATCTCCGCCATGACCCCGTCGCCGGACACCGTGAGCCGCTTGCGGAAGTTCCCGTCCCGCATCGACACCAGCGCGGCCAGCAACCGCTCCAGCGATGCCTCGTCCACCTGGACCGTCCCCCCACGAGGACGCCCGCCCCTCGCGCGCGTGCCGCTCCCGCCGCCACGCCGCGCCGCCGTGCCAGACTCCACCGTGTCCCTCCCGAAAGGGGTCGACCGTACGCTTCCGGCTCTCGCCGATAGCCTGCCCAGTGTTTCACCGCGACCGAACCAGGCGATAACAGTTCGGCAGCTTCGCACAGCGTCCCCATCTCCGGAGGACGGAAACTGCGACGACCGGCATCCGCGCGGACAGCGAAGGTAAGTAACCTGGCATCCGGCTGTCCAACCACCCCGGTCCGCCCGGCGGGGTCGGTGTGGTGCGCGCACGACCACCGGGCAGTGGGAGGGACAGACCGAGCATGGCAGAGCCGGGCGTCGAAACGCGTACGAGGAGTGCTGTGATCACCGCGCGGGCGACTGCCAGCTTCGAGCCCGTCGGGCGGTCCGTCGCGGCCGCCCGCGCGTTCGTCAGGGACACCCTCCAGGGCTGGGGACACTCCGAGCTGGTCGACGACGCCGTCGTCCTGACCAGCGAGCTCGTCACCAATGCCGTCATCCACGCCGGCACCTCCGCCGAGGTCCTCTGCCTCCGCTCCGAGGACAGCATCCGCGTCGAGGTCGCCGACCAGTACCCCGAGCGCGAGATCCCCGTCCAGAGCGGGCGCACCCTCGCCAACCCCGACCGCGAGAACGGCCGGGGCCTGCTGCTCTGCGCCGCCCTCGCCCACCGGTGGGGCGTCGACTACTCCCCCACTCGCAAACACGTCTGGTTCCACCTCGACCTCCCCCAGCGCCCGGTGGGCACCCGCTCCGCCGGCCCCGTCCTCCCCGACGCCCTCCTCCCGGCCGCAGAGACCCGCGTCCGCGTCGCCGTCGCCCAGATCGACCGCGGCGGAGTCGTCACCGCCTGGAACGAGGACGCCGCCGAGCTCTTCGGCTACGAGGCCGACCAGGTCACCGGCAAGCCCCTCGGCGACTTCGCCGCCTGGCCGCACACCCCCGGCATCGGCACCGGCCTCGCCGAGGCTCTGCGCCTCTCCCGCTGGGAGGGCAGCTACGGCATCCGCTGCGCCGACGGCCGCGTCGTCCCCGTCTACGCGTCACACCTCCGCGTCCGCGACTCCCAGGGCGAACCCTCCACCGTCTGCCTCCTCGTACGGGAGCACGAGCGGGCCATCCTCCAGACCCCGCAGCGCCCCGCCGCCGAGCCGGGCTCCGAGAGCCGCACGGCGGACCCCTTCGAGGTCTTCATCGGCTCTCCGGCCCCCGACGACCTCGACGGCCTCCTCCAGCGCACGGTCGAGCGCGCCCGAGACATGCTCGACGGAGACGCCGCTTTCCTCCTCCTGGCCACGGACGACGAGACCGAGCTCGAGGTACGGGCGACCACGGGCCTCCCGGCCGCCCGCCAGCGCTTCGCCCGCGTCCCGGTCGAGACCGGCGCCAGCCGCTACGGCTCCGCCCGCATGCCCGCGGTCCACGAGGACCTGGCCGCCGTCCCCGGCGCCGTCCCCCTCCTGGAAGCCACCGGCATGCGCTCGGTGGTCACGGTCCCGCTCAAGGTCGAGGGCCGGCTCACCGGCTCCCTGGGCGTCGCCGCGGAGTCCCCGAACCGCTACTCCAACGAAGAGGCCCTCCGCCTCCAGTTCGCCGCCGACCGCATCGCCCTCGCGGTCGAGTCGGCCCGCCTCGGCGAGCTCGAACGCCTCCGCCGCGGCTCCCTCAGCTTCCTCGTCGAGGCCTCCGACCTCCTCGCCGGCACCTTGGACCGCGACCAGACCCTGGCCCTGATGGCCCAGATGACGGTCCCCACCCTCGCCACCTGGTGCGCGGTCTACACGATCGCCGACCAGGCCTCCGACCCGTACCTCTCGTACGTGCTCCACGAGGACGAGGACCGCATCGACGGCCTGAAGGAGCTGCTCTCGTCGATCTCCCCGCCCGACCCGGTGCCGACGCCCGGTGCCCGGGTGTGGACGGCCCCCGGGGACGCGGCGCACCGAGCGGCGCTCTCCGCCTCGGTCCGCGCCCTCGACCACCCCACGAGCCCGCTGTCCTCCGGCATCGACACGACCCTGGCCACCGCGAGCACGGTCGCCGGCGAGACAGTCGTCCTGCCGCTGGTCGCCCGCAACAGGGTCATCGGCATGCTGACCCTGGGCAGGCCCTCCGAGGACCACTTCCGCCAGGAGATCCTGGAGCTCGCCGAGGACCTCTCGCGCCGAGCGGCCCTGGCCCTGGACAACGCCCGCCTGTACTCGGAACGCGTGGCGATCAGCCAGTCCCTCCAGCGCAGCCTCCTCCCGCCCGGCCTCCCGGACATCCCCGGCGTCGAGGTCGACGTCATCTACCGTGCGGCCGGCGAGGGCAACGAGGTGGGCGGTGACTTCTACGACCTCTTCCCGATCCGCGACGGCGCGTACGGATTCGCCATCGGCGACGTCTGCGGTACGGGCCCGGAGGCCGCGGCCGTCACCGGCCTGGCCCGCCACGCCCTGCGTCTCCTGGCCCGCGAGGGCTTCGGCGGCCCGGCGGTCCTGGAGCGGCTCAACGCCGCGATCCTCGACGAGGGCGCACGCAGCCGCTTCCTCACCCTGCTCTACGGCGAGATGCGCCCGCAGGAGGACGGCTCGGCGATCCTGAAGGTCGTCTGTGCCGGTCACCCCTTGCCCCTGCGCCTACGTCAGGACGGCACGGTCGAGCCGGCGGCCGAGCCGCAGCCCCTCCTCGGCGTCATGGAGGACCTGGAACTCTACGAGCAGACGATCACGCTCGATCCGGGCGACGTCCTCCTCTGTGTCACGGACGGAGTGACGGAGCGCCGTGAGGGCACCCGCATGCTGGGCGACGACGGCCTCGCCGAAGTGCTCCGGACGTGTACGGGCCTGACGGCCGGCGCGGTCGCCTCCCGTGTCCTCCGCGCGGTCGAACGCTTCGCCCAGGCCCCCGCCTCCGACGACATGGCCATCCTGGCGATGCGTCTCCGCGAGCCTGACCCCCGCTGACACACCAAGGCGGCCCCTGCACAGGGGCCGCCACGACCGCGTCCTCTCCGATCTCCCGACACTCCAGAGGCCGGCAAACACAAAAAGGCCCCCGCCAATGGCGGGGGCCTTTTCTTTGTGGAGCCCTTTAACGGAATCGAACCGTTGACCTTCTCCTTACCATGGAGACGCTCTACCGACTGAGCTAAAAGGGCGGGTTGTTCGGCGGCGTCCTACTCTCCCACAGGGTCCCCCCTGCAGTACCATCGGCGCTGAAAGGCTTAGCTTCCGGGTTCGGAATGTAACCGGGCGT
>NZ_JBIBVC010000018.1:0-194893 GCF_043080005.1 Streptomyces sp. NPDC015130 | reverse complement strand
CCGGGGGGGGGGCGGCGGGGGGGGGGGGGGGGGGGGGGGGGGGGGGGGGGGGGGGCGCCCCGGCGCCCCCCCCCCGGGGGGGGCGCCCCCCCCCCCCGCGGGGGGGGGGGGGGGGGCCCCCCCCCCCCCCCCCTCCCGCCGTGGTCCGTCCCGCCTCAGCGCGGCAGCGTCACCGGGCTGCCGCCGTTCGCCTCGTACCCCGCCACCGCCAGGTTCCGGAAGACCGTGTACTCCGCCGCCGGGTCACCGCTCAGCGTCCACGGCACCGCGCCCACGTGCCCGTCGATGTGCACCAGCTGGTGCATGGCCTCCGACCAGCGCTCGCCGCGCACCAGGAACCAGACGAGCAGGTGCCGGACGTGCGCGAGCATCGGGTCGTCGCGCCGCGCCGAGTGCACCGCGTACAGCGCGCCCTCCGTCGCCTTGGACACCACGGCCGTACGGAAGAAGTCCTGTACGAGCACCACCTCCGGCACGTGCTCGTACACCGCGAACAGCGGCAGCGCCGCCAGCAGCGACCCCCGCGGGGCGCGCGCCGCGGCCGTCGTCGCGAAGTGGTCGGCCTCCTCGCGCGACCCGTGCCACTTCTCGCACCAGTAGTGCAGGGCCGCCAGGTGCGCCCCCATGTGCTGCGGGGCCCGGTCGATGACCTTCGCCCACACCTGGTCGAACTGCTCGTGGCTGTAGCCGAGGCCCCGGGCCACGGCCAGCTGCGTGATGTACGGGACGGGGTCGCCGGGTGCGAGCAGCGCCGCCTCCTCGGTGACCTTCAGCGCCTCCTCCAGGATGATCCGGAAGTCGTCGGACCCCGCCGACGAGGAACGCCACGCCTGCTGCACCAGGAACTCCGCGTGCACGGCCGCCGCGCCCGGGTCCTTCGGCGCGTCCGCCCGCCAGGCCCGCAGCCACGCCCCGCCCACCCCGGGCCTCTCCTGGAGCTCCAGCGAGGCCGCGCCGGCGAAGGCCTGGACGCGCTGCCAGCGCACCTCGCCGTCCTTGTCGGTCTCGGCCAGCAGCCGCGAGGCCGCCCGCCACTCCTGGGTGGCCTGGACGACGTCGAGGACGTGGAGCAGATCGTCGTCGGCGCCGGGCAGCCGCACGTCCAGCTCCTCCTGGCGCACGAAGCCGTACGCCTCCGGGTCCGCCGCGTCCGGCGCCCCCGGCGCGACCTGACGGATCCCGACACCACCCCGGCGGCGCCGCAGATAGGGGCCGAGGATGCTGACCAGCAGCACGATCGCGATCAGGAACCAGAGAATCTCCATGTGTCCATTGTCCAGGACACCCGGTGAGACGAACGAAGCGCCGGGGGTCACTCGGCACTACGCTCCTGACCATGAGCGACCAGCACTCCCACCAGAGCTTCGAGACCCGCGCGATCCACGCGGGCAACACCGCCGACCCGCTGACCGGCGCGGTCGTCCCGCCCATCTACCAGGTGTCCACCTACAAGCAGGACGGCGTGGGCGGGCTGCGCGGCGGATACGAGTACAGCCGCAGCGCGAACCCGACCCGTACCGCCCTGGAGGAGAACCTGGCGGCCCTGGAGGGCGGCCGGCGCGGCCTCGCCTTCGCCTCCGGGCTCGCGGCCGAGGACTGCCTGCTGCGCACCCTCCTCGCCCCCGGCGACCACGTCGTCATCCCGAACGACGCCTACGGCGGCACCTTCCGGCTCTTCGCCAAGGTCGTGCAGCGCTGGGGCGTCGACTTCTCCGTGGCGAACACCTCGGACATCGACTCCGTGCGGGACGCCGTCAACGACCGCACGAAGCTGATCTGGGTCGAGACCCCCTCGAACCCGCTCCTCGGCATCACCGACATCGAGGCCGTCGCCGGCGTCGCCCGCCAGGCCGGCGTCAAGCTCGTCGTCGACAACACCTTCGCCTCGCCCTACCTCCAGCAGCCGCTGGCGCTCGGCGCGGACGTCGTCGTGCACTCGCTCACCAAGTACATGGGCGGTCACTCGGACGTCGTCGGCGGCGCGCTCGTGACGGCCGACGAGGCGCTCGGCGAGGAGCTCGCGTACCACCAGAACGCGATGGGCGCCGTCGCCGGGCCCTTCGACTCGTGGATCGTGCTGCGCGGCATCAAGACGCTCGCGGTGCGCATGGACCGGCACAGCGAGAACGCGGCGAAGATCGTCGAGATGCTGACCCAGCACCCCAAGGTCACCCAGGTCCTCTACCCGGGTCTGCCCGAGCACCCGGGCCACGAGGTCGCGGCCAAGCAGATGCGCTCCTTCGGCGGCATGATCTCCTTCCGCGTCGAGGGCGGCGAGGAGGCGGCGGTCGAGGTCTGCAACCGCGCCCAGCTGTTCACGCTCGGTGAGTCGCTCGGCGGCGTCGAGTCGCTCATCGAGCACCCGGGCCGCATGACGCACGCGAGCGTCGCGGGCTCCGCCCTGGAGGTCCCGGCCGACCTGGTCCGGCTCTCCGTGGGCATCGAGAACGTCGAGGACCTCCTCGCGGACCTCCGCCAGGCCCTGGGCTAGGGCGGGTTGCGAAAGTCCCGCCTGCCCGACGGCGCCTGGCACGCACGCTCGCCGCGTTGTCGGGATCGCCCCGATACATCCAGTATCGGGGCGACCCTCCGCCTTGCGATCGCACGCACCAGACGCCGTCGGGCCCGCCCTTCGGACAGGTCCTAGTCCCCACGGCACGGAGGGCCCGGCCGCCGGCCCCGTGGGCGGCGACCGGGCCCTCCGCCGCTCAGGTCCCGGGCAGCGCGTCCTTCAGCTCGGCCCGCACCTCCGCGCGGAGCTCCGGGGTGTCCGT
Source organism: Streptomyces sp. NPDC015130 (assembly GCF_043080005.1). Classification (NCBI taxonomy): domain Bacteria; kingdom Bacillati; phylum Actinomycetota; class Actinomycetes; order Kitasatosporales; family Streptomycetaceae; genus Streptomyces; species Streptomyces sp. NPDC015130. The sequence goes on along the minus strand of NZ_JBIBVC010000018.1, from coordinate 192,119 downwards.
GTGCTCGTGCACGGAGACCATGTGCTCCACGGCGGCCCGAACGACCTCCTCCTCCTCGCCCGAGATGTAGAGCGAGCATCCGGAGACGCTCGGGGTGTCCCGGCAGTCCGTTGCTTTCCTGGCCATGGCGACCTCCCGTCGGCCCCCTCCTCCAGGCTAGGCGCGGCCCGACTTCACCACCCTTCGAGCGGTGGCGTCGTCTCCGCCGGCGGGACCTCCCACGGCCGCTCCACCGACGCCCACACCACGAACGCGAACGCGGCGACGACGAACAGCCCCCACAGCACCCGGCGCACCGTCCGGTCCCTGCGGGCCCGCCGCGACCCGCGCTCCACGGCCCGTACGGCGAGGTCGGCCGGGACCGGCGGGTGCGGGGTGTCCAGCATCCGCCGGACCGCCGCCTCCTTGTCCTCGTGCCGGCTCACGCGGCGGCCTCCCGACGGCTCACGCGGCGGCCCCCCGCCCGGGATCGCGCGCCGCCGCCCGGAGCACGGCCACCGAGCGCGCGCAGACCGCGCGGACGCGCGCCTCCGAGAGCCCGAGCAGCGCCGCGACCTGCTCCTCGGCCACGCCCTCGTACAGCCGGAGCACGACCACGAGCCGTTCCTGCGGGGAGAGCGCCGCCAGCGGTCCCCGGCCGCCGTGGTGCCGCCACGCGGAGCGGGCGAAGCGGGCGGCCAGGTCGCGGCGGGCGAGATCGTACGGGTCCTCGTCGCGCAGCCGCCCCCACACCGCGTACGTGTGCGCGAGGGCGGCGGCCAGCAGGGCCCTGGCGTGCGGGTTGGCGGTGCGGGACTCGGCGGTCAGCAGGGTCGCGGAATGCAGCAGCCGGCCCGCCGCCCCGGCCACGAACGCCTCGAACTCCCGCGTTCGGTGCGCCTGTTCGCTGCGCGGACGACGGCTCGTCCGCTCGCCGGGGCCGCTCCGATGCTCTCGCACCCCCTCATGGGAGGGCAGCGGGAGGCCGGGGTCAAGAGGTCGGCGCGGACTCCGTCCCCGCACCGCCCGAGCCGTGCCCCGAATGGGCCGACTGCCGTGCGGACAGGGCGGTGTTGAAGCGCGTCAGCAAGGTGCAGAAGGACTCGCGCTCGGCCTGCGTCCAGCCCTCCGTGACCTCCACCATCAGCTGGCGGCGCGAGGAGCGGACCTCCTCCAGGCGGGCGAGGCCGCGCGGCGACAGCTGGAGCACGACCGCGCGCCCGTCCTCCGGGTGCGAGGTGCGCTTGACCAGGCCGGTGTCGACGAGCGGGGCGACCTGCCGGGTGACCGTGGACGAGTCGATGCCCATCCCCGCCGCGAGCGCCTTGACGCCCATCGGCCCTTCCTGGTCCAGCCGGTTGAGGAGCAGGTAGGCGGCCCGGTCCATCGAGTTGCGGAGCTGCCCCGTGCCGCCGAGGCGGGTCTGCTCGGCCCGGCGGGCGAAGACGGCCACCTGGTGCTGGAGGGCGTCGAGGAGACCGGGGTCGAGCTCAGTCGTCATGTCCTGAGATGTGGGCATGGCTGTGGGTCTCTCTCGTGCGGGGGTGGTCGGTCGGTGGGGGACAGAGTACGCGGACCCGAGGGGGTCCGTACCGGGGCTGCGCAAACCCGATCCGGCACCCGTCCACCTGGGGACTGTCGGGCGGCCACGAGGGCGGTGAGCTGCGAGACTTGCTGTCATGAGCTTCCGTACGCGAGACCCCTTGCACCACCTCATGCTGGACGATGTGCGCGGGGCGCAGAAGATGCTGTCCGGGGTCGCGCGGGTGACCGCGATGGAGGGCAGCCGCCACCTGTCGTCGCTGGTGGGGGCACCCGTCCACTTCAAGTGCGAGAACCTCCAGCGGACCGGTTCCTTCAAGCTGCGCGGGGCGTACGTGCGGATCGCCGGCCTGCGGCCCGAGGAGCGGGCCGCCGGGGTCGTGGCCGCCTCGGCGGGCAACCACGCGCAGGGCGTCGCGCTCGCCTCGAAACTGCTCGGCGTCCAGGCGACGGTCTTCATGCCGGTCGGCGCCCCGCTGCCGAAGGTCGCGGCCACCCGGGAGTACGGCGCCGACGTCCGGCTGCACGGCCATGTCGTCGACGAGACGCTGGCGGCGGCGGAGGAGTACGCCCGGGAGACGGGCGCGGTCTTCATCCACCCCTTCGACCACCCCGACATCATCGCGGGACAGGGCACGGTCGGCCTGGAGATCCTGGAGCAGTGCCCGGAGGTCCGGACGATCCTCGTGGGCGTCGGCGGCGGCGGCCTCGCGGCCGGCGTGGGGCTCGCGGTGAAGTGGCTGCGCCCGGACGTGAAGGTGATCGGCGTGCAGGCGGAGGGCGCCGCCGCGTACCCGCCGTCGCTGGCCGCCGGGCACCCGGTGGTGATCGAGGCGCCGGTGACGATGGCCGACGGGATCAAGGTGGGACGCCCCGGCGACGTGCCGTTCGCGCTGGTCCGGGAGTACGTGGACGAGGTCCGCACCGTCTCCGAGGACGACCTGTCCTCGGCGCTGCTGCTCTGCCTGGAGCGGGCCAAACTGGTCGTCGAACCGGCCGGCGCCAGCCCGGTGGCCGCGCTCCTCGCCGACCCGAAGGCCTTCCAGGGGCCCGTGGTCGCGGTCCTGTCCGGCGGGAACGTCGATCCGCTGCTCCTCCAGCGGATCCTGCGGCACGGCATGGCCGCCGGGGGCCGCTACCTGAGCCTGCGGCTGCGGGTGACGGACCGGCCGGGGGCCCTCGCGACCCTGCTCGCGGTCCTCACGGTGGTCGACGCGAACGTCCTCGACGTGATCCACGTGCGGACGGACCCGCGCCTCGGCCTGACGGAGGCGGAGGTCGAGCTGCACCTGGAGACGAAGGGCCCGGAGCACTGCCGCGAGGTCGCGGAGGCCCTGCGGGACGCGGGCTACACGGTCCTCGGCTGACCCGTCCGGCCCGGCGGCCGGTCCGCGCGACGGGGACCGGCCGCCGGGCGGTGGTGCCGGTCCGCCCGGTGGGGTTCAGCCCGGGCGGTGGTGCCGGTCCGCCTGGCGGGGTTCAGCCCGGGCGGTGGTGCCGGTCCGCCTGGCGGGGTTCAGCCCGGGTGGTGGTGCCGGTCCGCCCGGTGGGGTTCAGCCCGGGCGGTGGTGCCGGTCCGCCTGGCGGGGTTCAGCCCGGGCGGTGGAGCCGGGCCGCGCGGGTGAGCTCCGCAGCCAGGCCGCCGAGCAGCGCGCCCGCCACGACCAGGCCCCCCGTCCGGACGGCCTCCGCCCGGCCGGGAGACCGCCGGCGGGCCGCCGCGACGGCGTACGGGGCGGACGCGACACCCTCCGGGTCCCCGGCGGCCCCGGCGGCCCCCACGGCCCCCGCGCGCCCGGCCGCCCCGCCGGCCCCGCGCCCGGCCACCTCGTGCGCGAGCGAGTGCTCCAGGCGTACGAGGAGCGGCCGGGGGTCCAGCCCGGCCGCCGCCGCGAACTGCTCGACCGCGATCCGGGAGGGCAACTGCTTCTGGTTCAGGAACCGTTCCCAGGAGGAACGGCTGTAGTGCGTGCGCTGCGCGAGCTTGCCGTAGCTGAGCTCCGCGGCGCACTTGATCCGCCGCATCTCGGCCGTCAGCTCCGCCCAGGGCGCCGCCTCGCAGCCCGCGCATCCCCGGCCACCGTTCGCAGCCATCCCCGATCCCCCGATCAGTCGTCCTTCTCGCCTGGAGCCACAGCCTCGCCCGCGGGTCCAACGGCCCGCCAACGGAGCGCCAACGGGGGAGCGGGACGGTGGCCGGAAGCGGTCGTCCCGGGACCTCCCGCGTCCCGGGACGGCGACGCGCCCACCATGCGGAAACCCCCTCACGAATCAACCCGCCCGTGCCTACGATGCGTTCGTCGGATCACCACCCTGGCGGCTGGTGAACGGCCATGGGGGGATGGTTCGCCGTGCGTTTCGGGCTGTTGGGTTCGTTCGTCGTGGAGGACGCCGAGGGCACGCCCCGGCAGATCGGGACGCCGAAGGCGCGCGCCCTGCTGGCCGTGCTGCTGCTGCGGGGCGACGCGACGGTGTCCTGGGACACCGTGAAGGCCGCGATCTGGGGAGAGTCCGTTCCGGCCACCGCGCGCGCCTCGCTCCACAACCACGTCGCCCGTCTCCGCCGCGACCTGGACGAGGGCGGCGACCGCATCCAGGTCACCCCGGCCGGCTTCCGGCTGCGCGTCCGGGACGACGAGCTGGACGTCACCCGCTTCGACCGGTACCTCTGCCGGGCGCGGACGGCGCGCCTCGCCGAGGACTGGGCGGAGGTCGAGGCGCTGACCTGCGAGGCGCTCGCCCTGTGGCGGGGCGCGCCGCTCTCCGACGTACCCCTGCCCGACACCGAGCGGGAACCGTTCGTGCGGCGCGTGGAGGAGGCCAGGCTCCAGGTGCTGGAGTGGGGTTACGAGGCCGATCTGCACCTGGGCAGACACCAGGGCATCGCCGCCGAACTCGCCGAGCTGGTCGCGGCCCACCCGCTGCGCGAGACCTTCGTCGGCCAGCTGATGCTGGCCCTCCACCGCAGCGGCCGGCAGGCCGACGCCCTCCTCGCGTACGACACCGCCCGCCGGACCATCCGCAGGGAACTGGGCGTCGACCCCGAGCCGGGGCTCGTCGAACTGCACCGCCGCATCCTGACGCTCGACCCCGCGCTCACGGCGCCCCGGACCACGACGACCCCCCGTACGCCCGCCGCAGCCCCGTCCCGCCCCGACCCCGACCCGCTGCTCACGCCCTCCACGGACCCGACGCCCGCAGCCCCCGAAACCCACCCCGGCCCTCACCCCGGCCCCCACCCGGCAACCGCCCCCGGCCCCCACCCGGCAACCGCCCTCACCCCCCACCCCGTCCCGCACCAACTCCCCGCCTCACCCGCCGACTTCACCGGCAGGGAGCAGGAGCTGGACCGCATCGTCGGAGAGCTGGCCGCCGCCGACCGCCCCGACGGGGCGACGGTCCTCGTCCACCGGGTCTCCGGCAGCGGCGGCATGGGCAAGACGACCCTGATGGTCCGGGCGGCGCACCAGATCCGCGAGCGTTTCCCCGACGGCCAGATCTTCCTCGACCTCGGCGGCATGACGGCGATGCCCCTGTCTCCCGAGAGCGCGCTCGGCCTGCTGCTCCGTACGCTCGGCGTGGCCCCGGAGGAGGTGCCGTGCGGACTCCAGGCCCGCAGCGCGCTCTTCCGCAGCCTGATCGCCCGCCGCCGGATGCTGATCCTCCTGGACGACGCGGGCGACGCGGCCCAGATACGCCCGCTGCTGCCGGGCGCCGCCGGCAGCGCCGTCCTGGTGACCAGCCGCCGCAGACTGGTCAGCTTCCCCGGCGTACGCATCGACCTCGGCGCCCTGCCCGACGACGCGGCCCACCGGCTCCTCGCGTCGATCGTCGGCGAGGACCGGGTCGCGGCCCAGCCGGACGCGACGGCGGAGGTGCTGCGCGCCTGCGGCGGCATGCCCCTGGCGCTGCGCCTCGCCGGTTCCCGGCTCGCCGCGCGCCCCGCCTGGTCGGTACGGGACCTGGCGCACCGGCTCACCAGCCACGGCCGCGTCCTGCGGGAGCTGTACGCCGACGACCTCCACGTCCGCACCGCGCTCCAGATGAGCTACGAACTCCTCCTCCAGGAGTCCGGCGGGCACAGCGGCCCCGCGCGGGCGTTCCGGCTCCTCGGCCTCGCGCCGAGCGGGGCGTTCGGCACCGCCTCCGCGGCGGCGCTCCTCGACTGCGACGAGCGGTCCGTCGAGGACTGGCTGGAGGCGCTGGTCGACGGCCACCTCCTGGAGTCCCCGGCGCCGGGCCGCTACCAGTTCCACTGTCTGCTCCGGGAGCTCGCCAGGGAGCTGGCCGAGGAGACGGACTCCGAGGCCGAGCGCGCGCGGGCCGTCGAGCGCCTCGTCGACTGGTGCCTGCGCGGTGCCGACGCGGCCACCGCCCGGGTGGCGCCCGTCGGCCGGCGCGTCCCCCTGGACCCCGCTCCGGGGCGCCCCGTCTCCTTCGCCGACTACGACGAGGCGCACGGCTGGTACGAGCGGGAGCGGGACCTGCTGGTCGCCGCCGTGAGCCTGGCCCACGAGAGCGGCCTGCACGCCCAGGCGTGGAAGCTGGCCGCCTCCCTGTGGGCGTACGTCAGGCTCGGCCGCTCCGACGACTGGCTGAGCACGCACACCGTCGGCCTCGCGGCGGCCAGGGCCGCCGGGGACGAGCGGGCCGAGGCCTGGATGCTGAACGGCCTCGGGAACCACATGGTGCAGTCCGGCCGCCCCGCCGAGGCGATCACGTACTACCGCCGGGCGCTGGACCTCCACGGCGGCGAGCCGGGCCGGGCCGCCGAGCTCTCCTCCGTCCTCAACAACCTGGGCACCAGCTTCACCCACCTCGGCGACCACGAGTCCGCCCTCCACCACTACCAGCAGTCCCTCCTGTGGGAGCCGGACAGCTGCGCCACGCTGAACAACATGGCGGACGCGCTGGCCCACCTCGGCCGCCACGACGCGGCGCTCCTCGTCCTCGACCGGGCGGAGGAGATCCAGCGCGCGACGCGCGACCGCGTCAGCCTCTCCATCGGCCTGCGGGTGCGGGGCGACGTCCTGCGCTGCGCCGACCGCCCGGCCGAGGCGGTCGAGGCCTACCGGCGCGCGCTCGCCCTCCAGCGCCTGGGCGGGGACCACCACAGCGAGGCCGTCTCGCTCACGGGCCTCGGCGACGCCCTCGCCGACCTGGGCGACCTGGCGGAGGCCGAGGTGTGCTGGGAGAAGGCGGTCCACTGGATGGAACGCCTCGGCGACCAGGGCCGCACCGTCGAGCTCCGCAAGCGCCTGGCGGCCCACCCGAACCCATGATCGTGTGGCGCGAATCACAAATTCACTGGGCGACGGCGTCCCCGCAAACCTAGGATCGGTAGGAAACGCCCGAATCTCCCTGGGAGAACCCACATGCCAGGCGCGATCTACGCCGAGGGTCTGGTGAAGACCTTCGGTGACGTACGAGCTCTGGACGGCGTCGACCTCGACGTACCCGAAGGCACGGTCCTGGGCCTCCTCGGCCCGAACGGCGCCGGGAAGACCACCACCGTGCGCGTCCTGACGACGCTGCTCCAGCCCGACAGCGGCAGGGCCGTCGTCGCCGGGGTCGACGTCCTCAAGAACCCCGAGGAGGTCCGCCGCTCGATCGGTCTCTCCGGCCAGTTCGCCGCGGTCGACGAGTACCTCACGGGCCGCGAGAACCTCCAGATGGTCGGGCAGCTCTACCAGCTGAAGGCGAAGGCGGCGAAGGTCCGGGCCGACGAGCTGCTCGAACGGTTCCTGCTCGCGGACGCGGCCGACCGCCCGGCGAAGACGTACTCCGGCGGCATGCGCAGGCGCCTCGACCTGGCGGCGGCCCTGGTGGTCTCCCCGCCGGTCATGTTCATGGACGAGCCGACCACCGGCCTCGACCCGCGGAACCGGCAGGCGCTGTGGGGGGTCATCAAGGAGCTCGTCGCGGGGGGTACGACCCTGCTCCTCACCACCCAGTACCTGGAGGAGGCCGACCACCTCGCCCACGACATCTGCGTCGTCGACCAGGGCAAGGTCATCGCGCGCGGCACCTCCGACCAGCTCAAGGCCCAGACGGGCGGCGAGCGCGTCGAGGTCGTCGTCCACGAACCGGAGATGATCGCGGGCGCCCGTGACGTCCTCGGCCGCTACGGCATCGCGGGCCGGGGCCGGGACGAGGTCTCCGTGGAGGACCACACCCGCAAGCTCACCGTCCCCGTCTCCGGCGGCGCCAAGCTGCTCGCCGAGGTCATCCGCGACCTGGACGCGGTCGGCGTCGAGATCGACGACATCGGCCTGCGCCGCCCCACCCTCGACGACGTCTTCATCTCCCTGACCGGCCACGCGGCCGCGCTCACGGAGGAGGAGAACGGCGGCCCGCCCGCGGCGGACGGCCGCGGCCGCCGGCAGACGAAGGAGACGGCCCAGTGAGCACGATGAACGACTCCCTGGTCATCGCCAAGCGGAACCTCATCCGCATGACCAGGATCCCCGAGATGATCCTCTTCGGGCTGATCCAGCCGGTGATGTTCGTGATCCTCTTCACGTACGTCTTCGGCGGCTCGATGAGCATCGGCGGGAGCACCGACCCGGACGTCTACAAGAACTTCCTGATGGCCGGCATCTTCGCCCAGACCGTCACCTTCGCCACGGCCGGCGCGGGCGCCGGCATCGCGGACGACATGCACAAGGGCCTCATCGACCGCTTCCGCTCCCTGCCGATGGCACGCGGCGCGGTCCTCACCGGCCGCACCCTCGCCGACCTCGTCCAGACGGCGCTGACGCTCCTGGTCCTCGCGATCGTCGCGCTGATCATCGGCTGGCGCCCGGGCTACGCGGAGCCGACCAACTTCGGCAAGGTGATGGCCGGCTTCGGCCTGCTGCTCCTCCTCGGCTACGCCTTCACCTGGATCGGCGCCCTCATCGGCCTCTCGGTCCGCACCCCGGAGGCGGCGACGTCCGGCGGCCTGATCTGGCTCTTCCCGGTCACGTTCATCTCGAACGCCTTCGTGGACTCCAGCCAGATGCCGTCCTGGCTCCAGCCCATCGCCGAGTGGAACCCCTTCAGCGCCACCGTCCAGGCCTGCCGCACCCTCTTCGGCGACCCGGGCGTCTCACCGTCCGACGCGTGGCCGATGCAGTACCCGGTGTGGGCGTCGCTGATCTACTCGGTCCTGATCGTCGCGATCTTCCGCACCCTGTCGGTCCGCAAGTACCGCCGCGCCGACGGCTGACGGCACCCGCCACCGGTCACGGCAGATAGCCGGAGAGGACAAGGCCGTCGGGGAAGGCCAGGAAGGCCGCACCGCCGGCCAGCAGGGCGTCCCCGACGGCCCGGGCGGCGTCGAAGCCGTCGGGCAGGTTGGGCCTGAAGTCCTTGACGTCGTTCGACGAGGCCGGACCGTCCTGCGGATAGGAGAGGACCGCGTCCTTCGCCACCGTGACGACCCGGTCGCCCGCGAAGTACACGAGTGCCTGGGCGTCCTGCCAGACGGGCGCCTGGGCACTCCACCGCTCCCGGCCACTGGCCAGGTCGTACGTGACCACCCGCTGGTTGCTCACCACCGCGACCAGTCCGTCCGCGTTCACGGCGGGACCGGCCGTCACCCCCGTACCGAAGGACCGCACGACCCGCAGGGTCGTCCCGTCGAGCACGGTCACACCGCTCCGGGTGTCCAGGCAGAGCAGACTCCCGCTCTTCTCGTGGACGGTGAACCGCTGGCAGCCCTCCGGCCCGCGCGCCGTCTCCTCGCCGGTCGCCGCGTCCAGCGCCACCGGCACGACCCCGAGCGGCACGTACACCTTTCCGTTCGCCGCCACCGGCTGCTCCGGCAGGGCGTCCAGCGGGCTCCGCCACAGCTCGCGGCCCACCTGCTTCCCCTCGCCGCCGAGCCGCACCGCCGTCACCAGCCCGGCCTGCTTCCCCTCCCACAGGTTGATGTAGGTCGTGTAGAGCACGCCGTCCGTGAAGTCGCTCCCCTTCACCGCCCAGTCGGCCCCGGGCCCGGCGACCGTCCCCCGCTTCCCGCCGTCCTGGAGGCCGTACGCGACGACGCCTTCGGCCCCGGTCACGTACACCCGGTCCCCGACGATCGCCGGGTACTGGGCGCTCGCCCGCAGCCCGTCCGCGTTCGTGCGCGCCGGGACCGACCAGAGCTCGCGCCCGTCCGCCGCGTTCAGCCCCACGAGCGCGCCTCCCGTGCCCGCGCAGACCAGCACCTTCGGGGAGAGGGAGCAGGCGCCGTCGGTCGCGTCGGTGCGCGCGGTCCAGGGCGACCAGCCCGCCGGGCGGTGCGAGCGGCTCGTCGCCGCCGTGCCGAAGTCGTTGGTGTGCCCCGCGCCGCCGTACGGCAGGACGACCTGGCTCAGGGTCTGCGGCGCCGGATTCCCGGATGCGGTCGGTGCCGCCGACCTGCTCGTGCTCGGCCCCGCGGCCTCTCCCGTCCCTCCCGGTCCGTCCGTCTGCCGCGCGAGCACGACGCCCACCGCCGCGAGGACCGCCACCGCCACCACGCCCGCGACCAGCGCGCCCCGCGTGCGCCGCTTCCGCTCCGCGGGCGCCGGAGCCGCCGGGGCCGCCGGCCGGTCCGGCACGGCCGTGGGGGAGTACGGCACCACGGGCCCGAGCGTCGGCAGGTCCGCCACGCCCGTCCCCGAGGCCGCCGCCTCACCGATCGTCCGCGCCGCCTCCCCGTACTCGGCGAGCAGCGACAGCACCCCGCCAGGCCACGGAAAGACCTCCGGCGCGGCCTCCCCACCGCCCAGGAGTTCCGCCAACTCCGCCGCGGACGGCCGCTCTCCCGGATCGAGCCGCAGACAGCGTTCGATCGTCGGCCGCAACTCCTCCGGCACTCCGGACAGTTCGGCGTCGGCCCGGCTGATCCGGAAGATCACGGCCGCCATCTCGTCGTCGTGGAACGGGCCCCGGCCGCTCGCCGCGAACGCGAGCACCGCGCCCAGGCAGAAGACGTCCGAGGCGGGCACGACCGACCTGCTGCCGGCCACGTGCTCCGGCGACATGAACCCCGGCGAGCCCACGACGAGCCCGGTCGAGGTCAGCGCCGTCGCCTCGAAGGCCTGCGCGATGCCGAAGTCGATCAGCTTCGGCCCGGCGGCGCCGAGCAGGACGTTCGCGGGCTTGAGGTCCCGGTGCAGCACCTTCAGCCGGTGCACGTCCGCGAGGGCCGTGGCGAGCGCGATTCCGAGGGCACGCACGGCCGCGACGGGCAGCGCCCCGGCCTGGACGACGGCCTCGGCGAGGGAGGGCCCCGGCACGTACTCCGTCGCCAGCCACGGCGAGGGCGCGTCGGCGTCGGCGTCCACGAGCCGCGCCACGCCCGGCCCGTCCACGGTCCGCGCCGCCGCGATCTCCCGCCGGAAGCGGGTCCGGAAGTCCCCGTCGACCTCCAGGTCCTCCCGGACGGTCTTCACGGCGACCATCCGGTACGGATCGGCCGTCGGCTCGTCGGTCCGGCAGGCGAGGTGGACCTCGCCCATGCCGCCCGCGCCGAGCCGGGCGAGCAGCCGGTAGGGGCCGACGAGCTTCGGGGGCCGGCCGGAAGGGAGCGCCTTCAACACCGAACAGGTCCTCTCAGAGCGTTACTTGGGAAGCTCGACGGAGGCCACGGCCCCCTTGTCGTAGACGATGTACGCGATCCCGCCGACCGGCAGCACCTCGGGCGCCCGGACCTGCTTCGACACGACCTCGCCGAAGCCCGGGTCCATGTTCTCCGCGGCGCGCGGCCCCGGCGCCCCCGGCACCGGCGTGACCTTCAGCCCGGCGGGCTTCCCGTCGGCGCCGAGGCGCACGGTGTAGAGCGAGGAGAAGTCGGCGTACACGACCTGGTCACCGGCGAGCAGCGGCGAGGACACGGCGTGGGCGAGTCCGTCGGGCGGAGCCTTCAGCGGGTACGAGGCGAGGGTCCGGCCCGTGCGCGGGTCGAGGACGGACACCCCCTTGTCTGAGGTGACGACGGCGTTCGGGCCGACGACGGCCGGGGCGACCGTGCTGAGCGGCGCGGGCACGGATGCCCGGGCGGCGAGCGTGCGGGCGTCCAGCGCGTGCAGGGTGACCGGCGCGTTGCGCGTCCGGGCCGAGCTCGCGCAGTACCCGGAGCCGCCGAGTACCTTGAGGTCGAGGCACTCCCTGGCGGCCGGGTCGGCCTCGCCGAGCAGCGTGCCGGTCTTTCCCTCGTAGGCGACGAGACCGCCCTGGCTCAGGGCGTAGACGACGCCCTTCGCGTAGGCCACAGGCTCGTACGCGCGCCGCTCGGCCTGCGAGATCTCCGCGTTGGTGAGCCCCTTGGTCCACAGCTGCCTGCCGTCGGCAAGCGAGAAGGCGGTGAGGGCCACCTGGTCGTCCTGGATGTCCTCGGCCACCTCCGTGGCGGCGAAGACGATCCCGTCGCCGACCAGCGGCCGCGTGTCCCAGACGAACTGGGGGCCGAGGGCGGGCTTCTCCCAGCGCACCGCGCCCGTCCGGGCGTCCCGCACCTGGAGCCGCCGTCCGGTGACGAGCACGACGTTCCCGTCGTGGACGGTGGGCCGGGTGCTGTCCCGGGCCACGAAGAACACGGCGCGGTCGCTCATGTACGACTCGTCGGGGCTCTCCGAGTCGACCTTCGCCTCCCACAGCTTCTTCCCGCTCGCCGGGTCGAGCGCCTCGTAGCGCCCGTCGGTCGTGCGGCAGACCAGCACCTTCTCGCCGGCGGAGCAGCCGTGCGCGGGCGCGGTCAGCTTCGCCTTCCAGGGCGTCCAGCCCGCGGGGCGCTGGGCCGCGTTCTGCGGGACCACGCCCGAGGCGTCGGACAGGCCCCGGTCGTCGACACCGGCGATGCGCGGCGCGGCGGCGGGCGGTGCGGCGGGCGGCGCGGCCTTGGCCGGCGGCTTCTTCGCCTCGGCCTCGGGCCACAGCAGGTACGTGCCGAGGCCGCAGGCGGCGACGGCCAGCGCCAGGACGGCGGCGAGGACCCGCCCCCGCCGTCCGCGCGGCGCGGGAGCGGGGGGAGCCACCGGCGCCACCGGCGCCAGCGTGGGCACGGAGTGCAGACCGGGCACCTCGGGCGTGACGACCGGTCCCGCGGCGGCCGCCGCCTCCACGAGCGGGCCGCCCGAGGCGACGAGCTGGGCGAGCTCCGTCCCGTACTCGCCGATGTGCTCCCGTATGCCCTCCGGCCAGGGGAAACGCGCCCCCGCTCCCTCGTCGAGGAGCTCCACGAGCGCGTCCGGCGTGGGCCGGTCCGCCGGGTCGGCGGCCAGGCAGGCGGCGACGACCTCGCGCAGTTCGTCCGGCACCCGGCTCAGATCGGCCTCGGCCTGCGAGACCCGGTACAGGACGGCGGCGAGCGGCCCGTCGCCGAAGGGGTCCTCGCCGGTCGCCGCGTAGCAGAGCAGCGAGCCGAGGCAGAAGACGTCGGAGGCGGCCGTGACCCGCCGGGCGCCCGCCACGTGCTCGGGGGACATGAAGGCGGGCGTGCCGACCATGACCCCCGTGGCGGTCATGGTGGTGGCGGTGCTGCTGCGGGCGATGCCGAAGTCGATGAGGCGGGGCCCGTCGACGGAGAGCATGACGTTGCCGGGCTTGAGGTCCCGGTGCAGGACCCCGGCCCCGTGCAGGTCGGCGAGGGCGCGGGCGATCCCGGCACCGAGGGCGCGCACGGTGGCGACGGGCAGCGCGCCGCCGCGCCGCACGGCCTGGGAGAGGCTGGGCCCGGGGACGTAAGCGGTGGCCAGCCAGGGCACCGCGGCGTCGGCGTCGCCGCCGACGGGCGCGGCGGCGTGGGTGCTGGAGACGAGGCGGGCGACGCGGATCTCGCGCCGGAAGCGGTCCCGGAAGGCGGGGTCGCCGGCGACGTCGCGCCGGACGGTCTTCACGGCGACGAAGATCCCGTCCGCCGAGGTGTCCCGGGCGAGGAAGACCTCGCCCATGCCGCCGGCCCCGAGCCGGGCCATCACCTCGTACGGTCCGATCTGCCGTGGCATGCCTTCGCGCAGCGGTCCCAGCACTTCGCCCATCCCCCCTGATGACGCACAGTCAGGGCCGCATCATTACATGTGCATGCAGGGCATGTGCATGCAGGACGAAGGGCCGGACCCCCGAGGGGTCCGGCCCTTCGCAGCGCGGCGGGAAGAGCGCAGGCTCAGCCGGTGTACGGCTTGGCGCTGAGGATCTTCACCGTGGCCTTCTTGCCGTTCGGCAGCTCGTACTCGGCGTCGTCACCGGCCTTCTTGCCGTTGACGCCGACGCCGAGCGGCGACTGCGGGGAGTAGGTCTCGATGTCGTCGCTCGCGTACTCGCGGGAGGCGAGCAGGAAGGTCATCGTGTCGTCCTCGTCGCCGTCGAAGGCGATCGTCACGACCATGCCGGGCTCGACGACGCCGTCGTCCGCCGGGGCCTCGCCGACCTTGGCGTGCTGGAGCAGCTGGGTGAGCTGGCGGACCCGGAGCTCCTGCTTGCCCTGCTCCTCCTTGGCCGCGTGGTACCCGCCGTTCTCGCGCAGGTCTCCCTCTTCGCGCGCGGCGGCGATCTTGGCCGCGATCTCGGTACGCGCGGGACCAGACAGGTACTCAAGCTCACCCTTGAGCTTGTTGTACGCCTCCTGGGTGAGCCAGGTGACGTTGTCGCTGGTCTGGGTCACAGGTGCTCCTCGTAGGTACTGGGAATACAAAGCATCGCCCAACACGGGCAGCGGGCGCTTCCCGGGCGGGCGAAACCACGAGCCTAACAATGAGTGGCGAAAAGCGGGAGGACATACATCATCGAGATGCCGTCGCCCCAGGTCACGCGCGTGACCCGCCGGGACTCGTCACCCGGTCCCTACCCACCGCTATCGCGCCGTACACCCCACGAGCTCGGCACTCGTCGCGAGCGCGGTCGTACGGAGCGTGAAGACCTCGTCGACGCGGCCGGCCGGGTCGACGATCCGCACATCCTTGCGGGCGACCTCGATGCCGTCCTCGGAGCGCGACCGCAGCGTGCAGACGCCCTCGACGCCCTCGTCCTTGCGGACCTCCAGGTGCACCTGCACCTCGGTGGGGCTCACCACGTCGAACTTGATCATCTCGGCGCTGATCTTGCTGTCGACGACGTAGTGCCAGCCGAACCAGCCCATCAGGCCGAGGAAGAGGACGCCGAGCACGGCGCCGGTCACCTTGAGCTTGCGGTCGGCCCGCTCGTCCGCGGAGCGCCCGTAGCGCCCTTCGGGCAGCTGCTCTCGCACCGCGCTCATGGTGGTTCCTCTCGAAGCCCGGGGGTGGCGGAATTTTCCCTCCCCCGATTCCGTCACTATAGAAGCCTGCCTCCGCGTCGAATCACTGAGGATCGAGTCTTGACTGACCAGCTGCGACTGATGGCCGTTCACGCCCACCCCGACGACGAGTCGAGCAAGGGTGCGGCCACGATGGCCAAGTACGTGTCCGAGGGGGTGGACGTCATCGTGGTGACGTGCACGGGCGGCGAGCGCGGCTCGGTCCTCAATCCCCAGCTCCAGGGCGACGCCTACATCGAGGCGAACATCCACGAGGTCCGCCGCAAGGAGATGGACGAGGCCCGCGAGATCCTCGGCGTCTCCCAGGAGTGGCTGGGCTTCGTCGACTCGGGCCTCCCCGAGGGCGACCCGCTGCCCCCGCTCCCCGAGGGCTGCTTCGCCCTCGAGGACGTCGACACGGCGGCCGGCGCGCTGGTCCGCAAGATCCGCGCGTTCCGCCCGCAGGTCATCACGACCTACGACGAGAACGGCGGCTACCCGCACCCCGACCACATCATGACCCACAAGATCACGATGGTGGCCTTCGACGGCGCGACGGACGCGGTGAAGTACCCGGAGGACGAGTTCGGCCCGGTCTGGCAGCCCCTGAAGCTCTACTACAACCAGGGCTTCAACCGCCCCCGCACCACCGCCCTCCACGAGGCGCTGATCGCCCGCGGCCTGGAGTCCCCGTACGGCGAGTGGCTGGAGCGCTGGAGCGAGTTCGAGCGCAAGGAGCGGACGCTGACCACGTTCGTGCCCTGCGCCGACTTCTTCGAGACCCGCGACAAGGCCCTGATCGCCCACCGCACCCAGATCGACCCCGACGGCGGCTGGTTCCGGGTCCCCATGGAGATCCAGAAGGAGGTCTGGCCGACGGAGGAGTACGAGCTCAGCAAGGCGCTGGTGCCGACCTCCCTCCCCGAGGAAGATCTCTTCGCGGGCATCCGCGACAATGCCTGACATGAGCGCACACCTGGCACTGACCCAGCTTGTCCCCTTCGCCGCCGAAGAGCTGGACAAGAACAAGGTGACCCCCGGCGTCCTCGGCTTCGTCGTCTTCGCGGTCCTGGCCCTCGCGGTCTGGATGCTGATGAAGTCGATGAACCGCCACATGGGCAAGGTCTCCTTCGAAGAGGCCCCCGACCCGGACGCGGCCCCGTCCGGCCCGGCCGCCTCGGCCGGCGCCTCCGGCAAGTGACGCCGACGCCCTGAGGCCCGTACCCCGGCGGTACGGGCCGCAGGGCTGCACCGGCGGAGCGGCCCGCGGTTTCCGGACGGGTACCGGCGTCATGACCGGACCGGACGGCTCGGCGCGCGGTCTCGCGTGCCCCGCCCGTCCGGGGCGGCGATGAGCGGCGTCGCCGGCCTGCCGCTGCTCCTCGCGGGACAGGCCCTGGCTGCGCCCGACGGGGGAGCCCTACCGCGCGAGCCCGGGGCGGCAGGGCAGGATGGGCCTTATGGCGAACCGACTGGCCCATGAGACCTCCCCGTACCTCCTGCAGCACGCCGACAACCCGGTCGACTGGTGGCCCTGGTCGGCCGAGGCCTTCGAGGAGGCCCGCCGCCGCGACGTCCCGGTGCTGCTGAGCGTCGGCTACAGCTCCTGCCACTGGTGCCACGTGATGGCGCACGAGTCCTTCGAGGACGACGGCATCGCGGCGCTGGTCAACGAGCACTTCGTCGCCGTCAAGGTCGACCGCGAGGAGCGCCCCGACGTCGACGCCGTCTACATGGAGGCCGTCCAGGCCGCCACCGGCCAGGGCGGCTGGCCCATGACGGTCTTCCTCACCCCGGACGCCGCCCCCTTCTACTTCGGCACCTACTTCCCGCCGGAGCCCCGCCACGGCATGCCCTCGTTCCCCGACGTCCTGGAAGGCGTCCGTGACGCCTGGGCCGACCGGCGCGAGGAGGTCGGCGAGGTCGCCGACCGCATCGTCAAGGACCTCGCGGGCCGCTCCCTCGCCTACGGCGGCGACGGCGTCCCCGGCCAGGAGGAGCTCGCGCAGGCCCTCCTGGGCCTCGTCCGCGAGTACGACGCCACCCACGGCGGCTTCGGCGGCGCACCCAAGTTCCCGCCGTCGATGACCCTGGAGTTCCTGCTCCGCCACCATGCCCGTACGGGCTCCGAGGGCGCCCTCCAGATGGCCGCCGACACCTGCGAGGCCATGGCCCGCGGCGGCATCTACGACCAGCTCGGCGGCGGCTTCGCCCGCTACGCCGTCGACCGGGCGTGGGTTGTGCCCCATTTCGAGAAGATGCTCTACGACAATGCCCTTTTGTGCCGGTTGTACGCGCACCTCTGGAAGGCCACCGGCAGCGACCTGGCCCGCCGGGTCGCCCTGGAGACCGCCGACTTCATGGTCCGCGAGCTCCGCACCCCCGAGGGCGGCTTCGCCTCCGCGCTCGACGCCGACTCCGACGACGGCACCGGCAAGCACGTCGAGGGCGCCTACTACGTCTGGACCCCGGAGCAGCTGACCGCCGTCCTCGGCGCCGAGGACGCCGCCCTCGCCGCCGCCCACTACGGCGTCACCGAGGGCGGCACGTTCGAGCACGGCAGCTCCGTCCTCCAGCTCCCGCGGTCCGTCGACACCGCGGTCGCCGACGCCGACCGGATCGCCTCGATCGCGGCCCGCCTCCTCGCCGCCCGCGAGGAGCGCGAGCGCCCCGGCCGCGACGACAAGGTCGTCGCCGCCTGGAACGGCCTCGCCGTCGCGGCCCTCGCCGAGACCGGCGCCCTTCTCGGCCGCCCCGACCTGATCGAGCGTGCCACCGAGGCCGCCGACCTGCTCGTCCGCGTCCACATGGACG
The DNA here is from genome assembly GCF_043080005.1 of Streptomyces sp. NPDC015130. Classification (NCBI taxonomy): domain Bacteria; kingdom Bacillati; phylum Actinomycetota; class Actinomycetes; order Kitasatosporales; family Streptomycetaceae; genus Streptomyces; species Streptomyces sp. NPDC015130. Next base: position 174,562 of record NZ_JBIBVC010000018.1, on the reverse strand, counting down.
AGACCGCCCGGCTCACCCGCACCTCGAAGGACGGCCGGGCCGGCACCAACGACGGGGTCCTTGAGGACTACGCCGACGTCGCCGAGGGCTTCCTCGCCCTCGCCGCCGTCACCGGCGAGGGCGCCTGGCTCGACTTCGCCGGCTTCCTCCTGGACCTCGTCGTCGACCGCTTCACCGCCGAGGGCGGCGCGCTGTACGACACCGCCCACGACGCGGAGACCCTCATCCGCCGCCCGCAGGACCCCACGGACAACGCCGCCCCCTCAGGGTGGACCGCCGCCGCCGGAGCGCTCCTCTCGTACGCCGCCCACACCGGCTCCGAGGCCCACCGGGCCGCCGCCGAAGGAGCCCTCGGCGTCGTCAAGGCCCTCGGCCCCCGCGCGCCCCGCTTCATCGGCTGGGGCCTGGCGGTCGCCGAGGCCCTCCTCGACGGCCCCCGCGAGATCGCCGTCGTCGGCGCCCCCGACGAAACGGCCTTCCAGGAGCTGCGCCGTACCGCGCTCCTGGCCACCGCCCCCGGCGCGGTGCTCGCGACCGGCGCCCCCGACAGCGAGGAGTTCCCGCTCCTCAAGGACCGGCCGCTGGTGGCCGGCCGGGCCGCCGCGTACGTCTGCCGTCACTTCGTGTGCGAGGCCCCCGTCACCGACCCGGCCGAGCTCGCCGCGAGGCTGTGAGCCCGGCACCGTAACGGGGACGGCCCCGCCACCCCTCCGAGGAGGGGCGGCGGGGCCGCCGCGCAGAGCGCCGTGGCTCAGCTGTTGCCGGCGCCGTTGCCGGACAGGACCGGGATGTCGCTGAGGATGTGCGACAGAGGCTCGTCACCCTTGGCCTGGGTGGAGTTCTCGGTGCACTGCTGGTTCTGCGGGGAGGACAGGACGTTGACGTCCTGGACCGCGATCGGGATGAGACCGATCAGCGAACCGGCGTTGACCTTGGCCGGGAGGCCGACGCAGGGCTTGTTCAGGGAGCCCTGGACGAGCGCGAACTGCGGGCTCATGTTGCCGTAGGTGGCGGAGTTGCCGAACTCCTGGTGGGCACCGTTGCCGCTCAGCGAGGTGGTGCCACCGTCGTCGGCGATCGCGAGCGCCTGTCCGGCACCCGCCGCCGTCGCGCCGAGGACCGACGCGGCCACAGCAGCCGTAGCCAAGAGCTTCTTCATTAGTTCAGGCCTTTCGGATACTGGCTCGTGCTGAGTGCCGAGCCGCGCTGATCAACTGGTGAGAAGTCCGGAGGTTCCGGTATGTCCACCGGACGGACTACGGGCAGATGAGCGAGGAACCCTCGGCCGGCCGGTACGTGGCGGCCGGGATCGTGCTCGGCGCGACCTCCTCCGCGGCCGGCAGCGGCCGGTCCTCACGCAGCCGCGCGAAGACCTCCGCAGCGCCCTCCTCGTCCCAGGCGAGCGTGGACCCGACACCCTCGATGTTCGCGTTGAAGCCCCGTACGGGCACCGTCGCGAGCGCCATCCGCTCCGGGGGCAGTTCCCGCAGCCGGCCGGCGAGCTCCAGCAGCTCCTCCGGCGAGATCCCGCGCTCGGCCGCGCCCGTCCCGCGCAGCGTCGCGGCTAGGTCCACCAGCCGCTCCGGGTCGTCGAGCATCCCCTCGCGGAGCCGCTCCAGGGTGTTGACGACGAACTTCTGCTGCTTCTGGATCCGGCCGAAGTCCATCTGCCCGTCCGCCTTCCGCGAGCGGACGTACTGGAGCGCCTCACCGCCCCCGACGCGCTTGGTCCCGGGCTGGAGGTCGATGCCGGTGGAGGGGTCCTTAAGGGGCTCCGCCGTACACACGGAGACCCCGCCGTCGACGCGGTCCACGGTGTCCATGAACCGCCGGAAGTCGATCTCCAGGTACCGGTGCACGGGGAGCCCGGTCATCGACTCGACGGTCTCCACCGCGAACGAGGAACCGCCCTCCGCCCAGGCGCTGTTGATCTTCGCGGGATGGGCGGCGTGCACCTTCCCGGTCCGCCGGTCGCGGTGGTCGGCGGGGAGGGTGGTGAGCGAGTCGCGCGGCAGGCTCACCACGTCGACCCGGTCGTTCGCCGCCGACACGTGCACCAGCATCATCACGTCCGTGCAGTCGCACGCCTGACCGCCGAGCTTGAAACGTTCCTTCTCCTCCTCGGTGACACCCTTGCGGGTGTCGATGCCGACCACCAGCAGGTTCAGCCCCTGCTCCGGCTCGGGCAGTTCGGTGGGCGCCAGGGCGAGAGCGCCGGGAACGAGGACGGCCAGGGCGGCGAGGGCCGCGGGGGCGAGCAGCAGACTCCGTGGCCCCTTCAGACGCGGGGAATTCATGCCCGCACGCTAATTCGACCCCGCTCGTACAGAGGTGCCCGACGCGACATGGGCAGAGCGAATCACTCTCCTGCGGCGCCTGTGTAATGATGCGTGAATCGCAGCGGAGGGAGCGAAGATGGCGCCGGGTCCCGGGAAATGGGAACGGATGGCCTTCATTCCGAAGAGCCGGTACGTGAGTGACCGACCGATCGACGACCGCACCCCATTCCCCGTCTATTCCGCACTGGTGACCCAGTGGGTGCAGGCGGGTCGCACGGTCCCGGGAATGCCGGACCGGGAATGGGAACGGCTCATGGCCACCCCCGTCTGGCCGCGCCCCTGAGGGGGTGCGAGCAGCGGGAAACGAGAAGGGGCCGCCCTGGGTGGGCGGCCCCTCACGCGTGAGCGGAACGTCAGTTGTTGCCGACGCCGTTGCCCGAGAGGATCGGGATGTCGTCCAGGATGTGCGACAGGGCCTCGTCGCCCTTGGCCTGGGTGGAGTTCTCGGTGCACTGCTGGTTCTGCGGGGAGGACAGGACGTTGATGTCCTGGACCGCGATCGGGATGGCACCGATCAGCGAACCGGCGTTGACCTTGGCCGGGAGGCCGATGCACGGCTTGTTCAGGGAGCCCTGGACCAGCGCGAACTGCGGGCTCATGTTGCCGTACGTGGTGGAGTTGCCGTACTCCTGGTGCGCGCCGTTGCCCGACAGCGAGGTGGTGCCGCCGTCGTTGGCGATGGCGAGGGCGGGGGAGGCCACGGCGGCGGTGGCGCCGACGATGGAGACGGCTGCGGCCGCAGTGGCCATAACCTTCTTGATCACGGGAGTTCCCTTCTAGAACCGGCTCCGTGCAGGGAGCCCCCTGATCAACTGGCCCCGGACCTCGGGGTTCCGCTGTGTCACCCCCTTGGCCGAGCGCACTCGGCAGCGCGAAACGGTGCTCCAGTCGAACGGGTGAAGGCCCGGAACCAAAGCCCCCGACCGCAGTTGATCCCGTCGCATCAATCAGGTCGATTGGTGGGAACAGGAACGGAATCACCGTGATCAAGAAGATTATGGCGGCTGCGGCTGTGACGGCCTCTGTTGTCGGCGCTTCCGCCGCGGCGGCCTCCCCGGCGCTCGCCATCGCCAACGACGGGGGCACCACCTCGCTCAGCGGCAACGGCGCCCACCAGTCCTTCGGCAACTCGAAGACCACCGGTGACATGAGCCCGCAGTTCTCGGCCGTCCAGGGCTCGCTGAACAAGCTGTGCCTCGGCGCCCCGGTCAAGGGCAACGTCGGCTCCGTCATCGGTGTCCTCGTCCCGGTCGCCGTCCAGGACATCAACGTCCTCTCCTCGCCGCAGAACCAGCAGTGCGCGGAGAACTCCACCCAGGCCAAGGGCGACGAGCCGCTGTCGCACATCCTGGAGGACATCCCGGTCCTCTCCGGGAACGGCGCCTACAACGGCTGATCCGCACCGCGCACGACAGGGCCGGAGGGAACGTCCACGTTCCCTCCGGCCCTGTTTCGTGCGTGCAATGGAGTGAAAGAGCGAAAGCCGTCGAAATTGCGGTTTCCTTTCCGTGACCTGTTCGTTGTCTTCCGTGAAATGTCTGTCGTCTCAGAAAGGATCCAGACGCAATGAACTGCAAGAAGGCCGCGGCTGTCGTCGCCGGAATCGTCCTGGCCATGGGTGTGGCGTCGCCCGCCTTCGCGGACGCGGGTGCCCACGGCGTGGCCGTCGGCTCGCCGGGTGTCCTCTCGGGCAACGTCGTCCAGGTCCCGATCCACATCCCGATCAACGTCTGCGGCAACAGCGTGAACGTCATCGGCGCGCTGAACCCGGCCGCCGGCAACGTCTGCATCAACGCCTGAGCCCGGCGGCACACAGGCACAAGGGCCGGCCCCGGAGAGCACCCGCTCTCCGGGGTCGGCCCCGTGCCGTACGCGCTACGCCGTGACCGGGGCCTCCGCGCCCGTCCGCGGCCGGCCGACGGACCCGCCCCGCGCGCCCGGCCGAAGCCGCTGCCGGACCCCCTTCACCAGCCGGCCCGCCGTGTACTCCGCGCCGAACACGAACCGCATCGACGGCCCGTACGACGGGGCCGTGAGCAGCCCGGCGAGGAAAAGCCCCGGCCACGAGGACTCGAAGAGCCCGCCGACCTCCGGCGCGCCGACCGCGCCGACCGTCCGCAGCGCCCCGCGCAGCGCCGGGTCGAGCATCCCCGCCCGCTCCAGGCTCGGGGTGAAGCCGGTCGCCGCGACGACGTGGTCGGTCTCCAGGACCGAGGTCCCCCCGGGCCCGGCGACGTCGAGCCGGAGCCGCTCGTCCCCGGTGACCGTCGCCGAGACGATCCGCTGCCCGAGCCGTACGTCCCCGACCGCCGCGAACCGCTCGCGCAGCCACCACGCGCCCGCCGGGCCCAGCGCCGAGTCGAAGATCCGCTCCCGGGTGGCGGCCGGCAGCCTGCGGAAGACCCCCGGGGTGTCCGCGTAGAGCTTGTTGCGCCAGCCGCAGCCGAGGCCCGTGTGCGGGGCGCGCACCGAGCGCCACGGCCCCCGGTCGAGGGCAGGGGGCAGGGTGTTCCAGTTCAGCCGGTCCGCGCGCGCGAGGATCCGGACGCTCGCGGCACCCTGCTCGGTGAGGAGCGCGGCCGTCTCCAGGGCGGCCTGGCCGGCACCGACGACGGTCACGTCCCGCCCCGCGAAGCCGTCGAGCTCGCCGTGGTGGCTGGAGTGGGTGACGTACCGCCGGGGGAGGCCGCGCAGCGGACCGGGGATCTCCATGAAGGGCAGCACCCCGACGGCGAGGGCCACCGTCCGCGTCCGGAGCGACTCGCCGTCCTCCGTGCGCAGCTCGAAGTTCTCGGCGGCGGGCGCGACCGAGGCGATCAGCCGCTCGTCGAGCGCGGGCACGGCCTGCCGGGCGAACCAGTCTCCGTACGAGGCGAAGAAGCCGACCGGGAGCGGAACGCCGTGCTCGGCACGGACGCCCCGCGTCACGGCGTACGCGTCGAGTCCGTACGACCCCTCCGGGTCGGAGAGGTGCGAGGCCCAGGGCTCCGACTTCAGGAACATGCCCGAGGGCATGGCGTGCCAGGACTCCATGGAGCGGCCGAAGGTCCGCAGCGAGAGCCCGTGTGCCGCCGCGTGCGCGGCCACGGACAGACCGTAGGGACCGGCCCCGACGACCACCAGGTCGTACATCGACTTCGACATCGTGCTTCCGCCTTCATCGTTCTCATCGTGGGGTGAGCTGGTCGGGGGTGGTGCGGGGCGGTGGTGCGGGGAGGGCGGCCGGGGGCGAGGCCCGGCCCGCGCCGAGGCGCCGGACCACCGCGCGGCAGGCCCTGCGCAGGAGGTGCGCCAGCCAGGCGCGGCCCATCGCCAGCGCGGGCCACGGGTCGTCCGCCGCGAGCCAGGCGCACTCGGTGCGCGGCCGCGGGCCGCCGGCCGGCTCGGCCGCGTACCGGCGGCGCGGGGAGGTGACGAGCGAGAGCGCCGTGTAGTTCTCGACGACGAACCGGCGGCCGTACGCGGGGGAGTGCGGCGGCACCGGACGGCCGGTCAGGTCCAGGTGCGCCGCCCGGACGACGTCCAGGCCCTCGGCGTCGGCGAAGAGCCGGAACTGCGCGCCGGGCCGGGGGTTGAAGTCGAGCAGGTGGTACGCGCCCGTGGAGCGGTCGAGCCGGAAGTCCAGGTCGCACACGCCCCGGTAGCCGAGCGCGTCGAGCAGCTCACGGGCCGCCCGCTCCACCGCCGGGTTCGCCGTCCAGCGGCCCACGGCCGTCAGGCCCGCGCCGTCGGGCCAGGAGCGTTCCTTGCGTCCGGTCGACCCCGTCGCACAGCGGCCGGACGAGTCCACGTACCCGTGGAAGAACCAGTCCAGGTCCCGGCCCGCCGGAAGGAGCTCCTGGAGCAGCAGCCTGCTCCCGGCCTCGGGGGTGCGGGCGTACAACTCCCGGACCTCGGCGAGGGACCGGACGATCGACGTGCTGCGCAGCCCCCGGCCGGCCGGCAGCAGCCACGGCCTGCTCCACTTGGCGATCACCGGCAGCCCCAGCGACCAGGCCATGGCCGCGGCCTCGTCGGTGCCGGTCGGGATCTCGGTACGCGGATGGGGCAGCCCCAGCGCCGCGCAGGTCCTGGCGAGCCCGGCCTTGTCCGCGACCCGGAGGAGCTGTTCCTCGGTCTGCTCGGGCAGCAGGAGGCGCGGGGAGAGCTCGGCGCGCCGCCGGGCCAGGGCGAGCGCGCTGACGTCGTCCAGCGGGACGGCCAGTACGGGATGTGACGGCCCGTCGGCCGTGGTTTCGGCGATCTCGTCGGCGATCCGGGTCAGCAGGGCCGCGAGCTCGACGGACGACGGCGTCGCGGGGCCCGTGCGGGCCGAGACCAGATAGCGCGACCGGGCGACCGGACTGGTGCTCGATTCGATGACGGCGTGCACCGGAATTCCCGCCCGTCCCAGCGATCGCGCGGCCCCGAGTGTGCCGTGATGGAAGGGATTCCGGTCGAGCCGCACGAGGACGGTGGGGACGCGGGTGTCGAAACTCTGACGGCGCGGCACGGCATGCCCTTCATCTCGGGTGCCCCAACTGGGCGATGAAATCCTCTAATGGACTACTGATCCAAGGGAAGCCGAGTTCACGGTCGGCTCATTAGGAATACTTTCGGAGAATCGGATTGACGGATCATCAAAAAGCAAGCGACGAGAAGGAGTGGCCATGGGAGCTGCGCAGCGGAGAACATCGAGAGCGTGGCTGGGGGTGTTCACCGCCGGTCTCCTCGCCTCGGGATCGGTCGTCCTGTCGTCCCCGGTCCATGCCGCCGAATCCGTAACGACGAAGGACCCCGGTCCGACTCTCTCCAGCGCCATGGGAGCCTTCCTCGACTCGGGCGAGCTCGGGGTCGCCCGCATCGCGGAGCTCGAAAGGTGGCTCGGCGGACGCGAACTCCGGGTCGGCCACACCTACCTGCCGGGCGACCTCTGGAAGAACATCGAGGGCCCGCCCGGCTTCCTCGACGCCTGGGCGGACTGGCGCAACGAGCAGGAGGACCGGCTCTTCGTCCTCAACGTCCCCATGCTGGAGCGCAACGAGGCCGGCGTCTCCGACTACGAGGTCCGCCGCCAGCTCCAGCTGGGCGCCGCCGGGTACTACGACCACCACTTCACGGCCCTCGCCGAGCGGCTCGTCCGGCTCCGGGCGACCGACACCGTCATCGTCCTCGGCTGGGAGATGAACGGCACGACGTACACCCACCGGTGCGCGCCGGACCCGGCGGCCTGGAAGAAGTACTGGAACCGCATCGTCACCGCGATGCGCTCCGTCCCGGGGCAGGAGTTCCGCTTCGACTTCAATCCCAGCCGCGGCCGCGACGCCGTGCCGTGGACCGAGTGCTACCCGGGCGACGACGTCGTCGACATCATCGGCATGGATTCGTACGACCAGCCGCCGGGAATGAGTTTCGACGAACACGTGAGCGAGCCTTACGGGCTCCAGAAGCAGGTCGATTTCGCCGCGGAGCACGGAAAGCAGATCTCCTATCCCGAATGGGGTCTCTTCCGTAACGGCGACAACCCCGTCTACATGCGGCGCATGCTGGAATGGATGAAGCAGCACAAGCCGCTGTACCACACGATCACGGACTACTGTCCGCACGGCGTCTGGCAGTGCGACGACAATCCGCGGTCGTCACTGGTGTTCCGGCAGACGCTGTTCGGGGTGGAGCCGGAGATTCCCGAGGTTCCCGTGGACCCGGTGGACCCGGTGGACCCGGTGGATCCGGTGGATCCGGTGGATCCGGTGGACCCTGTCGACCCCGTGGACCCTGTCGACCCGGTGGACCCTGTTGATCCCGTGGATCCGGTCGACCCTGTCGACCCGGTGGATCCTGTGGATCCTGTGGATCCGACCGACCCCGTCGAGCCGACAGACCCGACGGTTCCGGTTCCCAAGCCTGAGCCGAAGCCGGAACCGAAGCCCGAGCCGAAGCCTGAGCCGAAGCCGGAACCCAAGCCCGAGCCGAAGCCCGAGCCGAAGCCGGAACCGAAGCCCGAGCCGAAGCCTGAGCCGAAGCCGGAACCCAAGCCCGAGCCGAAGCCCGAGCCCAAGCCGGAACCGAAGCCTGAGCCGAAGCCGGAACCCAAGCCCGAGCCGAAGCCCGAGCCGAAGCCGGAACCGAAGCCCGAGCCCAAGCCGGAACCGAAGCCCGAGCCGAAGCCCGAGCCCGACTGCTGGACCGTGAACCTCGGTTCTTGGGTGGAGAGTTGGATCGGCGGGCCCGTCTGTGTCCCGAAGAGCTCCTGGAAGGACGAGGTCGACCTCGACTGGAAGGACGCCCTGACGGGGGTCTGGCCCTTCTGACCCGACCGGACCGGACCCGGACGGCGGCGGAGATCATCCGCCGCCGTTCGGCGTCCGTCCGGGGAGCCGGGCCAGGGCGCGGCCGACCCAGGCGCGCTCACGGGCCTGGCGGGCCGCCCAGCGGCGGCCGTCGGCGGCGCCCGCGCGCAGCCACAGGAGCGGGGCCGTACGCCGGCCGGCGAGCATCAGGCGCTGGTTGCGGACGGTCTCCGGGCGCCAGTGCTGCTTGTACGCCTCCGTGCCGCGCAGCATGCTCAGCGTGGCCCGGCCGCCGGTGCCGGCCTCGCGGGCGCCGTGGCGGAGGAGCATCGTCGCCACGTCGACCTTGCGGGCCCGCAGCGCCGGGTCGGCGCCGTACAGGTAGCCGCCGGCGAGCCGCGGGGACATCAGGGTCAGGTCGGCGGCCACCACGTCCCCGGCGAGCCGGAACTCGGTGACCATCGCGTCGCCGCGCTCCACCATCGGCCGCACCGCCCGTGCGAGGTGCTGGGCGAAACGGCTGCTCGTGTGCTCGGCGGTCACCCCCCGCCCCTGCCACTGGAGCTGATGGAGCCGCAGGAGCCGGTCGAGGGCCGCCGGGACCTCGTCGCCGGTCACGACGTGCGAGTCGATGCCGAGGGCGTCGAGCTTGCGGAGCTTCGCGCGGACCCGCTGCGCCTTCCCGGAGGGGATCCGTTCGAGCAGGCCCTCCATCGGGACGGCGGGCAGCTCCAGGCACAGCGAGTCGGGCAGCCGCCGGCGCGGCCCGCGCCAGTGGGCGAGGACCCGCTCGACGGCCGCGCCGGGGCGCACCTCCCGCAGGTCGACGACCGCGCCCCCGGCCGCCCCGGCGATCGCGCCGGCCAGGGCGGACGCCGCCTCGGGGCAGTCCTCGTCGAGGAGCACGTCCGTGAAGTCGGTGATGGTGCCGCCCAGCTGGGTCAGGACGGGCAGCGGCCCGCCGGTCCGCATCAGGGGCGCGGCGGCGACGAGTTCGCCGCTCTCCCGTCGTACGAGCACCACCCGCAGCGCACCGGGCCGCCCGTAGGAGAGCCACCAGGAGTGCAGCCAGGAGTGGGACTGGAAGGGGGTGGCGGAGGAGCAGCGCCCGTACAGCGCCGTCCACTCGGCCGCCAGCCCCCCGAACCGTTCCTCGTCACGGCAGATCTCGGTCCGCAGCGCTCTCGGGGTCACACCGCCTCCGGTTCCGGCTGGTGCGAGGCGGCCGCGGGCGCGGGCACCGCGGCGGAGGCGGCGGACGTGCCCGGGGCGGCCGGGGGAGTCTGCCGGGAGTGCCGGGCCTCGCCGCGCGCGGTACCGCGCTTCGGGCGGACGAGCAGCACCAGACCGCCGAGGAGCCCGCCCGCACAGGCGCCGACGAGCGCGGAGAGCGGCGCCGACGGGGACACCGGGGCGACGGGCTTGGTGGCGCGCGAGAACTGGACGACCTTGACGCCCGTGCTGCCCGCGACGTGCGTGCTGTTGAGGACGAGCGCGCGGGCCACCCCGTCGGCCATGGACACGGCCTTCGCGGGCTTCTCGGCCCGCGCCGTGATCGAGATCATCGGCGCGTCCGGGGACGTCGCCGCCTGCACGCTCCTGCGCAGGGTGTCGGCGGTGACACCCGCCCACACCTGGGCGTCGCCGGTCACCGCGATGTCGGTGGCGACCCGCCCGTAGGCCTGGGCGAAGCCGAGCGCCGCGGCCGGGTCGGACTTCTCGGCCGGTACGACGATGACGTAGCTGACCGCCGCGTACTGCGGGGTCTTGAGCGCTCCGTACCCGCCGCCGAGCGCGGCTCCGGCGAGGACGGCCGCGGGGAGCACGGCCCAGCGGCCGGGGCGGCGCAGCCCGGCGGGCGGGAAGGAGCGGGTTGGGGTGGTCTTCATCGTGCGGGCTCTCTCACTTCGCGGGGGAGGGGGTGCCGTGGACGGCCTGGTCGTAGAGGGACATCAACTGCCCCGCGCTGCGCGCGATGTCGTAGCGGCGGGCGGCCGCCGGCTGTGGGAGCCGGGCGAGCCGGGCGTCCCGGATGCCGCGCAGCGCGGAGATCAGCTCGGGCACCGACTCGCCGATCCGGCGCGCGCCCGGAGCCGCGTCCGGCGGCAGGTCGTCGATCGCGGGGCAGGCCACGTACAGCACGGGAAGGCCCGCGGCCAGCGCCTCGACGACCGCGAGTCCGAAGGTCTCGTCGGGGGACGTGGACACGAAGGCGTCCATGGCGGAGAGCAGTTGGGGCAGCGAGGGGCCGGTCGAGGCGGCGGGCGGCGGGTCCTCGCAGGCCCCGGCGAGGAGCACCCGGCCGGCGGCCCCGCACTCCCGGGCCACCCGCAGCAGCTCCTCGCGGTGCTCGCCCTCGCCGACGAGGAGCAGCCGGGCCTCCGGCACCGCGGCCACGGCCCGGACGAGCCGGTCGAACCGCTTCCCCGGCGCGAGCCGCCCGACACCGCCGACGACGTAGGCGTCCTCGGGGATGCCGAGGCCACCCCGGGTGAGGCGGCGGGCGCGGGCGTCGAAGGCGAAGCGGCCGGTCTCGATGCCGTTGGGCACCACCTGGATACGGGCCGGGGGCACCCCCCAGTCGGCGAGGCGACGGGCCACGCTGGGCGAGACGGCGACCGTGGACGTGCCGAGCCGCTCGGAGGCCAGGTACAGGGCGCGGGTGCCCGCGGAGAGGGGGCGGCCCTCGATCTGGGCCTCGCCGAGCGAGTGCTCGGTGGCGATGACCCGGCGGACCCCGGCGAGGCGGGCGGCGAGCCTGCCGTACACGCACGCCCGGTAGAGGTGCGTGTGGACGAGGTCGTAGCGGCCCTGCCGGACGATCCGCGCGAGGCGGGGGAGCGCGCCGAGGTCGCGGTTGCCGGCCATGCCCAGGTGGGTGACGGGGGTGCCGTCGGACTCGATGCCCGCGGCGACCGCGCCGGGGTTGGTGAGGGTCACCACCCCGTGCTGGACCGGGAGGTGGCGCAGGAGGAGCCGCAGCTGCTGCTCGGCGCCGCCGATGCCGAGCCCGGTGATGACGTGCAGGACCCTCATGGCGCACCGACCACGGCGGGTCCGGTCTGGGCCGGCGAGGGGAACACGTCGACGGGGTGGCGGCGGCGCAGCGGGTGCAGCACGCGCTTGGCCGTGAGCCGCCAGGACGTGTCGTTCTCGCCGATGTGGATGCGGGGCAGGGCGTACGCGCTGGTGTGCGGGCCGGGGTCGATCGCGCAGGCGTGGCGGTAGCCGGCCTTCCGTACGGCGTGGATGACGCGCCCGTCGACCTTCCCGTACGGGTAGCAGAAGCCGTCCACGGTGTCGCCGGTCATCTCCTCCAGGAGCTCGCGGCTGCGCCGGGTCTCGTCCGCGAGGGCCGCGTCGTCGGCCTCGGTGAGCGCGAGGTGGGTGAGGCCGTGGGAGCCGATCTCCATGCCGGCCGCGGCGATCCGCAGGATGCCGTCCTCGTCGAGGAGCGTCTTGCGCGGGCCCTCGGTGTCCCAGGCGTTCTCGCCGCCGAGCCGGCCCGGCAGGACGTACACGGTGGCGGTGAAGCCGTGGCGGCGCAGCAGCGGCAGCGCCGAGTCGAGGAAGTCGGCGTAGCCGTCGTCGAAGGTGAGCCCGACGAGCCCCTCGGCGCGCCCTGCCGCGGTGGCGGCGAGCAGCTCCCGCACCGAGACCCCGCGCAGCCCCCGGTCGCCGAGCCAGTGCATCTGCCGGGCGAAGCGGACGGGGGAGACGGTCACGCGGTACGGGTCGTCACCGGGGTCCGTGATCGAGTGGTACATCGCCACCCACAGGGGCGGTTTCACCCACAGGGGCGGCTTCGGCAGCAGTCGGCGCAGCGCGGTGGGGGCGGGCATGGTCGGTCCTCCGGGAGGCGGAGCGGGGCAGGGGCGGGATCTCCGGCGCCTTGGCGGCGCAGGCGATGAAGAGCAGGAAGACACCGATGACGACGGCGGCGGCGACGGTGACGGAGAGGGCGGGGGAGTCGATCCCGACCGAGCAGAGCCAGCCGGCGCCGGTGGCCCACGCGCCGGCGGTGGCGAGCCGGAGGAGCCCTTCGCCGAGCCGGTCGACCTGGACCGGCACGGCCTGGCGGTGGGCGCCGCGCAGCAGCAGGACGGCGGTGCACGTGATGCCGAGGGCGTTGGCGGCGGCGATGCCGACGGCGCCCCAGTAATGGGCCCCGGGGATGCCGGCGACGGTGGTCACGGCGAGCCCGGCGGCCATGGCGGCGGCCGGGTACCAGAGGGGGCGGGCGGCGGAGAAGTAGCAGCGGACGAGGGCGCCGACCATGGTCTGGCCGAGGAGGCCGAGGGAGTAGACGCGCATGACGGCGGCGGTGGCGACGGTGGCCGTGCGGTCGAACTCCCCGCGCTCGAAGAGCAGTTCGACGATCTTGGGGGCGGCGGCGATCACCGTCGAGGCGCCGACGAGCACGACGACGGCCGCGAGCAGCAGGTCCCGCTCGACCCGGCGCCGGGCCGCCTCGGTCTCGCCCGCCGCGAGCGCCCGGGCGACCACGGGGAAGCTGACCGTGCACAGCATCAGGGAGAGGATCATCGGCATCTGCGCGACCTTCTGCGCGTAGTTCAGATACGAGATGGCCCCGGCGGGCAGCGGCGAGGCGAGGAACCGCTCGACGAGCGTCTGCGACTGGCGGAAGAGCGAGAAGGCGACGACGGGCGCGATCAGCCCGAGGACCAGGATGCGCCCCTCCTGCCCGCCGTCCGGCGCGAGCGCGGTCGGCTCCTCCTTCGGCACCGGGCGGGCCCGCAGCTCGCGCAGGAGCGACGGCGCCTGGACGAGGACCATCAGGACCCCGCCGACGGCGACCCCGGCGGCGGCGGACCGCACGCCCCACGGCTCGCGCAGCACCAGGACCGTGCCGATGATGCCGACGTTGTACGCGACGTAGATCGCGGCCGGCGGCAGGAAGCAGCCGTGCGCGCGGAGCGCGGCCGAGCAGTACCCCACCAGCGCGAAGGACAGCACGCAGGTCGCGGTCAGCCGGGTGCAGTCGACGGCGAGCCGCGGGTCGGGCAGGCCGGGCGCGAGGGCGGAGACGACCAGCGGCGCCGCCAGGATCAGCGCGGCGGCGGCGACCGCGACGACGAGGGTGAGCCGGGGGAGGGTGCCGCGCACGAGGGCGCGCACCGGATCCCCGAAGAGGCTGCCCGAACGGCGGGCGAGCGCCCGGGAGAAGGCCGGGACCAGGATCAGGGCCAGCGCGTCCTCGATGAGCAGCGTCGAGGCGAACTCGGGCACCGTCCACGCCACCAGGAAGGCGTCGGTCTCGGCGCCGGCGCCGAAGTACCCGGCCAGGATCTGGTCGCGTACGAGCCCGAGCAGCGCCCCGAGGGCGGTGAGGGCGGCGGTCACGGCGGCGGCCTTCGCGAGGAAGCCCCGCCCCTGCACCCGGTCGGCCCCGGCCCGCACCCGCGCCCGGGCGTGGGCGCGTCGGCCGCGCGGCGCCCGCACCGGCACCGGGTCGGCCGGCACCCCGTCGGCCCGTACTCCGACCCCACGCACTGCGTCGGCACGCACTGCCTCCGCATGCGTTCCGTCGGCCGGCACGCGGTCGGTCCGTACGGCCGTCCCGGCCCCGGCCCCGGCTGCCGCCCCCGCCCCAGTTCCGGCCCCCGGCAGCACCGAGGCCTCCGGGGTCCACGGGGGGTCCGTGGGGCCCGGAGGCGCGGTCTGCCAGGGGTCGGTCAGCGGGGTGCCGCAGGGCGGCCGGGAAGCGGGGCGCGGGGCGCCGGGCCACGGGGTGTCCGTGGGCTCCGGCTCCCCGGCCCACGGGTCACGCACGCCGCACCTCCGCCAGCGACCACCAGGCCGCCAGGCCGAACACCACCGACATCAGCACCGTCGAGGGGCCGCCGATGTCCGCGTAGAAGAAGTCGATCAGCTGCCAGGACAGCAGGCCCGAGGCGACGAGCGCGCAGTCCGCGCCCAGGCGCCGCCGACGCAGCGCGCCGACGAGCAGCGCGACCCAGCTGCCCGCCAGCGCGAGCAGCCCCAGGAGCCCCTGCTCGCTGAGCACCAGCAGGTACATGTTGTGCGGGGACAGCAGCGGCTGCCGCTGGAACGCGGCGCCCGCGCCGGCCGTGTCGCTGCCGGAGGAGAGCGCGAGCGAGGCGTTCGAGTCGCGGTACGCGGGGAAGCCCTTGAGGCCGACGCCCGTGACCGGCTCCGCGCTCCACATCCGCCCGGCCGCCGCCCACATGGTGTACCGGTCCGTCACCGACTGGTCCGGCGCCGCCGCCACCTGCGTGATGCTGGCGGCCCGCTCCTTCACCATCGCCGAACCGATGCCGAGACCGCCGACGAGCACGACCCCGAGCGCCCCCGCCGCGAGCGCCACCAGGGCCGCCCGGCGCGGACCGGACAGCAGCAGCTGGATCCCGCAGGCGAGCACGGTCGCGATCCACGCGCCCCGGCTGAAGGACAGCACCAGCGGCAGGAAGAGCAGCCCCGCGCAGACCAGCGCCGCCGTCCGGGTCCGGCCGGGCCGGCTGCCGAGCGCGAGCCCGGTGACGACGACGAGCCCGTACGACACGACCGTCGCCATGCCCATCACATCGGTCGGCCCGAAGGTGCCGACGGCCCGGATGTCCTCGCCCATGTACGAGGCGCCCGTACCGGTCAGGTACTGGACGACGCCCACCGCGCCCTGGAGCAGCGCGAGAGCGACCAGCCCCCACGCGACGACGGCGAAGTCCCGCCGGTCGCGGATCATCAGGAGCACGGCCGCCGGGACGAGGACGAAGACCTGCACGTAGCGCGCGACGCCCGGCAGGCTCGCCGCCGGGTCGTTCGAGGTGATCGCGGCCAGGCAGATCCCGAGGACGGGCAGACCGAGGACGACGGCCGCCGCCCGGGTCAGCGGCCGGGTGCCGCCGCGCAGCAGCCGCACGAGGCAGATCAGGACGAGGAGTCCGGAGGCCGCGTCCGCGATCGTGCCCGTGCCGCCGGTGCCGCCCTGCGCGCCGCCGCCGCCCGGGACGAGCAGCAGCGCGATCACGGCGAGGACCGGGGACAGCGCCCCGGCCCGGCGGACCCAGTCCCGTACGTCGGGACGGACCGCGGGCCCCGGCGGCACGATCCGGACGTCCGGGTCGACCGCGGGCACCGGCGTCACGGCCGTGGCCATCCTCAGCTCCCTGTGGGTCGGACGAGCCCGGCCGCCGTGCGCAGCAGGATGCAGACGTCCTGCCAGAGCGACCAGTGGTCGATGTAGTGGTTGTCGAACCGGCAGCGGTCCTCGATCGACGTGTCCCCGCGCAGCCCGTGCACCTGCGCCAGACCGGTCAGCCCCACCGGCATCCGGTGCCGGGCCGCGTAACCGGTGTGGATCTTGCTGAACTGGGCGACGAAGTACGGGCGTTCGGGTCGCGGCCCGACCAGGCTCATGTCCCCGCGCAGCACGTTCCACAGCTGCGGCAGCTCGTCCAGCGAGCTCTTGCGCAGGAAGCTGCCGGCCGCGCTCATCCGCCGGTCGCCCGCCACGTTCCAGCGGGTCGCCGACTCGGTGTCGTCGCTCGGCCGCAGCGTACGGAACTTCAGGAGCGTGAAGTGGCGGCCGTGCTGCCCCACCCGCTCCTGCCGGAACAGGACCCCCGGACCGTCCGAGAGCCGCACGGCGAGCGCGCACACCAGCAGCACCGGCAGCGCGAGCGCCAGCGCGGGCGCGGCGAGCGCGATGTCCAGCGCCCGCTTGGCGGACAGCCCCGGGCGCTCGCCCAGCGGGACGATGCGGTGCCGGGCGTACCCCCACAGGTGCTCGCCCATCGCGCCGGTCCGCGGCTCGCCGCCGACCCGCCAGGTCGTGCAGCCGTAGTGCTGGAAGAGCGTCACCAGACCCGGGTCGTCGTCGAGGAACACCGCGTCGCGCACGCTGTTCTGGATGACGGCCCGATGGATCTCCTCGGTCGTGGTGAGCACCGGAAGCCCGGGCTCCCCGATCGACCGGGGAGCGCCGCCCTGCTCCGGCACGCCGATGATCCCGACCGGCCGCATCCCGTACTCGGGGTGCTGGGCCGCCGCGGCGGCGAACCGGCGCGCGGCCCCCGCCCCGCCGACGAGCAGCGCCGAGCGCGGACGCTCCCGCGCCACCCGCCGCCTGCGGGCCAGCAGCATCGCGCGGACCAGGCACACGACGGCGACGTGCGTGCCGTACGCGGCGCAGAGCCGCAGCGGCCCGATCACGAGCGCGGGGGAGTACGCGGCCACGGCCGCCGCCGCCAGGCACCAGGCGACCCCGGCGCGGGAGGCGAGCGCGGGCAGCTCGTCGAGCAGCCGGGTGTGCGCGGCCGGCCGGTACAGCCCGCCGAACCCGTCGAGGACGAGGACGAGCGCCGCGACCGGCAGCAGCAGCCGGGCGTCCTGGTGGGCGGCGCTCAGCAGCGAGGCGGCGGCCAGGACGGCGAGGCAGTCGACGGCCACGAGCGGCGCGGCGCCGGACCGTCGCCGGCGGACGCGGCGGTGCGGCATCGCGAGCCGGTTGGGCGCGCCGCGGCGCGGCGCGAGGGAGGCCAGCCCGAAGGCCTGGCCCGCCGTGGGCCAGGGGCCCGGGGAAGGAACGCTGGTACTTTCCGTGGTCACTGCGCAATCGGCTCTCTGTGCTCGGCCCCCCGCACACCGGCGAGTTCGCGGTAGACCCCCGCGACGGCCGCACCGGTGCGCCGGACATCGAAACTGCTCAGTACGTGGTGGTGGGCCTCTCGGCCCAGTCGGTGCCGCAGCTCCGGCCTGCCGAGGAGGCGGCCGAGAGCGGCGGCGAGCGCGGCCGGGTCCTCGGGTGGGACCAGGCACGGGGACGCGTGGTCGGGCGGCAGGCTCTCGCGCGCCCCGTCCACGTCGCTGACGACGACCGGCCGGCCGCTCGCCATGGCCTCCAGCGGCGCGAGCGCCATGCCCTCCCAGCGGGACGGCAGGACGACCACGTCGGCGGCCCGGTACCAGGGGACGGTGTCGTCGACGGCGCCGGTGAAGCGGACCGAGGGGCCCGCCGCGGCGCGCAGCCGCTCGCCGTCCGGGCCGTCACCGACCAGGACGAGCCGGGCCGTCGGCACCTCGGCGAGGACGGCCGGCCAGGCGGCGAGCAGCACGTCCTGGCCCTTCTGGCGGCAGAGTCGGCCCACACAGACGACGGTGGGCGCGGGGTTGCCGGGCGGCCCCTCGGTCGCGAACCGGGCCACGTCCACACCGTTGTGGACGACGGACCAGTCCGCCCTGACGCCGGCCGCCTCGCCGGTACGGCGCTCGGCCTCGCTCACGCAGAGGATCCGGTGCGCCCAGCGGGCGCCGAACCGCTCCCAGCGGCGGGCGAGCGAGGCGGTCGTCCCGGTGACCGCCTCGAAGGACCAGGCGTGCGGCTGATACACCGTCGGAATCCGTCCGCGCAGGGCGAGTCGGGCGCACAGCCCGGCCTTGGCGCTGTGTGCGTGGACGAGCGAGGGCCCGACGGCACGGATCACCCGGGCCAGTTCCCTGGTCTCGCGGACCAGCCGGGGCCCGGGGTCCCGGCCGGCCCGCCAGTCGTGGGTCTCCGCGCCCTCGGCGCGGACGGCGGCGGACAGGGCGGTGCCGGGCGGGCAGGCGACGGCGACCCGCAGGCCGGCGGCGCGCTGGGCACGAACCAGGTCGACGACGACACGGGCGACCCCGCCGTCTCCGGGCTGGACCGCGTGCAGGACGGTGAGGGAGGCGGGATCCGGCGCTTCCGGCGCTCGTGGAGGCCGCACGTCAGCGCCGGACGTCAGCCTGGAGGAAGAGCGCACCGAGCCAGACGGTGTCCTTCCGGCTGCCGAACCCGACGTGGACACGATCGGCCCCCTCGCGCAGCGCCCCCCGGAGGTCGAACACGTCGGAGTCGTATCCCAGAGTGTTCGTACCATCGGGGAAGCGGACCGTCCGACCGGTGCCGAATTCCGTGATGCTGGAGTTCATGACGTCGTCGGAGGAATTGGCGGAATCGGCCATTCGGACGCGCTTGGACGCGCTTGTCCCGACCGCCAGGTAATCGCCGGAAGTACCGCGGTCACCGTCATAGGCGATCACTCCGAGCCGCCCGGCCGTGCCCTTCGGATAACGGTTTCCGTCGACCGGTACGCGCAGCTCACCGGTGGCCGGGCCGACCGTTTCGAAACCGTCCCAGACGGCCAGCCGGCGCAGCGGTTCCGAGGCCTTCTCGTACGCGGCGACGAGCGTCCAGCCGCCCCAGCCGCCGACCTTCGAGCGGCCCATGGCCACGTTGACCTGGGCGACGGTCCACTGGCCCGAGCGGGCCGAGCGGACGAGCTCGGTGACATCGGCGGAGGCCTGGAAGGCGTCGGCGCCGTCGGCGGTGCGGTGTCCCATCAGGGTGTCGGCGAGCAGCGCCTTGTACCGGCCGCCGGGCTCGGCGATCAGGACGCGCCCGTTGTCCGCGGACGGCTTCTGCTCGCCCACCCGCAGGTTCCCGCCCCAGTACAGCCGGGCCCAGCCCACCCGGGCGCCCGAGGGCACCGGGAGCTCGGCGCGGCTGGAGTTGTACGTGTTCGGGTCGTCGTCCACGTCGACGTACGCGATCGAGGAGTCGTCGTTGACCGACTCGGTGCCCCTCAGCCCCTTCGCCGCGGTGTTGGCGGCCCGCACGATCCCGCCGTGCTGCTCGGCCTCGTAACGCGGCGCGAAGGGGACGCGGGCGGCCTCGCCCGCGGGGGGCGCGGCGGCGGAGGCGACCGGCAGCGCGGCGGACAGGACCGCACACGACAGGGCGCACAACACACTGCGACGCACAGCAGGAAACGCTGAATTCCGCATAGAGGTTCTCCGCTTTGATGGGAGGAGGAGGGGAAGACCCGAGAAGGCCGGGAGAGGGGGAGGTGTCGTCCGCACGAAATGGGTGAACGCGCGGCCGGCCCGGAAGCAACGTTCGGGAACGTTATAACCCCGACGCGGGGCGATAGTAAGCATTAGATGCTCGGAAACGCTAACTCCCGTATCCGCGCGGCCGGTTCCTCGTTGAGCGTGTTGCGCCATTCCACGCCCAGTCGCTCCAATGGCCCTCTTATGGCCCAAAGATCGGTTGAACGTCACCCGTTCGGGAGAGCAACCGATGAAACGCCGATGCGTTGTTGAGAGAGCCGGGCCGAACAGTCCGCGCAGTCCGAGTTGGATGAATTCGATCGAGGAGCTCTTCTCCATGTCCCGTATCGCCAAGGCCGTTGTCCTGACCGTGGGTGCCGCCGCCGCCGTCGCCGGTGCCACCGGTGTCGCCGCTGCCGACTCCATCGCCGAGGGTGCGGCCGTGAAGTCTCCGGGTGTCGGCTCCGGCAACGTCGTCCAGGTCCCGGTCCACATCCCGGTCAACGTCTGCGGCAACACCGTCAGCGTCATCGGCGCGCTGAACCCGACCTTCGGCAACTTCTGCGCCAACGTCTGATCTCGCACAGCGGATCGGTCCTTCCGAAGCCGGTGCGCCCACCCCGATCGGGGCGGGCGCACCGGCTTTTTCCTTGCGGGGACTGGTGGGCTACTCGTTCGGCCGCACCGTCGTGCGCCGTTCGGTGCAACGGCGTACGCCCCTTCGGGGGGCAGGGCGGGCGGGGGGATTCACTCGAACGGAGACGTGGCGCTCAGTAGTTCTCCGGTCGCGGAGGGCTATACCCGCAGGCACAGTGGGAGAGCAGTTGTCCCACGCATCAGGAAAAGGAACACAAGTGCGTCCCCTGGCTACACGCCGCATCACCGCCCTGGCGATATCCGCCGCCATCACCCTCGGCGCGGCGGGACCCGCCGTCGCCGGCGAACACCATCCGTCCTCCGCGGCCGACCGGGCCGCCCACGCGCCCCTCCCCGAAGCCGCCGCCCTGCTGACCCAGGCCGAGGCGCTCGGAGACCTCGGCTCCGTGACGACCCCCGTGACCGAACTCGTCACGGCAGCCCTCAAGGCCGACGCGGGCCAGCTGCCCGCGGCCGACGCCGACGCCCTCAAGACGAAGATCGCGGCGGCCGTCGAACAGGCCAAGGAAGCGGCCCCGGCGCCACTGCCGGACACCCCGGCGCCTGACCTCCCGGCCCCGGACCTCCCCGCCCCGGATCTTCCGGCCCCGGACCTCCCCGCTCCAGATCTTCCGGCCCCGGACCTTCCGGCCCCGGATCTCCCCGCCCCGGATCTCCCCGCCCCGGATCTTCCGGCCCCGGACCTCCCCGCGCCCGAGCTTCCCGTGAAGCCGCCGGTGAGCCTGCCCGTCGCCGCCGGTGCGAAGGCTGCCGCCGCCGCGCCCGCGGACGTCGTGGACGACGCCCTCGCCACGGTCGAGAAGGCCGTCGCCGGGCTGCTCGCCGCCGTCACCTCGGGTGACGCCGCCGGAGTCGTGCCGCAGGTGACCGCGACGCTCACCTCGCTGGTCAACCTGGCCGTCGCCACCGTGCTCGGCAGCGGTCTGCCCGCACCCGACCTGGCCGGCCTGCCCGCGCTCCCGGCGCTCCCGGCCGGCGTGCCGGAGCTCCCGGTCGACCCGCCGGAGCTGCCCGTCGACCCGCCCGAACTGCCGGTCGACGCGCCCGTGAAGCCGCCGGTCGCCCTCCCCGACCTGCCGGTCAAGCCCCCGCTTCCCGTCAGGTAGTCCCCCGAAGGCCCGTACCGGTCCGGCGTCCGCCGGCCGGTACGGGCCTTCGCGCGCGACAAATAGCACCGGTCGACATCGATCGGGTGCAGTGTCGAGAAATCCTTCCTCCTGGAGTTTCCGGGGAGCGCACCTCTCGTTACAGAAGGCAGAACAACACACGGGATTCGGCCAAGAAGCCTGTGTGGAAAGCGACTTGAAAGAACAGAGGAAGGATTCCCCCATGAAGTCCACCAAGGTCGCCGCGATCGTCGCCGGCTCGCTCGTGGCGCTGGGTGCCGCCGCGCCCGCCATGGCCACGGAGGCGCTGACCCCCACCAGCCTGAACGGCGGGCTGGACGCGATCGCCGCCAACGGCCTGAAGACGGACGTGCTCAGCAGCACGACGGAGGGTTCGCCGGTGAAGACCGTCACGGACACCGTGGGCCAGCTCAACGAGGCCGGCAAGGGTGGCTCCTCGATGCTCGGCGGTCTGCCGGTCGGTACTCCGCTCGGCGGCTGATCGAATGATTTTCTGATCGGCCGCCGTGTCGCCCCCGCTCGGCGCGGGGCACCGCTCCCTACTGTCTGGTCCATCCCACGCGATCGTCGACGTGGACTGACCGGTCGGAGCGAGGGGGGATCCTCGCCGGTCTCTCCCTTTCTCCAGAGGAAGAGCGGTATGCGGTCCATCATCAGCAGGAAATATCTCACCGCAGCGGCGGCGGCCGGCGTCCTGTCGCTGACCGGCGGATTCGCCCTCGCCGCCAACTCCCATTCCGGTACGGGTGATTCCCCCGGACCTGGTTCGGCGGGCCATGCCCAGGGCCCCCTCCCCGCGGACGTCTGCGGCAAGGACGGGGAGATCGGCGAGTTCATCGCGGCAGCCGTCGGAGACCTCTGCGCCCAGGCGGGGGAACCCGGCGGCTACGGCGACGAGCCGACCCACCCCCCGACGACGCATCCCCCGACGACTCAGCCGCCGACGACGCATCCCCCGACGACTCAGCCGCCGACGACGCATCCCCCGACGACTCAGCCGCCGACGACGCACCCTCCGACGACTCAGCCGCCGACGACGCACCCTCCGACGACTCAGCCGCCGACCACGGAGCCGCCGACGACCGGGCCTCCGACGACCACCCCGCCCGAACTCCCCGAGACCGGCGGTGACTCCGCGCTCATGGGTGCGGCCGCCATCAGTGCGGCGCTGATCATCGGCGGCACCGTCGTCTACCTCCGGGGCGGACGGATCGCCCGCCGTCACTGACGCCACGGACCGACGGAACGTCAAGCGAGGCCCTCGCCTTCACCGGTGAGGGCCTCCGGCGTTGCTGCACACGGGGGTATTGCGCCACGTTTCCCCCGAACGCCTCGTTCTCCAGGGCATGACTCTGCGCTCTCACGCCGGCATGGGAATCCTCATGACCGCGCTCGCCTCCGCCGCCCTGGCCACCCCGGCCTCAGCCGTCGAGGCACCGGTGATCGTCCCGCTCCAGGGCCTGGACCCGGTACTGCCGATGGACGCTCCCACGGTCGCCACCGGTGTGCCCGTCCCGGTCCCCGGCGCGCCCACCGGCTTCCAGAAGGGCCTCGGCTCCCTGCCGGACCTCGCCCTCCCGAGCGTGCCGCTCACGGGCACCCTCCCGAAGACCGTCGTGGACGCTCCGCTGCCCGAGCTCCTGGACGGCAGCGACCCGGGCCGGGCCCTCCTCAGCAGCCCGCACTCGGAGATGAAGGCGGCCACTCCCGGCGCCGTCGTCGGCAACCCGGTGGAGGCCCCCGGCGGCAACGGGCTCGCCGGCCTCCCGGACCTGGCGAAGCCTCAGGTCGGCGTCCTCACCCCCGTGCTCAGCGGGGCGCTCGACCCCCAGCTGGGCCTGGTGCCCACCGCGCACTGAGGCCGGAGCGCCCCCCGCGCGGGTGAAGACACGATTCTTCCCCGCCACCCCAAAGGTCGTTGATCGTTACAACAGAAGGCTCGTCGCATGGCCGCGGCCCGTGGACCGAGATCGCCCGTCGTATCCGGCGGCGGCGCCCTCCGGTCCACGGGCCAAACTCTTTTCGGATCTTTTCGGATTTCTTCCGTACCGTTCGGCGCAATGACCGTGACCAGTCCTTGTGACGGGCGTTGAAGGGGAGTCGGCCGTGATTCCTGCGGTCGCTATCCACGTCCAAGGAGTTCTTGATGTCTCGCATCGCGAAGGCTGCCGCTGTTCTCGCCGGCACGGGTGCCGTGGCCCTCAGCGGAGCCGGCCTGGCCGTCGCCGACTCGGGCGCCGAGGCCGTCGCCGCCCACTCGCCCGGTGTCGCCTCCGGCAACGTCGTCCAGGTCCCGGTCCACGTCCCGGTGAACCTCTGCGGCAACACCGTCAACGTCATCGGCCTGCTCAACCCGGCCTTCGGCAACACCTGCATCAACGCCGACGGCCACGGCCACGGTGACGGCGGCTACGGCGGCTGAGCCCCCCTCGCTCCACCCCGTGTGTCCCCCCGGCCCGCTCGGCCGGGGGGACACACGCGCGTACGGGCTCAGGCGTACCGGTAGATCCGGCTGTGGTCGAAGAGCTCCGCCGGGGTGACCCCCCAGGGCGCCATCGGCTGGTGCCGGGCGACGACCTTGCGGTACTGCGCGTCCCCCAGCGGCGGCGGCTCCGCCGGCAGGTAGGCGGCCCCGGGGTTGCGCTGCTGCCAGCGTGACCACACCAGGTCGACGAAGGAGTGGTGCAGCCAGAACACCGGGTCGTTGACGGAGCCCCCGCCGAGCATCAGCCCGCCGACCCAGCGGTGCACCCGGTTGTGGATCCGGAACCGCTCGTTGCCCTGGCCCGGGGCCCAGCCCTCCAGCCGGTTGCGGAAGCCGGAGGAGCTCGTCGAGTTCCAGGGCGCCACGTCGTACACCCGCTCCCGCATCACGTCGTCGAGCTGGGCCTGCGTCGGGAGGGCGACCGGGTCGCGCGGCCGGCCGAAGTCCCTGGTCAGGAAGCGGGTCTCGGACATCGCGTACGTCACGTTCCACCGCCCCGAGGAGTGGGCGAAGGGGCCGGTCATCACCTGGAGGTCGGCCCGACGGCCGTTCCCGCCCATGAAGTCCTCGCCCCAGATCGAGGAGGCCGGGCTGTTGTCCCGGGTCCAGTCCCAGTACGGGACGGAGACCGTGCCGTCGATCCGGCGCAGGGCCTTCTCGAACTCCAGCAGGAACCTGCGGTGCCAGGGCAGGAAGCTCGGCGCCATGTGGGCGGTCCTGAGCCGCCCCTCCCCGTCGGCCGTGTAGTGGTCGATGTGGGTGCGGACGAACTCGTCGTACGCGCCGGTCCGCTTGAGCTCCAGGACGGCGGCCACGAACTTCCGGCGCTCGGCGCCGGTCAGGTCGCGCTGGTTCTTACGCGTGTACACCACGCGGACTCCCTCCCGTCGGGTCGGTGTGGACGCCGTGGGCGGCGGCGAACCGGGACAGCGGTGCCGTCCCCAGCTCGTCCACGGCGGCGCGGGTGGCCGCCAGCGGCGTCGGGCAGGACGCGTAGTGGTCGATCGGCGAGACGTAACCGCCGTCGGCACAGCGCATCAGGTGCAGCGGCCGGCCGTCGACGAGCGCGACCGGGGTGCCGCCGGGGCCGACGAAGCCCTGGATGCGGCGGCCCCCGTACATCTCGTCGAAGGCGAGCGGGTCGCGCGGTGCCCCTGACGGTGCTCCCGGCGGGGTGCGGGTCGCGATGCGGCCGAGCGCGCCCCCGGTGAAGGCGGTGACCGCCAGTGCGAAGAGGGACCGCAGTGCGACGCGGCGCGGGACGATCATGAGTGATCTCCTCGGGTCGGCAATTGCCCTCTGGGCACAACGATGAAAACCCGCGTTCGTTGCGTCGGAAATGCCAGCGGCGTGAATATCGACCGTTCGGGTGAAATCGGCGCGGGGAAAGGGTGGTTGGCCCACTAGCATCCTTATTCATGACCACTTCCAATGTCGTTTCCTCGGCGCGCAGCGCCTCTCCGCTGGGAACTCTCACGGTGATTCCGTGGTCCAGCGAGCCCACCGCTGACGAGGCGGCCACGCCGTTCCTCATGGCGTATTCGCTCGGCGACGGCCGGGACGGACCGGAGGCCGGTCAGCAGGCGATGCGTACGGCCCTGGAGTCGATGGGCCTCTCGGTCGGCGACCGCCTCTTCGACCTGGAGAAGGACGCCGGGATCAACGCCACGCTGCTCGTCGAGGGCGGCTCGGCCGTGCTCAACCTGCCCTTCCTGAAGGTGCAGTGCCCCGTGCCCGACGAGTGGCAGACCGCCGCCCGCGAGCGCGGCCAGGTCTACCTCATCTGCTCCGTGCGCCCCTGGCCCGAGGCCGTCCCCGGGCAGCCCGTCGACGAGGCGCAGCTGCGCACCTTCGTCTCCGACGAGGAGATGCTCGCGGAGAGCGCCCACGTCCTGATGCCGGTCCGGCGCCTCCAGGGCTGAGCCGGAGAACGGAGAGGGGGTCGCGACATGGCGACGGTGAACGTACGGGGCGGGGTGCCCGGGCAGCGGCAGGAGGAGGCCGCGCGGGAGGCCGCGGGAACGGGGCTCGGCGCCGGCCGGGCCTTCGCCTGGATGCTGATGGTCACCGGGGCGGCGGGCGTGCTCGCCGGCTGGGTGATCACGATCGACAAGTTCAAGCTCCTGGAGGACCCCGGTTTCCAGCCCGGGTGCAGCCTGAACCCGGTCGTCTCCTGCGGCAACATCATGAAGAGCGAGCAGGCCGCGGTCTTCGGCTTCCCGAACCCGATGCTCGGGCTCGTCACGTACGCCGTCGTCGTCGCCGTCGGTGCCGGGCTGCTCGCCGGCGCCCGCTACCGGGGCTGGTTCTGGCTCGGCCTCAACGCCGGGATGCTCTTCGGCGTCGGCTTCTGCACCTGGCTCATGCACCAGTCGCTGTACGAGATCAACGCGCTCTGCCTGTGGTGCTGTCTGGCCTGGACGGCGACGATCGTCATGTTCTGGTACGTGACCGCGCACAACGTCCGGGCCGGGCTGCTGCCCGCCCCGGCCGGGGTGCGGACCTTCCTCGGCGAGTTCGCCTTCGCCCTGCCCGTCCTGCACATCGGGATCATCGGGATGCTGATCCTGACCCGGTGGTGGGACTTCTGGACCAGCTGACGTGAAACCTTTCCTCTCCTGGCCGCGGGCCGCACTGACCGTGCTGCTCGCGGCCGTTCTCGTGCTCCTGCTGCCCCACGGCGGCCTCGCGCCGGGCGGGCGGCACACCGGCAGCAGGGCTCCAGTGGCGCCGGAGCCGCTGCCCGGGGTGCCCTCCGGCTTCTTCACCGGCTCCGACGAGGCGGGGGTGCGGCGGATCGCGCAGGTGCAGGCCTGGCTCGGCGGCGAGACCCTCACCGTCGGGCACACGTACCTGCCCGGCGACCGCTGGTCCAACATCGAGGGCCACCCGGCGCTCTTCGAGCCCTGGGCGCGCTGGAAGGAGGAGCGGCCGGGACGGCTCTTCGTCCTGAACGTGCCGCTGCTCGACCGCAACGAGGCGGGGCTGCCGGACGCGGAGGTCCGCGCCGGGCTGCGGCGCGGCGCCGGGGGCGCCTTCGACGCGCACTTCCGGGTCCTCGGGGAGCGGCTCGTGGAGCACGGGCTCGACGACGCGGTCCTCGTGCTCGGCTGGGAGATGAACGGCACCACGTACAGCCATCGCTGCGGGCCGGACCCGACGGCCTGGAAGGCGTACTGGCGGCGGGTCGTGGGGGTGCTGCGGGACGTGCCGGGGCAGCGGTTCCGCTTCGACTTCACCCCGAGCCGGGGGCTCGACGCCGTGGCGTGGCCGCTCTGCTACCCCGGCGACGACGTCGTCGACATCATCGGGATGGACGCCTACGACCAGCCGGCCGGGCTCTCCTTCGAGGAGCAGGTCACCGAGGAGTACGGGCTCGAACACCATGTGCGGTTCGCGGCGGCGCACGGGAAGCCCGTCTCGTACCCGGAGTGGGGGCTGTTCCGGAACGGGGACAACCCCGTCTACGTGCGCGGAATGCTCGACTGGTTCGCGGCGCACCGGCCCGTCTACCAGACGGTGACGGACTACTGCCCGCACGGAGTGTGGGAGTGCGCGGACAATCCGGAGTCGGCGCGGATCGTCAGGGGCGCGCTGGGGGCTCCCGCCCGCCCCTGACCGTCGTCGCGGCTCAGGCGTGCTGGTAGGCCACCAGCGAGATGCCGACGTAGTGGACGATGAAGGCCGCCAGGGTCAGCGAGTGGAAGACCTCGTGGAAGCCGAACCAGCGGGGGGAGGGGTTCGGGCGCTTCATGCCGTAGATGACCCCGCCCGCGCTGTAGAGCAGACCGCCGACGATGACGAGGACGAGGACGGCGATGCCGCCCGCGCGCATGAAGTCCGGCAGGAAGAAGACGGCGGCCCAGCCCATCGCGATGTAGCAGGGCGTGTACAGCCAGCGCGGGGCGCCGACCCAGAAGACGCGGAAGGCGATGCCGGCGAGCGCCGCCGCCCAGACCGCCCACATGAGCGGCTTCGCCGTGGAGTCGGGCAGCAGGAGCAGGGTGAGCGGGGTGTAGGTGCCCGCGATGATCAGGAAGATGTTGGCGTGGTCGAGGCGGCGCAGGACGGCCTCGCCGCGCGGCCCCCAGTTCCCCCGGTGGTAGAGCGCGCTGATGCCGAAGAGCAGGCAGGCCGTGAGGGCGTAGATCCCGCAGGCGATCCGGGCGCGGGGCGAGTCGGAGAAGGCGACGAGGACGAGGCCCGCGACGATGACGGCGGGGAACATGCCGGCGTGCAGCCAGCCTCTGAGTCGAGGCTTCGGCGGGAGCGACAGGGGGTTCTCGACCGGCCCCGGGACATCGGTCGGGGTCACTTCCGGCATGGCTGCAGTCATGAGACCGCATCGTACCTACGCGCCCGTAGGTCCCGGATATGAGTGGCGATGCTCACGTGTGCGGCCCTCTGGACATATGGGCGCTAACATCGGATGATCAAATGAGTGCGGTCGGCACCGGATGAGCAGCTACGAAGCATCCGGGTCGCGGCCCCCACGGGGCATACACCAAAAAAACCCCTCAACAAGGAGCAATCGTGGCGCGCGACAACGCGGCTCCCACCACCGTCCCGACCCAGCACCAGGAGCTCGTCTCCTGGGTGAACGACATCGCCGAGATCACCCAGCCGGACAACATCGTCTGGTGCGACGGATCCGAGGCGGAGTACGAGCGTCTGTGCGAGGAGCTCGTCGCCAAGGGGACCTTCACGAAGCTCGACCCGGTCAAGCGTCCGAACTCGTACTACGCCGCTTCCGACCCCTCCGACGTCGCGCGCGTCGAGGACCGCACCTACATCTGCTCCGAGAAGGAGGAGGACGCGGGCCCGACCAACCACTGGAAGGCCCCCGCGGAGATGAAGGACGTCTTCGCCGGTGAGAAGGGCATCTTCCGCGGCTCGATGCGCGGCCGCACCATGTACGTCGTGCCCTTCTGCATGGGCCCGGTCGGCTCCCCGCTCTCCGCCATCGGCGTCGAGATCACGGACTCCGCGTACGTCGCCGTCTCCATGCGCACCATGACCCGCATGGGACAGTCCGTCCTGGACGAGCTCGGCACCGACGGCTTCTTCGTCAAGGCCGTCCACACCCTGGGCGCCCCCCTCGCGGAGGGCGAGGCGGACGTGCCGTGGCCGTGCAACACCACCAAGTACATCTCGCACTTCCCGGAGACCCGCGAGATCTGGTCGTACGGCTCGGGCTACGGCGGCAACGCCCTGCTCGGCAAGAAGTGCTACGCGCTCCGCATCGCCTCCGTCATGGCGCGTGACGAGGGCTGGCTCGCCGAGCACATGCTCATCCTCAAGCTCACCCCGCCGCAGGGCGAGGCCAAGTACGTCGCCGCCGCCTTCCCGTCGGCCTGCGGCAAGACCAACCTCGCCATGCTGGAGCCCACGATCTCCGGCTGGACGGTCGAGACCATCGGCGACGACATCGCCTGGATGCGCTTCGGCGAGGACGGCCGCCTCTACGCGATCAACCCCGAGGCCGGCTTCTTCGGCGTCGCGCCCGGCACCGGCGAGCACACCAACGCCAACGCCATGAAGACCCTGTGGGGCAACTCCGTCTTCACCAACGTCGCGCTCACCGACGACGGCGACGTGTGGTGGGAGGGCATGACCGAGACGGCCCCCGCCCACCTCACGGACTGGAAGGGCAACGACTGGACGCCGGAGTCCGAGACCCCGGCCGCCCACCCGAACGCCCGCTTCACCGTCCCGGCCGGCCAGTGCCCGACGATCGCCCCCGAGTGGGAGGACACCAAGGGCGTCCCGATCTCCGCGATCCTCTTCGGTGGCCGCCGCGCCTCCGCCGTCCCGCTGGTCACCGAGTCCTTCGACTGGAACCACGGCGTCTTCCTCGGCGCGAACGTCGCCTCCGAGAAGACCGCCGCCGCCGAGGGCAAGGTCGGCGAGCTGCGCCGCGACCCCTTCGCCATGCTGCCGTTCTGCGGCTACAACATGGGCGACTACATGGCCCACTGGGTCAAGGTGGGCGCGAACGCGGACGCCGCGAAGCTGCCGAAGATCTACTACGTGAACTGGTTCCGCAAGAACGACGCGGGCAAGTTCGTCTGGCCCGGCTTCGGCGAGAACAGCCGCGTCCTCAAGTGGATCGTGGAGCGCCTGGAGGGCAAGGCCGAGGGCGTCGAGACCCCGATCGGCATCCTGCCGACCCCGGAGTCCCTCGACACCGAGGGCCTCGACCTGCCGGCCGAGGACCTGGAGTTCCTCCTCAAGGTCGACCGTGACGTGTGGCGCGAAGAGGCCGCCCTCGTCCCGGACCACCTGAACACCTTCGGCGAGCACACGCCGAAGGAGCTGTGGGACCAGTACAACGCGCTCGTGGAGCGCCTGGGCTAGTCCCCCTTCCCAGACTCGTGGTGGGTTGCCCCGAAACACCGCCCTGACCAGTGGGGTCACGACGGCCCACCACGACGCATCCGGCCCCCGGAGCCCCCTCAGGCTCCGGGGGCCGGCGCACGTCCGCTACAGGATCGGCTGTCCGGTCTCGACGGTGGCGATCGCCTTGCGGCAGGCGTCACGGAAGGCCTCGAACCGGCCGCCCGACTTGTACCAGGTCTGCGCGCGGTCGCCGCGGGACGAATGGTCGCCGAAGAGGCTCTCGCGGAGCTCCGTGGTCAGCTCCAGCTGCGCTCCCATGGAGAGCATCGTGAGGTTGCACGGGTTGGTGACGTGGCTGCCGTTGTACTCGCCGAGCGTGGCGGAGTACTTCGGGTCGTAGGCGTCGACCGCCTGGAAGCCCGCCCTCTTGATCTCGGTCACCAGCGCGGTACGGAAGGCCTTGTTGAGGCCGCCGACGACGGCGACGGCCTTGTTCCCGGTCTCAGGGAAGTCGGCCAGGGGCAGGTCGAGCTGGCCGAACGTACACCCGTGCAGGGACAGCACGTTGAGGTGGCTGCGCACGGTCGACAGGACGACGTGGTCGTCGCAGTTCTTCGAGGTGACGTGCAGGGCGCGGTTGCCGTCGGAGAGCAGGCCCTCGAACATGAAGTAGTCGTGCACGGTCGGCAGGATCGGGGCGCCCGCGGGGTCGCCCTTGCCGTCGCCGGGGGCGCTGCCCGGGCTGTAGCCGGCGATGCCCAGGCACAGTTCGCTCGTGCCCTTCTCGATGCCGCCGCCGTGCAGCGCGAGGATCGCGGTGCGCGGGAAGTCCCCCTGTGCGGACATGTCGGTGTCGAACCGCTGGTGGCGGCGCCAGCGACGGCTGTACGAGGTGCCCTCGACATGCGCAGGGTCCTTGTACAGCGCGGTGTTCGAGGGGTACTCCGGCGGGGCCGGCTGCACCGGGTCCACCCCGGCGGCGGCCGCCGGGGCGGCGGAGGCGAGGCCGAGGACCGGGGCGCCTGCGGTGGCGGCCGCGGCGAGGGTCGTCAGGACGGTGCGGCGGGACGTGGGGCGCTCTGAGAATGTCATGCGCGGAACATATTCGATCTTGGAGCGCCGCCGCCGGTGGTTTCTCTCCCGAGTGATCCTCTTCTCAGCGGTTCCTCTCTTCCAGGTAGCGCGTGTGCGTCTGCTGCCGCAGGGCCTCCGCCTCGTGCAGCTCGTCCGCGATCGCCGACGCCTCCTCGCGCAGCGCCGAGAGCTGCCGTTCCAGGTGCCGTTCCGGCGGCTCCGCGCCCGGGGTCACACGGGACCACCAGCGGGTCCGTACGAAGGTGTCGACGGCCTCGGGGACGTCCTGGCGGACCGCGCGGGCCAGGACGTGGAGCTGCTCCGGGTCGCTGACCCAGCCCGGCGCCAGCAGGGCGTCGAGGAGCTCCGCCAGCTCGTCGACCCGCTCGCGCGCGGCCGGCGGCAGCTCCACCTCGGCCAGGTAGGCGCGCAGCTTCGTGAAGTCGGCGCGCAGCGCGTCGAGTTGCTCGCCGGCATCCGGGAAGCACGGGGTGTCGGGGCGCTCGGGCGGGGCGATCAGCGCCCCCGCCGCGTACAGGCCCACGACCACCAGCGGCCACAGGGCGCCCGCCGCCCCGGTGAGGGTGAGCGCGAGACCGGCCAGGCCGGCGGCGCAGCCCGTCAGGTTCTTGCGGGACTCGGCGTACCGCAGGAGGCGGTTCGGGAGACGGTCACTGGTAGCCACGGATCTCCTCGAAGGCGCCGTCGAGCGAGCCCGTGGTGGCGTCGAAGAGCTTGCCGCCGGTCAGGCTCGCGATGTGGTCGAGCTCGCCGCGGTCGGAGTCCCCGAAGAGGATCGGGAAGACCGGGGTGCGCTGCTGCTCGGCGGGCAGGGAGCGGTAGAAGGTGTCGAAGGCGGAGGCGGGGTCGCCGTCGGTGTTCTCGCCGTCCGTCATGAGCACGATCGAGGTGAAGGTGTCGTCGCCGCGGGTTCCGCCCAGGAAGCGGTACGCCTCCTGGAGGCTGGAGTAGATCGCGGTGCCGCCGGAGGCCGTGAGGTTCCCCGTGTCGCTCCGTATCTCGTCCTGCGCCGCCTTGGGCGAGGCCGGGTCGACCTTGTGCGTGTGGACCTCGCCCCGCTTCACCGCGGAGCCGAAGGGCATCAGGGTGACCTCCTCCCGGTCCCGGAAGTCGCCGGTGAGCTCGGCCAGCGACGCCTTCAGGCGTTCGAGGCGCTCGCCCGCCATGGAGCCGGACGTGTCGAGCACGTACACCGTGCGGGAGGGCCTGCGCAGGGCGTTGTCGTAGGAGTCGAGCAGGTCGTCGGCGACGGCCCGGCTGCCAGGGAAGGGCAGCTCGCGCCGCTTGTCCTCGGCGAGCGCGGCCGCCGGCGGGACACCGAGGACGACCGGGCGGCGCAGGGTCGTCTCCGTGATGCGCCGCTGGGCGTCCGGGGTGCGCAGATACGTCGTGAGCCGGCCGGCGGCGTCCTTCGCCTCGGCACGGGCGGAGGTCAGCAGGGTCAGCGGGTAGTCGGCGGTCACGACGCCGTCCGAGGGGCGGATCACGGTGAGCTTCCCGGGCGCCGACAGCAGCACGGACTCGTAGTTGACGAGCGCGTCGAGGTCGGTGCGGCGGCCGTACGCGGTCGCGAGCCAGCCGGAGGAGCCGGACGTCAGCTTCTGGCCCGCGAAGAACTCCTTCAGCCGGGGAGTGGCCCGGGCGACGTCCTGCGCGGTCAGCGCGGACTGCGCGCCGGAGAGCCCCGAGGCCACCGAGACCAGCGCGGAGAAACCGGAGTTGGAGCGCTTCGGGTCGGTCATGCCGTACGTCAGCTTCTTCTCGGCGACCGCCTTGTGCAGCTGCGACCAGGTGACCTTCGACGGGTCCCAGCCGAGCCGGGCGACGGCCTCGGGCCGTACGCCGACGGCCACCGGCGAGGTCATGACCGGGGTCTCGCCGGTGATCCGGCCGACGGTGTCCGGGCGGAGCCTGAGGTAGTCGTTGGAGGACAGCCAGATCGCGTCGTACGCCTTCTCCGCCTCGCCGGAGGCGATCTGCTCGACGGCGTCGAGGGTGCCCGCGTAGGTGGGGCGGACGGTGACCCCGGTGGCCTTGCGGGCCTCTTCCAGTACGGGGGCCATGTCGGCCAGCTCGGAGGAGGCGAGGACCCGGAGCGTGCCGGGGGCGTAGCCCGTGCCGTACCGGTCGGGCGTCGGGCCGCCCTGGCCGCCGACGGTGCTGTTGTCGATGGTCGAGCAGGAGCCGCCGGTGGCCGTGACGAGCAGGGCGAGGGCGAGGGCGGCGAGCGCCCGGGGGAGGGAGGCGGCCTTCCTCATGCGGCGCCGCCCCCTTCCAGGGCGCTCGTGCGGCGGCTGCGCTCCAGGTGCGCACTGGCCACCTGGAGTTCCGCGGTCAGGGAGTCGACCGTGGCCGCCATGGACTCCGTCGCCCGCACCTTGTAGGTGTCGATGGCGTCGAGGGTCGAGTAGATCTGCTGGAACGCCGTGCGGAGGGTCTCCGCGCCCACGGCCGGGTTCGCCGCCATCTCGTGGATGTCGTCGGCCTGCTGCGACAGCATCGCCGCGTTGCCGAGGATCAGGTCCTCCGTCGTCGACCGCAGCACGTTCACCTGCTCGGTGACCTTGTGCTGGTTCTCCAGGGCGGAGGCGAGCATGACGGCGATCCGCAGGGCCGTCAGCGTCGTCGACGCCGCGCGGTCCACGCCCTTGATCAGCTCGTCGTTGTTCCGCCGGACCACGTCCATCGCCATGTACCCCTGGGCGCAGACGGCCAGCTGGGTCAGCAGGTCCTGGTGCTTCTGCCGGACCGGGAAGAGTACGTCGGCGCGCAGCGCGTCCGCCTGGGCCGGGTCCGGGGTGCGGGCGACGCGCTGCTCGACGGCCGCGTCGAGGGCCTCCGTGAGCACCGCGTACTCCTGGAGTCTGCCCATGGTCTCCCACAGGCGGGCCCGCTCCGTCTGCAACGCCGCGTTGTCGCGGCGCAGTTCGTCCTGGCCGCCGCGGAGCGAGCCGACGATCCGGCTCAGCGTGGCCTGCGAGGAGGCGTACTTGGCGACGTGGTCGCGCAGTCTGTTGCCGCCGGGGAGCTTGGCGAGCAGCCCCTTGATGCCCTTGGTGGGGGTGTCCCGGGGGTCCAGGTCCTCGACCGTGCGCCGGAGTTCGACGAGCGAGGCGCCGACCCGGGTCTGGGCGTCGCCGCCGGGCGCGCCGGTGCCGAGCGAGCGGACCGTGCGGTCGAGCATGCGGTTCGACTGCTGGGCGGCCGAGCGCATCTCGCCGGCGCCGAGCGCCGCGATCTCGCCGATGCGGCCCGCGAAGTCGGGGGAGCGCGGGTCGAGCCCTTCGAGCGTGGTGACGTACTCGGAGGCCCGCCGGGACATCTCGGTGCGGGTGGCCTCGTCCAGCGGTACGAGGCCGGAGGCCTGCGCGGGGCGGACGGGCGGGACCGGCTCGGGCGGGGTGAGCACGAGCGGGGTGTCGTGCCCGGGAGGTGTCAGGGCCATCGTTCTTCTCGGGTCCTCGGGCTGCTGTCCGGTCATGCGGGGTCCCCCTGGTCGCGGGCCCGCCGCGCCATCTCGTGCAGCACCTCGCTGGTGGGCACGGGCGCCTGGCGGACACCGGTGAGTGTCTGGTTGAGGTAGGCGGTGTGTGCGCCGGTGGCGGAGGTGAACTCGCCCGCCGGGCCCTGCGGCCGGAAGCCGTGGCGGACCGCGAGCTTGCGCAACTCTGGGTCGCTGGAGAGGAGTTCACCGAGCGCCCGGCCGTTCTCGGTGAGCGGTACGAGGGTGTGGTCGCTGCTGACGGTGGTGTCCGGGTAGAGGACGACGAGGTCGCCCATCGGCCGGCCCGCGAGGAGCTGGGCGGCGACCTGGGACTCGTACACCAGGACCAGGGGGTTGCCGACACCGCTGACGAAGTCGCGGAACGGGGCGTCGGAGCCCGCCTGCTGGGCGCCCTGCACCTGGATCAGTTTGCGCATGAGGGGTGCGGTGCGGGTCACGGCGGCGGTGTCGCCCGCGACCTTGCCGCCGTCGGCGACGTAGCTCGCGGCCGCCAGGTAGAGGGCGCCGGAGTTGGAGGCGACCGGATCGGTGGAGGTGATGAAGAGGGTGCCGCTCAGCTCGGCGTGCCCGGCGGAGCCCTTCAGCTGCTGCCAGGTCCGGTCGGCGCGGGCGGCGGCCAGATAGGCGTCCATCTTCAGGGTGCCGGTCGTCCCGCGCGGGCCGAGGGTCGCGAGGCCGTTGCCCGCGAGGACCCGGGCGGCCGGGCTGTGGGCCACGACGACGAGCGGCGAGTAGAACGGCCGCAGGGGCGAGGTGGTCGCCCGGTCCTTCGTCTTCGCCTTCGCGCGGAGCCCGTCGGCGGGCCCGCGGGAGGAGGGGAAGGCGAAGTCGTAGCCGTCGAGGGGCAGTTCGTCCATGTCCCAGGACCCGGAGGTCTCGGTGCCCACGGTGAATCCCTTGGCGGCGAGCGCCTTCACCACCTGAGGGTCGGCGAAGAACTCGGCCTTCTCCGACCCGATGACTCCTCGCACGGTCTTCGTTGCCGTGCCTGTGTCCTTGTCGCCGTCCGTCAGGAGGACGGCGGCCACGCCGCCGAGGAGCAGAACGGCCAGGACGATTCCCAGGATGCGTCTCACGCGGGCAGAGTGCTCGCGGAAACCCACATTCCAGGGGGAGTTGGGTGTACGGCGCGTGAAGTGCCGATCCCGGTACCGAACCGGAGCGGGGGGTGCCGCATCCCGTCCGCTCCGTCTCCGGGGGCGGGTATGTGTGGCTCCCGGTCCGCGCGGTTCGTGCCACGCGGACCGGGGCCGTCAGGGGGTGCCGGCCGCGGCCAGGGCGGGTTCCCCGGCCAGCGCCGCGGTGTGCGCGTCCATGCGCTCGGCGGCGAGGATCGCGGCGGCCGTGTCGGCCCGGGAGGCGGCGACGACCAGGGCGCGGCCCGCGAGGGCGTGCGCCTTGCTGTGCAGGTCCCGCGCCGGCGAGCCGCTCAGGCCCGCGTGGCGGGCGGGCGGCGCGCCGCGCAGCCGCGCCACCTGGCGGGCGATGAGCTCGCCGGCCTCCGTGTCGCCGAGCTCGTCGGTGACGGCGAGCAGGGCGGCGAGGTGTCCGGCGAGCTGGATGTCCAGCTCCTCCTCGCGCGAGCGGTGCGGATACGTGTGGTCGTCGTCGGCCATCCGGTGGACCGACTTGGTGCGGATCGGTTCGTACATGGGGACGGCCTCCTGGGTGCTCTGGAGCCATCCTAGCTTAGATTCTGTCTAAAGTTGAGTGAGGTCCGGTGATGGCGCGCGGCCGCCGGGTCTCAGGGCTGGCTGTAGCCGTCCAGGAACCGGCCGATCCGCGTCACCGCGTCCGCCAGGTCCGCCGCCGCCGGCAGCGTGACGATCCGGAAGTGGTCCGGCTCGTGCCAGTTGAACCCCGTCCCGTGCACGACCATGATCTTCTCGGCCCGCAGCAGGTCCAGGACCATCTGCCGGTCGTCCTTGATCTTGTAGACGTTCGGGTCGAGGCGCGGGAAGAGGTACAGCGCGCCCTTCGGCTTCACGCACGTCACGCCCGGGATCTGCGTCAGCAGCTCGTACGCCGTGTCCCGCTGCTCCAGCAGCCGCCCGCCCGGCAGGACCAGGTCCTCGATCGACTGCCGGCCCTGGAGGGCGGCGGCCACCGCGTGCTGCGCGGGCATGTTCGCGCACAGCCGCATGTTGGCGAGGATCGTGAGGCCCTCGATGTAGGAGGTCGCGTGGTGCTTCGGGCCGCACACCGCGAGCCAGCCGGAGCGGAAGCCCGCCACCCGGTAGTTCTTGCTCATCCCGTTGAAGGTGAGGCAGAGCAGGTCCGGGGCGATCGCGGCGGTCGGCGTGTGCGTCGTGCCGTCGTAGAGGATCTTGTCGTAGATCTCGTCCGAGCAGACCACCAGGCCGTGGCGGCGGGCGATCTCCGTCAGCGAGCGGAGCATCTCGTCGTCGTAGACGGCGCCCGTCGGATTGTTCGGGTTGATGATCACGATCGCCTTGGTGCGGTCGGTGATCTTCCGCTCGATGTCGGCGAGGTCCGGCATCCAGTCGGACTGCTCGTCGCAGCGGTAGTGCACGGCCGTACCGCCCGCGAGCGAGACCGAGGCCGTCCACAGCGGATAGTCCGGAGCCGGTACGAGGACCTCGTCGCCGTCGTCGAGGAGCGCCTGCATCGACATCTGGATCAGCTCCGAGACGCCGTTGCCGAGGTAGATGTCCTCGACGGAGAGCGGAATGCCCTTCGTCTCGTAGTGGCTCATCACCGCCCGGCGGGCCGAGAGCAGGCCCTTCGCGTCGCCGTAGCCGTGCGCCTCGGAGAGGTTCCGCAGCACGTCCTCGAGGATGGCGGGCGGACACTCGAAGCCGAAGGCGGCCGGGTTGCCCGTGTTGAGCTTGAGGATGCGATGACCCGCAGCCTCAAGCCGCATCGCCTCTTCGAGCACCGGACCCCGGATTTCGTAACAGACGTTGGCGAGCTTCGTGGACTGGATCACCTGCATGACGAGAGCTTACGGCGGGGCCGGGCGGGACGCCTCGTGTTTTGGGACACGTCGGACACCCCGGTGTGACCCCCGTCGCACTCTCGGTGGCGTGCTCCCTACAATTCGGCCCCATGAGCCAGCACGACCCCGGAGCCGCCGGATCCCGGCGCGCCCGCCGCCGCCACGCCCCCGCCCGCCGGGCCCGCGGCCCGGTGTGGCTGATCGCCGCGGGCGGACTCGCCGTCCTCGGCGCCGCCGCCGCGCTGCTCTCGGGCGGCGCCGGCACGAAGGGCGGGTCGAACTCCCCGGACGGCGGCTCCGACGGGCCGCCCGCGCTGATCCAGGCGGATCCGACCGCCCCCACCGCCACCGCCACCGCGGGTACCTCCGCGC
Organism: Streptomyces sp. NPDC015130; assembly: GCF_043080005.1. Lineage (NCBI taxonomy): Bacteria > Bacillati > Actinomycetota > Actinomycetes > Kitasatosporales > Streptomycetaceae > Streptomyces > Streptomyces sp. NPDC015130. Next base: position 136,579 of record NZ_JBIBVC010000018.1, on the reverse strand, counting down.
CCTCCGGCCCCGGCTCCGGCGGCTCCGGCGGCGCCCCCACCGCGACCGCGACGACCCCCTCCCCGGGGAGCACCGGCCCCGAAGCCACCGGCGAGGGCCCGTCGGCGACGACTGCTCCGACCGGGGCGGCGACGGCCGGACCGGGTACCGCGCCCACCGCCGACGCGTCCGGCGCCACCGAGCACCCGGGGAAGCAGGGCCGCGGGCGGGGCGCCACCAAGCGGCCGAGGTAGCGGGCGAGGTCGGAGGATTCGGGGGTCTCCCGCGCGCGGGATAGGTTGGCACGTCATGTGGGTCTTCAGTGCCTCCGGATGCCGGTGGCTGGGTGCTGCCGGGTCGCTCGCCGTCGCCGTGGGCGGGTGGGCCGCCGGGACGCTGCCCGTACGCGGCGGCTGGGGCCTCTGGGAGCCGCGCGGCTCCGCGCTCACCGTGGCCGGCGCCCTCCTCGCGTACCTCGGCCTGACCCTGCTCGTCGCCGCCTGGTGGCGGTACGGCGTCCTGCTCGCGCGGGGCGTACGGGACGGGGTGCTCGGGACCCTGGCCCTCTGGACCGCGCCGCTCCTGCTCGCCCCGCCGCTCCACAGCGCGGACGTCTACAGCTACATCGCCCAGGGCGGGATGGTCCTCGAAGGCCACGACGTCTACGGCGCCGGGCCCTCCGTCCTCGGCCCCGGCGAGCTCGGCGCGGACGCGGCGGCGAGCGTCGGAGGGAACTGGACCGACACCCCCGCCCCGTACGGCCCCGTCTTCCTGCTCCTCGCCGAGGCCGTCGTCGCGGTCACCGGCGGGGCGGTCGTGCCCGCCGTCCTCGGCATGCGGCTGATCGCCCTCGGCGCCCTCGCGCTGATCGTCCGGTCCGTCCGCGGCCTCGCGGGCGGCACGGCCGGCCACCGCGACGGCGCGGTGTGGCTGGCCGCGCTCAACCCGCTGCTCCTGATCCACGTCGTCGGCGGCATGCACAACGACGGGCTGATGATCGGCCTCGTGCTGGGCGGGGTGCTGCTCGCCGTGCGCGGGCGGTGGGTGCTCGGCTGCGTCCTCGTCGGCCTCGCCATGATGGTGAAGTCGCCGGCGGCGGTCGCCCTGCTGTTCATCGGCGTCATGGTCGCCCACCGCGACGGCGGCGGCGTACGGGGTGTGGCGAAGGGACTGGTCCTGCCCGGGCTCGTCGCGGGCGCGGTCGCCGTCGGGGCGACGCTCGCCGCCGGAACCGGCTTCGGGTGGCTGCGGACGCAGAGCGTCGCCGGGGCCATCCACACGGCCCTCTCCCTCACCAGCGACCTCGGGCTCGCGCTCGGCACGCTCCTCGCCGACGACCCCGACCCGGTCAAGGGCGCCGTCCAGAAGCTGGGGCTCGCCGTCGCCGCCGGGCTGATCCTGGTGCTCGCGTGGCGGGCCTGGAAGGGCCGGACCGACCCGGTCCTCGGGCTCGGCCTCGCCCTGGTCGCCCTGGTCGCGCTCTCGCCCATGGTGCAGCCCTGGTACCTGCTGTGGGGCACGGCCGTCGTCGCGGCGGCCGCCTGGCACAGCCGGGCGGGCCAGGTCCTCGCCGTCCTCTCGGCGGCGCTCGTGTACGAGACGGCGCCCTCGGGCCACACCCCCTGGTACGGCTTCGTCCTCGCCGGCCTCGTCCTCGCGCTCGGCCTGCTGTGGCTCCGAAGGGACCCGTGGCCGCCGGCCGCCTCCGCGCCACCGGCGGACGCGCCCCGCGGTGACCTGCGGGACACCCCGGCCCGGTAGCTTCCGGACGGACCGGTCCCGGTGGGCTCCGGACGGACCGGTCCCGGTGGGCTCCGGACGGACCGGTCCCGGTGGACTCGGGCGGACCTGCGGGACGCCTGGTCCCGGTGGGCTCCTGCTGAGCGCGGGCCGTCCGGTCCCGGGCGCCCCCGGCACACCCGCGGGCCGCCCCGTCACGGCAGCCCCCGTGCCCTCCCGCCGGGTGCCCCGCCCGGTAGCCTCCGGCAGCATGATGCGTGCGTGGGTCCTGCCGGTGCTGTTGCTGCTCTGCGGTGGGCTCGTCGTCGGTGCCCGGGTCGCCGACGGTGGTTCCTTCGCGGTGGTCGCCCCCCTGGTGCTGCTCTTCGTGCTGCTCGCGGCCGTCACCTCGCCCCTGGTCTTCCCGAGGTCGACCGGGGCCGCCGAGGCCCGGCGCCGCGCCGAGGCCGACGGCCGCCCCGTCGTCTACTGGCGGCCCGGCTGCGCCTACTGCCTGCGCCTGCGCCTCCGGCTGGGCACCCGGGCCCGCCGGGCGCACTGGGTCGACATCTGGCGCGACCCGGAAGGCGCGGCCGACGTCCGGGCGGCCACCGGCGGCGACGAGACGGTGCCGACGGTCGTCGTCGAGGGCAGGGCGCACGTGAACCCCGACCCCGCCTGGGTGCGCGCCCGGCTCACCCGCTGACGGGTGTCCGGCGGATCGCCCGGCCCGCCAGGACGTCCGTCCGCCGGCCGTCCTCGACGACGAACCTGCCGTCCACCAGGACGTGCGGGATGCCCACCGGGAGGGTGCGGGGGGACGCGTACGTCGCTCCCGCCGCGACCGTCGCCGGGTCGAAGAGGACCAGGTCCGCCACGTACCCCTCCCTGACCAGCCCCCGGTCCGGGAGGCGGAGCCGGGCCGCCGGGCGGGACGTCAGATGGGCGACGCACTCCTCCAGGGAGAGGACGCCGAGCTCGCGCACGTACCGCCCCAGGTACTCCGGGAACGTGCCGTACGCGCGCGGGTGCGGCTTGAGGCCCTGGAGGATGCCGTCCGAGCCGCCCGTGTGCACCCGGTGCCGCATGATCGTCCGGACGTTCTCCTCGTGGCCCACGTGCTGGAGGACCGACGTGCCGAGCCGGTCGTCGAGCAGGAGCCGGCGCGCCGTGTCCCAGCCGTCGAGGCGGCGGCCCACGAAGCCCGCGAGAGCGGGGTCGCCCACGCCCGCGATCTCGATCGTGTCCCACTCCATCGGCACCCCGTGGCAGCCGTCCGAGCCGACGACCTCCAGGTGGTGCCGGATCCGCTCCGCCGTCCCCTCGTCGCGCAGGCGCGCCAGCACCGCCTCCGGGCCGCCCTCGCCCGCCCAGCTCGGCAGGACGGCGACCAGGGTCGTGCTGCCGGGCGTGTACGGGTACGTGTCGAGGGTGATGTCCGCGCCCCCGGCGAGCGCCTCGTCCAGCAGGGCCAGCAGCTCCGGCGCCCGGCCCTCGTTCACGCCGAAGTTCATCGTGGCGTGGGCCAGATGGAGGGCGCAGCCCGCCTCGCGGGTGAGGGCGACCATCTCCTCGTACGCCCGCAGGGCCCCGGCGCCGTACGAGCGGTGGTGCGGGCAGTAGTAGCCGCCGTACTCCGCCACGACCCGGCAGAGCTCGGTGAGTTCGGCGTCCGGCGCGTACATGCCGGGGGTGTACGTCAGACCGGAGGACATGCCGACCGCGCCCTGCTCCAGGCCCTCGGCGACGAGCCGCCGCATCCGGTCCAGCTCGGGCCCGGTCGCGGGGCGGTCCTCCCAGCCGACCGCGTACATCCTGACCGTCCCCTGCGGGACGAGGTACGCGGCGTTGACCGCGATGCCCCGGCCGCCGTGCGCCCCGTCGAGCCGGTCCAGGTACTCGCCGACCGTCCGCCAGTCCAGGTCGACGGTCGTGTCCCCGGGCGCACCGCCGTTCCAGCCGGAGATCGTCCGCCGGACCTCGTCGAGCGTGCGGTCGTCGACCGGCGCGTACGACAGGCCGTCCTGGCCCAGGACTTCGAGCGTCACGCCCTGCGCCGCCTTCGCGCTGTGGTCGGGGTCGCGGAGCAGCGCGAGGTCGCTGTGGGCGTGCATGTCGACGAAGCCGGGGGAGAGCGCGAGGCCCTCGGCGTCCACGACGCGCCGGGCGGTCGGGCGCTGGCAGCCGGCGGCGGCGCCCTCCTTGACGATCGCGGCGATCCGGCCGCCGTCGATCGCCACGTCGGCCCGGTACGACGGCCCGCCGCTGCCGTCGACGACCTCCGCGTCGCGGAAGACGAGGTCCATGACCCTGCTCCTGTTCCTAGGGCGTGTTGCGAAAGTAGCGCCGGCCGCCCGAAGGGCGGGCCCGACGGCGTCTGGCACGCACGCTCGCCGCGTTGTCGTCACTCGTCAACGTCCCCCGCAGCCCTTCGGGCACGGGGGCACCGCGTTGACTGCCTCCTCCGCCTTGCGATCGCACGCACCAGCAGCCGCTCCCTGATCCGGCCTGATCGACCGGACAGGTCCTAGAAGAAGGTGCGGATGTAGTCGACGACCGTGCCGTCCGCCTCGACCAGCGGGATCAGCTGCCACTTGTCGAAGGACGTACACGGGTGGGACAGGCCCATGCCGACCCAGTCGCCGACCTCCACGTCCGCGCCGGACTCCGTGCGGAGCCAGGCGTGCTGGTCGGAGAGGCCCGTGACGGTGACACCCTCGGCGGCGCGCACCTCGCCCGTCCGGGCGTCCCGGACGACCTGCGCCTCGGGGAGGTGGAGGTCGTGGGCGGCGTCCCGCTTGCCCGCGTTGGTGAACGCCTGCTCGGCGGTCGGCCGGGACACGACCTGCGACCAGAGCCTGAACGCGGGCTGGAGCGCGCCCTCCTCGGGCACCCGGTTGAAGGGGGTCCGCTCACGGTACTGCCCGTCGTCGTGCGAGACGTACGCGCCGGAGCGCAGCAGCTTCAGGACCGGGCGGGAGAGGCCCGGGATCTCCGCGAAGACCTCGGCGACCGCGTCGAACCACTCGCTCCCGCCCGCGCTGATCACGATCTCGCCGATCGCGGGGTCGAAACGGCCGGCCTTGTCGAAGTCGGCCGCGAGGCCCACCAGCCGCTGCAGCCACTCCCTGACCCGCTCGCCGTCCGCGCCGGGCATCGTGCCCTCGTACCCGGCGACGCCGACGAGCCGCAGCGCCGGAGCGGCCGCGACCGCGTCGGCGACGGCCGCGCACTCCGCCTCGGTCCGCACGCCCGTCCGCCCGGTCGCGCCGGCCGCCAGCTCGACGACGACGTCCACGGCGCGGGCGGCGCCGGCGGCGCGCAGCGCCTCGTCCATCAGCTCGACGCCGCGCACGGAGTCGACGTAGCAGAGGAAGCGGAAGTCCGGGTCGGCGTCGAGCTCGGCGGCGAGCCAGCGCAGGGCGACCGGGTCGACGACCTCGTTCGCGAGGAAGATCCGGGCGACACCGTGGGCCCGGTAGACGCGGGCCTGGTGCGGCACGGCGGCGGTGATCCCCCAGGCGCCGTGCTCCAGCTGGCGGTCGAAGAGCCGGGGCGCCATGGAGGTCTTGCCGTGCGGGGCGAACGCGAGGCCGTGGCGCTCCGCGTAGACCTCCAGGAGGCGGAGGTTGTGCTCGACGGACTCGGCCGAGAGCGCGAGCACTGGGGTGGTGAAGCCGCCGGTGAAGAGGTTGCGCCGCTGGGCCGCCAGCTCGCCGACGGTCAGGCCCTCGGCGTCCGGGGGCAGCCCCTTGAATCGGTGGTCGACTCGCTCGTTCGCCAGGTCGGGCATCGGGCCTCCTCATCTGCGCGTTGCGGAAGATGCAACGCTCATTGCGCATACTGCTCACTGCTGTCTAACATCCGGGCCAAGGCCGGGTCAATGGACCCGTAGGAGCCACAGGGAGCCCGAGAGTGAGCGGACACGCGCCCCCGGACTTCGTCTGCCTCGGCGAGTCCATGGTGACCTTCCTGCCCTCCCGGCCCGGCCGCCTCGCCGACGTCCCCTCCTTCGCCCGCGCGATCGGCGGCGCCGAGTCCAACGTCGCCTGCGCCCTCGCCGCCGCCGGCCACCGCGTGCGGTGGGTCGGCCGCGTCGGCCGGGACGGCTTCGGCCACCACCTGGTCGAGACGATCGGCGCGTACGGCGTGGACGTCGCCGCCGTCGGCCGCGACCCGCACCGCCCGACCGGCGTCTACTTCCGCACGGCCGACGACCGGGCCACGGAGGCCCACGAGGTCGTCTACTACCGCGCCGGCTCGGCCGCCTCCGCGATGTCGCCCGCCACCGTCCCGTACGACTCCGTCGCCGACGGCCGCGTCCTGCACCTCACCGGCATCACGGCCGCCCTCTCCGCCGACTGCCTCGCCCTCGTGCGCGAGCTGACCGCCCCGCGCCCCGGGCGCCCCCTCGTCTCCTTCGACGTCAACCACCGGCCCGCCCTGTGGCGCGACGGTGCCGCGCCCGAGGTGCTGCTCGAACTCGCCCGCCGCGCCGACCTCGTCTTCGTCGGCGCGGACGAGGCGGAGGCGCTGTGGGGGCTCCGTGAGCCGGGCGAGATCCGTGAGGTGCTGGCGGGGCCCGCGGTGCTGGTGGTCAAGCAGGGCGGGGAGGGGGCGGTCGCGTTCGAGCGCTGCGCGGCTTCCTTCCCCACCCCGCCCCTTCCCGAACCGGGGGCCCTGCGCCCGGACCCCCGCGCCTCAAACGCCGGCGGGGCTGATCATGACACCGTCACCACCGTCCCCGCCCCCCGCGTCGACGTCCTCGCGCCCGTCGGCGCGGGCGACGCCTTCGCCGCCGGGTTCCTCTCCGCGACCCTCCGGGGGCTCGGCATGACCGAACGCCTCCGCCACGGCCACCTCATGGCCGCCGCCGCCCTCACGGTCCCCGGCGACGTCGCCGTCCCGCCCCGCCGCGCCCACGCCGACCGGCTCGCCGCCCTCGACGCCGACGCCTGGGGGACACTTCACCTCGGCCCCGGCTGGACGGGGCGCGACCAGGAGGGCCCCGACCGGACGGGGGACGACCAGGAGGTACGTACGCCATGAGCCAGACCGTCGACCGGGCGCTCAGCATCCTGCCGCTGCTCGCCCGTGGCCCCGCCGACCTCGGGCAGGTCGCCGACGAGCTCGGCGTCCACAAGTCCACGGCCCTGCGCCTCCTGCGCACCCTCCACGAGCACGGCCTCGTCCACCGGCAGCAGGACCAGCGCTACCGCCTCGGCGCCCGCCTCTTCGCCCTCGCCCAGGAGGCCGTCGAGAACCTCGACGTCCGCGAGATCGCCCACCCCTACCTCACCGAGCTCAACGAGCGGATCGGGCACACCGTCCACCTCGCCGTCTACGAGGAGGGCGAGGTCCTCTACATCGACAAGGTCGAGAGCCGCTACCCGGTCCGCATGTACTCCCGCATCGGCAAGCCGGTCGCGATCACCGTCGCCGCCGTCGCCAAGCTGCTCCTCGCCGACCTGCCCGAGCCCGAGCGCCGCGCCGTCGCCGCGAAGCTCGACTACCCCCCGTACACGCCCCGTTCGACCCCGAACGCCGCCGCCTTCCTCAAGGAGCTGGCGACCGTACGCGAACAGGGCTGGGCCACCGACCTCGGCGGCCACGAGGAGTCCATCAACTGCGTCGGCGCCCCCATCCGCGGCGCCGACGGCCGGGTCGTCGCCGCCATGTCGGTCTCGGCGCCCAACGTGGTCGTCACGGCCGAGGAACTCCTCACCCTCCTCCCGCAGGTGCGCCGCACCGCGGACGCCATCAGCCGCGAGTACTCCGGCACCGCACCCACCAAGGACAACGGATGACCACCGAGAAGATCGCCCTCACCCCCGCCACCCACACCGCCCCGCCCGCGAAGTTCTCGCACGGAGTGAAGAAGGGCAACATCCTCCAGGTCGCCGGCCAGGTCGGCTTCCTCCCCGCCGTCGAGGGCCAGGCCCCGGTGGTCGCGGGCCCGACGCTGCGCGAGCAGACCCTCCAGACCTTCGCCAACGTCAAGGCGATCCTGGAGGAGGGCGGCGCGAGCTGGGACGACGTCATGATGACCCGCGTCTACCTGACGGACGTGGACCACTTCGCCGAGATGAACGAGATCTACAACGCGTACTTCGAGGAGCAGGGCCTCAAGGCCCCGGCCTCCGCCCGGACGACCGTGTACGTCGGCCTCCCGGCCGGTCTCCTCATCGAGATCGACGCACTCGCCGTCCTCGGCTGAGGCGGGCGGCCCCGGCCCCCGGGCGGTAGGCCCGGGGCGGTCGGGCCCCTCGCGGTCGGGCGCGACCGGCGCGCGGGTCAGGCCGAGGCGGGCGCGGAGCGGTCCGCGGTGGTGGGGTCGTGGGCTTCCACGATTTCCGCGTCCACGACTTCACCGTCCACGAAGTCGGCTTCGGCGCGGGCTGCTCGGGGGGCCGGCAGGGTGAGTTCCAGTCCGGCGAGGTGGTTCTTCAGCCTCTTCGCCATCGGGCGGTAGGTCGCGTACGTCAGCCCGCCGGAGACGACGGCCCCGACGACGGGGATGGCCTTCGAGACGGTCTTCGCGAAGGTCTGCTTCGTCATCTGGACGCCGAGGTAGCCCGCGACCCTCTTCACGATCGGATAGACGACGCCCTGGGTGAGCGCCTTCTGCGGCAGCTTCTTGGCGACCTCCTTCGACATCATCCCCGCGATCTGCCCGACGGCGGCGTTCGCCGACTGGGTACCGAACATCACGCCGAAGAAGAGCGTCAGGACGCTCTTGGTCGCGTCGTCGACCCCGTCGCTGTCACCGGAGAACAGATCGGGCCAGCTGTAGAGGTACGCGAGCTTCTGCGCGATGCGCAGCATGTGGCCGAAGTACTGGGCCAGGTCGGCGGGCACGGTGGCCGGCAGGGCGAGGAAGCCGGGCATCCCGGCGGCGGCGGAGAGGGCGCTGGCCTTGGCGGTCTCGTAGCCGATGGAGTCGTCGGCCGCCTTGTTCAGGACCTCGAGAGGGATGCCGGCCGCCGCGGGGGTCTCCTCGATCGCCCTGCGGATGTCGTCCTCGGAGCAGTGGCGGGCCAGGGCCTTGCGGAGGTACGCCTCCCGGTCGATCCGTACACCCGGAAGGCCCGCCGCGCTCGCCAGTACCGCGGAGAAGCGCGACTCCGGGCTCTCCATCACCTTGCTCTTCGCCATGGCGCGAACCTACAGGGCGCCCACGGGCGCCGATCCGGTTTCCACGGAAATGCCACGACGGGCCCTGGGGGCGACAGAGCCGGGGCCGGCGGGAACTTCCCGCCGGCCCCGGCCCGTTCACCTCGTGTGCTCAGGACGTCGTGCAGTACTGGGCCTGCTTGCCGATCGAGCGGTACATGCAGTCCGCGTTCTCCAGGAGCTGGAGGACGGCGTCGCGGTTGCGGCTCGTCTCGCGCTCGATGACCTCGTCGGGCGGGTAGAAGCCGCCCCCGCCGGACGAGGCCGGGTACATCTCGAACGTGTAGCCGAAGATCCTGTGCACGCCCCACAGGTAGTCGTCGATCGAGCCGTCCGTGATGTAGAGGTCGCTCGACTGCTCGGGCGTGTAGCCGTTGCTCGCGGCCATCTTGCCGCCGACGGCCGCGAAGGCGTCGCGGTCGTCCTGCGTCATGCCGGGCGCGGTGTTGGCCGTGGTCCAGCCGAAGGGCCAGAGGACCAGCTCGCTGTAGGTGTGGAAGTCGATGGCCGCGGTGATCTGCTGCTTGCCGCCGACGACCCGCGAGCGGACGAAGTCGGAGACGACCTTCACCTCGGGGGCCGACTCGGGGGCCGTGCCGCGGTACGTCTCCGAGCTCTTGGACCCGGAGGAGCCGCCGCAGCAGCCCCACTTGTAGTTCCAGTTCCGGTTCATGTCCGTACCGATGTACGAGGAGCCGGAGTTGGGCTGCCGGTTCTTGCGCCAGCTGCGGTACGAGCCGGAGGCGATGTCGTACTCGCCGCCGTCCGGGTTGAGGTCCGGGACGATCCAGATCTCGCGCCCGTTCACGGCGTTGGTGACCCGGGAGTCGCTGCCGTAGCCCGCGCCGAGCTCGCGCAGGAGGTACAGCGCCATCTCGACCGTGAGGTGCTCGCGGGCGTGCTGGTGGTGGGTGAAGAGGACCTCGGGCTCGTTCTCGTCGGTGGCGACGTTGTCGCTGATCTTGATCGCGACGATGTCCCGGCCCTGGTACGTCTTCCCGATCACCTGCTTGCGCATGATCGAGGGGTACTGCGCGAGGCGCTGGTCGATCTCCGCGTTCATCTCCGCGAAGTTGTGGTACCTCGAATCGGCGGAGGGGAAGTCGAGCGGGGCGATCCCCTCGCTCTCGTGCGTGTGGCCGTGGGGCTGTGCCTTGGCGGGGCCGCGGTCCGGCGGGCCGGGAAGGGCGACGGGCCTGTAGCCGAGTGCCTTGAGCCGGGCGAGCTGCTCGGTGTTGGCGCTGACGACGACCGCGCGGGCGTCGACCTCGTCGATCGAGACGCCGGTGGCGGTGAGCGCGGTGCGGGCGGCGACGGTGGAGGGACCGGTGATCTCGTACTGCCGGATCACCTCCTCGGCGCCGGAGGCGATACGGGCGGCGATCGGCGCCGGGTCGGCCCCGGCGGGTGAGGAGAGGGCGGAGAGGGGCGCCGCGAGGGCGAGCGCCACGAGGGCCGCGAGGGTGGCGGACCTTCTGCCGCGGGTGGGACGTCGCATGCTGTCTCCTGGGTGGGGAGTGTGGGGGAGTGCGACAAACTCGTGCGGGTGTCCGGCCACATGGTGAAGCTATGTCATGGACCGGTCAAGATGTCGAGTTCGGCCATGCTGTCCCGCGTGGGGACCCTCATCGGCAGATACTCATCGAGCACAAGCTAGGCGAAGGCGGCATGGGAACCGTCTACCTGGCCCGATCGCGCGGCGGGCGCGCCGTCGCCGTCGAGGTCGCGCGGCCGGAACTCGCCTCCGACCCGTCCTTCCGCGCGCGCTTCCGCGCCGAGGTCGCGGCGGCCCGTCAGGTCGGCGGCTTCCACACCGCGCAGGTCGTCGACGCCGACCCCGAGGCGGAGGCGCCCCGGCTCGCCACCGCCTACATCCCGGGACCCACCCTTTCGGGTCTCCTCGCCGCCCGGGGCCCGAAGGGGGAGGCGGCGCTGCGCGCGCTCGGGGCCGCGCTCGCCGAGGCCCCGGAGGCCATCCACGCCTGCGGGTTCGTCCACCGGGACCTCAAGCCCGGAAGCACCTGGGGTACCTCCCAGGCCGAAGGCACTGGGGGAGGGCCGTTCGGGGACGGGATGCCGATGGGGCTCATGCACCTGTCGGTGCACGAGGCGCCGGACCTCGCCAGACGGCGCCGCGCCGCCGGGGGAGCGGCGGCGCGGCGCGGTCGACTCGCCTGCCGTTACGGCAGGTTGTGCACGTGCGGACCCACCGCGTTCGACCAGGCGTTGCCGGCCGTCGCGTCCCAGTTGGTCGACCAGGTCATCGCGCCGCGCAGCGTCGGCCAGGCCTGGGACGGCTTGTAGCTGCCGCAGCCGGTGAGCTTGGTCAGGCAGTCGAGCGCGTTCTTCACGATCTGCGGGTCGACGTAGCCGCTGCCCGCGCCCCGGGTGGAGGCGGGGACGCCCAGGCCGACCTGGGACGGGGCGAGGCCGCCCTGGATCTGGATGCAGGCGAGCGCGGTGAGGAAGTCCACCGAGCCCTGGCTGTAGACCTTGCCGTCGCAGCCGAGCATCGAACCACTGTTGTAGTACTGCATGTTGACGACCGTGAGGATGTCCTTCACGGCGAGTGCCGTCTTGAAGTACTCGGTGCCGGTGTTCTGCATGTCGATGGTCTGCGGGGCCATCGTCAGGACCATGGTGGAGCCCGCCTTGGCGGAGAGCTGGCGCAGCGCCTTGGTCAGGTACGTGGAGTTGATGCCGTGCTCCAGGTCGATGTCGACCCCGTTGAAGCCGTACTCCTGCATCAGGGCGTAGGCGCTGTTCGCGAAGGCGGTGGCGGAGGCGTCACTGTTGATCGTGACGTTCCCCTTCTCGCCGCCGACCGAGATGATGACGGACTTGCCGGCCGCCTTCTTGGCCGCGATGTCGGCCTTGAAGTCGGCGGTGGAGGCGTAGCCGACGGCCGGGTCGAGGTTGAAGACGATCTGGCCGGGCGTGGCGGTGGAGTCGGCGAACGAGACCGCGATGATGTCGTACTGCGACTGCACGTCCCGCAGCTTCTGGACGGTCGCGCCGTTGTTGAAGTTCTGCCAGTAGCCGGTCAGCGCGTGCTTGGGCACGGCCGGGCCGGGGCCGGGGTCCGTGACCTTGGCGGTCCGCGCGGACACCGCGGAGGACTTCGCGGACTCGCCCGCGGAGTTCGTCGCGGCGACCTGGAACTGGTAGGCGGTGTCGGCGGTCAGGCCGGAGACGGTCACCGACGTGCCGGCCACGGCCTGCGGGTTGGCGCCGTCGCGATAGACCTTGTAGCCGGTGGCGCCGGAGACGGCGGTCCAGCTCAGGTCGACGGAGGAGGAGGTGACCGTGCCCGCGGCGAGGCCGGCCGGGGTGGCCGGGACGACCGGGTCGGGGTCCTGGCCGCCGCCCCCGTCGGGGCCGTGGACGGAGACGTCGTCGACGGAGTACGGGGTGGTGCCGTACCAGCCGTGGGTGTACACCTCGACCGAGGTGGTGCTCGGGCCGGTGGTGAAGGTGGTGGTGAGCTGCTTCCACGAGGCGCTGTCGGGCGTCCAGGTGGAGACGCTGCCCGAACCGGTGCCGGTGCCGCTCGCGCCGAGGTAGGCGTACCCGCCCTGGACCCAGGCGCTGAGCGTGTACGTGGAGCCGGGCTTGACGGCCACGGTCTGCACGCACTTGGCGTTGTCGAGGCCGGCCGGGGTGGCCCTCAGGGCGCCCGCCCCGGTGCGTACCGGCGAGGAGACGGCGGCGCCGCTCCCGGCGGAACAGGACCAGTTGGAGAGGCCGTTCTCGAACCCGGCGTTCTTGGCGACGTTGACGTCGGCCGCCTGGGCGGTGCCGGCTCCGCCGACGAGGACGAGCCCGGAGCCGACGGCGAGCGCGAGGGCTCCGCCGAGCCATCGACGTCCGCGAGGGCGGGTGGTGGTGCGGTCCACGTGCATCCTCCGGTGGGGGAGTTGGGGATGTGGAGGTGCCGTACGTCGTCGTACGGAGGGGTTCGTACGGGGGTGCGGGCGGTGGCCACCGTTGTCGGAACAAGTTGGTCCAGACCAATCGCGTTGTCAAGGCCTCCGGCAACAAGGGACGGTCGGCGAGGGGGGGTCGGCGAGGGGAAGCCGGCGCCCCGACGGCCCGCCGCCGGGCCCGAAGAAAGTGGGGAGAGCTTGGCGGATTGTGTGTTCACCACCCCGGGTGACGTGGATAAAGTGCAGAGGCGGCGGCGCCTTCGGTGACGCCGCGAACGCGGAAGGTGATCCGCGGCCCCCGGGACCCCGGAGGCCGGAGGGGACGGGGGTCTGACGTGCCGACAGCGATCGCGGTCACCAGCACCGACCTGGTGCTGCCGCCGACCGACCCCCAGACGCCGAACGCCGCCGTGCTCGCGGCACCCGAGACGCGGTCCCTGGACGCCTCGATCGCCGACATGCAGCAACTCCTCGCGCGGTACGGCAGCGTGGTCGTCGTCTGCCCCACCTCCGCCCCCGCGGCCGTCCAGCGCCGCCTGCACGCCGTCCGGGCCCTGCTGGAGAGCGACCGGATCGCGCTGGTCCGCACCGACCTGCCGCCCCTCGGGGCGGCGGTGCTCGTGCGGCAGTTACGGCAACTGGCGGCCTGCGACTTCAGCCCCGGCGTGCTCGCCTCCGCCGCCCGGCTGCTCGCCCACTACATCTACGCCGGGGCCGTACTGGGCTCGGTGTCCCGCCTCGACCGCGTACCCGTCAGCCTCTCCTCCCACCTCAAGGGCTGGCTGCCCGGGGCCCACTTCGCGGTCCTCGCCGGACCCACGCCGCAGATCGTCCGGCTCGGCGGAGCGGGCGACCAGCGCCTCGCGGGGCCGGAGTTCGCCACGCAGCTCCTCGTCGCGCGCGGCCAGCTCCAGACCGACTGGCCCACCACCGCCCTCGTCCCCGCCTGGCAGATCCAGGGGCCCGTCCAGGAGACCGCGCTGCCCGAGGCCTCGCCCGGCTGGTGGGGCACCGGCAAGGTCGTGGAGTTCGCCGCGTACCTCCCCGACCTGCCCGTCCTCTACCAGCTGGTCTCCTCCGTACGGCGCGAGGCCTGCCACTGGTGCGGGATGGAACTCATCGGCGACCGGTGCGGCTTCTGCGCGGCCCCGCTGGCGACACCGGCGGGCCCGGCGGCCGTCGCGGGCGGGACGCCCCAGGCCCAGGCCCAGGCCCAGGCCCAGGCCCAGGCCCAGGCCCAGGCCCAGGCCCAGGCTCAGATCCAGGCCCAGACCCGGGGGGCGCCCCAGGCGCTCGGCGCGGCCCGGGGGGCGGCACCGGCGCTCGACGCGGCACCGGGCCACCGCGCGGGCCCCGCCCTCGACGCGGTCCCGGCGCGCGGAGTCGCACGGGCGCTGGGCGCGCCACCGGCCCACGCGGCCCGCCCCCTCCCCGCGCCCGGCCCCGCGACCGACCCCCGCTCGGTCCCGTGAGCACCACCGCCCGCCCCCGTACGGCGAACCGGCCCCGCCCGGCCCACCACACCCGTACCGCGCACCACGCCCGTACCGCCGACCAGACCCGTACCCCGCACCACTCCCACCTCGCCCACCACCCACATCCGCCCAGCCCCACGGATCCGATCGAGGAAGTACGGTCATGAACTCCCGCCAGCGCCGCGGCGTGATCCTCCTGCTGCTCTCCGTCCTGTGCGCCCTCGGCGCCTTCGCCGGCGTGCTCACGGTCATCAGCGACGTGAACGCGAAGGTCGGCCCGGAGGTGACCGCGTACCGCCTCACCAGGAACGTGGCCCCCTACACCGCCCTCAACGCGGGCCAGTTCGAGAAGATCTCCATGCCCAAGCGCTGGCTCTCCGCCACCGCCGTCACCGATCTCCGCCAGATCGAGGGCCGGATCGCCGTCACCGAGCTCAAGGAGGGCTCCCTCCTCCAGAGCGACATGATCGTCGAGCGGCCCGAACTCAAGCCGGGCGAACAGGAGATCGCGATCATGATCGACGCGGCGACCGGCGTCGCGGGCAAGATCAACGCCGGCGCCACCGTCAACATCTACGCCACCTTCGAGGGCGAGAAGAAGGGCGACCCCTCCCAGTCACGGATGATCGTCGCCGGCGCCCGCGTCCTCTCCGTCGGCCGCCTCACCCCGATCAGCGACAGCAACGACCGCTCCGGCCGCGCCTCCAACGCCGTCCCGATCAGCTTCGCGCTCTCCACCCTCGACACCCAGCGCGTCGCGTACGCCGAGTCCTTCGCCGAGCACGTACGCCTCGCCCTCGTCGCCCCCGCCACGGGCGGCGCCCCGGCCGACCAGCGCGACCGCACCTACACGCTCGACAAGGACAAGTGAGGCCGGAATGACCACCAGGATCCTGCCGGCCGTCGGTGACCCCGACGCGGCCCGGTCCGTCGTCACCCTGCTCAGCCAGCTGCCCGACGCCGAACCCGCCGCGCCCGTCACCGACTCCACCCAGCTCGTCGACACCCTCGCCCGGCTCGCCGCCGAATCCCTCGACGAGCTCCCCGAGGTCGTCCTCGTCCACGAGCGGATCGGACCCGTCCCCGCCCTCGACGTCGTCCGCGAGGTCGCCCTCCGCTTCCCGGCCGTCGGCGTCGTCCTCATCACCGCCGACGCCAGCCCCGTGCTCTTCTCCGCCGCCATGGACTCCGGCGCGCGCGGCCTCGTCACCCTCCCCCTCGGATACGAGGAACTCGCCAGCCGCGTCCAGGCCGCCGCCCAGTGGTCCGCCGGCGTCCGCCGCCACCTCGGCGCCGGCGCCGAGATCGCCACCGGACCCGGCGGCACCGTCGTCACCGTCAGCGGCGCCAAGGGCGGCGTCGGCACCACCGTCACCGCCGTCCACCTCGCCCTCGCCGCCCGCGCCTCCGGCCGGACCGTCGCCCTCCTCGACCTCGACCTCCAGGGCGGCGACATCGCCTCCTACCTCGACGTCCAGTTCCGGCGCTCGGCCGCCGACCTCGCCGCCATCGCCGACATCTCGCCCCGCGTCCTCCAGGACGCCGTCTACGTCCACGAGACCGGCCTCGCGCTGCTCCTCGCCCCGGCGGAGGGCGAGCGCGGCGAGGAGGTCACCGACCGCGCCGCCCGCCAGATCGTCAGCGCCCTGCGCGCCCGGCACGAGGTCGTCGTCGTCGACTGCGGCTCCCAGCTCACCGGGGCCAACGCCGCCGCCATCGAGATGTCCGACACCGCGCTCCTCGTCACCACGCCGGACGTGGTCGCGGTCCGGGCCGCCAAGCGGACCGTACGGATGTGGGAACGCCTCCAGGTGCGCAAGGCCGAGGAGACCGTCACCCTGGTCAACCGCCATCACCGGTCGACGGAGATCCAGCCCCCGCTGGTCCAGAAGATCACGGGTACGCGCACCTCGGGCGTCTCCGTCCCCGCCAACTTCAAGGAACTCCAGGCCGTCGTCGACGCGGGTCGACTCCACGACCTCGACGCCAAGTCGACGGTCAAGCAGGCGCTGTGGGCGCTGGCGGGGGAGCTGGGCCTGGTCCAGGCGACCCCCGCGCCCGGCAGGCCCGGCAAGGAACTCGCCCGCGCCGGCGACCGGGGCTCCCTGGGCCTGCGCCGCCGCCACGGAGGCCGCTGAGCCATGCGGCCGACGAACCGGGACGGCGACGACAGGGGACAGGTGGCGATCGAGTTCCTCGGCATGGTGCCGCTCATCCTGCTGACGCTCGCGCTGCTCTGGCAGGTCGTCCTGGTGGGATACACGTACACGCTGGCGGCGAACGCGGCGGACGAGGGGGCGCGGGCGGAGGCGGTCGAGGGTGACTGCCCCGCAGCCGTGCTCCGGCACCTGGACGGCCCCTGGGCGAGCGGTGCCACGTCGAACTGCGGCACGGGCGACGGCATGGCGACCGCCGAGGTGACCATCCAGGTCCCCGTCCTCTTCCCCGGAGTGGGCGGTCTCTTCACCGTGGAGGCGAAGGCGGGCGCGGTCTCGGAGAGGGCCCCGGCAGGGGGAGGGAACCCATGAGGAACCCACCGCGCCGAAGGACCCGCGACCGGGGCCAGACAGCCATCGAGTACCTCGGCTTCCTCCCCGTCCTGCTCATCGTCGGCCTCGCCGGCCTGCAGCTCGGGATCGTCGCGTACGCCGCGCAGCAGGCCGGCACGGGAGCCCGCGCCGCGGCCCGGGCGGCCGGCGCCGACGACGAGGACGTGTCCGCGAACCCCGAGGCAGTGGGCTACGCGGCCATGAGCGGCTGGATCGCGTCCAGAGCCACGGTCGACGAGGACGGCGGGGTGGCCACCGTACGGGTCACCATCCCGAGCGTCGTCCCCTTCTGGAGCTTCGAGCCCGTCGAGAAGACCGCCACCATGCCCGTACCCCAGACCCCGTCCGAGGACGACGAATGAGAAGGGACGACGAGTCATGAGCCTGCGCGCCCGGATCAACGCCCCCGAGGACAAGGGCGCCGGAGCCGGCCGGGAGGACGGGCACCTCGTCGCCGCCTTCCGCGCCAAGCTCCTGGAGGAGATCGACCTCACCGAGATGTCCGCGCTCGCGGCCGCCGAGCGGCGCGCCCGCCTGGAGCGCGTGCTCGGCCACATCATCAGCCGCGAGGGCCCGGTCCTCTCCACCGCCGAGCGCGGCCAGCTGATCCGCCGCGTCGTCGACGAGGCCCTCGGGCTCGGTGTCCTCGAACCGCTCCTCGAAGACGCCTCGATCACCGAGATCATGGTCAACGGCCCCGACCAGATCTTCATCGAGCGCGCCGGCCGCGTCGAGCTGCTGCCGCTCCGCTTCGCCTCGCACGAGCAGCTGATGCAGACCATCGAGCGGATCGTCTCGACCGTCAACCGCCGCGTCGACGAGTCGAACCCCATGGTCGACGCCCGCCTCCCCTCCGGCGAGCGCGTCAACGTCATCATCCCGCCGCTCTCTCTCACCGGGGCGACGCTCACCATCCGCCGCTTCCCCCGGGCGTACACGCTCCACGAGATGATCGGGCTCGGCTCGCTCGACGAGCAGATGCTGCTCCTGCTGTCCGGACTCGTTCAGGCCAAGTTCAACGTGATCGTCTCCGGTGCCACCGGCACCGGCAAGACGACCCTCCTCAACGCCCTCTCCGGTCTCGTCCCGGAGGGCGAGCGGATCATCACCATCGAGGACTCGGCGGAGCTCCAGCTCCAGCAGGCCCACGTCATCCGCCTCGAAGCCCGCCCGCCGAACATCGAGGGCCGGGGCGCCATCTCCATCCGCGACCTCGTGCGCAACTCCCTGCGCATGCGCCCCGACCGCATCATCGTGGGTGAGGTCCGCGGCGGCGAGACGCTCGACATGCTCCAGGCGATGTCCACCGGCCACGACGGCTCCCTCGCCACCGTCCACGCCAACTCGGCCGAGGACGCCCTGATGCGGCTCCAGACCCTCGCCTCGATGTCCGAGGTCAAGGTGCCCTTCGAGGCGCTCCGCGACCAGATCAACAGCGCGGTCGACGTCCTCGTCCAGCTGACCCGCCACCCGGACGGCACCCGCCGGATCACCGAAATAGCGATCCTCGCGTCCCACGGGCGCGAACGCTTCCTGCTCGCCACGGTCTGCCGCTTCCAGGCGCAGCCGATCGCCGCCGACGGCCGGGTGTACGGACAGTTCACGTACCACCCGCTGCCCCGGCGGGTCGCCGAGCGGCTGTACATGGCGGGCCAGCCCATCCCCCAGGCCTTCGGTGTGGCCGCGACCGACGCGGGGCTCGCCACCCGCGAAGCGAACTAGGAGCGAGGGCATGCTGACCGACCCCTTCTGGCTGACGATCGGCGTGGCGCTGCTCTGCTGCGTCCTCGCCGTCACGGGCGTCCAGGTGTACGCGAGCGGGGCCCGGCGGCACGCGGCCCTCGTCGCCCGGCTCGACGAGACGAACGAGCCCGAGGCGACCGGCCGCCGCCGGCGCTACTTCCGGGGCATCGACCGGCGCGTGCGCCGGACCGCCCTCGGCCGGAAACTGGAGCTGCGCATCGCGGCCACGGGCCTGGACGTCACGCCGGGCGAGTTCACGGTGGCGCTGACGGCGACCGTGGCGGTCCTGTGGGTGGTGGGCCAGTCGGCGCTCTCCCCCTTCTTCGGCCCGATCTGCGGCCTGCTCGGCGTCTGGGTGGCCCTCGGATACCTGAACTGGCAGCGTCAGAAGCGGATCGAGAAGTTCATCAACCAACTCCCGGAGCTTTCCCGCATCCTGGCCAACGCGACCCAGGCGGGGCTGGCCCTCCGCATGGCGCTCAGCCTCGCAGCCGACGAGATGGAGTCCCCGGCCGGAGACGAACTGGAGAAGGTGGCGCAGCAGCTGGCGGTCGGCACCTCCCTCGACGACGCCCTCGGCGAGCTCGCCGAGCGCCTCCCCTCCCGCGAGCTCGTCGTCCTCGTCACCACCCTCGTCCTCGCCAACCGGGCGGGCGGCACCGTCGTCTCCTCTCTCCGGAACCTCACCGAGACCCTGGAGGAGCGCAAGGAGACCCGGCGCGAGGTCCGCACCCAGCTCTCCCAGGTGAGCATGACCGCGTACTCCGTCCCCGTCATCGGCGTCGGCTCGCTCCTCCTCATCGACAACATGCAGCCCGGAGCCCTGGACCGCATGACCGGCTCGACCGTCGGACAGTTCGCCGTGGTCGCCGCCTTCGCGCTGTACGTGGTCGGCTTCGCCGCCATCCGCCGCTTCTCGAAGATCGACGTATAGGGACGGGCAGCCGACCATGGACCTCCTCCTCGCCCTCCTCGCGGGCCTGGCCGTCGCGGGCATCGCCTACGGCCTGCGCCTCTACCGCGCCGACGCCCGCCTCCCCGACGACCTCAAGCTCGCCCTGGAGGTCGGCGCGACACGTACCGGCGCCGTCGACTCGGCCGTCGACCGCCTCGGCATGCGCTGGTCGCCGGCCGTCCTGCGCCTGATGGGCCCGAAGCGGGTCAACGCGGTACGCCGCCGGATCGACCTGGCGGGAAACCCGGGCGGCCTGACGATCGACCGG
This sequence comes from Streptomyces sp. NPDC015130, assembly GCF_043080005.1. Lineage (NCBI taxonomy): Bacteria > Bacillati > Actinomycetota > Actinomycetes > Kitasatosporales > Streptomycetaceae > Streptomyces > Streptomyces sp. NPDC015130. Next base: position 116,792 of record NZ_JBIBVC010000018.1, on the reverse strand, counting down.
TACGGGGCGAGGCGGGCGGTGTACGGCTTCCTCGGCGTCCTGGGCGGCCTGCTGATGCTGAGCAAGGGCTCGGTTCTCGTCGCCCTCCTCCTCTTCGCGTTCGGCGCGTTCTGGACGGAGGTCGGCATCTGGTCGGCGGTCCGCATCCGCAAGGACCAGATCGAGCGGACGCTCCCCGACTTCCTCGACGTCCTCGCGGTCGTCGTCTCCGCCGGCCTCGGCTTCCGCCAGGCCCTCGAACGCGTCGCGGAGCAGTACGCGGGCCCCTGGTCGGACGAACTCCGCATCACCCTGCGCCAGATGGACATGGGCGTGAGCCGCCGCCAGGCCTTCGACGAACTGCGCCGCCGCAACGACTCGGAGCAGGTGGCGCAGTTCGTGACGGCGCTCCAGCAGGGCGAGGAGCTCGGCGCGCCGATCGTCGACACGCTGATCCAGATCGCCAACGACATGCGTCGCACGGACGCCCAGAACGCCCGCCGAAAGGCGGCGAAGGCGGTCCCGAAGGCGACGATGGTCATCACGACCCTGATGGTCCCGGCGACGATGATCCTCCTGGGCGCGGGCCTGTTCCTGGGCACGGGCACGGACTTCGGCTCGGTCACGGGGGAGTGAGCGCCTGACCGCTGACGGGCCGCCCCGGGCACGAGCGGTGCCCGGGGCGGCGTGCGTTCACCGCTCACCCTCCGGACTCAGCAACTCGAACACGTCCGGCACGGACGGGAAGTGCGGCGCGCACTCCGGGCAGGCGTAGACGTTGAACCCGGGACCGGAGCTCTGGTGCACCTCGGAGACGAGTACCGGGTCAGACGTGATCAGGCAGCAGCGCACGCACATCCGCACGGGCGGGTTCATCACGCCACCCCCAACCCATGGAGGTCCCGGGTGTCCAGATCGATACCGAAGTCCGCCGCGAGGACCATCAGAAGCCGCCGCTGCCGCTGCCGCGCCCGCTCCTGCCGCTGGTCGTAGGCGACCAGGTAGGGGCGGACGAGGGCGGACTCGTCGCCGTTCAGAGGTACGTCGAGCCCGTAGGGGGAGCGGGGTGCGGGCGGTTGTGCGGGCGAGGGGGCTGGGACCGGGGCCGGGGTCGGGCGGAGCGACGACCGGCCGGCTGCCGACAGCGCGGTACGGGCGCGATGCCGACCGCTGCTGCGGAAACCGATCACCAGCCTCGCCCACAGGCTGAGAGCGCGGATAGGGTCTGCCATGTCGACCTGCTTTCGTCAGGTGGGCCATGCCCCGGGAGTGTTCGCGCACTCGCCGGGGTCCTTGCGTTGTGGACGCTAGCCCTCGCTTGTATAGCTTGTCTACCTCGTCTAGGACGTTGCCCATATGTTAGGCGTAGGGGACGTGGCTAACGTCCGGTACATGGATATAGACCGCTTCGACCCGACGCCTATCTACAAGCAGGTCGCCCGCGTCATCCGTGGGCGGATCGAGTCCGGCGAGCTCCGGCCGAGGGACCCGATCCCGTCCGAGTCGAAGCTGGTGGCGGAGTACGGCGTCGCGAGGGACACGGCACGGCAGGCCGTCGCCCTCCTGCGCTCGGAGGGATGGGTGATCACCCTCCCGCAGCGGGGCAGCTTCGTCGCCGAGCAGCCGCCCACCGTCGCGCCCGAGCGTGACTGACGCGTTCCCGCCAACCCGGCGTCGGCGACTGTCTCAATCCCACCCCAGATTGACGATCCCGCTTCGCGCACACAACCGCATGTGACAGAGTGCGGACTGGGTGTGAGAGGGGGTGGGAGTGATGGGCCTGAACAACCGGCAGTTCGCAGCGACTTACCGCAACTGCGTCGTCGCCGAACCCCACGCCGCCCCGCGCGCCGAGACCATAGCCTCCTGGCTGGGCAGGCCACCCCGATGACCAGGGCCCACGGACGGGCCCATGGGTCCGGTGAGCCAACACGACCGCTGGCGTCTGAACGCGGAGGGGACCACGATGAACGACGCGATGCTGAAGGCCGTGACGAAGGCGAAGGTACGCCTGACGAGCCGCCTGCTCTCCGGGGATCGGGGGCAGACGGCGGTGGAGTATCTAGGGATCATTGTGGTGGTGGTGGCGATCGTGGTGGCGATCACCGGCACGGACATCGGCACGACGATCATGAATGCGATCAGGACGAAGATCTCCGAGCTGACCGGCTAGTTGCGGCCGGGGCTGGACGGTGGGATTCGGGTCAAGCGTTTCCTGTCTACATCGCGGTCGTGGCAGGCCTCTTGTTCCTGGCGTTCGCCTACTTCGCTGTGGGGCAGGCCGCCTTCACGCGGAACAGTGCCCAGACTGCGGCCGACGCCGCAGCGCTTGCAGCCGCGCAGGAGGCTCGGGACCAGTTGCGCGAAGACTGGCTCGACGTCATCCTCGATCCAGACCAGTGGGAAGACCTCCTTGAAGGCGAGATCTACGACGAGGGCACCGCGTGTCTTTCTGCGGCGGATTACGCGGCCCTGAACGAGGCCGCGCTCTCGGGTTGTGACCGTCTCGCCCCTTCGGGGTTCCGCGTGACAGTAACCACGACGGGCTCGGAGCCTAAGAACGCAACGGCGTCTGCTGAGGCTGTGATCGAACCGCGCTGCACGTTCACGAAGCAGGAACCCACCCCGGATCCCAGTCCGGAGCCGACGCCCACGCCGACTCCCACCGACGAACCCGACGACGACCCGATCGTGGGGCTGGTGTGCGGGGACGACCCCTGGGAGATCGATCCGGAGGACCCGACAACCCTGCCAGGAGCCGTCGATCTCTTCACGGTCCGACTCTCCGAATGACCTGGGACGACGAGTAAAGGAAGCGCGCTTCATGAACGTTCGGTACGCACGCAGGGGATTGGCTTGCCTCACGCTGGCGTCGGTGGCTCTCTTCGCAGCAGGCTGCGGGGCTGAGGAGAAACCGAAGACGGACAAGCCGAAGACGACGACGTCTGCTGCTCAGCAAGGGTCGACCACGCAGACCTCCCCGACGGCAGAGGCCCCTGTGGAGACGCTCGCGGTGCTCAAGGGGAAGCAGGGGGTGGAGCTTGCGATCAGCTCCGCAGAGCGTGATGCTGGTGGTTTCCTCACGCTCAAGGGACAGCTGAGGAACTCCTCTGGATCTTCAGTCCTCCTTCCCGTAGAGATGAGGGGGAATGAGACCGAGGTCATCAAGCACGGTCTGACGCTGGGTGGGGCCACGCTCATCGACTCCGTAGGGAAGAAGCGCTATTACGTCCTGCGGGACACGGACGGTCGGCCGCTCACCACGTCAGCGCTCGACAGCATCGGGCCCGGCAAGTCGATCCCCGTCTTCATGCAATTCCCCGCACCCCCCGCCACCACCACCGAAGTCTCCTTCCAGCTCCCCACCTTCGAACCCGCCACCCTCAAACTCTCCTGAGGCGACGCCATGACGACGACGAACCGCCGCCTGGCCGCCCTGGCCCTCGTCTCCGTGGCCGTGTGGCCGCTCACCGTGCCCACCGCGCACGCCGACGATCCGCCCGGGTCGGCCGGTGTGGCCGCTGCGCCGCCCGCCATCAACGCGAACGCGCCCGGGCTCATGCTTCCCGACGGGGCCACCCTCGCGCCCGCCAAGGTGCTCGACATCAAGCAGATCGTCGAGGAGGAGGGCGGTGCGGAGCGCCGGCAGGACACCAACGTGGACGTGACCTTCGCCCTTCAGGCCGAGGTGCTGTTCCCGAAGAACAGCGCCAAGCTGAGCCCCGCCGCCACCTCCCGCATCGCCGCGATCGCCGCCGAGGTCAACAAGCTCGGCTCCGGTCGGGTCCGGGTCTTCGGGTTCACCGACAACCTCGGTACGTACGAGCACGGGCTCAAGCTCTCGAAGCAGCGTGCCGTCGCCGTGCAGCAGGTCCTCGCGCGGAGCCTCGACCCCGGTACGACCTTCGACGTCCGCGGCTACAGCGAGGACTACCCGATCGCGGACAACTCCACCGAGGAGGGCCGCACGAAGAACCGGCGCGTCGAGATCTCCTTCCCTCGGACGACGGTGTCGCCCTAGGTCGACAGGGAGGTCAGAGCCGTCCGGATCGTTCGCGTCATGCGGTCCGGGGCCGTGAAGACCTCCCTCGCCGTGAAGCGCAGCACCCGCCGCACCTCCGGGCAGGACTGGAGCGCGTTGAAGCGGGCCACGTCCCGTTCGTGGGCCCGGCGCGTGCCGTGGAAGGCGTAGCCCTCTACTTCGACCGCCAGGCCCGCCTCGCGGAAGAGGAAGTCGGGGCGCAGGGGTCGGCCGGCCCCTGCCGGCCACAGCGGCGGCTGCGACTCGGGGCGCAGGCCCGCGTCCCGCATCCGGAGGCGGGCCACCGACTCCGCCGGGGAGCCCGAGGTCGCCTCGGTCAGCGGCAGCCAGGCGCGGGCGCGGGGGCCGCCGGGCCTCGGCGCGGCCAGTTCGGCGGCCAGGTCCTCGTACCGGACGAGCGCCTCGCGCCGGATGCCCTCGACCACCCGCCGCGCCAGCGCCGAGTCCGCCGCGACGACCGCCTCCTCCCGGCTGTCGCAGCTCCGTATGAGGTCGCCGACCGTCCGCGCCGGGGTCGTCACCCGAAGGCCCCGCCGCACGGTGGAGTCTCCGTCCGTGAGGGTGGTCGTGGAGTGGATCCGCAGGACAGCTGTCCGCGTCGAGCGGGACGCGGCCGGGGCAGTGAAGTCGAGCGGCGGCGGTTCCTCGTCGGCCGGGGCGCCCAGCAGCTCGATGCGGTGCACCCGCGCCGCCGTCCCGTGGCTGCACACCAGCTCCGGGCGGAGGAGTTGGAGCGCCGTCGCCCGCACCCGCCAGTCCACCTCCTTGCCCGGCGCCGCCCACGCGCCCCGGCAGATCCCCTGCCATCCGTCCCGGCGCAGGCGGCCGGCGAGGCGGCCCCGGGGCCAGCCCGCCGCGAGCGCCCAGACCGTGAGGAGTACCCCGCCCCTCGCGAGGATCGCCAACTCGTACATACGCCCAACGATCCACGGAAGAGGGACACTTCGCACCCCCTGTGGAAAACCTGGAGAAACTCGTCGTCAGGAAAGCGCAAAAGTGACGGGACGTCCCCGTCGCCGAGGAGCATTCTGGAGCGGAGTACCCGACACCACAGGGTCCGTTCCGAAGTGGGCTGCCGATGACGTCGACGACGCCGAGTGTCCAGCTGGTCAGTGATCTCGTCACCCGGATTCCCGAGTTCCGGGGCGTGTACGAGACCCATGTCTTCACCCAGGGCGATGTCCTGCCGCACGTCTTCTTCTGGGACGTCGTCCAGGGCACCGTCCGTTCCTTCCTCGGGGAGGACCCGACGGCCGCCGACTGGCGCCGGACCCTCGACTTCCTGGAGGAGCAGTGCTGCCGAGGCGTCCTCGGCATCGACGAGGTCATCGTCACCTCCTTCCTCGGTGACCTGCCCTCCCCCCAGGAGCCCGGCCACGCCATCGTCCATCAGCTGGGTCCTGCCCTTTCCGCGAAGTTCGTCCGTATAAGGCCCCTCGGGTGAGGGGCAACGTGTGGTGAGGGGGACGGCTCCTCAGGGGCGGTCGGGATAATCGGCGGCATGTCCGCGCCAGACCGTCCTAGCAGCCTCCGCCGTCCCCGCCGCCCCCTCAGCCCCACCCTCATCGCCGTCGGCGGCTACGTCCTCACCCGTGTCATCGGCCTCGTCGTCCTCGCCGTCGCCGCCGCCGCGACTGGCAAGGACGGGCTGCACCGGCTCAAGGGCCGCTGGGACTCCGTCTGGTACGTCCGCGTCGCCGAGCACGGATACGGGTACGAGGTCACCCTGCCGAACGGCGACGTCCACTCCGACCTCGCCTTCTTCCCCCTCCTCCCCGCCCTGGAGCGCGGCCTGTCCGCCGCCCTGCCCTTCGACGCGGCCACCGCCGGGCTGGTCGTCTCCTGGACGGCCGCCGTGCTCGCCGCCGCGGGCATCTACAAGTGCGGTGCCCACGTCGCGGGGGAGCGCGCAGGGGCGCTGCTCGCCGTCCTCTGGGGCGTCTACCCGACCGCGTTCGTGCAGTCCATGGCGTATACCGAGACCCTGTTCACCGCTTTCGCCGCCTGGTCGCTGTACGCCGTGCTGCGCGGGCGTTGGATCCTGGCCGGCGCGCTGTGCGCGGGCGCCGGGCTGACCCGGCCGACCGCCGTCGCGCTGGTCGCCGCCCTCGGGATCACGGCCCTCGTCACCCTCGTACGGGAGCGGAGGCTGCCCCTCCGGACGGTCGCCGGGGTGCTGATCGCGCCGCTGGGCTGGTTCGCGTACATTGCCTACGTCGGGATCCGCGAGAAGAGCCCCACCGCCTACTTCGACGTCCAGGCCGCCTGGGGCAACTCCATCGACGGCGGCGTCGCGCTCGCGCGCTTCATCGCCGGCCTGCCCTGGCCCGCCGCCCTCGGCCTGTGCGCGGCGCTCGCCCTGCTCGGCTGGCTCGTCGCCCTGTGCGTACGGCAGAGGCAGCCGCTGCCGCTGCTCGTCTACACGATCGGCGTCGTCTTCGTCTCCCTCGTCGGCGCCGCCTACTTCGGGTCCCGGCCGCGCCTGATGATGCCCGCGTTCGGGCTGCTGCTCCCGCCCGCCGTCGCCCTCGCGCGCCTGCGCACCCGCGCCGCCGTGCCCGTCCTCACCGGCCTCGCGCTCGCCTCCGCCGCCTACGGAGCCTTCACCCTCCTCGGCTCCGGCCCGCCGTGATGCCGGTGGTTCCTCGGCCTCTTCGGCTCCGGCCCGCCGTGATGCCGGTGGTTCCTCACCCCGCTCGGCTCCGGCCCGCCGTGACGCCGACGGGTCCTCAGCCTCTTCCGCTCCGCCCCGCCGTGAGGGTCACCACCACCCCCGGCCGCACCCCCCAACCCACCATCGCGCCCGCCTCCGCCTCCAGGACGTGCCGGCCGCGCGGTCTGACCATGCCCAGGCGGCCCGGCCGCATCGTCACCACCGACAGCACCCGGAGCGAGCGGTCCAGGTAGGCCACGTCGATCGCGAAGCGCATGCCGAAGGTGTGCACGCTGTTCGTCGGCGTGATCAGCAGCGCCCCCGCGATTCCGTCCCGCCCGAGCAGCCCCCGCCGCCGCGCCCGGTACGAGGCCGCCACCTCCAGGGGGACCTCGACGGAGGACACCGCCAGCGTCCCCGGACCGTCCGCCCACTTCCCCGTTTTCCCCATGCGCCAGACCGTAGCGGCCCGCCGACCCTAGGGTCGGCTCCGTGTACGTCACGCTGATCTTCACCGCGGCGCTGTGGGGCGCCGCCGTCGGGCTGCTCGTCCCGCGGGCCGCCTACCGGCTCGCCGTGCCCGCCGAGGAGCCGTGGCGCGACCGCTGCCCCGCCGGGCACCCGCTCGCCGGGCCCGCGCGCGGCTGGCTCGGCGGGCCCGGGCGGCGGGACTGCGCGACCACGCCCACCCCGCTCGCCGCGCCGCTCCTCACCGCCCTGGCCTGCGCCGCGCTCGCCGCCGCCACCGGCGGGCCCCGGCCCGAGCTGGCGGTCTGGCTGCTCGGCGCGCCCTTCGCCGTCCTCCTCGCCTGCGTCGACGCCCGCGTCCACCGGCTCCCCGACGGACTCACCCTGCCGCTCGCCGTCGCCGTCCCGCTGTTCCTCGGTGCCGCCGAACTCCTGCCGTACGACGCGGGTTCCTGGCTCCACGCGCTCCTCGGCGCGCTCGCGCTCGGCGGGTCCTATCTGGTGCTGTACGTGATCAATCCGGCCGGACTCGGCTTCGGCGACGTCAAACTGGCGCTCCCGTTGGGCGCCGCCCTCGGCTGGTACGGCTGGGGCGTCCTCTTCGCCGGGGCCTTCGCGGGCTTCCTCCTCGGCGCCGTGTACGGCATCGGGCTCGTCCTGCTGCGCCGCGCGGACCGGTCCTCCGCGATCCCCTTCGGTCCGTTCATGCTGGCGGGCGCCCTGCTCGGGCTGCTCCTCGGGGCCTTCAGCGCGCTCCCGTGACGGCCGGACCGTCAACGCCGTGCCCGTGCCGGACGGTCCCTCTTGGGAGGGACGGAACTCCGCCGCCACGCCGGGGCGCAAACCCGCCACACGGCCTCAGAGCCCTTGTGCGGACTGGGATCCACCGCATCCCGTGGGATGAGTTCCGCGCACGTGGCGCGCAGCACGACTATCGAAGGGTTATGGTGGAAACCCCCCCTCGGGCCGGTCCGTATCCCCCCCACGGACCGGCCCGTTTTTCTTTTCCTCCCCGCGCGGGCCAGGTGATCAGCCGCGGCCGGCCCAGATGTTCGTGCCGGCGGTGTCGACCGCGAACGAGTCGATCTCCTTGAGCTCCTCGGCCGTCAGCGGCGCAGCCGCGAGCGTGGCCACGTTCTCCTCCAACTGGGCGACGCTGGACGCGCCGATCAGCGCCGAGGTCATCCGCTCGTCGCGCAGCACCCACGCCAGCGCGAGCTGCGCCAGCGACTGGCCCCTTCGCTCCGCGATGCCCGCGAGGCCGCGCAGGCGCCGCAGCACCTCCTCGGAGAGCAGGTTCGGGTCGAGGGACTTGCCCTGGGTGGCCCGCGAGCCCTCCGGGATGCCCTTGAGGTACTTGTTGGTGAGCAGCCCCTGCGCCAGCGGCACGAAGGAGATGCAGCCCATGCCGGCTTCCTCCAGCGTGTCGAGGAGGCCGTCGTCCTCGGTCCAGCGGTTGATCATCGAGTACGAGGGCTGGTGGATGAGCGGCCGGACGCCCATGTCCTGGAGGATCCGGGCGGCCTCGGCGGTCTGCTCGCTGTTGTACGAGGAGACGCCGACGTACAGCGCCTTGCCCTGCTGGACTGCGGAGGCCAGGGCCCCCATCGTCTCCTCCAGCGGGGTGTGCGGGTCGAAGCGGTGCGAGTAGAAGATGTCGACGTAGTCGAGGCCCATCCGCTTGAGGGAGGCGTCGAGCGAGGACATCAGGTACTTGCGGGAGCCCCACTCGCCGTACGGGCCGGGGTGCATCTCGTACCCGGCCTTGGTCGAGACGATCAGCTCGTCGCGGTAGGGCGCGAAGTCCTGGGCGAAGATCTTGCCGAAGTTCAGCTCGGCGGAGCCGGGCGGCGGCCCGTAGTTGTTCGCCAGGTCGAAGTGGGTCACGCCGAGGTCGAAGGCGCGGCGCAGGATCGCGCGCTGCGTGCCGAGCGCCTTGTCGTCGCCGAAGTTGTGCCAGAGGCCGAGGGAGATCGCCGGGAGCTTCAGGCCGCTGCGGCCCGTGCGCCGGTACTCCATGGTGTCGTAGCGGTCCGCGGAGGCGCGGTACAGGGGGGAATCAGTCACGTATCTCTGCTTATCACGGACTTGTGACAGTCCCGGGCTGGGAGCCTGTCGCCCGTGCGCAGTAGTGTGGCGGCTTGCGGACCGCCGCTGCCGGGCGGACCCGCCGCTGCACGGAGAGGTAAAGAACAGTGAACCTGCGCGACCTGGTGTACGGGCTCTACGCACGCCGGGTGGAGGGGCGCCTCGACCATGCCCAGGTGCCCAAGCACATCGGGGTCATCCTCGACGGGAACCGGCGCTGGGCCAAGGCCTCCGGCGGGACCCCCGAGCAGGGGCACAAGGCCGGCGCGGACAAGATCCAGGAGCTGCTCGGCTGGTGCGCCGAGACGGACGTCGAGGTCGTCACGCTCTGGATGCTGTCCACGGACAACCTGAACCGGCCCGAGGAGCAGCTGGTCCCGCTGCTCGGCATCATCGAGAACGCCGTGCGCGCGCTCGCCGCCGACGGCCGCTGGCGGGTCCACCACGTCGGCACGATGGACCTGCTGCCCGCCCGTACCCAGTCCGTGCTGAAGGAGGCCGAGCAGGCCACCCACACCAACACCGGAATACTGGTGAACGTGGCGGTGGGCTACGGCGGCCGGCAGGAGATCGCGGACGCGGTCCGCTCGCTGCTCCTGGAGCACGCGGAGCGGGGCACGAGCTTCGAGGAGCTCGCCGAGATCGTCGACGTCGAGCACATCTCGGAGCACCTCTACACGCGCGGTCAGCCCGACCCGGACCTGGTGATCCGTACGAGCGGCGAGCAGCGGCTGTCCGGATTCATGCTGTGGCAGAGCGCCCATTCCGAGTACTACTTCTGTGAAGTGCACTGGCCGGCCTTCCGCAAGGTCGACTTCCTGCGGGCCCTGCGCGACTACGCGGCCCGGCACCGGCGCTACGGCACCTGACAGACCCGGTCGGAACCGATCATCTGGTGTTCACGAACACGTCGTCATATGCCTCTGCATGGCAGAGGTGGTTCGAGGGCATATCCCTGGTGAAGTGAGCGGCACGGAGACCGCCACCCGGGAGGCCCCTTGCACCAGGACGACCGTGCGGGACACGTACGGGAGAAGCGGAGGGCCGTGGTTCGGCCCGCGCTCGGCGGCCTGAGCCCGGTCCCATTCCGCAGCGACACCGGTTCCGTCGCGCCCCGACCTCTATGGGGTCTTCAGAGGGGGTCTGTCCTTCCGTGGTGACCAGCACGAAGCGCCGCCTTAACGACCGGCGCACCTATGTTCTCGACACCAGCGTCCTGCTGGCCGACCCCAACGCCGTGTCCCGGTTCGACGAGCACGAAGTGGTGCTCCCGATCGTCGTGGTCACCGAGTTGGAGGCCAAGCGACACCACCCCGAGCTCGGCTACTTCGCCCGGCAGGCCCTGCGCCTGCTCGACGACTTCCGGGTCCGGTACGGACGCCTCGACGCCCCGCTCCCCATCGGGGAGCTCGGCGGCACGCTGCGTGTCGAACTCAACCATTCCGACCCCGGCGTACTGCCCGCCGGCTACAGGTTGGGGGACAACGACTCACGGATCCTCGCGGTCGCGCGCAACCTCCAGGCGGAGGGGTACGACGTCACGGTCGTCTCCAAGGACCTGCCGCTGCGCATCAAGGCCTCGTCGGTCGGCCTCCTCGCCGAGGAGTACCGCGCCGAGCTGGCCATCACGGACACCAACGGCTGGACCGGGATGTCCGAGCTCGCGCTCTCCGGGGAGCAGGTCGACCTGCTCTTCGACCAGGACGCGCTGCACGTGCCGGAGGCCGCCGAGCTTCCGGTCCACACGGGCCTGGTGCTCCAGTCCGAGCGCGGCAAGGCGCTCGGCCGGGTCACCGCCGAGGGGAACGTGAAGCTGGTCCGCGGCGACCGGGAGGCCTTCGGGCTCCGCGGCCGCAGCGCCGAGCAGCGGATCGCGCTCGATCTGCTCCTCGACCCGGACGTCGGCATCATCTCGATGGGCGGCCGGGCCGGTACGGGCAAGTCCGCGCTCGCGCTCTGCGCGGGCCTGGAGGCGGTTCTGGAGCGCCGGCAGCACCAGAAGGTCATGGTCTTCCGCCCGCTGTACGCGGTCGGCGGCCAGGAGCTCGGCTACCTGCCGGGCAGCGAGGCGGAGAAGATGAGCCCCTGGGCTCAGGCGGTCTTCGACACGCTGTCCTCGGTCGCGAGCCGCGAGGTCATCGAGGAGGTGCTCGGGCGCGGGATGCTGGAGGTCCTGCCGCTCACCCACATCCGGGGCCGCTCCCTCCACGACGCCTTCGTCATCGTGGACGAGGCCCAGTCGCTGGAGCGGAACGTCCTGTTGACCGTTCTGTCCCGGATCGGGGCGAATTCGCGGGTCGTCCTGACCCATGACGTCGCCCAGCGCGACAACCTCCGGGTCGGCCGGTACGACGGAGTCGTCGCCGTGGTCGAGAAACTGAAGGGGCATCCGCTCTTCGCCCACGTCACCCTCACCCGCTCCGAGCGCTCCCAGATCGCCGCGCTCGTCACCGAGATGCTGGAGGACGGTCAGATCTGACCCGTTTCGTACGCCTTCGTACGCGTACGGCAGTTGGCGCCGCCCGGCAAAGCGCAGGAGCTTAGCCGGGCGGCGCACTCCTGTCCTCTGTATCTCCCAAAACACCTGTGTCCACCGAGGTGTGAGCTTTCACACGCAACGCAGAATTGCCTTGCGGTGTCGCCGTCCGGCAAAGTCTTGCTTCCGTCAGGCCCCGCATACGGCACCCGTGCACCCTCATCGGTGCGCACCCTGAACAACTCAACAGCCGTCAGCCGTATGCCGCCCACAGCACCACGGGCCCGTGTCTTCAGTGACCCAGTACGTCGGAGACCAGCGCCAGGGGCACGATTTCGCCCGCGTGGTCACCTGTGCGGGCGATGCTGGAAGGAAACCGTGTGAGCCGGATCTCGGTCCGGGGATTCGCGGTGGCTTCGGCCACTGCGGTCACCACCGTCGGCGCCGTCGTCGGCGTTGCCTCGGGCAACGCAGCGCAGGCTTCGGATGACAACTTCGAGGCCACCGCGGCCGACACGACGCTGCTCGCGGACATCCCCGCAGGCGAGCAGGCCCAGGTACAGGTCTCCTCCCTCTCGGAGCAGGCCGACGTCCAGGCCGCCGCCGCCGACGCCACCGCGAAGAAGACCGCGGAGGAGAACGCCCGGCTCCGCGCCGCCAAGGACGCCGAGGCCAAGAAGGAGGCCGCCGACAAGGCTGCCGCCGAGGCCAAGGCCGAGGAGGAGCGCAAGGAGCGCGAGAAGGAAGAGGCCGAGCGCGCGAGCCGTTCCGCGGTGCGCGACGCCTCCAGCTTCGCCGCTCAGGGCTCGTACTCGGTCGCCGAGGTCAAGGCGATGGCCCGCCAGATGATCCCGGCCTCGCAGTTCCAGTGCTTCAGCAACATCGTGAACCACGAGTCGACCTGGAACTACCGCGCGGTCAACCCGTCTTCGGGTGCCTACGGTCTCGTGCAGGCCCTGCCGGGCAGCAAGATGTCCTCGGCCGGCGCCGACTGGCAGACCAACCCCGCCACCCAGATCAAGTGGGGCCTCAACTACATGAACGACCGCTACGGCAGCCCCTGCGGCGCCTGGTCGTTCTGGCAGGCCAACCGCTGGTACTAGTACCGGCGTGCTCAACCTCGCGGAGCCCCTCACCGTCCTACGGTGAGGGGCTCTTGCGTGTAGGTTGCGAAAACGAGCGGGGGGAAGAAGGAAGCGATGTCGAGACTGCCGGGATGGCTGGCGCGGCTGGGCGAGGGCCTGAGCCGCATGGGCGAACGCCTGGACGAGCGCAGGGCCGAGGCGGAACGCGAAGATCCGATCGGGCCGCCGTACGAGGGCGGGCCCGAGGACGCGGCCGCCCCCGCTCCGCACGAGGACGCCGCCGCTCCCGCACCCGAGCGGCCCGCCCCCTCGGACGCCCCCGCCACCCCGCCCGTCCCGACGGCCGCCCCGGCGCCGGCCCCCGTACCGACGCCCGACGAGGAGGACGGAACCGGACGCTCCGTGCCGGCCCCTCCCTCGTACGCCCCCGCCGTCGCGGCCCGCCCCGACCCCGTCGCCGCGATCCCCTGGGGCATGCGCGTCGCGGCGGAGGCGAGCTGGCGGCTCCTCGTCTTCGCGGGCACGCTCTGGGTGCTGATGAAGGTGATCAGCTCCGTCCAGCTCGTCGTCCTCGCCTTCGTCGCCGCGCTCCTCGTCACCGCCCTGCTCCAGCCCACCGTCGCCCGGCTCCGCACCATGGGCCTGCCGCGCGGACTCGCCACCGCCGTCACCGCCGTCTCCGGCTTCGTCGTGATGGGCCTCGTCGGCTGGTTCGTGGTCTGGCAGGTGATGGACAACATCGACAACCTCTCCGACCAGGTCAAGGACGGCATCGAGGAGCTCAAGCGCGGGCTCCTCAACAGCCCCTTCCACGTGACCGAGCAGCAGATCAACGCGATCGCGAAGAACCTCAGCGACTCCGTCGGAGCCAACGCCGAACAGATCACCCAGGTCGGACTCCAGGGCGTCACGGTCGTCGTCGAGACGCTCACCGGCATCCTGCTCGCCATGTTCTCGACGCTCTTCCTGCTCTACGACGGGAAGAAGGTCTGGGAGTGGACGCTCAAGCTCGTCCCCGCCCAGGCCCGGCCCGGCGTCGCCGGAGCGGGCCCGCGCGCCTGGCGCACCCTCACCGCCTATGTGCGCGGCACGGTGCTCGTCGCCCTCATCGACGCGGTCTTCATCGGCCTCGGCCTCTACTTCCTCGACGTGCCGATGGCCGTGCCGCTCGCCGTCTTCATCTTCCTGTTCGCCTTCATCCCGCTCGTCGGCGCCGTCATCTCCGGCGCCCTCGCGGTCGTCGTCGCCCTCGTCACCAACGGCCTGTTCACCGCGCTCATGGTGCTCGTCGTCGTCCTCGCCGTGCAGCAGATCGAGGGCCATGTGCTCCAGCCGTTCATCCTCGGCCGCGCGGTGCGGGTCCATCCGCTGGCCGTCGTCCTCGCGGTCGCGGCCGGCGGACTGATCGCGGGCATCGGCGGCGCCGTGGTCGCCGTCCCGCTGGTGGCCGTGTCCAACACGGTGGTCGGCTACCTGCGCGCGTACAGCACCGAACAGGCCCTGCGCAGCACACCGGAACCGCGCGGCGCGACCGCGTTCGCAGTGGCCCCGGTCCCGGCACCGGGCGCGGGGGCCGACAAGGGGGAGAAGCACACGTGATATCCGAGCCGGAACTCGACGGCGGGGACGGCTTCGTCGTCTCCGAGGTCCTCACCGAGACCCCGCCGCCCGGCCCGCCGCGCCCGCCCCGCGCCCGCCGCGCCTGGCTGTGGGCGCTCGGCGGCGCAGTGGTGGCGTCGGCGGTCTGGGGCGCGGGGCTCTACGCGTACGAGAAGCGCCAGGCCGGGGGGCCGGACATGCGCGGGTACAAGCGGGTGGAGAGCCTCTGCAAGGCGGCGGAGCTGAAGGGGCTCGCCGGAGTCCTGGGGAAGCGCTCGACCGAGGAAGGCGCGGAGAGCGGATCCGGGAACGGGTACAGCAGCGGGATCGACGTCGGCGGGTCCGGCGCCGGGGAGGGCGCCGACGACCAGGTGCTGGAGTACGCGCAGTGCTCGCTGATGTTCGGGTCCCCGGAGACCGGCTACAGCGGGGACGTCACCTACACCCGCCACCTGGTCACCGACCCCGGGCCCGAGTTCGCCGTCCTGGCGCAGCGCTACGGGGGCGGGAAGCCGTACGAGGGGCTGGGGGAGAAGGCGTACCTCGACATCTACGAGAACGTGGGGGGCGAGCTCCGGGTGCTCGACGGGCAGGTGGAGATCACCATCAGCTTCAACGGCATGGGCAGCTGGAACGAGGACACGGACGAGCCGATCCGGAAGGTCGAGCCGATCGACCTCTCCGGTATCGAGGTGCCGCTGGCGCAGGACATGCTCGCCCTGATGGCGGCGCTCAAGAAGTGACCCGCGCGGGGACGGCCTGACCGGGCACGATCCGTCCGGGCACGATCCGACCGGGCACGATCCGTCCGGGTACGAGAAGGCCCCGGGGCTGTGTGCCCCGGGGCCCTTCTCGTACGACGGTCACGCCCTACTCGGCGAGGACCGCTTCCGCGTCGAGGGTGACGCCGACGGCCTGGATCACCGCGGCGATCTTCACGGCCTCCTGGATCGTCTCGCGGTCGACACCGGCCTGGCGCAGGACCTGCTCGTGCGAGTCCAGGCACTGGCCGCAGCCGTTGATCGCGGAGACGGCCAGCGACCAGAGCTCGAAGTCGACCTTCTCCACGCCCGGCTTGCCGATGACGTTCATCCGCAGACCGGCGCGCATCGTCCCGTACTCGGGGTCCGACAGCAGGTGCCGGGTCCGGTAGAAGACGTTGTTCATCGCCATGATCGCGGCGGCGGACTTGGCGGCCTGGTACGCCTCGGGCTTCAGGTTGGCCTGGGCCTCGGGCTCCAGCTCCTTGAGGACGATCGGCGAGCGCGAGGCGATCGCGCAGGCGAGCACGGTGCCCCAGAGCTGCTGCTGCGGCAGCTCGCTGTTGCCGATGACCGAACCGAGGTTCAGCTTCAGGTCCTTGGCGAAGTCCGGTATGGCGGCCTTGAGTTCGTCGAGAGCCATCTCAGATCGCCCTTACTCGCCCGCGAGGAGGGCGGCGGCGTCGAGGGTGCCCTCGCCCTTGTTCCAGTTGCACGGGCACAGCTCGTCGGTCTGCAGGGCGTCGAGCACCCGCAGGACCTCCTTGGGGTTACGGCCGACGGAGCCGGCGGTCACCATGGTGAACTGGATCTCGTTGTTCGGGTCCACGATGAAGACGGCGCGCTGGGCGAAGCCGTCCTCGCCGCGGACGCCGCAGTCGCTCATGAGCTCGTGCTTCGAGTCGGCGAGCATCGGGAAGGGCAGGTCACGCAGGTCGGCGTGGTCCTTGCGCCAGGCGTGGTGCACGAACTCGGAGTCGCCGGAGACGCCGAGGATCTGGGCGTCGCGGTCCGCGAACTCGTCGTTCAGCTTGCCGAACGCGGCGATCTCGGTGGGGCAGACGAAGGTGAAGTCCTTCGGCCAGAAGAACACCACGCGCCACTTGCCCTCGTAGGCCTTGTGGTCGATCTGCTCGAACTCCTTGCCGCTCTCCAGCGACACGCAGGCGGTCAGGTCGTAGGTGGGGAACTTGTCACCGACAGTGAGCACGCGCTCTCCTTGCGAAACGGGAAGGGTCCCTTTTGGGGTCTTCCGTGGGGGTTGGACGTGCTCACAGCATGGCACGGAGTGCATTGATCAGTGAAATAGCTAGAGTGGGTCGTGTTGATCGAAGGTGGTTATCAGTGGCGTCCCCGTACACCCCGCCGTACAGCCCGCTCCGAGGCAAGCAGCCGAGCCTTTCGCAGCTCAGGGCCTTTGCCGCGGTCGCCGAGCATCTGCACTTCCGCGATGCGGCCGCGGCCATCGGCATGAGCCAGCCCGCGCTCTCGGGCGCGGTTTCGGCTCTCGAAGAGGCACTCGGTGTCCAGCTCCTCGAGCGTACGACGCGGAAGGTGCTGCTCTCGCCCGCCGGCGAGCGGCTCGCGGTGCGCGCCCGGGCCGTCCTCGACGCGGTCGCCGAGCTCCTGGAGGAGGCGGAGGCGGCCCAGGCGCCCTTCACCGGGGTCCTGCGGCTCGGCGTGATTCCCACCGTCGCGCCGTACCTGCTGCCCACCGTCCTGCGCCTCGTCCACCGGCGCTACCCCGACCTCGACCTCCAGGTCCACGAGGAGCAGACCTCCTCCCTCCTGGAGGGGCTCGCGGCCGGGCGGCTCGACCTGCTGCTGCTCGCCGTGCCGCTCGGCGTGCCCGGCGTCACCGAACTTCCCCTCTTCGACGAGGACTTCGTGCTCGTCACCCCGCAGGGGCATCCGCTGGCAGGGCGGGACGACATCCCCCGCGAAGCCCTCAAGGAGCTGCGGCTCCTGCTCCTCGACGAGGGGCACTGCCTGCGCGACCAGGCCCTCGACATCTGCCGCGAGGCCGGCCGCACCGACGGCGCCGAGGTCACCACCACCGCCGCCGGGCTCTCCACCCTGGTCCAGCTGGTGGCCGGCGGCCTCGGGGTGACCCTGCTGCCGCGCACCGCCGTGACCGTGGAGACCGCCCGCAACAGCGCCCTGTGGACGGGGCTCTTCACGGAACCGGCGCCCTCGCGGCGGATCGCCCTCGCGATGCGCACCGGCGCGGCCCGGCACGCCGAGTTCGAGGAGCTGGCACAGGAGCTGCGCGGCGCGATGCGGGGGCTGCCGGTGCGCGTGGTCGCCGACGGCGCCTGACGCCCGTACGACGGAACGGCGCGGGCTCCTGACGTCCGTCCGCGCGTCGGCGGGCGCCGGATCTCACGCCGTACGCCGAAGGGCGCGGGTTCCCGGAGCCCCCCGGCTCCAGGTGCCCGCGCCCATCTGCGTACATCTGCTCGACGGGTTACTCCGTGCGCAGCCCGTCCGCCTTCATCAGCCGCCACAGGACCGGCATGCTCAGCAGCGTCACCGCCGCGATGAGCCCGAGCCCGATCCCGACGACCGGCAGGAAGGCCCACCAGTCCTGGACCCCCTGTCCGCCCATCTTCAGCAGGACGACGCCGAGGGCGAGCCCGCCCCCCACGGCGAGGACCAGGCCGAGGACGATCGGGACCGCCGTCTGCCACAGGACCGACCAGCTCAGCGTCGAGCGGCGGGTGCCGAAGGCGACGAGCGAGGAGAGCAGCCGCTTGCGGTCCTTGAGCTGTTCGAGCGTGGAGACCAGCAGCGAGGCCGCCACCAGCAGCATCGTCAGCGTGGAGCCGACCAGGATGCCGGTGCGGACGCTGGAGAAGGCGGCGTCCCGCTGGGTGTCCTGCAGCTCGCGGACCCAGGACGTCGGGTCGATCGCCGCCGCCGTGTTCCGTACGCGGTCGGCGGCGTCCGGCACGGCCGGGTCGAGCCGCACCATGGCCTGCGCGTCGGGCTCGTGGAGGAGTCCGGTGTCGATCGCCGACGGGGTGGCGAGGACCCCGTACTCGTACATGCCCGTCGGGTCCGGGCGGGAGTCCACGACCCGGGCCGTGGCGGGGATGCGCCACTGGGGCAGCGGCGTGCCCTTCGGCGGCTGCGGCTCGCTCGGGTGGGGGTGCGGGTCGCGCAGGGCGACCGTGGCCCCGGGGCGCGCTGCCCGGGTGACGTGGGAGTCGTCCGGACTGCCCTGCGCGCCGTGCGCGAGGAACACGAAGACGTCGCCGTCCCTGCAGGAGGGCAGCGTGGCGAACTCGCCGAGGGAGGCGCAGTCGCCGACCCTGATCGAGGTCATCGGGGCGAACTCCTCGGCCCCCTTCAAAGGTCCGGGCCGCCAGACGTTCGACTGGGTGACGCCGATGACACCGGCGACGCCCTCGGTCCGCGCCACGCGGTCGATGATCCCGCGGGCCTCCTCGCCGTTCTCGGCGTCGACACCGACCGTGATCTGGGCCCGGGAGGTGTCCTCACCGGTGACCTGCGTGAAGTCCTGTTCCATGGACTGGAAGAGCATCTGGAGCGCGATCGCCCCGGTGGCGGCGACGACGATGCCGCTGACCGCGCGGGCGGCGGTGCCGCTGCTCAGTTGGAGCCTGCGGACGGCCAGCTGCCAGGCCACGGGGCCCGCGTGGAGCCGCTTCACGCAGGCCTCGACGAGCCAGGGCAGAAGCGTGGTGAGACCGATCAGGGCGAGCGTGGTGCCGGCGACGAGGCTCACGCCGTCCACGCTGGTCTCGGTCACCTGGACCTGTCCGACGAGCGGGACGAGCAGGGCCGCGCCGGCCGCCAGGATCGCCAGCCGCCACCACAGCCTGCGGCGCCGGGGCGTGGAGACCCGGACGACCCCGAGCGGCTCGATCGCCACCCCGCGCAGCGCGAAGAGCGTGACCACGACCGAGGAGACCGGGACGGCGGCGAGCACGAGCACGGCGAGCGCGGGCAGCGGCACGACGTCGGAGGGGAAGGCGTTGACGTCCCAGATGGTGAAGGCGCCGGCGAACTGCCGGGCCACGGCGAAGAGTCCGAGACCCGTCAGGAGGCCGAGCAGCGCGCCCGCGAGGGACTCGCCGGCCGCGATCCGGCGGGTCGTCGCCGTGTCGGCGCCGACGAGCCGCAGCGCCGCGAGCCGCCGGTCGCGCTGCTCGCCGCCGAAGCGGACGGCGGTCGCGATGAAGACGAGCACCGGCAGCAGCAGGACGACGCAGGCGACGATGACGAGGAGGATGAGGAAGGCGTTCATCGGCTCCTCGGGCACCGACCAGCCGTAGCGTGTGCCGCGCCCGTCGAAGTTCTCGGCGGTGAGGAAGTCGACCCGGGCGACGTACCGCAGCTCGGCCGGACCGATCAGGCCGGCCGGGCCGATCGTCCCGGTGACCTCGTAGGGGAGCCGCTCCCTGAGGAGGGCGCCCTCGGGGGAGTCGAGCAGCTCGCGGAGTGCCGGGGAGACGGCCATCTCGCCGACCCCGGGCAGTCTCGCGGTGCCCGGCGGGACCGGCGGCGCGGCGCCCTCGGGGGTCACGAGGAGGCCGGTGACGACGTCGTCCCCGTAGGCCGTCGTCTGCCCGAGGTGCAGGAAGGAGTCGGCGCGCGGGGAGTCGATCTGCTCGCTGCCGTCGACGGCGCGGACCGACTCCCGTACCTCCCGCTGGAAGAGCATGTTCGGCAGGGACACCGCGAGGAGCAGCAGGGCCACGCCGAAGCCGACGCCGGTCGCGGTCAGCAGGGTGCGGAGGAGGCCGGGGCGGCCGCCGGTGACCGCGAACCGGGCGCCGAGCCCCAGGTCGCGGGCCCAGGTGGCGAGGCTCATACCGCCCACTCCGTGTCCCGGACGGACCCGTCCCGTACGACGATCTCGCGGTCGGAGTAGGCGGCGACCCGGGCCTCGTGGGTGACGAGGACGACGGCGGCTCCGGTGTCCCGGGAGGCGTCGGTCAGCAGCCGCATGACCCGCTCGCCGTTGAGGGAGTCGAGTGCGCCGGTCGGCTCGTCGGCGAAGATCACCCGCGGGGAGGTGACGAGCGCGCGGGCGACGGCGACGCGCTGTCCCTGGCCGCCGGATATCTCGCCGGGGCGCTTGGCGGCGGTGTCGTCGACCTCCAGCCGGGCCAGCCACTCGACGGCCCTGGCCTCGGCGGCCTTCCGCTTCTCGCCGCCCAGGCGGAGCGGCAGGGCGACGTTCTCGACGCAGGTCAGCTCGGGGACGAGCTGGCCGAACTGGAAGACGAAGCCGAAGTCGGTGCGGCGCAGGGCGCTGCGCGCGGTGTCGGAGAGCGCGGTGAGCTCGCGCCCGTCGTAGGTGATCGTGCCCGCGTCGGGGCGCACGATTCCGGCCAGGCAGTGCAGCAGCGTGGACTTTCCCGAGCCGGAGGGGCCCATGACGGCGACGACCTCGCCGGCGCGCAGGGAGAAGTCGGCGCCGGCGAGCGCCGGGGTGGAGCCGTAGGCCTTGTCGAGGCCGGTGGCACGGAGGAGCGGGACAAGGGGGTCCCGCCGGTGCGGGGCGCTGCTCATCGGCGGACCTCCTCGGCGAGCCGGTCGAGACGGGCGGCGGTCAGTTCCAGCCAGCGCAGATCCGCCTCCAGGTGGAAGAGGGCGTGGTCGCAGATGAGCTGGTCGGCGAGGTCGCCGTCCTTCTTGCGCCGGGTGAGCTCGCGCATCAGCCGCAGGTGCTCGGCGCGCTGGGTGTCGAGGAGTTCGGCGGCCCCGCGGCCGGTGAGCAGCGCCAGGACGACCTTGGTGTAGAGCGTGGACTGGAGGTACGGCTCGGGCTTCTCGGGGGTCGCGAGCCAGGCGGCGACATCGGTGATGCCGGCCTCGGTGATCGCGTACCGCTTCCGCTCGGGCCCGCCGCCCGCCTCGACTCCGTCGACGACGACCAGGCCGTTCTTCAGGAGCCTGGACATGGTCGAGTAGACCTGGCCGTAGTGCAGGGGCCGGTCGTGGCCGAACCGCTCGTCGAACGCGCGCTTGAGGTCGTAGCCGTGGCGCGGTCCGGATTCCAGGAGCCCCAGGAGGGCGTGACCGATGGACATGCGCGTCACTGTACACCGGGTGTATACGCGGTGTGCATAGTGGCTGAAAGGCGTGCCTGCCTCCCTGGAATCGCCCCGGCCGGAACCGTAGTTCCGCCCCGAGCCCGTCCGGAGCCCGCCCGGTTCGACGGCCCCGGCAAGGCAACCATCCGGCTCTTTCGAGCGTCGGTTCCTCTGGGGGTGGGTGCTGATTCTCACGTCCGGAAAAGGCGTGATCGGTTGCCCTTTGTCTGCATCGTCGGTGTTAGCTTGCTGAGCTGATCCGGCGTGGACGCCAGACAGCCGAGGCGCCGAGACACACGACGACTGGAGCGACAGGACCCATGGGCCGACCGGACAAGAGCAAGGCGAAGAGACGCGGCATACGCCGGTTCTTCTCCTGGAAGAAGCTCCTGGGCACCTTCTTCGTGTTCTGCCTGCTCGTCATGGGCGCCCTGTACGTCGTCTACCTGATGGTCCCCGTGCCGACGGCCAACGCCGAGGCGACCATGCAGAGCAACATCTACAAGTACGCCAACGGCAAGATCCTCGCCCGCACGGGCCAGATCAACCGCGAGATCGTCGGCCTGGAGAAGATCCCCGAGAAGGTCCAGAAGGCCTTCGTCGCCGCCGAGAACAAGAGCTTCTACCGGGACAACGGCGTCGACATCAAGGGCACCACGCGCGCCGCCTGGTCGACCCTCACCGGCCAGGGCAAGCAGGGTGGTTCGACCATCACCCAGCAGTACGTCAAGAACTTCTACCTGAGCCAGGACCAGACGGCCACGCGCAAGCTCAAGGAAATGGTCATCGCCGTCAAGGTCGACCAGGAGACGAGCAAGAGCGAGATCCTCGCCGGCTACATGAACACCAGCTACTACGGGCGCAGCGCCTACGGCATCCAGGCCGCCGCCCGCGCGTACTACGGCGTCGACGCCACCCAGCTCACCACCGCGCAGGGCGCCTACCTCGCCTCGCTGCTGCAGGCTCCCAACCAGTACGACTGGACCTCCGCGAGCGCCACCGGCCGCAAGCTCGTCGAGGAGCGCTGGAACTACGTCCTCGACAACATGGTCGGCGAGGACTGGCTCTCGCAGACCGAGCGCGCCGGCCTGAAGTTCCCCGTGCCGCAGAAGCCCAAGCCCGCCCCCGGAATGGAGGGCCAGACCGGCTACATCGTCGAGGCCGCCAACCAGGAGCTGATGCGCCAGGGCGTCAGCGAGGAGGACATCAAGGCCGGCGGCTGGACGATCACCCTCAACATCGACGAGAAGAAGCAGAAGGACCTCGTCAAGGCCGTCGACCGGCAGCTGGAAGCCAAGATCGACCGCAAGGGCGACAAGAAGCAGGCCACCGTCCAGGCCGGCGCCACCTCGGTCGACCCGAAGACCGGCGCGGTCGTCGCGATGTACGGAGGCGTCGGCGCCACCGAGCACTGGATGTCCAACGCCACCCGCCGCGACTACCAGCCCGCCTCGACCTTCAAGCCGATCGTCCTCGCCTCCGCCCTCGACAACATGGCGGAGACCCAGGACGGCCGGACCATAGGCCTCGGCACGATCTACGACGGCACCAGCCAGCGGAAGGTCGTCGGCACCGACATCGACTTCGCGCCCGAGAACGAGGACGACTACAGCTACGGCCCCGTCACCGTCCAGAAGGCCACCAACAAGTCGATCAACTCGGTCTTCGCCCAGATGATCGTCGACGTCAGCCCCGGCAAGACCAAGCGGACCGCCCTCGCCCTCGGCATGAAGGACGGCGCGGACTTCGGCGAGACCCCCGCCATGTCCCTCGGCACCATGGGCGCCTCGACCCTCGACATGGCCGGCGTGTACGCCACGCTCGACAACCACGGCAAGAAGGTCACCCCGACCCTGGTGAAGGCGGCCACCCACAAGGACCGCAAGGTGGACCCGGTGGACGCGATCGGCAGCCAGGTCATCAGCCGCGAGGCCGCCGACACCGTCACCAAGGCCATGCAGGGCGTCGTGCAGAGCGGCTCCGGCTTCCGCGCCGCCGGCGACTACCAGGCCGCCGGCAAGACCGGCACCTCCGAGAACAACCGCTCCGCCTGGTTCGTGGGCTACACCCCCGAACTCGTCACCGCCGTCGGCCTCTTCGGTGAGGACGCCAAGGGCAACCAGGTCACCCTGACCAACACCATCAACCAGGGCCGCGCCAACGGTGGCCGCACCCCCGCGCAGATCTGGGGCGACTACACCACCAGCGCGCTCGACGGCGGCTCCGACGCCGCCTTCGACCTGGAGACCGACGGCACGGGCTCCTACGAGCCGGACCCGGAGCCCACCGGGACCACCGCGACGCCGGACGAGCCGACCGAGGAACCGACCACCGAGTCCCCGGACCCGACGCCCCCGGCGACCCCGACGGCCACCACGCCGCCGCAGCCGACCCGCGACCCGGTCACCACGCCGCCGGAGCCGACGCGCGATCCCGTCACCACGCCGCCGACGCAGGACCCGACCACGCCGCCGCCGCCGACGATCGACCTGCCGACGACCCGCCCGACGACCGCCCAGCCGCCGGACCCGGAGCAGACGGGCGAGAGCAGCACGCAGGGCCCGGGCCGCTGAACCGGTGACGCCGTGACGTGACGAGGGCCGGACCCCCACCGGGGTCCGGCCCTCGTCACGTCGTGCTCCGGCAGGCGCTCAGCGCGTGGCCAGTTCGAACCAGACGACCTTGCCGCCCGAAAGCCGGGTCGCCCCCCACCGCCTGGCCAGCCGGTTCACCAGGAACAGCCCGCGACCGCCCTCGTCCGTGTCCCGCGCCCGCCGCTGCCGGGGCAGCTGCGGAGAGTCGTCGCCGACCTCGCAGCGCAGCACGTCCGTCCGCAGCAGCCGCAGGGTCACCGGCCGCTCCGCGTACCGCACGGCGTTCGTCACGACCTCGCTGATCAGCAGCTCCACCGAGTCCGTCAGCTCCTCCAGGTCCCAGCGGGCCAGCGCCCGCCGGGCGAGCCGCCGCGCCCGCCCCGGAGCTGCGTCCTCCGGTTCCAGGAACCAGTACGCGACGTCGCTCGGCGCGATCCCGTCGAAGCGGGCCGCGAGCAGTGCGATGTCGTCGTCCCGGTCGCCGGGACCCAGCATGTCCAGGACGTCGTCGCAGAGCGCTTCGAGGGGCGGCGAGTGGTCCGGGCCGGTCAGCTGCGCGGTTGCCGCGAGGCGCTCCCGCAGCTGCTCGATCCCGGTCCAGACGTCCCGCAGCCGGGACTCCACCAGACCGTCCGTGTAGAGGAGCAGCGTGGCGCCGGCCGGGGCGTCCAGCTCGACCGCCTCGAAGTCGACGCCGCCGACCCCGATCGGGGCGCCGGGCGGCACCCGCAGCACCTCGGCGCGGCCGCCGAGGTGGAGCAGTATCGGCGGCGGGTGGCCCGCGTTGGCGACGGTGATCCGGTGCGAGACCGGGTCGTACACCGCGTACATGCAGGTGGCCATCCGGTTCTCGCCGAGCCGCTGCGCCTGCTCGTCGAGGTGGTGCAGGACCTCCTGCGGCGGCAGGTCGAGCCCGGCCAGGGTCTGCGCGGTGGTCCGCAGCTGGCCCATGATCGCCGCCGAGGTCATGGAGTGGCCCATGACGTCGCCGACGACCAGGGCGACCCTGCTGCCGGGCAGCGGGATCGCGTCGTACCAGTCGCCGCCGACCCGGGCCGTCTCGGCGGCCGGGAGGTAGCGCGAGGCGAGCCGGACACCCGTCGGCTGCGGGAGGGAGTCCGGCAGCATCGTCCGCTGGAGCTCGTCCGCGATGTACGCCTCACGGCCGTACAGGACGGCCTTGTCGATGCCGAGCGCCGTGTGCGTCGCCAGCTGGGCCGCGACCAGGAGGTCGTTCGGCTCGAAGCCGGCCCGCTCGGGACGGCGCAGGAAGACGGCCGCGCCGATCACCCGGCGCCGGCCGCGCAGCGGCGCGAGGACCGCCCGCAGCCCGCCGGGCAGCGGGTGCTCGGGGCCCAGGAGTTCGGTCAGCGCGGCCCGGGCGGCCGCGGAGTCGCCGAAGACCGGCCGCACGCCCCGCAGGACCTCGGCGAGCGCCCCGCCGGACCGCACCTCGCAGAGTTCGGCCGCGGGGGTCGGATCCGGATCGGGTACGAGGACGAGCTCCTCGCCCTCCAGTTCGCTTAACCGGAGCCGGTCGGTGCGGCGCAGCCGCAGCACGAAGGGCGCCACCGGGCGCTCGTCGCCCACCGGCAGCGGGTCGCGCAGATAGACCAGGATCTCGTCGGAGAAGGTCGGCACGGTCGCCCGGCACAGGCCGAGCACGATCTCGTCCAGGTCGAGCCCGCGCGCGATCCGGCGGGTCGCCGCCCCGACGAACCGCAGCCGGTCGCCCTCGCGCCGAGCGGCGCCCTCGGGGCCCCGGCCCGCGCCCGCACCCGGGCTCTGCGCCGACACGGCGACGGCCACGGCGGCGGACCCGGCGCCGGTGCCGTTACCGGCAACGGGGGCACCGGATCCGGCGCCGGACGCATCGGAGGGAGAGCCGGGGGCGGCTCCTGGGGTGCCGGCGGCCGTCGCGGGGGTGCCGGTCGTCGCCGATGTGTCCGTACCGGCGGCCGGGGCCGTCCGGTCCGCCGGTCCGCCCGGCTGGGCGGGCAGGTCGGAGGGCAGGCCGGCGGCCGCCGCCTCCTGGCGAGGGCGCGCGCGTTCCTGCGGCCGGGCAGCCAGCGGCTGTCGGCCTTCGTGGGAGGTGGGATGCTCCGTCACGCGTGGGATTCCGTCCGTCCGGGCCGGTGGTGCGATGCACTCGCTCTTCTCGCCGATGCCGCGCCTTCGGCAGGGATAAACCCCTCGTATGCAGCGGATGTGGACGTTGCGCGAGCGGCGGCAACGGCAGGGGTCGGAACACCCGGGCGCACGTCCGGCACTGCTCTCCCCCTCGTGGATGACTTGCGGTCAGGTCCTGTGCTGTGATCGGTCGTTGACGTGGTCTTCGGTCGGTCTGACGTGCTGTTCGATCCGCTTCTGCCGTGCGGAGGACGATCCTACGTTTGAACCCCGGGGGCGCATCAAGGGTCTCACGGGGCCGTGTGGGCCGGAGTGCGGTCCCAGTCACCGGGCAGCTGGGGCACCGGCCACCCGGGATCGGGCCGCCAGTCCTCCCAGCCGTCCGCGAACGGCGTCCCCCAGGAACGGATCTGCTCCACCGCCCGACGGCCGGCGTCCTTCACCCGTGCGGCCTGCTCCGCGCCCATCAGGCCGGACCGCTGGGCCTGCGCGAACTCGTCCTCGTCCCGCCACAGCCAACTGTGGTCCGGATAGACGGAGATGTCGAGGAAGTGGTCCTCGGAGTCGACGCCGCCGGACCAACGGGTCTGCGGCTCCTCCAGGTTGACGTACCAGCTGCGGAAGCGCCAGCCGCGCTCCCAGAACAGCCACACCGACCAGGGGTCCCCGGGCCGGGCCAGCTTGAGGACCCCGGTGCCGAACCAGTGGGCCCGCTCCGTGGTGCGCGGCGCGGTGTACCGCGTGGCGAGCGGCTCGTCGTGCACGGACGTGCCGTCGGTCAGCACCGGCCGCACGCACTCGGTGCCGGGTGCCATCCAGACCGCGAGCAGCTCGGGCGTGTCCTGGACGACGGTCACCGGCCGGCAGATGTGCACGGCGCCGGTGCCGTTGTCGCGGTAGCGCCAGAGGATCTGGTCCCCCGGCGCCCAATGCTGCTGAGGGCCGCCCGACTCTGTCATGCGCAGATCTTAGGGGCGCGCTCCCACCGGCGCTGCGGCACAGATCACGGAGGGGCGGGGATGAGTCAGCCGCCGCCGTCCGTGATCCGGTGCCTCGCTACGGGTGCGTCATCCGCAGCACGTCGAGCGCCTCGTCCAGCTGCTCGACCGTGAGGTCGCCCCGCTCGACGTACCCGGAGGCGAGCACCACCTCGCGGATGGTCCTCCGCTCGGCGAGGGACTTCTTGGCGACCTTCGCGGCCTCCTCGTAGCCGATGTACTTGTTCAGCGGGGTGACCACGGAGGGCGAGGACTCGGCGTACTCGCGGGCGCGCTCGACGTTGGCGGTGATCCCGTCGACCGTGCGGTCCGCCAGCAGCCGGGAGGCGTTGGCCAGGAGCCGCACCGACTCCAGGAGGTTCTTGGCGATCACCGGCAGCATCACGTTGAGCTCGAAGTTCCCGGCCGCGCCCGCCACCGCCACGGTGGTGTCGTTTCCGGTCACCTGTGCGGCGACCATCAGGACGGCCTCCGGGACCACGGGGTTCACCTTGCCCGGCATGATCGACGAACCGGGCTGGAGGTCGGGGAGGTTGATCTCGGCGAGGCCCGTGCGCGGACCGCTGGCCATCCAGCGCAGATCGTTGGAGATCTTGGTGAGGGAGACGGCGATGGTCCTGAGCTGCCCGGAGGTCTCCACGAGGGCGTCCCGGGCGCCCTGCGCCTCGAAGTGGTCGCGGGCCTCCGTCAGCGGCAGGCCGGTCGCCCGCGCGACCTCCGCGATGACGGCCGCCGAGAAGCCGGCCGGGGTGTTGATTCCGGTGCCCACCGCCGTACCGCCGAGGGGGAGTTCGGCGAGCCGGGGGAGTGCCGAGCGCAGCCGCTCCACCCCGTACCTGACCTGGGCCGCGTAGCCGCCGAACTCCTGGCCGAGGGTGACCGGGGTGGCGTCCATCAGATGCGTACGGCCCGACTTCACGACCGTCGCGAAGTCGGCCGATTTTCGCTCCAGGGCGCTGGCCAGATGTTCGAGGGCGGGGATCAGGTCGCGGGTGACGGCGCCGGTGGCCGCGATGTGGATGGAGGACGGGAAGACGTCGTTGGAGGACTGCGAGGCGTTCACGTGGTCGTTGGGGTGGACGTCCCGGCCCGCGGGGAGGCGCTCGCCGGCGAGCGTGGCGATCACCTCGTTGGTGTTCATGTTGGACGAGGTGCCGGAGCCGGTCTGGAAGACGTCCACGGGGAAGTGCTCGTCCCACCGGCCCTCGGCGACCTCCTCGGCCGCCGAGACGATCGCCCCGGCCAGATCCGCGTCGATCACCCCCAGCTCGGCGTTGACCGTGGCCGCGGCGGCCTTGATCCGGGCCAGGGCCTCGATGTGGGCGCGCTCCAGGCGCTGCCCCGAGACCGGGAAGTTCTCCACGGCCCGCTGGGTCTGCGCACGCCACTTGGCGTGCGCGGGGACCCGCACCTCGCCCATGGAGTCGTGCTCGACGCGGTACTCGTCGGCTGCGCTGTTCGTCGTCATCTCTTCCTCGACCTCCTGGCTGTGCCCGTCGGGGGTGCCCCCAACCCCCCGAAAAAGTTGAGCACTTGTCTTGTTCGATGTATTCCCAACACGCGTACCGGCCAGTAAAAACCGTGGGTAACCCCACTTCCAGGAGGCGCAATGAAGCGCACCAGGTACAGACTCCGCTGGCCCATCGCGGCCGTCGCCGCGGCCGCCGCGGCGCTCGGCACGATGACCGCGGCGGCCCCCGCCGGCGCCGCCCCCGCCACCGCCGCGGCGGTCACCGCTTCCGTACCGCTCCCGCCCGAGCTGGAGGCGATCCGGGCCGCCGAGGCCACCAAGATCTACGGCGACCCCGCCGAACGCCCGCTCGCCCAGCGTAAGACGGGCCTGATCTCCCTGGGCGACAGCGAGATCTCCGGCGAGGGCGTCGGCACGTACGAGCCCCCGACCAACGGCCCGACCAACTGGTGCCACCGCTCGCCCGACGCCGCCATCCACCGCACGGGCATCCCCGCGGACCTCACCTTCAACGTCTCCTGCTCCGGCGCGTACACGGGCAACATCCGGATCGGCGGCTCGAAGCAGTACGCCGACGAGCTCGTCCAGAGCGACAACCTCGCCGTCAAGGCCCGCAACACCCGGATCAAGATGGTCCTGCTCGTCGCCGGAGCCAACGACGACCTGCAGTTCGGCCCCGTCATGACCGACTGCGTCCAGCGCTACCTGCTTCTCCAGGGCGCCTGCGAGCCCAAGTACGCCCCGGGCTGGCAGGCCCGCGTCGACGCGCTCGTCCCCAAGGTCGAGCAGACCGTGCGCGACCTCAGGACCGTCATGCGCGACGCCGGATACGCCGACGGCGACTACAAGCTCGTCGTCATGGGCTACCCCAGCCCCATCGGCCCCGACTTCCACGACAACCCCTCCTTCCCCGGCAAGCTCGTCTGCGGCGGACTCGGCTACGACTCCGACACCGTCTGGGGCCGCAACACCGCCGTCCCCGCCTTCGAGCGCGGCATGCGCAGGGCCGCCGCCACCACCGGCGCCGTCTACCTCGACAACTCGCGGCTCTTCCACGGCCACGAGGTCTGCATGGAGGACACCTGGGCCCGCGGTCTCTCCATCGACCTCTCCAAGCCCGGCACCCCGGACGAGAACTCGGTCCGGCAGTCCTTCCACCCCAACGCGCGCGGACACGCCGCCTTCGCCTCCTGCCTCACGCAGATCTACGGTTCCGGCCTCCGCGAGGCGAGCTGCGCCGACGTCGACTCCTCGGGTACGCCGACGCTCTTCCCGGTCGCCTGGGACGACGCGTACAAACCGCTGAGGAACCAGGCCACCGGCAACTGCCTGGACGTCGAGGCGGCCTCCTCGGCCAACGAGACCGGCGTGCTCGGCTGGGACTGCCACGGCGGCCGCAACCAGGGCTGGTGGTACGACTCCACCCGCCGGAGCGTCCACACCGAGCTCACCCAGGACCGCTGCCTGGACGTCCCCGCCTCCGCCTTCCAGGCGGGCAGGGCGCTCGTCATCTGGAACTGCCACGGCGGCACCAACCAGAAGTTCGTCCGTGACGGCGCCACGATCCGGCCCGCCGCCGCGACGGGCCTCTGCCTCGCCCAGGGCGCGGCGAGGGAGCCGGTCAGGCTCCAGAACTGCGACGGCTCCGCGAACCAGAAGTTCGCGTAGCACTCCCGAAGACGCCGTGGCCCCTCGTCCGGTGCGGGACGGGGGGCCACGGTCATGCGCGCCCGCCGGCGCTGCGGGAAGGGTTCGCCCTTCAGAGCGCCTTCGTCGTGCTCTTCGCCAGCTCGTACGCCGGGAGCATCGCCCGGTGCTCCGCCGTGTCGAGCCCGCCGAGGTGGACGATCACCGTCCCCTTCGGGGTCGCGACGGCGAAGGCCCGTTCCTCCTTGGACTCGCCCCCCAGCTCGTCGGCGACCGTGTACGTCACCTCGGTGGCGGGCAGCGCGCCCGCCTTCGTCTCCCGGTAGGCGACGGCGGTCGCCTTCTTCTCGGCCTTCACGAAGCCTTCCAGGGCGGCCCGGGCCGGACCCCTGTCCGCCGTCCACACCCGCAGGTACCCGATGTGCCCGGCCGGCTTGGCGTCCACCTCGCAGCGGACCGTGGCCGGCCCCTGGCGGGTGAGCGCCGCGAACTCCGGGTCCTCGGGGTCGTCGATCGCCTCGGGCTCCCACTTCGCCGCCAGCGCGAAGGAGGCGGGCAGCGCGCAGGCCGTCCCCGCACCGCCGAGGGTCGCGCCGGAGGCGGCGGCGGCCTTCGGGTCCGTCCCGCCCGCCGTCGTGGCCGGCGCCGCGGTCGGCCGGGCGCCCGGCGTGACCTCCGGCATCGGCTCGGGAGCGGCGCAGCCGGCCGCCAGTACCCCGCCGACCAGCAGGGCGACGACCGGGGCCATGATCCGTATCGGGTGTTCCATGGCCGTCAGGGTAGCCGCGCGGGCGGGCGGGCCCGGGACGGGAGGCGGACAATGAAGCGAGCCGAGGGGGAGGTCCACCACCCGCGAGGAGTGAGGTCATGTCCCGGAGCTTCAGGAGGACCGGTGCGCTCGGCGCGGCCACCGTCGCACTCGTCACCTTCGGGGCGTCCGCCCCCGCGTCCGCCGGCACCGCGCCCCGGGCCGTCGACCTCGAATTCACCCTCTACGCCCAGGAGGTCGCCGGCGAGGAGACCGAGGCGGGCGAGGAGACCGGCGAGGGCGTCCCCGCCCCCGCGGTCGGCGACGCCTTCGCCTTCGCCGAGGACCTGTACCGCACCAAGGGCGGCGAGAAGGTCGGCCGGGACGCCGTGACCTGCACGGTGGCGCGGGTCGGCGGCCCGGGCGGCACCGGCGACCTGGTGTGCGTGGGCACCTTCGTCCTGACCGGCGGTCCCGTCGGGCAGATCGCCGGCCAGGTGGTCCTCCCCTTCTCGACGGAGACCGAGCAGCCCGCCCCGTTCGACATCGCGGTCACCGGCGGGACCGGCGACTTCAAGGACGTGCGCGGCCAGATCCGCTCGACCGAGGACGGGGAGTACGCGCGGCTGGACTTCCGCCTCACGCGCTGAAGCGCCACCTCACGCGGCGAGGTGCCTCCTCACGCGCTTGAAGGGCCTCGTCACGCGGCGAGGTGCTTCCTCACGCGCTGAAGGGGCTCCCGCGGCTCAGGAGAGCTTGCCGTCGTAGTCGGGCAGTTTGAAGGCGCGCTCGGCGTGCCCGCCGACGATGTCGGTGGTGTTGTTGCCGATGTTCGCGATGATCGTGTAGCCCTTGGCCTCGATCTCCGCGCGCTTCTCCGTCTTGTACGCGCTGACCTCGGCGAACAGGTCGGGCAGAGAGCGCACGTACAGCCCGTCGACCGGGTAGCCGACCCGCTTCAGGTTCCAGTCGGTCAGGGAGTGGATGATCCCCGGCCGCGCGGTGACGAAGAAGACCGCCACCCCCTTGGCGTGGGCGTCCCGGACCAGCTCCCGGACCTCGGCGATGGCCGGGGTCGGCAGCTCCCAGAAGGGGTGGAAGTCGGTCTCCAGGGAGGAGTTGTCGATGTCGAGGACGATCGCCTGCTTCTCGCGGCCGGCGTCCTTCGCGCGCTCCTCGATGTACGGGCGGGCCTGCGCGACGACGGCGGCCACGTCCTTGCGCCAGGTCGTGTAGTCCACGTCCGCGAGGGCGGCGGTCGAGACGAGGTGGGTGTCCGGGTCGGCCGCGGAGGCGGCGGGCGCGGGACCGACGACCAGGAAGGCCGTCAGGGCCAGCGCGCCGGTGGCGCCGGCGGCGACCCGCCGGCGGGCGGCGGTGCGGGGGGTCGTGGCCGCGAGGGTGGTGGGGGGTACGGAGGGCATGGGGGCTCCCGAGTGGTCTACCGGCTCAGTGGTTGACATGCTCGCGGCCAATACTGACCGGTAGGTAACGGGAGGTCCACCGGTCGGTAGCGAGATTCTGAGCGGAGAAGGGCGGAGCCCCCGGTCCGCACGCGCGGACCAGGGGCTCCGTTCTGCCGGGAGGGGAGACCGATCGGGTCAGCCGAGGCCGGGACCCCGCACCGGGATGTGCGTGAAGGTCGGCTCGGGCGCCGGGTTCTGGAAGAAGTCGTTGCCCTTGTCGTCCACGACGATGAAGGCCGGGAAGTCCTCGACCTCGATCTTCCAGACCGCCTCCATGCCGAGCTCCTCGTACTCGACGACCTCGACCTTCTTGATGCAGTCCTGCGCGAGACGGGCCGCCGGGCCGCCGATCGAGCCGAGGTAGAAGCCGCCGTGCGCGCCGCACGCGGCGGTGACCTGCCCGGAGCGGTTGCCCTTGGCCAGCATGACCTTCGAGCCGCCCGCGGCCTGGAACTGCTCCACGTACGAGTCCATGCGGCCGGCCGTGGTCGGACCGAAGGAACCGGAGGCGAAGCCCTCGGGGGTCTTCGCGGGGCCCGCGTAGTAGACCGGGTGGTCCTTCAGGTACTGCGGCATCTCCTCGCCCGCGTCCAGGCGCTCCTTGATCTTGGCGTGCGCGATGTCGCGCGCCACGACGAGCGGGCCGTTGAGGGAGAGCCGGGTCTTGACCGGGTACTTGGTCAGCTCCGCGAGGATGTCGTCCATCGGCTGGTTCAGGTCGATGGTGACGACGTCGCTCTCCTCGGAGAGGTGCTCGTCCGTAGTGTCCGGCAGGAAGCGCGCCGGGTCGGTCTCCAGCTGCTCCAGGAAGACGCCCTCGGCGGTGATCTTCGCGACGGCCTGGCGGTCGGCCGAGCAGGACACGGCGATGGCGACGGGCAGCGAGGCGCCGTGACGGGGGAGGCGGACGACGCGGACGTCGTGGCAGAAGTACTTGCCGCCGAACTGCGCGCCGATGCCGATCTTCTGCGTCAGCTCGAAGACCTTCTCCTCCAGCTCCTTGTCGCGGAAGCCGTGGCCGGTGGCGGCGTCACCCTCGGAGGGCAGCTCGTCCAGGTAGTGCGCGGAGGCGTACTTCGCGGTCTTCAGCGCGAACTCGGCGGAGGTGCCGCCGACGACGATCGCCAGGTGGTACGGCGGGCAGGCGGCCGTGCCGAGCGAGCGGATCTTCTCCTCCAGGAACTTCATCATGGAGGCCTCGTTGAGGACCGCCTTCGTCTCCTGGTAGAGGAAGGACTTGTTGGCGGAGCCGCCACCCTTGGCCATGAAGAGGAACTTGTACGCGCCGCCGTCGGTCGCGTACAGCTCGATCTGCGCGGGCAGGTTCGAGCCGGTGTTCTTCTCCTCCCACATGGTCACCGGGGCCATCTGCGAGTACCGCAGGTTGAGCTGGGTGTACGCGTCGTAGATGCCCTTGGACAGGGCCTCCTCGTCGCGGCCCGAGGTCAGCACGTTCTGGCCGCGCTTGCCCATGACGATCGCGGTGCCGGTGTCCTGGCACATGGGCAGGACGCCGGCGGCGGCGATGTTCGCGTTCTTCAGGAGGTCGAGCGCGACGAACTTGTCGTTGCTCGACGCCTCCGGGTCGTCGATGATCCGGCGCAGCTGGGCCAGGTGGGCCGGGCGCAGGAAGTGCTGGATGTCCTTGATCGCCTCGGCGGCCAGCTTGCGCAGCGCCTCCGGCTCGACCTTGAGGAACGTACGGCCGTCGGCCTCGAAGGTGGAGACACCTTCGGAGGTCACCAGGCGGTAGGGCGTGGTGTCCTCTCCCAGGGGGAGCAGATCGGAGTACGCAAACTCTGGCATGACGGCGGCCATTCCTCACTCGGCAGACAGCGGCGCCGCCTCCATTGGCCGCGCGCACTCCAGCGTAGAACGAGGGCGCGGCCCGGATCCTGTGAGGTAAGGCTCACTTGGACACCGGACCACGCCGATGTGGCGTGTTCGGGGGTGGCGGGCGTGTCGGGGCCCTGTCGTCGGACCGCCAACCCGCCTCTTCCGCCCGCCGGTTCGCCGGCTCTCCTCCACAGGTCCCGGGCCCGCCCACTGGTCGCGATCTATCGCGTTTCGCTAGGCTGGCTCCGTGGACCTCGAAAAGAAGCCCGAACCCGAAAAGCAGCCGCAGCGGTCGGCCGCTCCCGCCGAGCCCGCCCCGGCCTTCGCCGACCCGCGAGGTTCGCTGCGCGCGTCCGACGCGGACCGGGACCGGATCGCGGACATCCTCCGGGACGCCCTGGCCGAGGGCCGGATCGATCCCGAGGAGCACTCGGACCGGATCGACGCGGTCTACCGCGCCAAGACCGTCGGGGAGCTGGAGCCGATCGTCAGCGACCTGCCGAGCACCCGGACCCGCCGGGATTCCCACCCCGTGTACGAGGACGACGCGGCCGACGCCGACGGTGAGGCGGACAGCCTGGTCGCGATCTTCTCCAGCACGACCCGCAAGGGCCGTTGGCGGGTCAGCCGCAGGACGAACGCGTTCGCGCTCTTCGGCAACATCGAGATCGACCTGACCGAGGCGATCTTCGCGCAGCGCGTCACGACGATCAACGCGACGTCGATCTTCGGGAACGTCGAGGTGCGCGTCCCGGAGAACATCAGCCTGCGCGGCAACGGCAGCGGGATCTTCGGCAACTTCGAGGTCGTGACCCTGGAAGGCGTCGACCCGCAGGCTCCGGTCGTCGTCGTCAACGGCTACTCGGTCTTCGGGAACGTCGAGGCGCGCCCCAAGCGCGGCAAGTGGATCACCGACCTCCAGGGCAAGCTGCGCAAACACCTCGGCCACTGACCCGGCCGCCGGGCGTCACCGCCCCGGCCGGCCGGTGACCGGATTTCGCCCACGGGTATCCGCAGAGCGGAACGGGGCGGCACGCAGTGCATAGGCGCGCGCACAGCGGGTAGGGCTGCTGCATCGCCGCTCGCTCGCGAAGCCGTCGTCAGGAGTAGACCGTGCTGCCACTGCCGCATCAGCCCCTCCAGGTCGCCGCCGTGCCCCCTCAGCGCACACCTGCCCGGGAGGACGAGGCCGGTCCCTGGCACGCGGAGGCGGTGTGCCGCCGGGACGAGGCCGGGCTGTTCTTCGCCCCCTCCAAGGAGCCGACCGCCGCGCGGCTCGCGCGCGAGGAGGCGGCCAAGCGGGTCTGCGCCCGCTGTCCCGTGATGGTCGAGTGCCGGGAGCACGCGCTGATCCAGCCCGAGCCGTACGGGGTGTGGGGCGGGCTCACCGCGGCGGAGCGCCGGGTGGTCCTGGCCAGGCGCCGCCGGCGCGAGGTGGAGCTCAGGAAGGCGTCCGCGACGGACGGGCGGATCGCCCAGGCGGGCTGACGGAGCCGCGGCTCCCGTCGCGGCCCGTACGGGAAGGGGCGCCCCCACCGCACATGGGGGCGCCCCTCTTCGTGTGACCCGGCTCAGTTGGCGCGGTCGAAGTCGATCTTGCTGTACGCGCGCAGCTTCGAGAGCCGGTGCGTCGAGTCGATCTGGCGGATCGTGCCGGACTTCGAGCGCATGACCAGGGACTGGGTCGTCGCCGTCTCGGCGCGGTAGCGCACGCCGCGCAGCAGCTCGCCGTCGGTGATGCCGGTCGCGACGAAGAACACGTTGTCGCCGCTGACCAGGTCGTCGGTGGAGAGCACCCGGTCCAGGTCGTGGCCCGCGTCGAGCGCCTTCTGCCGCTCGGCCTCGTCCTTCGGCCACAGCTTGCCCTGGATCACACCGCCGAGGCACTTGATGGCGCAGGCGGAGATGATGCCCTCGGGCGTGCCGCCGACGCCCATGAGCATGTCGACGCCGGTGCCCTCGCGGACGGCCATGATCGAACCGGCGACGTCGCCGTCCGAGATGAACTTGATCCGGGCCCCGGTCTCGCGGATCTCCTTGACGATGCCCTCGTGGCGGGGGCGGTCCAGGATCACGACCGTGATGTCCTCGGGCGAGGAGTTCTTCGCCTTGGCGACCCGGCGGATGTTGACCGAGACGGGGGCGTTGATGTCGACGAAGTCGGCGGCCTCGGGGCCGGTGACCAGCTTGTCCATGTAGAACACCGCGGACGGGTCGAACATGGAGCCGCGGTCGGCGGCGGCCAGGACGGCGATCGCGTTCGGCATGCCCTTGGCGTTGAGCGTGGTGCCGTCGATCGGGTCGACCGCGATGTCGACCTCGGCGCCGGTGCCGTCGCCGACACGCTCGCCGTTGAACAGCATCGGGGCTTCGTCCTTCTCGCCCTCGCCGATGACGACGACGCCGTCCATCGAGACGGTGGAGATCAGCGTCCGCATGGCGTTGACCGCCGCACCGTCCGCGCCGATCTTGTCGCCGCGGCCGACCCAGCGGCCGGCGGCCATGGCGGCCGCCTCGGTGACGCGGACCAGCTCAAGGGCGAGGTTGCGGTCGGGGGCCTCGGGGGAGACGACGAGCTCGGGCGGCAGGTGATGGCTCTCGGTCATCGAAGCGCACCTTTCTGAACAGCGACGGCCGGGAACGGCGACGGCCGGGGAAAACGAGGGTGGTCCGACTCTATCGGTACGTCGACAAAATGAGCAGAGGGGCCCACGTATGAGCACGGCACCCTGATGCGACCATGATGGGCGTGGCAGGTATGCGAGGTAGGCAGACGGTACGAGGGATGTTCCAGTCCCTCGGGGTGATCATGGTCGCTGCGGGAGTGATGTATCTCTTCGTCCCGCACGACGAGAGCGCGGCTCCGGTCCAGGCGAAGGACTACCGCGTCGAGCTCCTGACGGCCCAGCGGGCGGCACCGTATCCGGTGCTGGCGCCCGAGGGCCTCGGGGCGGACTGGAAGGCGACGGTCGTCTCGTACAAGCGGGAGAAGAGCGACGCCTGGCAGCTCGGGTTCCTCTCCCCGGACACGCAGTACGTGGCGGTCCACCAGTCGACGGCGGAGCCGGGCAAGTATGTGCCCGAGGTCACGCACGAGGCGAAGAACACCGGGAGGACCCAGTCGGTGGGCGGCCAGGTGTGGCAGCGCTGGGAGGGGCCGAAGTACGACGCGCTCGTCCGCACGGGGGGCGGCTCGACGACCGTCGTGACCGGCACGGCGTCCTTCGAGCGGCTGGCGGAGATGGCCGGCTCGCTCAAGCCGCACCAGGCCTGACGGGCGCGCGAGACGTACGGGAAGGGCCCCGCACTCGGTGAGTGCGGGGCCCTTTCGCCCGCGTGCGGTCCTGCGGGGTCGTCAGACGGTGGTGACGACGTCCTCGAAGGCGAGGCGCGGGGAGCGCGGGAACCAGGCGTCCTCGCCCGGCTTGCCGATGTTGACGACCATCAGCGGGGTGTGGTCGTCGTCCAGGAACTCCTTCTGGACGCCGGCGAAGTCCAGGCCGGTCATCGGGCCGGCGGCGAGGCCGGCGGCGCGGACGCCGACGATGAAGTACGCGGCCTGGAGGGCGGCGTTCAGCACGGCGGACTGCTCGCGGACCGGGCGCTCCGAGAAGAAGACGTCCTTGGCCTGCGGGAAGTGCGGGAGCAGGGCCGGGAGCTCCTCGTGGAACTCGTTGTCGGCGGAGAGTATCGCGACCAGCGGGGCGGTCGCGGTCTTCGGCCGGTTGCCCTCGGCCATGTGCTTGACCAGGCGCTCGCGGGCCTCGGGGGAGCGGACCAGGGTGATGCGCAGCGGGGTCTGGTTGAAGGCGGTCGGGCCGTACTTCACCAGGTCGTAGATCGCCTGGACCTGCTCGTCGGTCACCGGCTCGTCGGTGAACGTGTTGGCGGTGCGGGCCTCACGGAAGAGGAGGTCCTGGGCGGCGGAGTCAAGGGCGAGAGACATGCTGCGTACCTTCCGAACTGCAAAAGGGGATCGCCCGCAAGGGTTCGAGCGACGTCCTCGACAGTACGCCCATGATTGATGAAAATTCAACTAATCTATCCGGATAGTGATCCGTTTCACTGTGGAGTCTACGTCAGGGCATGCCGGGGCGCCGCCCGGTCCGCCATTCGGGCCGCGGACGGCGGGAACGGCGAGAACGAACGGCTAGAACGAACGGCGGGAATGGCGGAAACGGCGAGAACGAACGGCATGAACGGCACGAACGGCACGAACGGCGCGAACGGCGCGAACGGCACGAACGGCGGTGCCGTGCTCTGGGCGGGGCTACTCCTCCGTGCCCGCCGCCTCCGCCTCCGCGGCCCGCTCCGCCGCCAGGGAGGCGTCGAGACGGGCCCGGGCGCCTTCGAGGCGCCGCCGGCAGACCTTCGCCAGCTCCTCGCCGCGCTCCCAGAGCGCGAGGGACTCCTCCAGGGACGTCCCGCCCGCCTCCAGCCGCCGGACGACCTCGACGAGCTCGTCCCGCGCCTGCTCGTACCCGAGCGCCGCCTCTTCCGCACCGGCTGCCGCCATGTGCTCCACCTCCGTGTGTCCGCTTCTCACTCGATGTCTTCTGCCGCCCGCCGCCCGAGGGGGGCGCTCAGGCCGGGCCGGCCCCGCCTGAGCTCTCGCCCGCGTCCACCCGCCGCACCGCGAACTCGCCCTCGGCGACCCGAGCCCGCAGCTCCTCGCCCTCCGCGACCTCCTCCGGGGAGCGGACGACCGCGCCGTCCGCCCGCTGGAGCACCGCGTACCCCCGCTCCATCGTCGCCGCGGGCGAGAGCGCCCGGACCCGCGCGTGGGTGTGCGACAGCTCGGAGTCGGCCCGGTCCAGGAGGTGCCCCAGCACCCGCCGGCTCCGCGCCAGCAGCGCGTCGACCTCGTCCTCGCGGACCTCGACCATCCGCTGCGGATGCTCCATGACGGGCCGCCCGAGCGCGTGCGCCAGACCGCGCTCCTCGCGCTCCAGCAGCCCCCGCACGGTCCGCAGCGCCCGGTCCCGCAGCCCGCGCACCCGGTCGAGCTCCTCCCCGACGTCCGGCACCACCTTCTTGGCGGCGTCCGTCGGCGTGGAGGCCCGCAGGTCCGCCACCAGGTCGAGGAGGGGCGAGTCCGGCTCGTGCCCGATCGCGGAGACCACCGGCGTACGGCAGTCGGCGACGGTCCGGACGAGCTGCTCGTCCGAGAACGGCAGCAGGTCCTCGACGCTGCCGCCGCCCCGGGCGACGATGATCACGTCCACGTCCTCGTGGGCGTCGAGCTCCTTCACCGCCTGGACGACCTGCGGGACCGCCTTCACGCCCTGCACCGCGACGTTCCGCACCTCGAAGCGGACGGCCGGCCAGCGGCGCCGCGCGTTCTCCAGGACGTCCCGCTCCGCCGCCGAGGCCCGGCCGCAGACGAGCCCGATCAGATGCGGCAGGAACGGCAGGGGCTTCTTCCGGTCGAGCGCGAAGAGCCCCTCGGCCGCCAGGCTCCGCTTCAGCTGCTCCAGGCGGGCGAGCAGCTCGCCGATCCCGACCGGCTTGATCTCCGCGGCGCGCAGCGACAGCTGCCCGCGCGGCGCGTACCACTCGGGCTTGGCGTGCACGACGACCCGGGCGCCCTCGGACACCAGGTCCGCGACCGAGTCGAAGACCTGGCGGTAGCAGGTGACGCCGATGGAGATGTCGTGCGACGGATCCCGCAGCGTCAGGAAGACGACCCCGGCACCGGGCCGCCGCGACAACTGCGTGATCTGCCCCTCGACCCAGATCGCTCCGAGCCGGTCGATCCAGCCCCCGATCAGCCGGGAGACCTCACCGACGGGAAGCGGCGCTTCGGCGGACGTAGTCAGAGCCATGGACCGAGCGTAACGGCGCGGTACGACAACGTGTACGACGACGGCGACGGCGGGGCCTCAGGACC
Source organism: Streptomyces sp. NPDC015130 (assembly GCF_043080005.1). NCBI lineage: Bacteria > Bacillati > Actinomycetota > Actinomycetes > Kitasatosporales > Streptomycetaceae > Streptomyces > Streptomyces sp. NPDC015130. Next base: position 76,793 of record NZ_JBIBVC010000018.1, on the reverse strand, counting down.
GTGCCGCCGGCGTTCGGGTCGTGCCCTGTACCGCCAGGACGACGAACCCGATCCCGAGCCACACCACACCCACCACCTGCGCGGCGACCGAGGCCTCCACGATCACCGCGACCAGGATCGCCGCGCCGACGACCGGCATGACGACGTGCCTCAGCCAGTGCGGCGGCCCCTCCGCCCTCTGTACCGCGAACCACCCCACCACGCTCGCGTGCAGCAGTACGAAGGCCGTCAGTGCGCCGACGTCCACGACCGACACCAGGTGGTCCAGGCCGTCGTCCCGCCGCGCCGCCCACAGTGCCGCGACCATCGTCACCGTCGCCGACACCAGCAGCGCCACCCGCGGCACGCCCGAGTCCGTCCGGGCGAGGACGTGCGGCAGCCGCCGGTCGCGGCCCATCGCGAAGAGCAGCCGCCCCCCGGCCGCCTGCCCCGCGAGGGCGGCGAACGCCGCGCCGATCGCCTTCGAGACGGCGACCAGGTCGTGCAGCCAGCCGCCGACCGACACCTCCACGGCGTCGTAGAAGGCGGACCCCTGCTTCTCCGGATCGGCGGCGAGCTCGGCCGAGGAGACCGGTTCGAGGAGGGCCACGAGCCAGGTCTGCGCCACGAACAGCGCGCCCGCGAGCACCAGGCAGACCAGTACCGCCCGTGCCACCTTCGCCGAACCGCCCGTGACCTCCTCCGCGAAGGAGGCGATCGCGTCGAAGCCCAGGTACGACAGCACCGCGACCGACACCGCGCCGATGACCGCGGCCAGGGAGAACGACGCGTCACCGGTCAGCGGCGACCACCAGTCGCGCCGCGGCCCGTCCTGGACGAGCACCACCACCGCCGACACGACGAAGACCAGCAGGACGACGATCTCCATCGCGAGCACGGCGAAGCCGACCCGGGCCGCGGCCCGCACGCCCCACAGGTTGAGCAGGGTGGTGACCACCACGGCGATCCCGGTCCACACCCACCGGTCCACCTCCGGGACCAGCGCCTCCATGGCGATGCCCGCGAAGAGGTACGCGACGGCCGGGATCAGCATGTAGTCGAGGAGCGCCATCCAGCCGGCGACGAAGCCGGGCCCCTCGCCGAGGCCCTTGCGGGCGTACGCGAAGACCGAGCCGGCCTGCGGCGCGACCCGCACCATCTGGGCGTAGCTGAAGGCCGTGAAGGCCATGGCGACCGTGGCCACGACGTACACGAGTGCGACGGCCCCGTGGGACTTGGCGTCGAGCGTGCCGAAGACGCCGACGGGGGCCATCGGCGCGATGAAGAGGAGCCCGTAGACGACCAGGTCACGGAAGCCGAGGCTCCGGCGGAGATCCGTGTGTTCCCCGTGCCCCTCGCGCCCAGCCACCCGCGGTTCCTCGGCCATGCGGTCAGTCTCGGCCACGGCACCGATCAAAGCGCTGACCGACGCGGCCTTACGATGGGACGCATGACTGCAACGCCCGCGTCGACGCCCGAGTCCGCCCCCGCGACGAACCGCCCGAAGCGTGTCCTGCTCGCCGCACCCCGCGGCTACTGCGCGGGCGTGGACCGTGCCGTGATCGCGGTGGAGAAGGCCCTGGAGCAGTACGGGGCCCCGATCTACGTGCGCCACGAGATCGTCCACAACAAGTACGTGGTCCAGACGCTGGAGCGGAAGGGCGCGATCTTCGTCGACCAGGCGACCGAGGTGCCGCCGGGCAACATCGTGATGTTCTCCGCGCACGGCGTCGCCCCGACCGTCCACGAGGAGGCCCGCCAGGGCCGGCTCGCGACGATCGACGCGACCTGCCCGCTCGTCACCAAGGTCCACAAGGAAGCCGTCCGCTTCGCCAACGAGGACTTCGACATCCTCCTCATCGGCCACGAGGGCCACGAGGAGGTCATCGGCACCTCCGGCGAGGCCCCCGACCACATCCAGCTGGTCGACGGCCCCGGCGACGTCGCCAAGATCGAGGTCCGCGACCCCTCCCGCGTCGTCTGGCTCTCCCAGACCACGCTCTCGGTCGACGAGACGATGGAGACGGTCGACGCGCTGAAGGAGAAGTTCCCGCAGCTGATCTCCCCGCCGTCCGACGACATCTGCTACGCCACGCAGAACCGCCAGACCGCGATCAAGGAGCTCGCCGGCCAGGCCGAGCTCGTCATCGTCGTCGGCTCGAAGAACTCCTCGAACTCGATCCGCATGGTCGAGGTCGCCAAGCAGGCCGGCGTCCCCGCCGCGTACCTGGTCGACTTCGCGAGCGAGATCGACGAGGCCTGGCTGGAGGGCGTGACCAGCGTCGGCCTCTCCTCCGGCGCCTCCGTCCCGGACGTCCTGGTCCAGGAGGTCCTGGAGTGGCTCGGGGAGCGCGGCTACGCGGACGTCGAGATCGTCAAGACGGCGGACGAGTCCCTGACCTTCTCCCTGCCCAAGGAGCTCCGCAACAAGGACCTGCGGGCCGTGGCGGAGAAGCTCGGCGCGGGTGAGCCCGCGGCCGCCGCCAAGGAGTAACTCCACGCCGGAGCCCTTACCGTGGGTCCATGACCATGAACGTCTTCGGAGTGGACATCGGCGGTTCGGGCATCAAGGGCGCCCCCGTGGACCTGGAGCGCGGAGCGCTCGCCGAGGAGCGCCACAAGGTACTGACCCCGCAGCCCGCCACACCCGACGGTGTGGCGGGCTGCGTCGTGGAGGTCGTGGAGCACTTCGGCTGGACCGGACCGGTGGGGGTGACCTTCCCGGGCGTGGTGACGGGCTCCACGGTCCGTACCGCCGCGAACGTCGACAAGAGCTGGATCGGCGTCGACGCGGGCACCCTGCTGAGCGAGCGGCTCGGCGGCCTCCCGGTGACCGTCCTGAACGACGCGGACGCGGCCGGGGTCGCGGAGATGACCTTCGGCGCGGGCCGGGGCCGCAAGGGCACGGTGATCCTGCTGACGCTGGGTACGGGCATCGGCTCGGCCCTCTTCGTCGACGGCCGCCTCGTGCCGAACACGGAGCTGGGCCATCTGGAGCTGAAGGGGCACGACGCGGAGACCCGGGCCTCGACGAAGGCCCGGGAGGACCACGGCCTCACCTGGGAGCACTGGGCGAAGCGCCGGCTGACGAAGTACCTCGCGCACGTGGAGATGCTGTTCTCGCCGGAGCTGTTCATCATCGGCGGCGGGGTGAGCCGCAAGCCCGAGAAGTTCCTCCCGCTGATCGAGGGCATCCGCGCGGAGATCGTCCCGGCGGAACTCCAGAACAACGCGGGCATCGTCGGCGCAGCGATGACGGCGGCGGGGTCCTGACCCGAGAAACGTCACGAAGCCGGGCGCCGGGCTGACCGCCGCGGTCGACAGGACCGGCGCCCGGCGGCCCGGGCACTGCCTTCCGGGCCGGACGGTGGACCGGGTTCCGCCTCCGGCCCGGGCTCTGCCTCCGGCCCGGGCTCTGCCTCCGGCCCGGGCTCTGCCTCCGGCCCGGGTGGCCCAGGGCTTCCGCACTCGCCCCCGGCCGGTCACCGGCCCGGCCCGGCTCCGTGCCCGGCGATCCGTCTCCGGCCACGGCCGGTCACCCCCTCGGCCCGGTTGCGGCCACGGGGCGAGTTCGCGGCGCCGCGCCGGTGGTCGGGCCGGATGGGGCCTTCGGGGTACGGCGCCCTAGGGCGTGTTGCGAAAGTCCCGCCTGCCCGACGGCGCCTGGCAGGCACGCTCGCCGCGTTGTCGGGATCACCCCGATACATCCAGTATCGGGGTGACCCTCCGCCTTGCGATCGCACGCACCAGACGCCGTCGGGCTCGCCCTTCGGGCGGCCGGCGCTACTTTCGCAACACGCCCTAGGCGACGGGGCGTCGGCCGGAGGTCGAGGGGCGGCCGCCGGCCTTCTCGCCGGTGGCGGGGGCGGTACGGCCTGCGGGGCCGGGCCGGGAGCCGGCCCCGGGCCCCGACCCTGCCGCGGCGCGCTGCTGGCGGCGGCCCATGTCCCGTACCTTGCGGACGCTCGTGATGAGGCCGGCGACGAGGGTGCCGCCGTAGAGCCAGCCGGCGTGCACGGCGAGGGCGGTCACGACGGCCATGGCCTGGCCGCCGAGCCCACCCGTACCGCCCGAGATGGGGACGACCCCGACGGCGAAGGCGATGGGGACGCCGATCGGGGCGGTGACGAGGTCGGCGGTACGGACCCACAGCGCGGTCAGGGCGCTGACCGGCAGGAACAGCAGCCCGAAGACGATCGGGGAGCCGTCGAGGATCAGCCGGTCGAGGAAACCGATCACCAGCATGGCAGCGGCGGCGAACAGCCCGGCGCCGAGCCCGGTGAGCCGGGGCGCGGGGAGCCGCCGCAGGGCGAGGACGACGGGCGCCACGGGCCGGGCGCCCGCGGGCCGCCCGGGACCCCGCCCGGGCACGACGGCGGCCGCGGCCCGCTTCGCGCGCGCGCCCCGCCCGGCCCGGCCGGTGACGCGGTACACGGCCACGCCCTCGACGGCCGCTCCGTCCGCGAGCGCGCCGGGCGGCGTCACGGGCGGTGTGACGGGGTTTTGCGGCCGTCGGCGGCCTTGCGGCTGACTTGTCCTGTGCTGCTCCACACCACCAACGTAGGTCGGAAGGGGCGGGGAACCCGGTCCGAGACACGCCCTTTGGGTGACGATGCGCCCGAGATCGACCGAAGGCCGACGTCACCGGCCGGTTCACCCCGCCCGTAAACTGGGGGATCGGCCCACCATCCACACTTCAGGAAGTCGCCACCGTGTCGCTCACGATCGGAATCGTCGGTCTGCCGAATGTCGGCAAGTCGACCCTGTTCAACGCCCTGACCAAGAACGACGTGCTGGCGGCCAACTACCCGTTCGCCACGATCGAGCCCAACGTCGGAGTCGTCGGTGTCCCCGACGCCCGCCTCACCAAGCTCGCGGAGATCTTCAGCTCCCAGCGCATCCTCCCGGCGACGGTCGACTTCGTCGACATCGCGGGCATCGTGCGCGGCGCGAGCGAGGGCGAGGGCCTGGGCAACAAGTTCCTCGCGAACATCCGCGAGTCGGACGCGATCTGCCAGGTCATCCGCGCCTTCAAGGACGAGAACGTCGTCCACGTCGACGGCAAGGTCTCGCCGAAGGACGACATCGAGACGATCAACACGGAGTTGATCCTCGCGGACCTCCAGACGATCGAGAAGGTCCTGCCGCGCCTCCAGAAGGAGATGCGGATCAAGAAGGACATCGCGCCGAAGGTCGCGGCGGTCGAGGCCGCCCAGGCGATCCTGGAGAAGGGCGACACCCTCTTCTCGCAGGGCATCGTGCAGGGCTCGGAGAAGGCGGAGCCGCTCCACGACCTCCACCTCCTCACCACGAAGCCGTTCCTGTACGTCTTCAACGTCGACGAGGACGAGCTGACGGACGACGCCTTCAAGGCGGAGCAGAGCGCGCTGGTCGCCCCGGCGGAGGCGATCTTCCTCAACGCGAAGCTGGAGCAGGACCTGGCGGAGCTGGACGAGGAGGACGCCATGGAGCTCCTCCAGTCCGTCGGCGCCGAGGAGCCGGGCCTGGCCACCCTCGCCCGCGTCGGCTTCGCGACGCTCGGCCTCCAGACCTACCTGACGGCCGGCCCGAAGGAATCCCGCGCCTGGACGATCAAGCAGGGCGCGACGGCCCCCGAGGCGGCCGGTGTGATCCACACCGACTTCCAGAAGGGCTTCATCAAGGCCGAGGTCATCTCCTTCGCCGACCTCGTCGAGACCGGCTCGGTCGCCGAGGCCCGCGCGAAGGGCAAGGCCCGCATGGAGGGCAAGGAGTACGTGATGCAGGACGGCGACGTGGTGGAGTTCCGCTTCAACGTCTGACGCGCACCGCGCACCGCTCACCGCTCACGGCAGGGGCCGGACTCGGGCGAGTCCGGCCCCTGCCGCATGCCCGCGTCCGCTCGCCCGATCGCTCAGCTCTTCCGGGGCGGGGTGAGCTTGTCGAGGTCCAGGGTGATCTCGAAGGGCACCGGGCGCTGGAGGGCGCCCCGGAAGATTCCGGCGGGGGCGTAGGCGCCCGTGGGTCCGTCGAGCTCGTAGACGTGCACGACGGGCGCCCCGTCCTCGTCCTCGACGCACCAGTAGTGCGGGATGCCGGCCTCCGCGTACTTGCGGAGCTTCACGGTGCGGTCGCGGTGGGCGGACTCGGGGGAGACGACCTCGACGACGAGTCTCACGTTCTCCGGGGCGTACCAGGTGCGGTCGGGGGCGTAGGGCAGGTCCGTCAGCAAGAGGTCCGGCTCGGGGCGGTTGCGGGAATCGAGGCGGATCGTCATCTCCCGTTCGACCTCGAAGCCGGCCGGCGCCTGCGCCATGAGTGTGGTGGTCAGGGCGGTGGCGAGGCGGCGGTGCCAGGCACGCTGGGGCGACATCCTGAAGACGAGTGCTCCGTCGATCAACTCGGTGTGGCGGGGTGCCTCGGGGAGGCGGTCCAGGTCCTCCGCGAACCAGCCCTCCGCGCGTGGCGGATGCATCCAGTCGGGCAGTGCGGGCATGGGGCAACCCTAGGGCGTGTTGCGAAAGTCCCGCCTGCCCGACGGCGCCTGGCACGCACGCTCGCCGCGTTGTCGGGATCACCCCGATACATCCAGTAGCGGGGTGATCCTCCGCCTTGCGATCGCACGCACCAGACGCCGTCCGGCCCGCCCTTCGGGCGGCCGGCGCTACTTTCGCAACACGCCCTAGCCACCTCCACCCCCGCACGTCGGCTGTCGTGCCGCTGATCCGGGTGTCACGGAGTCCGCCGGAGCGGGGTGCATCCGTGGCGGAGGGCCTAGCCTGGGCCGGCGTGGCGTTGGTGGGTGGGCGTGGAGAGAGGGTGCGGCGTGGGCGGTGGTGCGTGGGGGTGGCCCGGGCGGAGTCTGCTCGGGGTGTTGTCCGGGCCCGCGCGGGCCGAACTGCTCGGGCTCGGATCCGAGTTGACGCTCGGGTCCGGGGGAGTGCTCCTCACCGAGGGGGCCACGGACCGGCATCTGTACGTGATCCTCAGCGGGTTCGCGAAGGTCACCGCGACCGTCGAGAACGGGCAGGAGTCGCTGCTCGCCGTCCGGGTCGGCGGTGACAGCGTCGGGGAGATGGCCGCCCTCGACGGCGCCCCCCGGTCCGCCGGGGTCGTGGCCTGCGGGCCCCTGCGGGCGCGTGTGATCGGGCCCGGGGCCCTGCACGGGCTCATGCTGCGGCGGCCCGAGGTCGCGATGGCGCTGACCCGGATCGTCGCCGACCGGCTGCGCTGGGCCAACCGGCGGCGCCTGGAGTTCCGCGGCTACCCGGTCAAGGTGCGCCTCGCCCGTCTCCTGGTGGAGCTCGCCGTGGCGTACGGGCGGCCCGAGGCGGGCGGCGGCCACGTGATCGGCTTCCAGCTCACCCAGCCCGAACTCGCCGCGCTCACCGGCGCGGCCGAGACCACCGTGCACAAGGGGCTGCGCGAGCTCCGCGACGAGGGGCTGCTCGGCACGGGCTACCGGACCACCACCGTGCACGACCTCTCCCGGCTCGCCCGGGTGGCCGAGCTCGCCGAGCCCGTGCTCCCGCCCGCCCCGCCCCGGCCCCGCGGGTCAGTCGAGGAACGGCCGTAGCAGCAGGCACAGTCCCGCGGTCGTGCCCATCACCGCGGTGCACACCACGGCCGCCGTCACGCAGCGGTACTTCCGCAGGGCCACGTCCGAGAGGAACCGGATCATCGCGCGCAGCTGCCGCTCGTCCTCCTCGGACGCCGTCGGCACGAGAGCGGTGAGCGGCGGCGGCTCCGCGGCGGCTGCCAGCCGTACGAAGCTGTAGTCGTTGGGGCCGGTCGGCCGCCAGACGCGCGGCCGGAGCGCCAGCGCGAGCGAGGCCGCGCCGCCGAACAGGCCGCACGCGAAGAGGACCAGCAGCGCCGCCGCCGTCCAGCCGAGCGGGCCGCCGCGCCGCCAGCCGTCGACCGCCGCCTCGCTCCACGCGCCGGCCGTCCCCACGAGCGCCGCCTGCACGGCGGAGAGGATGCCGGCCTTGGCGTCGGCGTGCTGGTGAGCCGTCTGCAGGACGGGCAGCATCGTGTGCGAGGCCGGCACGGACGCGCCCCCGGCGGGGGCGGGCGCCGCGGTGGGCGCGGTGGGTGGGGTGGTAGTCACGGAAACCTCCGACACGGCTCGACCGGACTTCCATTGAGCCGTCGACGCGCCGTGCGGACCAGCCACTTCTACGGGATTGGGCGACTGCACGAGATCCCGTATTTCCACGGGGTGCGGATGCCCGGTTGCGGTGTACGACTGGCAGTGCGACCGGTGCTCCACGGGGGTGGGCAACGGTCCGGGAGCGGCATGCCGCATCGCCTTGTGTCTCGTAACTCCCTTGATTCGCAAGTGAGTTGGACCTGCGGCATGCTGTCCTTCCCGATGTGACGGACGAGGAGGACGGGATGTCCGTAGGTGCGATGGGCGTGTTCGGCAGGCGGCTTCTGCTCGCCGTAGACGCGCGAGGATACGGCAGCGCGGACACCGCGCGACAGCGCGAGATCCAGACAGTTCTGCCCCGGCTTCTCGCCGAGTCGGCCGAGGCGGCCGGGCTCGATCGCGCGTCCTGGGTGCGGCAGCCCGCCGGGGACTCCGAGTTCGCCGTGCTCCCCGCCGGTTCCGACGAACAGGCCCTCGTCGAGCCCTTCATGCGGAGGCTGGACGCCGGTCTCCGCGCCCACAACCGCGACCGGGTGCCCGGCGCGCGCCTCGCGCTGCGCGCCGCCGTGCACTTCGGCACGGCCTCCCCGGCCCCCAACGGCTTCGCCGGCCCCGGGCCCGTCGAGGTCGCCCGGGTCCTGGAGAGCGACCCGCTGCGCCGGGCCCTCGCCGAGGCCCCGGACGCCGCGCTCGCCGTCGCGCTGACCGCGCCGGTCTTCACGGAGCTCGTCGCCCAGGGGTACACCAACTTCCGGCCGGACGAGTTCCGCGAGGTCGTCGTCGAGAAGAAGGAGTACCGGGGGCGGGCCTGGCTGTGGGTGCCGGGGTACGACGTCCACGCCCTGGATCTCGGGGAGGCCGAGTTCGCTTCCCGGAGCGAGTCCCCTGCCCGGAGCGAGTCCCCTGCCCGGGGCGGATCCGAGGCCCGGGGCGGATCCGAGGCCCGGGGCGGATCCGATTCCTCCGGGGAGTCCGGTTCCCGTGAGGGGGCCGGTGCCCGCTCCGAGTCCGGTTCCCGTTCCGGTGCGGACTCCGGTTCCCCCTCTCGTACGGACTCCTCCGCGCCCGCCGCCGGCGACTCCGTCACCACGCATCTGCACGGAACCGTCATCAACGGGAACGTCGTCTTCGGCATCTCCAAGTGACCGGAGCGGAGGGGGAGACGGGGGTGTGCACGTGAGTTCCACGGATCGGCCGACGGAGAGTCACGGAAGCGGGGAGGAGGCGGGCAGGGACATGGTGTCCGGTGATTCCCGGAGGTTGGCCGAGGACGTGGGCGGCGCTGTCGAATCCGGTTCCGGGTACGAGTCCCCCTCGGCCTCCTCGCCCTCGTCCCCTTCACTCTCAGGAGTGAACTCCGCATCCGGATCAGGGTCTGGTTCCGGATCTGGTTCCGGGTCTCGTTCCGAGTCCGGTTCCAGCTCCGGTTCCGGTGACAGCGACTACCGCGTCTACAACAACTTCTACGGCCCCCAGTACCACGGCCGCGCCCACTTCGGCATCGCCACCGCCGCCGAGCGGCCCGGGCGGGCCCGCGCCACCGGGCTCCTCGAAGGCGACGAGATCGACGCCCTGCTCCGCTCGTACATCCGCCCCGACTGCTTCGACGGCGCGGCCCGCGAGCTCTCCCGTACCGGCGTCGTCGTCCTGACCGGCCCCCAGGGCACGGGCAAGCGCTCCGGCGCGGTCGCCCTGCTCCGGGAGACCGTCGGGCCCTCCGCCGACTACGTCGTCCTCTCACCCGACATCGGCCTCGACCAGCTCGCGGAGCGCACCTTCGACGAGGGCGTCGGCTACGTCGTCCTCGACCGCACCGGGACCGCCGGGACCTCCGGAGGCGCCGCCGGACCGTCCTCGGACTTCGACTGGCGGCGGGTGCGCGACCAGCTGCGCCACCATCGCGCCCACCTCGTGATCACCACCGTGCACGACGTGTCCGGTCGCCCGCCGGAGGCCGTACGCCATCTGCGGTGGCGGCCCCCGGCCCTGGACAAGGTCGTCCGGGCCCGGCTCGTCATGGCCCGTACCCCGCAGGAGACCCTCGACCGCGCCCTCGCCGGCATCCCGCCCCGCTGCCCCATCGCGGTCGTCGCCGACGCGGCGCAGCGGATCGCCGCCGGTGCCGACCCCGACCAGGTGTGGAAGGAGCACAGCGGCAGCGCGCCGCAGGCCGTCCAGGAGTGGTTCGACGCCGAGGAGGAACGGAGCCTGCGCGAGATCGCCGAGGTCACCACCCTCGCCTTCGCCACCGGCATCGGCCGGCGCGCCTTCGAATCGCTCCAGGACCTCCTGGAACGGCTCCTCGAACCGGTCTACTTCACGCCCGAGGACAGCCGGGCCCCCGGCGACGCCCAGGCCCCCGACACCACGGGGCAGACCGTCGCACCCGACGGCCCCGACCCCCGGCCGCGCCGCCGCGCCCGCCCGGTGGACCGGCGCCGCTCCCTCGCCCGCAACGCCCTCATCAGCACCGAGATGCAGGTCTACGGCGCGACCACCCGCGAGGTCATGGTCTTCGCCGACGCCGAGCTGCGCCGCTGGGTGCTCCAGGCGCTGTGGCGCGATCACCCCACCGAGTACTGGGACGCGGTCCGCACCTGGCTGGCGGCGGTCGTCCGCGCCGACCCCGACCCCGTCCTCCAGAACTCCATCGCCTCCGGGCTCACGCTCCTCGGGCACACCGCCTTCGACGAGGTCGTGCAGAGCTACCTCGACCCCTGGGCGCGCGGCGAGAGCGGCGAGACCGGGCAGGCCCTCGCCGTGTACGTCCTCTGGTACATGTGCCTGGAGGAGTCCCAGGCGGCGCCCGCCCTCACGCTCGCCCGCACCTGGGCGCAGTCCGCCCACCCCACCCTGCGCGGGACCGCGCTCATCGCCTTCAGCGGCCAGCTCGGCGTCACCTTCCCGACCGACGCGGTGAAGTGGATCTGGGCGGTGCTCCGCAGCGGCGTCCTCGCCGAGCGGGCGGAGCGCGTGGTCGGGCTGCAGGCCTGGGCGCAGCTGTTCCTGACGCTCGTCGACTGCCAGGAGGACGCCGGCATCGTCCTCGACGCCCTGGCGCACCGGATCAGGAAGGAACAGCGCACCCGGTCCGCCGCCTACTCGGCCACCGGCCTCCTCGTCCTGGAGACCACCCTGTGGGTCTTCACCGCCACCGAGCGGCTCTCCGGCCGCCCCGCCGTCGCGCGGTACGTCGCCGACCGCACCGAGGAGGCGGACGTCGTCGCCGAGTTGTGGGCGGCGATCCTCTGCTACCGGCCGCTGCGCCGTAACGCCCTGTCCGCCCTGCTCGTCACGGCCCGCGCCCTGCCCGCCGTGACCTCCGACCCCACCGCGGCGGCCGCGCGACTCGGTCGCGCCCTCGCCGCCGCGCTCCCGCAGGTCGAACACCGCTTGCTGACAGGCGAGCTGGACCGACTCGCGATCTCCCGTCCCACTCGCGCCACGGGTCCCGACTGCGTCGCGATCCTGCTCGGCGCGCTGAACAGTGCGAAGGACACCCAGCCACGATGACCACGATCCGCAGGTCCTATCCGCTGGTCGAGGAGCGGGTGCTCGCCCCCGCTCCCCGCACCGGCCGCCGCTTCTGGAACCAGCCGTCCCGCTCCGCCGACGAGCTGCCCCGCGTCTCCGCCCACCAGGTCCTCGTCTACCGCACCGGCGACCAGTACCTCACCGACCACGGGGTCCGCGGGCCCGGCGACGAGGCCGTCCTGAGCGCCGGTTCGGTGACGGTCGTCGACTGCCGGACCGACGTGGCCGTCACCGTCGGCACCGACGTACCGTCCGCCGACACCGACGGCTTCACCCTCCAGGTCGCCTTCCGCTGCACGGTCACCGACCCGGTCGCCGTCGTCCGCGAGGGCCTCACCGACGTGGAGTCCCGGCTGCTCGGCTACCTCCGGTCGCTGCCCGGACTCACCGACGTCACCCAGGAATGGCCGCTCGAAGAGGGCAAGGAGGTGTCCCGTCGGCTGACCGCGCGCCTCATCGCGTACCTGGAGATGCAGCCGCCGCGGATCGCCGGGCTCTCCGTCGGCGACCCGTACCTGACGGTGCTCACCCCGGAGGAGTTCGCCGCCCAGCAGCGCCAGGCCGAGGCGGAGCGGCGCGAGCACGAGCAGGACCGCGTGAAGGAGGCGGTGCGCCGGGAGCGCGAGCGCATGGAGCACGAGCGCGAGAAGGACCGGGAGCGGATGGAGGCCGAGCGCAGGACGATCGAGATGCGCCACCAGCAGGAACTGGAGGACATCAGGCGGTCGTACTCCCACAAGGCCGCGGCCGAGGACCAGCACTACACCCAGAACATCAAGCGCAAGGACAACGAGTTCGACCGCACCGAGGCGCTCAAGGACCTCGACGACTTCGGCACCGACGCGGCCCACACGGACATCCTCGCGCGGCGCAGGGGCGAGATCGGTTACTCCGAACTGTCCGAGCGGCAGCGCGAGACCGAGCGGCAGCGGCGCGAGTGGCAGCGCGAGGACGAGGACCGGCACTGGGAGAACGCCGAGCGGCGGCGGCTCGCCGAGCGGGACGACGTCCGGTACAGCTGGGAGCGCGAGGACCGGCACCGTGAGGTCGACCGCCAGGACCAGCGCGCCGCGCTCGACGCCGCCCGGGAGGAGCAGCGCGAGGAGCGGGCCGCGGAGCGCGAGGAGCGGCAGCGGCGGCACGCGGAGCAGCGCGAGGACGTGCTCGCCGAGCGGGCCGAGCGGCGGCACCGGGCCGACCGGCGCGACAACATCAACCAGGAGCTGGGCCGCCAGATGATCAACCGCGGCCTCCTCGACAACGCCCCGCTCGACGCCCGTGCCTTCGTCGAGCGCCTCAGCTCCGGACAGGACCCGGTCGACCAGGACCAGCCGGCCGCCGCGCAGGTGACCGGCTCGGGTGACGCCCCGCAACTGGAGGAGGGCGCGGAGGCCTCGCACGCGAGGAAGCCGTACGGGAAGGGCGAGTACGGGACGGGGGAGTACGGGCGGGGGAGCGACGCGCGCCGTCAGGACCGGCCCGACGATCCGTACCGGGGCGACCGGGACGGCGAGGGGTACGGCGCAGGCGGATACGGCGGCGGCGGGTACGACCGTGCCGGCCGGACCGGCCGTGACAGCGGCGGCCGCGCCGACCGGGGACGGGACCGGGACCGTGAGTTCGACAGGGACCGTGACCGGGAGTTCGACCGGAGCCGGGAGTTCGACAGGGACCGGGACGTCGACCGGAGCCGGGACCTCGACAAGGACCGGGACTTCGACCGGGGGTTCGACAGGGACGCCGACGCCGACCGCGCCGCGGCCGGCCCCGTGATCGCCGACGACGACCTGGGTGAAGCGGGGAGGGAGGAGCGTGGCCGCTGACACCCCCGTACGCCCGCCCGAGGAGAGCTACGCCGACTGGGCGGCCGAGACCGGGCCCGCCCGCCACGTCCGGAACCGCCGCAGCCCCGCCGCGCTGCTGCGCCGCCTGATCGGCATACGCGAGGAGATCCTCGACCGTGAGCCGGCCGAGCGCGCCCGCTACACCTGGTACGGCGCCATCGTCCTCAACACCGCGCTGCTCGGCGGTGCCTCCATGACGATGGCGATCAGCACGATCCGCGAGGGCACGCCGGTCGCGGTGGCGGTCCTCGTCGGCCTCGTCTGGGCGTGGATCGTGCTCGCCCTGGACAGCTGGCTGGTCTCCAGCACCCACGGCTACACCGGCGGACGCGCGGTCCGCATGCTGGTGCCCCGGCTGTTCCTCTCGATCGTGCTCGGGCTCACCATCGCCGAGCCGCTCCTCTTCCAGATCTTCGACCGCGAGATACGCCAGGAGATGGCCGTCTCCAGGGAGCGCGACCTCCTGGACTTCCGGGGCGGCCTCACCGCCTGCAACCCCCTCGACGGCAAGGACACCACCGGCCGCGCGGAGTGCGACCGCTTCCACCTCACCGTGCAGGGCGCGCCGGCCTCGATCAAGGAGGACATCGCCGACAACACCGCCGCCGTCGGCCGCCTCGACGTGCAGATCAAGAACTCCAACGACGCCCTCGACACGAAGCTCGGCGTCGAGCGCCGCGAATGCGCCAGGAACCGGTGGATCTGGCGCGGCAACGGCTGGGACACCACCGAGACCTGCGAGCGGGCCCGCGCCGACACCAGCGCGTACAAGCGGACGAGCAAGGTCGCCGAGTACGAGGTGAAGCGCGCCGAACTCGTCGCCCGCGGCAATGTCCTCGCCGACCGGCTGGTCGCGACCGGCACCGCCTACCGGGCGGACGTCAAGAAGGCCATCGACGCCAAGGTCGCCGAGCGGAAGGAGTCGCAGCAGCACGACGGACTGCTGCTGCGCGCCGACGCCCTGTCCACGGTGGCCTGGTCCGACGGTTTCGCGCTCTTCATGATGTTCCTGCTGCACGCCGTGCTGCTCCTGGTCGACGCGATGCCCGTGCTCGCCAAGCTGATGAGCGGCCCGTCCGAGTACGACCGCAGGATCGGCGAGCGGCGCGAGGCCAACCAGCGCATCCACCTGGAGGACCAGGACGTGCAGCGCCAGGTCGCCGCCATCGACCACGAGGTCCGGCGCTACGCGGCGGAGGTCCGGGCCGAGGAGGACAAGGCCCGGCTGGGCCACGCCCGCTACCAGGCGCGCGCCGAGCACGCCCGCAGGGTCCGCGAGGAACTCGACGCCCGCACGGCCCGGCTCCTCGGCGACTGACACCGCACGAACACCACACGACGCGCGACCCCGGGGCGCCGCCCGGGGTCCGCCGTCCGCGCGGATCCGGACGGCGGGGACGGATCCGGACGGCGAGGGCGACTTCGGGAACTCCACCGCGCGGTCGTCCCTCTTACCCCACGTATCCTCGTCTGCTGGGAATCGGGGGCCGGGGGACAAGGATCGCGGAGGTAGAAGGTGGAGTTCCGGCTGCTCGGATCCGTTGCGCTGGTGACGGAGGACGGCGACGTAGCCCTGGGCCCCGCCAAGCGGTCCAGTCTGCTCGCCATGCTCCTGCTCCGGCCCAACGGCGCCGTGAACGTGACGCAGCTGATCGACGCCCTGTGGGAGGACGAGCCGCCCACGCACGCCAAGACCGTCCTCCAGGGGCACGTCTCGCGGCTGCGGGCGCTGCTCGCCGAGCACGGGGCGGAGGGGTACGGGGTCGAGCTCGCCACCCAGGGCTCCGCGTACGTGCTGCGCATGCCGGAGTCGCTCGTCGACGCCCACCGCTTCGAGGAGCTCGTCGCGCTCGCCGGGGTGCAGCGCCATCCCGGTGACGCCGTGCGGATGCTGCGCGAGGCCCTCTCGTACTGGCAGGGGCCCGCGCTCACCGGGACCGTGCACAGCCGGCCCCTGGAGGCGGCGGCCGGGGGTCTCGAAGAGCTGCGGCTGGCCTCCGTGGAGGCCCTGGCCGCGGCGTACGGGGCGCTCGGCGAGCACGGCCGGGCCGCCGCCGTGCTCCGTACCGAGGCCGTCGCCCACCCCCTGCGCGAGTCCCTCGCCGCCGCGCTGATGCTGGCCCTCGGCCGCGCGGGGCGCCAGTCGGACGCCATCGACTGGTACCACCGCACGCGCCGGCTGCTCGCGGAGGAGCTCGGCGTGGACCCCGGCGAGGCGCTCGCCGAGGCGTACGCGACGCTCCTGCGCTCCGCCGAGCCCGCCGCGCGCGTCCCCCGCCCGGCCCTCCCGGTCGAGGCGTCCGTCCCGTTCGCGGCGCCGGAGCAGCTGCCGCGCGCGCCGCGCGGCTTCACCGGCCGGGGCGCCGAGCTGGCCGACCTCGACCGGGCCGTCGGCGGGGTCGTCGCGCCCCTCTGCCTCGTCACCGGACCCGCGGGCGTCGGCAAGTCGGCCTTCGCCGTCCACTGGGCGTACGAGCGCCGCGCCGCCTTCCCCGACGGTCGACTTTTCGCCGATCTGCGCGGCTTCAGCGACACCCCGGCGCCCGAGACGGCCGCCGTCCTCCGCGAGTTCCTGCTCGCCCTCGGCGTCCCGGCGCTCCGGATACCGGAGGCCGCCGACGCGCGGGGCGCGCTCTTCCGCTCCCTCACCGCCGGCCGCCGCCTCCTCGTCGTCCTCGACAACGCGCGCTCCTCCGAGCAGGTCCGGCCGCTGCTCCCGGGCGGCGACCTGTGCGCGACGGTCGTCACCAGCCGCGACCGGCTCAGCGGTCTCATCGCCTCCGACGCCGCCCGGCCCGTGCCGCTCGGGCACCTGCCGCCCGCCGCCTCGTCCGCCCTCCTCGCCACCGTGCTCGGCGAGGCCCGGGTCGCCGCCGAACCCGCCGCCGCCGAGCGGCTCGCCGGACTCTGCGACGGGCTGCCCCTCGCGCTGCGCGTCACGGCGGCCCGGCTCGCCGAACGCCCGCAGTGGACGCTCGACGCGATGGTCGGCGAACTCGCCGACGAGCAGGTGCGGCTGACCCTCCTCGACGTCGAGGACGTCGGGGTCTCCGCCGCGCTGCGCCTCACCGTGCAGCAGCTGCCCGACTCCGCGGCCCGGATGTTCCGGGCGCTCGGCCTGCACACCGGCTCCGACCTGGACCGCTTCGCGGCCGGCGCGCTCGCCGGCACCTCCCCGGCGCACGCCTCCGTCGATCTGGACCGGCTCGCCGCCGCCCACCTCCTCACCGAGGCCGTGCCCGGCCGCTGGACCCCGCACGACCTCGTACGCCTCTACGCCCGCCGCGTCGCCCCCGACGCCGACCCCGAGGGCCTGCCCCGACTCCTCGACCACTACCTCTTCACCGGGCTCGCCGCCGACGCCGCCGCCGAACCGGGCTCCCAGCCCTGCTACTCGCTGCCCTCTGACGCCCGACGGCCCGCCGCCACCCTGGAGTTCGAGGACCGGGCGGCGGCCCTGGACTGGTACGCGGCCGAACGCCCCGCCCTGGAGGGCGCCGTGGCCGCCGCCGCCGCGCTCGGCCTCCACGACCGGGGCTGGCGGCTCGCCCTCGTGATGTGGCCGCTGATGCTCATGCGGATCGGGGACGGCTGGACGCCGCTCCTGGAGGCCGGACTCGCCTGCGCCGAGCACGAGGGCAACCTCGACGCGCAGTCGCGGACCCGGGCGCTCCTCGGGTGGGTGCTGCACGAGGAAGGGCGGAACGCCGAGGCGCTCGTCCACCTGGAGAAGGCGCCGATCCTCGCCGCCCGGGCCGGGGACACGGTCAGCGAGGCCATCGCGTACGTCAACTACGCCGCCGTCCTGGACGCGACCGGGGAGCACGAGCGGGCCGGCCTGCTCATGGTCCACGCGGTGTCGCTCGCCGACCGCGCCGCCCACCCGTCCACCCAGGTCCTGACCCTCCAGCACCTGGCGTCGCACTGCCTGAAGGCCGGGGAGTACGACGAGGCCCTCGCGCACACCGTTCGCGCGGGGGAACTGGTGACACCCGACGCGGTGGTCGTCCAGGCCCAGCTGCAGATCGTCCGGGGCGAGGCGCTGGCCGGTGTGGGGCGCCTCGACGAGGCGGCTGACCAGCTGAAAAGGGCCATCGCCGCGGCCGACGCGGCCGGGTTCACCGAGGGTTCCGTGCGGGCGGCGGAGAAGCTTTCGCGGCTGTCAGCGGATCGTTAGCGGCACGCAAGCGGAACGGCAGCGCCGGGCCGGAAGCTGGACGCATCACGCAGTACGGACGTACCGCGTCGACCGACAGCTTCACGGGGGAGAACCACCATGCGGACCACCAAGCGCGCCCACCACAAGGCCACCGTCCTGGCCGCCGCGGCCGTCACCGCCCTCTCGCTGGGCCTGACCGCCTGCGGCGGCGACACCGGCACCGGCGCCAAGGACGCGGGCAGCGCCGCCGCGAGCAGCTCGCCGTCGCAGCCGCAGAAGGACGCGGGCACCGCGGACCAGGGCACGGGCGACGACACGGCGGGCGCGGCTGGCGGTGCCACGGCCGGCGGCTCCACCTCCGAGGGCGTGACCGAGGCCTCCACCACCGGCGGCAAGGCCTCCACCACCGGAGGCAAGGGCTCCACCGGCGGCAGGACCACGGCCAAGGCCTCCGCCGGGACCGAGGCCGGCGCCTCCAGCTCCGCCAAGGCCCCGGCCTGCGCCCACGGCGACGTCAGCATCACCGCGGCGAAGGCGGACGAGGTCCCGACCGAGCACATCACCCTCACCGCCACCAACACCTCCGGCCGCTCCTGCACCCTCCTCCGGTACCCGCTGATCGCCTTCGGCGACATCCAGACGGCCAAGGACGTCCCGGCCGTCGCGAAGAGCAGGCCGGCCGCCCCGGTCGTCCTGAAGCCGGGCGCCCCGGCCTACGCCAACGTGCGGGTCGCGCTCGGCGGCGCCCACGAGGGCAACAAGGTCGTGAAGAGCTTCAACGTGAACCTCTTCGCCGCCGACGGCCCGGCCGAGGGCAGCATCGTCGTCAAGGCCCCCGCGGGCGGCCTCGCGGTCGACGAGGCCGCTGCGAAGACGGGCTACTGGACGCCCGAGCTCCGCAACGGCGCCGACGAGTTCTGACGGCGGAGCCCAGGGAGCTCTCCCCAGGGTGCTTCTCCCCGGGAGTACTCCTCAGCGAGCACTCCTCAGGGGGTGTCTAGGGCGTGTTGCGAAAGTCCGCGGGCCCGCCCTGCGGGCGGCCGGCGCTACTTTCGCAACACGCCCTAGCCGACCAGCCCCGTCTTCGCGCCCGCCCCGCACAGCGGCACCACGGTGAGGCCCGGGCGGGGCGGGGCCGCGCTGACGGCCGCCCAGCAGGCGACGCCCGTGCCCTCGACGAAGAGGCCGCGCCTCGCCAGGTCCCGCTGGGCGGTACGGATCTGGTCCTCGGTCACCGTCAGGAACGTGCCGCCCGTCTCGCGTACCGCCCGGAGGATCTGGCGGGCGCGGGGCGGGGCCGGGATCGCGATGCCCTCGGCGAGGGTGGGGCGAGCGGGGGCGGGGGCGGCGACGTCGTCCGCGCCCGCGTGGAAGGCGGCCGCCAGCGGGGAGACCGCCTCGGCCTGGACGGCGACGAGCGCGGTGCGGGTGTCGGCGAGCCCCTGGGCGCGCAGTTCGGCGAGGGCGAGGGCGGCGCCGAGGAGCAACGTGCCGTTGCCGACGGGGACGACGATCGTGTCGGGGAGCCGGCCTCCGAGCTCCTCCCAGAGCTCGTAGACGTACGTCTTCGTGCCGTGCAGGAAGTACGGGTTGTAGACGTGCGAGGCGTAGAACGTGCCGGGGGCGTCCGCGGCCTCGCGCGCCGCCCGGGCGGTGGCCTCGCGGTCACCGGGCACCTCGACCACGCGGGCCCCGTGCGCCCGGATCTGCTCCAGCTTCTTCGGGGACGTCCCCTCGGGCACGTACACGAGGCTGTCGAGCCCGGCCCGCGCCCCGTACGCGGCGACGGCCGTGCCCGCGTTCCCGCTGCTGTCGGCCACGACCCGGTCGAGGCCCCCGGCGCGTGCGAGCCGCAGGGCGTGGGCGGCGAGCATCACGGCGCCCCGGTCCTTGAAGGACAGCGTCGGCATGAGGAAGTCGAGTTTGGCCGAAACCGACTCCGTGAGCGGGACGAGGGGCGTGCGGCCCTCGCCGAGGGTCACCTCGGCTCCGTACGGCAGCGGAGGCAGGGCCTCCTCGTACCGCCACAAGGAATTCACACGTGACGCGAGGGACGTGAGCGACGGGAGGGATCCGGGGGCCGGGGTGAACTCCAGGTCCCAGGGGCCACCGCACTTCGGACAACACCAGGTGAGCGCGTCCGTGGGGGAGTGGATCCGGCAGTCGGGGCACACGTAGGCAGTCATGAGGCCCAGGATGTCAGGCGTGTGACACGGGTGTGTCGGGTACGGCATGGCCCTTGTGTGATTCCTATGGATCGGTCAATCTTTCGCTCGGCAGCCGGACTTGAGAAGCGGCGGGGACATCTCCACGTCGTCTTGTCATGTCCATGCCTACCCCCACAGCAACGCACCACCAATGAGGAGGACCCCTCACATGTCAGTGATGCGTGACTCACGTCGCCGCACGGCCATCGCGATCGCCGTCGCAGCCCTCGCCCTCGGCTCCGCCTCCACCCTCCCGGCCGTCGCCGCGCCGGCCGCCGCGGAGGGCGTCATCGAGAACGCGGGAGCCGAAGGCGCCATCGCGGGCAGCTACATCGTCACCCTGGAGGAGTCGGCTCAGGCCGAGACCGCCGAGGGCCGAGCGGTCGCCGCCGAGTACGGCGCGAAGATCAAGAAGACGTACACCTCCGCGCTCAACGGCTACAGCGTCGAACTCTCCGAGGCGCAGGCGAAGAAGCTCGCCGCCGACCCCGCCGTGAAGTCCGTCGCGCAGAACCGCGTCTTCAAGATCAACGCCACCCAGCCCTCCCCGCCGTCCTGGGGCCTGGACCGGCTCGACCAGCGGGCCCTCCCGCTGAACCAGAGCTACACCTACCCGGACACCGCGGGCCAGGGCGTCACCGCGTACATCATCGACACCGGTGTGCGGATCTCCCACAGCGACTTCGGCGGCCGCGCCTTCAACGGCTTCGACGCCGTCGACAACGACAACGTCGCCCAGGACGGCAACGGCCACGGCACCCACGTCGCCGGCACCGTCGCGGGCACCGCCCACGGCGTCGCCAAGAAGGCCAAGATCGTCGGCGTCCGCGTGCTCGACAACAACGGCTCCGGCACCACCGCCGGCGTCGTCGCGGGCATCGACTGGGTCACCCGGAACGCGGTCAAGCCGGCCGTCGCCAACATGAGCCTCGGCGGCGGGGCGGACTCGACCCTCGACACGGCCGTCCGCAACTCGATCGCGTCGGGCGTCACGTACGCCGTCGCCGCCGGCAACAGCAATGCCAACGCGTCGAACTACTCCCCGGCCCGTGTGACCGAGGCGCTCACGGTCGGCTCCACGACCAACACCGACGCGCGCTCCAGCTTCTCGAACTACGGCACCGTCCTGGACCTCTTCGCCCCGGGCTCCAACATCACCTCGGCGTGGAACACCGGCGACAGCGCCACCAACACCATCTCCGGTACGTCGATGGCGGCCCCGCACGTCGCCGGCGCGGCCGCGCTGTACCTCGGGGACAACCCGAGCGCCACCCCGGCCCAGGTCGGCACCGCCCTGGTGAACGCCGCCACGCCGAACGTGGTGACCAGCCCGGGCACCGGCTCCCCGAACCGCCTCCTGTACGTCGGTGGCGGCGGCACCACCCCGCCGCCCGGGAAGAAGTTCGAGAACACCGCGGACTACGCCATCGCCGACAACGCGACCGTCGAGTCCCCGGTCACCGTCAGCGGCGTCACGGGCAACGCTCCCGCCACCCTCCAGGTGCCGGTGAACATCGTCCACACCTACATCGGTGACCTCCAGGTCCAGCTCATAGCCCCCGACGGCTCGGCGTACACGCTGAAGGCCTTCGGCACCGGCGGCAGCGCGGACAACATCAACACCACGTACACCGTGAACGCCTCCTCGGAGGTCGCGAACGGCACGTGGAAGCTGCGGGTCACGGACAACGCGTCCATCGACACCGGGAAGATCGACTCCTGGGCCCTGCAGTTCTGATCCACGCCGATCGGTCCGGGCGCATGCCCGTCCGCGCTGATCCGCTCTGACGCACGTGTCACGACGAGGGGTGGTCGCCCGCCGGCGGCCGCCCCTCCGGCGTACCCCGGGTCGGTCGGCGCGGCGGACGACGACGTACGATGCGCGCTCGTTCGTCCGTTCGCACCAGCCGCCCCAACAGGAGCACCTCAGCCGTGGAGCCGACCCAGCCGCCCCAGCAGCCCCCGTCGTCCCAGGGCTGGCCCGCCCCCGGCCCGTACACCTCGCCGGGCGGGCCGTACGCCTCCGGTCCCTACGGACAGCCCGGTGGCCCGGGTGGGCCCGGTGCCCCCGGCCCGTACGGGCAGCCCCCGCGTACCACCAACGGGCTCGCCATCGGCGCCCTCGTCTCCGGCATCGTCTGCTGCCTCCCGCCCCTCGGGATGATCCTGGGCGGGATCGCCCTCCCGCAGATCAAGAAGAGGGGCCAGGCGGGCAAGGGGCTCGCCGTCACGGGCATCGTCCTCTCCCTCGTCAGCACCCTGCTGATCGGCATCGGGCTCGCGACCGGCGCCATCGGCTCGGCCGTCGACGGCTTCCGGGAGGGCGTGGACCAGGCGTCGCGCACCAAGTCCCCGTTCTCGCTGCGCGTGGGGCAGTGCTTCGGCGACGACGGCAAGCTGGAGGACGAGGACTACGCGACGGACGTCGAGATCGTCGACTGCGCCGAGCCGCACGACGGCGAGGTCACCGGCAGCTTCAAGCTCACCGGCTACGACAAGTGGCCCGGCGAGTCCGAGACGGAGGCGGTGGCGGAGAAGCGCTGCGAGACAATCAACTCCGCGTACGCGCTGGACACCTGGGCCGTCCCCGTCGACGTGCTGGTGTACTACTACATGCCGAGCAGCCGCAGCTGGCGCTACGGCGACCGGACCGTGACCTGCGCGTACGCGAGCGAGGGCGGGTCCTTCAGCGGTTCGGTGCGCTCCGACGCGAGCACCCTGACCGCCGACCAGGAGCACTTCCTGAAGGCCCTCAACCCGATCGAAACGGTCGGCAACCGGGAGCCGGACGCCGACCCTGACGAGGACTTCGAGGCCAACAAGGCGTGGTCCGGGGAGATGCTCGCGGCGATCGACGGGGCGCGCGCGGGCCTCAAGGGCCACGACTGGCCCGGAGCCTCCACGGCCCCGGTCGCGGCGCTCGCCGAGGAGCTGGACGCCGCCGCGAGGAAGTGGCGCAAGCTGGCCGGATCGACCGACGCGGACGCCTACTGGGAGGAGTACGAAACGGCCTGGGACGCCCTGCCGCAAGACCTCGGCGCGAAGGCGCGGACCGGGCTCGGCCTGACGGACACCCTGCCCGTGGAGGAGTCCCCCGGCAGCTCGGCCTGAGACCGGAAGGCGCACCCCCGGAACTCCGCGGCACCGGGCGACTTCGAGCCGGCGTGCGGTGGTGCGGGCCGGCCCGGTGCTGGGGCCGGCCCGGTGCTGGAGTCCGGCCCGGTGCCGGAGTCGGCCCGGTGCCGGTCCGGGCCGACTCCGGTCTAGCGTCGGGTCAGGCCCCGGTCGATCGCGGTGATCAGCTCACCGTCGGGGGTGTCGCCGTCCAGCGACCAGACCATGGCGCCGCCCAGGCCCCGCTGGCGGACGTAGGACGCCTTGGTGCGCAGCACGGAGGGGTCGTCGTAGGTCCAGAGCGTGGTGCCGTCGAAGAGCCACGCGTGGCCGTTCTTCTGGCCGCGGTAGAGCTTGTACGTGCCGGACTCGGCGAGCTTCTTCAGGTGCTTGTAGTCCTCGGAACCCGCCGCCCACGTGGCCGGGGCCGGGGCCGCCGCGGGCTGCCCGAGGCCGTCGCCGCCGCCGGTGACGCCGGTCCAGCCCTGGCCGTAGAAGGGCATGCCGACGACGAGCTTGTGGGCGGGGGCGCCGCGCCGCAGCCAGGACTTCACGGTCCCGTCGACGCTCCAGTCGTTCTTGGCGAAGAGCGCGGACTGCTGGCCCGTCGTCGTCTCGCCGGAGACGTGGAAGTCGTAACCCTGGAGGTTCACGAAGTCGAAGTCCCGCATGATCTTGGCGACTTCGAAGCCCGCGTCGATCTTGGCGGGCGCGGTGGGCACGTACGCGCTGAGGTCGAAGCGCTTGCGCTGCGGCAGCGAGCGGCCGTAGGCGTCGAGCTGGGTGCGGAACTCCCGCACCAGCTTGGTGAAGTTGGGCTTGTCCTCGGGGCGGATCACGTTCCCGGGGTTGCCCTCCGAGCCGGGCCACTCCCAGTCCAGGTCGATGCCGTCGAAGACGCCCGCGGCGGCCCCGGCGCCACCGCGGGCGCCGTCGACGGGCAGGTTGCCCTTGATGTACGTGTCGATGCAGGAGGCGACCAGCGCCTTGCGGCCGGCGTCGGTGCGCACGGCGTCGGAGAAGTGGGCCGATCCGCTCCAGCCGCCCAGCGAGATCATGACCTTGAGGCCCGGGTTCTTCGCCTTCAGCTCGCGCAGCTGGTTGAAGTTGCCGGCGAGGGGCTGCTCGGCGGTGTCGGCGACGCCGTCCACCGAGTCGGCCGTGTCGACGGGGCGCACGTAGTCGGCCCACGGGTCGGAGCCGGGCACGTTGCCCATGAGGCACTTGCCGTTCGGACCGACGATGCCGAAGGCGTAGTTGATGTGGCTGAGCTTCGCGGCCGTGCCGCTGGTCTCCAGGTCCTTGACCTGGAAGTCCCGTCCGTAGATGCCCCATTGGGTGAAGTACCCGATGCGCTTCAGGGAGTGGGAGGCGGAGGAGGCGGGGGAGGGCTGGTGCGCGTCCGCCGCGGGGGCCAGAGTGGCGAGGAGGCCGAGGGTGGCCGCGGCGGCGGCGCCGAAGGTCAGCTTGGTCAGGGCTCTGGGGCGCATGGGCTCGTTCCTGTGCGAGGCGGGATGGAGCGTGCGGGATGTGCCGTGCGAGAGAGGCCGTGCGGGTGGTGCCGTGCGCGATGTGCCGTGCAGGCAGGAACGTATTGGTCTGTACCAATAGAGGTCAAGGGGTGCGGCGAGGACGCCACGGAGACTCGGGGGCGGCCGAACGTCGCCTACTCCCGGTGACCGCCGGTAGCAAGGCCTGCGACCGGCACGTCATCACTTCGAGTGAAACTCTGGCCCATGCTTGCGGATCGCGACCGTCGGTTGTCAGTCTGTAGCTGTCAGTCAACCTGAGGGGAGTGTCCAGTGACGTTCGGTGAGCAGCCCGCCTACTTGCGCGTGGCGAGCGATCTGCGGGAGAAGATCGCCAACGGCTCGCTTCCGCCGCACACCCGTCTCCCGTCGCAGGCGCGCATCCGCGAGGAGTACGGGGTCTCGGACACCGTCGCGCTGGAGGCCCGCAAGGTGCTGATGGCCGAAGGGCTCGTGGAGGGCCGGTCCGGCTCGGGGACGTATGTGCGGGAGCGCCCGGTGCCGCGCCCGATCGCCCGGTCCGGCTACCGCCCGGCGTCCGGGGCCACACCGTTCCGGCAGGAGCAGGCCGCTGAAGGGGCCCGGGGCACCTGGGAGTCGAGCAGCGAGCAGGAGCCGGCGAGCGTCGAGGTGGCCGCCCGGCTCGACATCGAGCCGGGGGAGCGCGTGATGCGCACGCGGTACGTGTACCGGGACGGGGGTGAGCCCATGATGGTCTCCACCTCCTGGGAGCCCCTCGCGGTCACCGGCAGGACGCCGGTGATGCTGCCGGAGGAGGGCCCGCTGGGCGGCTGTGGCGTCGTCGAGCGGATGGCGGCCATCGACGTGGTCGTGGACAACGTGGTGGAGGAGGTCGGCGCCCGCCCCGGGCTGGCCGAGGAGCTCCTCGCGCTCGGCGGGGTGCCGGGCCATGTGGTGATGGTGGTCGAGCGGACGTACTACGCGTCGGGGCGGGCCGTCGAGACGGCGGACGTGGTGGTCCCGGCCGACCGCTACCGCATCTCGTACCACCTCCCGGTCCGCTGACCCGGTCCCCCGATCGGTTCGCTGTTCCTGTCTGCCGATCCGGTCCGCTGACCCGGTCCGCTGTTCCGGTCTGCCGATCCGGTCCACTGTTCCGACGCGCGCGAGTTGACGGCGCGTCGGACCTCCCCCTTCGCCCTCAACCCCTCGCCCTCCCTCTCACCCTCTCCTCCGCCCTGCCGCCCGGAAGGCGCCGTTCAGGGTGCGTGAGCTTCGGCCTCCCTCCGTCGGTTACCGGCCAGTTCGTATCTCTTTGTGAAAACACATATCCGCTGTGTGAAGGTCAGGCGTAAGCTCCGGCATATGCGGATTGCGGTTTCCCGGAGATCGTTGGAAGCGGCCGGACCGGCGGAGGGAGAAGCCTGATGAGTGACAGCGGCGCTGTTCTTCCCTGGCTTGTCATACGGCAGGACGACAACGGCAACCGCTACCGCGTGGGGCGGTACGCGACGAAGGACGAGGCCCAGAAGATCGCGGACAGCCTCGACGACCACGGCCACCAGCAGCTCTACTCGGTCGAGCGGATCGGCACCCCGGCGCTCTGAGGCCGACGGACGCCGTCCCGTCCGGGCTACGCTCGCGGCCATGACGGAACGCACCACCGACCCCACCACGCCCCACGAGCGGCACGGCACCGCCGGCCGCGACGTCGTGGTCGTCGTCGCGGGGGCCGTGTACGACGGGGGGCGCCTGCTCGCCGCGCGCCGCAGCGCCCCCGCCGAACTCGCCGGCCGCTGGGAACTCCCCGGCGGCAAGCTCGAACCCGGCGAGAGCCCCGAAGAGGCCCTGGTCAGGGAGTTGCGCGAGGAGCTCGGGGTCGAGGCCGAACCGGGCGAGCGCATCCCCGGCGAGTGGCCGCTGAAGCCCGGATACGTCCTCCGGGTGTGGACAGCCCGCCTGCTCTCCGGCGTCCCGCGCCCGCTGGAGGACCACGACGAACTGCGCTGGCTCGCCCGGCACGAGCTGGACTCGGTCGACTGGCTCGACCAGGACCGCCCGGCCGTCGCCGAGGCCGCGCTGCGGCTCCCGGCGGCTCCCGTCGACGGAGCGCGCGACTGAGTCCCTACGCCGTTCGTGCCACCGTGCGCCCATGGCTGCGCCCGACACGATATCCCGCACCAAATAGCGGGTATGTCCTGATTGATCCCCTGGAAGGGGACATGGGCCTTCCTGCTGACACACGGCTGGGGAAGTGATCGGGTGTGATCGACACCGACGGCGACTGTGCCGAGTGGGCCTTCCCGGCAGAGGCCAATGCCGTGCGCACCGCCCGCCACGCGGTGCGCGAGACCCTCCGGGCCTGGGACCTCGACGCGGCCCTCGGCGATGTGACCGTCCTGCTGGTCAGCGAGCTGGTGACCAACTCCCTGCGGTACGCCTCCGGGCCGATCGGCGTCCGCCTGGTACGCCCCCGCCTCGACGGCGCCGCCCCCGCCGCACCCCCCGCCCTGCTGGTGGAGGTTTCGGATCCACTTCCGGATCCCCCGACGGAACGGCCCGCGGGGCCGGAGGACGAGGGGGGCCGCGGGCTCGGTCTCGTGGCCTGTTCCGCACGGCGCTGGGGGACCCGCAAAGGAAGGACGGGCAAAACCGTATGGTTCGAGCTGGCTCTCCCTGGTGAGTAAACAGGGAGGGACAACGATCACCCGGACTCGGCCCGAAGCGAACGAGACCACCCTGTGATCGTGAACGTCGTGCCGTCGGGGCCTGCCGTATTGAATACTGCGGGCATGGCCGGTCCGGTGCGGTGAGCTGGAGGGGACGGTCGCGTGAGCGAGATATCCGAGACGGCGAGCGGCTTCGTGTGGCAGAGCAGCCCGCCCGGCTCCATCTATGACTACATCAGGGTCGCGTCCTTCTCGATCGGGCCCGACGGCCTCGTCGAGCAGTGGAGCAGGCGAGCCGTGGACCTCTTCGGCGTCACCGCCGAGGAGGCCAGGGGCAAGGACCCCGTCGAGGCCTTCATGCCCGCCGACCTGCGCGAGCGCGGGCACCGGAGGGTCAAGGAGATCCTCGACGGCAAGGAATGGACGGGCCTCGTCCCCTTCCGGATGCCCGGCGAGGAGCGCCCCCACGGCATCGCCGAGATGTACGTCATGCCCAGCGAGACCGAGTCCGGTGAGCGAGCCGCGCTGTGCATCGTCGTCGACGTGCGCGCCCTCCGCCGCATCGAGACCGACCTCGCCGCCTCCCAGGCGATTTTCGGCCAATCCCCCTTCGGCTTTCTCCTCTTCGGCACCGACCTCACCGTGAAGCGCGCCAACCAGCGCTTCGCCACCGTCTTCGGCGGCTCGGCCGACGACCACCGCGGCCGGACCGTCCACGACTACCTCGGCCGCGCCGAGGCCGACCGCATGACCAACGCCCTCCGCCGGGTCCTGGAGACCGGGGAGTCCGTCACCGACCTCCAGATCGTCGGCGCCGCCCCCGGCGCCCGGGACCGCCGCCACTGGTCCATCAACCTCTACCGCGTGCACAGCGGCTCCGGCCGGCCCATCGGTGTCGCCGGGCTCGGCATCGACGTCACGCGCCGGCACAACGCCGCCCGCGAGGCCGCCAGCGCCCGCCGCAACCTCGCCCTCCTCAACGAGGCGGGCGCCCGCATCGGCAACTCCCTCGACCTGGAGGCCACCGCCCGCGAACTCCTCGACGTCGCCGTCCCCGGCTTCTGCGACCTCGCCTCCGTCGACCTGTACCAGGGCCTGCTGACCGGGGACGAGGCACCACCGGGCCGGTGGGGCAGCTCCCACGACGTCGGCTACGGGGCGGGCAGCGCCGAACTCCGCAGGGTCGCCTTCGCCAGTGCCGTCTCCGACACCCCCCTCAGAACCGACGAGGGACACGGAACGGGCAGCGGCTGTTGCGGACCCGTGCCGATCCAGGTCGGGGCCGTCCACCGCTACCCCTTCAACTCGCCCTGCGCCGGAGCACTGCGGACCGGACGCATCCGGACCGTGCCGGGCGCCGAGGGCGAACTCGCCCAGTCCACACTGGTCGTCCCGATGGTCGCCCACGACACCGTCGTCGGTCTCGTCCAGTTCTCCCGGGCGAAGGGCAGCGAGCCCTTCGGGGAGCGCGACCGGGCCCTCGCCGTCGAACTCGCGGCCCGCGCCGCCGTCTGCATCGACAACGCCCGCCTCTACCGCCGCGAGCACGAGCGGGCCCTGATCCTCCAGCGCAGCCTCCTCCCGCCCGGCGACCCCGAGGCCGCGGGGCTCGACATCGCCTGCCGCTACCTCCCCGGCACCACCGCCACCGAGGTCGGCGGCGACTGGTTCGACGTCATCGAACTGCCCGGCCACCGCACCGCCCTCGTCATCGGGGACGTCATGGGGCGCGGCCTGCGCGCCGCCGTCGCCATGGGCGAACTGCGCACCGCCGTCCGCACCCTGGCCCAGCTCGACCTGGAACCCGCCGAGGTCCTCTCCCACCTCGACGAGATCGCCCGCGGCCTCGGCGCCCCCATCGGCACCCAGCAGTCCCGCACACACAAGTCCCGGGGCCCCGAACTCTCCGAGGTCTACCTCGCGACCTGCGTCTACGCGGTGTACGACCCGGTCACCCGACGCTGCACCTTCGCCAACGCCGGCCACCTCCCGCCCGTGCTCGTCGAACCCGGCGAGGAGGCCCTGCTGCTCGACGTACCCCCCGGGATGCCGCTCGGTGTCGGCGGGGAGCCCTTCGAGGAGGTCGAGGTCGAACTGCCCGAGGGTGCCCTCCTCGCCCTCTACACCGACGGGCTCGTCGAGTCCCGCGACCACCCGCTCGACGAGGGGCTCAGCGCCTTCCGGCGCGCCCTCACCGACCCGGCCCGTCCGCTCGAGGACGTCTGCGACCGGGTCCTGAGCAGTCTCGACACCGGGCACGGCGAGGACGACATCGCCCTCCTCATGGCCAGGATCCAGGGCCTGCCCAGCGAGGCCGTCGGAGACTGGTCGCTGCCCAGGGAACCCCGCTCGGTCGGCCGCGCCCGCGAACTGGCCCGCACGCAGCTCAAGGCCTGGGACCTCGAACCGCTCGTCGACACCGTCGAACTCCTCGTCAGCGAACTCGTCACCAACGCGCTCCGCTACGGCGAGGGGGAGATCCGGCTGCGCCTGCTGCGCGACCGCACCCTCGTGTGCGAGGTCTGGGACGCGGGCCTGGTCCAGCCCCGCCGCCGCCGGGCCCGGGACACCGACGAGGGCGGCCGCGGCCTCCAGCTCGTCGGGCTGCTCAGCTCCTCCTGGGGATCCCGCCGCACCCCGCGGGGCAAGACCGTCTGGTTCGAACTGGCCCTGCCCGACGGCGACGGAGCGGCGGAACCCACGGTGGAGCAGCTCCTCAGCATGTTCTGACCAGCGGCCGAGCCGGTACCGGATCAGCCCTTGAGCGCCGCCAGCCGGGCCTCGATCTCCGCGCTGTCGCCGAGCGCGTCCAACTGCTCGAACTGGGCGTCCAGCGAGGAGGCGGCGAGCTCCTGCTTGCCCATCGCCTTCGCCTCCTCTCGGCGCACCTTGTCCTCGAAGCGGCTCAGCTCGCTCGTCGGGTCGAGGACGTCGATGCTCTTCACCGCGTCCATCATGCGGTTCTGCGCCTGCGCCGACTTGGCCCGCGCGACCAGCTCGTCGCGCTTCGCCCGCAGTTCGCCGAGCTTCGCCTTCATCTGGTCGAGGCCCGACCTGAGCTTGTCCACCACCTCGGTCTGCGCGGCGATCGTCGGCTCCGCCGTCCGCGCCTCCTTCTCCGACTGGAGCTGCCGGCCCAGCGCCACCTTCGCCAGGTTGTCGAAGCGGTCCGCCTCCGCCGCCTGCCCGCCGGCCCGCAGTTCGTCCGCCTTGCGGCTGGCGGCCAGCGCCTTGCCGCCCCACTCCTTCGCCGCCTCCACGTCCTCCTGGTGGTCCTGCTCCATCAACCGCAGATTGCCGATCGTCGCGGCCACGGCCTCCTCGGCCTCCGAGATGTTGTTCGAGTAGTCGCGGATCAGCTGGTCCAGCATCTTCTGCGGATCCTCCGCCTGGTCCAGCAGCGCGTTGATGTTGGCCTTCGCCAGCTGGGTGACCCGGCCGAGGATCGTCTGCTTGCTCATGGCACTTCTCCTTCGGAGGAACAGAGAACGGAACAGAAAGCGGGACAGAGTCCGGGACTGAGAACGGAACAGGGAACGGGACAGGGAACGGGACAGAAGACGTGACGCCGCACGCGCGGTCCTCAGAACCGGCCGCCGCCGCCCCGTCGGCCGCGCGTGCCGCTGCCGCCGAAGCTGCCGGGCCCGCCGCCGAGACCTCCGCCCCCGAAACCCCCGCCCGAACCTCCACCGAACCCCCCATGTCCGCCTCCTCTTCCCCCGCCGAACAGTCCGCCGAGGATGATGCCGCCGAGCACGGCCCCGCCGAGCCCGCCGCCACGACTTCCTCCCACCCCTGTTACACCGCCCAGGCCGTTCGGGTTCCCGTACGTCCGGACGTCCTGCTCGGCGAGGTCCTGAGCACGCCGGGCCAGCGCGTCCGCCTGCTGGGCCTCCGCGAGGGCGGCCTGCGGATCCTCGGACCCGGCGAGCGAACGCGCTTTCTCCCAGCGGCGCTGGGCCTCGGCCAGACGCGTACGGGCCTCGGAACCCACGGCTCCGCGATGCGTCGTGATGTAGTCGGCGGCCGCTCCGATCGCCGAGCGGGCCGTCAGCATCGCCTGGTCGAGGAGCGCGCGGGCGCGTCGAGTGCCCGACTCGCGCTCCCGTGCGCCCTCCAGCGACTCGTCGAGCGCCGCGTCGGCCTCCTCGACCCGGCGCAGCGCGTCGATCGGGTCGTACCGCCCGGCCTCCACCCCCCGCCGGACCTCGGCGACCACCGACTCGGCCCGGGCGATCCGGCCCTGGAGGTCGGCGGTGGAGACCCCTTCGGCCGTCCCCTTCAACAGACCGCGGGCGTCGGCGAGATCCGCGTCCGTCTCGGACAGCGCGCCCGGCAGCTTCCCCACCGCCTCGGCCAGCTCCTGCGCCCGCCGGTCCACGGCCTCGACGAGCCGGGCCGCCTGGTCCACCGCGCCCTCGGCCGCCCGGATGTGCACCGCGGCCCCGCCGTTGTCCCCGGCGTCGATCTGCTGGCGCGCCTGGTTGACGTGGGTCGTCGCGAACACGAGCCGGTCCTTCGCCTGCTCGATGTCGCCCGCCACCGGGGCCGCCGCCGAGTCCGCGTACCGCTCGCGCATCGCGGTCAGCGCCGCCTCGGCCATGCCCATGCGGCCGGTCTGCTCACGGAACGAGGCCTCGACCGTGGCCAGCGCCTCGGGGGCGGTCCGCTCCAGGGCCCGGAGCCGGTCGAAGGCCTCGCTCTCGGCGTCGAGCCGGGCGTCCGCCTCGCCGCAGCGCCGGAGGATCTCGTCGAGCATGCTCCGGCGGGTCTGGTCGTCCTCGGGAAAGGAGTCGTCGAGCTTCTGCCGCAGCCGGAACGACGCCGTCAGCTGCTCCTTGGCGAAGGCGAGCGCCTCGGTGAAGGGCCGTACCGCCTCATCGCCGAACTGGGCGGTCGCGAAACCGAGCTCCTCCTGGCTGGTGCGGACCGCGTCGTCGGTGGCGACCAGGGACTGCCGCGCCTGCCCGTCGAGTTCGTCCAGGGAGGGCGGCGCGGGCTCCTTCGGCGGCCCCCAGCCCTGCCCGCCCTGCGGGGTGGTCCGGGTCTCGGTCCGCCTGCGCCGTTTGGTGTACGCGTAGGCGGCCACGGCCCCCGCGCCGCCGACCAG
The DNA here is from genome assembly GCF_043080005.1 of Streptomyces sp. NPDC015130. NCBI lineage: Bacteria > Bacillati > Actinomycetota > Actinomycetes > Kitasatosporales > Streptomycetaceae > Streptomyces > Streptomyces sp. NPDC015130. The sequence goes on along the minus strand of NZ_JBIBVC010000018.1, from coordinate 44,556 downwards.
CACCACCGGCAGGACCAGGTCGGTCGCCGAGGTCCCCTCGTCGGTCGGCTCGCCGGGGTCGGCGGGCCCGGGGGTGATGTCCGGGGCGGGCACGGGCAGGCCCGCGAGGACGGCGTCGTAGCCGTCTGCCGCGCCGATGGCGGCGCCCGCCCAGTCGTTCTGCCGCAGGGCGGGCTCGATCGCGGTCCTGGCCACGTCGTCCAGCTGCTCCTGGGTGAAGCGCGACGCAGGGTCGGCGGAGTAGCCGTACTGCCGGTCGTGGGTGGCGACGGCGAGCAGCAGGTCCTCGACGCCGAGCCCGTTGCGTTCCGCGGTGGCGTCGGCCCAGCTCTGCCCCGAGCTCCCGGAGAAGTCCCGTACGTACACGACGAAGAGCTGCACGCGGCGGTCGTCGTAGAGGCGGTCGAGGGCCTGGACCACGGAGGCGCGGCGGTCGCCGAGGGCGCCCACACGGTCGGTGATCTGCCCCTCGCGGGACAGGACGACGGGGTCGTCGGCTCGGGCACCGTGCACGGCGGGCACGACGAGCCACCACGCCGCCACCAGTACCGCGAGAAGGGCTCGGGTGGCTGTTCGCGTCACAAGGGGGAGGTTATGTCCCGGTATGCCGCTCCGCGAGCCGAGTCCACGGCCCGCGGGCCAGGGGTACAGCCCCGCGAGCAGTCAGAACGGACCGGTGTCGTCCGGAAACCGTTCGAAGCCGTTCGGCGTCACTGTCGGTGGCCGCCTCTACGGTGGCGACAGCGACATCGGTGACATGACGGCTCTCGGGGGGCTCGGGTGAACGCACGGTTGAAGGGCATCTGGAAGCGGGGGCGCTGGTTCGCCCTCGGGCTGGTCCTGCTGCTCGTCGTCCCGCTGCTCACCGGGGCGGCAGCGCTGCGGCTCAACTTCACGGGCGACGTCAGGGAGGACGCGAGGACCCGCGGCAAGGACGCCATCTGGCTGGGCCACGCCTGGGTCGACGGACGGAAGAAGGACGCCGATCTCGCGGCCTTCGCGCGCCGCATCAAGGGCACCGGGATCCGCGACCTGTACGTCCACGCCGGACCGCTGCGGCACGACGGCACCCTCCCGGCGGCCAAGTACCCCCGGGCGAAGTGGCTGATCGACGCCGTGCACCGCACGATGCCCGGCATACGGGTGCAGGCGTGGCTGGGTGACGTCCTCGTCACCGAGGGGTCGAACGGACTGCGCCTGGACAAGGCCGAGTCCCGGGCGGCCGTGGTCACCTCGGCCCGGCAGATCCTGGACGCCGGCTTCGACGGGGTCCACTTCGACCTGGAGCCGCTGCTCTCCGACGACGTGAACTACCTGTCGCTCCTCGACGACCTGGGGGAGCTGACCAGGTCCCGGAAGGTGCCGCTCTCGGTCGCCGCCCACCAGATCGACCCCGTACCCGCCGCGCACTCGGTGAACAGCGTGATCAGCGGCAAGGAGAAGTGGTGGTCGCAGGAGTTCTTCGGGCAGGTCGCCCGGCGCGTCGACCAGATCGCCGTCATGTCGTACGACACCTGGATGCCGCTGGAGGGGCTGTACGGCGGCTACGTCGCCCAGCAGACGAGCCTCGCCCTCGAAGTGACGCCCGAGTCCACCGACCTGCTGATGGGACTGCCCTTCTTCCACGAGGACGACCTCGGCCACCACGAGAACGCCGAGACCGTCGCCGCCGCGATCCGCGGCACGCGACTGGGCCTCGGGCGCACGGACCCCGGCCGCCGGCAGTTCGGCGTCGCGCTGTACGTCGACTTCGCCGCGGAGGAGGGGGACTGGACGGCCTACCGCGAGGGCTGGCACTGACCAGCCCCCCGGATCGGCTCCCCTACCCCTTCCGCCGTCTGATCGTGTTGCCGAGCCACACCAGCGGGTCGTACTTCCGGTCCACGACCCGCTCCTTCAGCGGGATCAGGGCGTTGTCGGTGATCCGGATGGACTCCGGGCACACCTCCGTACAGCACTTGGTGATGTTGCAGTAGCCGAGCCCGTGTTCCTCCTGCGCGCTCCGCCGCCGGTCGATCCCCGCCTCCGCCGCCGCGTCCAGCGGGTGCATGTCGAGCTCCGCGACCCGCATGAGGAAGCGGGGCCCGGCGAAGGCCTCCTTGTTCTCCTCGTGGTCGCGCACCACATGGCAGGTGTCCTGACACAGGAAGCACTCGATGCACTTCCTGAACTCCTGCGAGCGGTCCACGTCCTCCTGCCGCATCCGGTACTCGCCGGGCCCGAGCCCGGGCGGCGGCACGAAGGCCGGGATCTCCCGGGCCTTCGCGTAGTTGAAGGAGACGTCCGTGACCAGGTCGCGGACGATCGGGAAGGCGCGCATCGGGGTCACGGTGATCACCTCGTCCCGCGCGAAGACCGACATCCGGGTCATGCACAGCAGCCGGGGCCGGCCGTTGATCTCGGCCGAGCACGAACCGCACTTGCCCGCCTTGCAGTTCCAGCGGACGGCGAGGTCCGGCGCCTGGGTGGCCTGGAGGCGGTGCACGACGTCGAGGACGACCTCCCCGTCGTGCACCTCCACCGTGTAGTCGGTCAGCTCCCCGCCGTCGGTGTCGCCCCGCCACACCCGGAACCGCGCGTCGTACGCACTCGCACTCATCGGCCCAGCTCCCCTTCCAGCTCCGTGTCCGCGAGGTACTTGGCCAGCTCCTGCTGCTCGAAGAGGGCCAGCAGGTCCGCCCGGATCGGCTCGGTCCGGACCCGTTCGAGCCCGATGCCGTCGCCCTCGGCGCGGCACAGCAGGTTGACGGGGCGCCACTCCCGCACCATCGCCGGGTGGTCCTCCCGGGTGTGCCCGCCCCGGGACTCGGTGCGCTCCAGGGCGGCCCGGGCCACACACTCGCCGACGAGCAGCATGTTCCGCAGGTCGAGGGCGAGGTGCCAGCCCGGATTGAACTGCCGGTGTCCCTCGACGGCGATCCGGCGGGCCCGCTCCCGCAGGGCGGCGATCCGCTCCAGCGCCTCGGCCATCTCGCCCTCCCGCCGGATGATCCCGACGAGGTCGTTCATCGTCTGCTGGAGTTCCTGGTGGAGCGTGTACGGGTTCTCCGGCGCGCCGCCCGACGGCCCGCCGAAGGGCGCGAGCGCCTCCGCCGCCGCGGCCTCGACGTCCTCCGCGACGACCGTGGAGCCCGCCCCGGACACCGCGTACTGCGCCGCGTAGAGTCCGGCCCGCCGGCCGAAGACGAGGAGGTCGGAGAGCGAGTTGCCGCCGAGCCGGTTGGAGCCGTGCATGCCGCCCGCCACCTCGCCGGCCGCGAAGAGCCCCGGCACGCCGACCGTGGCCGCCGTCTCGGAGTCGACGGCCACGCCGCCCATCACGTAGTGGCAGGTCGGCCCGACCTCCATGGCCTCCGCCGTGATGTCGACGTCGGCCAGCTCCTTGAACTGGTGGTACATCGAGGGGAGCCGCCGCCGGATCACCTCCGCCGGCATCCGCGTCGACACGTCGAGGAACACCCCGCCGTGCGGGGAGCCGCGGCCCGCCTTCACCTCGGAGTTGATGGCCCGCGCCACCTCGTCACGGGGCAGCAGCTCGGGCGGGCGCCGGTTGTTGTCCGGGTCCTCGTACCAGCGGTCGCCCTCCTCCTCCGTCTGCGCGTACTTCTCCTTGAAGACGTCGGGGACGTAGTCGAACATGAACCGCCGGCCCTCGGAGTTCCGCAGCACCCCGCCGTCGCCGCGGACGGACTCGGTGACGAGGATGCCCTTCACCGAGGGCGGCCAGACCATCCCGGTCGGGTGGAACTGCACGAACTCCATGTTCACCAGCGGTGCGCCCGCGAGCAGGGCCAGTGCCTGCCCGTCGCCCGTGTACTCCCAGGAGTTCGAGGTGACCTTGAAGGACTTGCCGATGCCGCCGGTCGCGAGGACGACCGAGGGCGCCTCCAGGACGAGGAAGCGGCCGCTCTCGCGCTCGTAGCAGAAGACCCCGGCGACCTCGCCGTCCGCGCCCTTCAGGATCCGGGTGACGGTGAACTCCTGGAAGACCTTCAGCCGTGCCTCGTGGTCGCCGGTCTCGCGGTGGTCCTCCTGCTGGAGGCCGACGATCCGCTGCTGGAGGGTCCGGATCAGTTCGAGGCCGGTCCGGTCGCCGACGTGCGCGAGCCGGGGGTACTCGTGCCCGCCGAAGTTGCGCTGCGAGATCCGGCCGTCCGGGGTCCGGTCGAAGAGCGCGCCCCAGGTCTCCAGCTCCCAGACCCGGTCAGGGGCCTCCTGGGCGTGCAGCTCGGCCATCCGCCACTGGTTGAGGAACTTCCCGCCGCGCATGGTGTCGCGGAAGTGCGTCTTCCAGTCGTCGTGCTCGTTGGCGTTGGCCATGGAGGCGGCGATCCCGCCCTCGGCCATGACGGTGTGGGCCTTGCCGAAGAGGGATTTGCAGATCACGGCGGTACGGGCGCCCGCCCGGCGCGCCTCGATCGCGGCCCGCAGCCCGGCCCCGCCGGCGCCGACCACGACCACGTCCCACTGCTGTCGTTCCACCACTGCCATCTCAGAAGAACCTCACGTCAGAAGAACCTCGGGTCGTCGAAGGTGCCGGTCGCGAGCAGGTAGACGTACAGGTCGCACGCGGCGACGCTGATCAGCGAGGCCCACGCGAGCTGCATGTGCCACCGGTTCAGCCGTCCGGTCCAGGTCCACAGCCGGTACCGGACGGGGTGCTTCGAGAAGTGCCGCAGCCGGCCGCCGACGATGTGCCGGCAGGAGTGGCAGGACAGGGTGTACGCCCAGATGAGCGCGATGTTCACGAGGAAGACCAGCGTCCCGAGCCCGGCGTGACCCCAGGCGTACGAGGAGTCCCGGAAGGTCAGGACGGTGTCGTACGTGAGGATGCCGGCGACCGGCAGCGCCAGGTAGAAGAAGTACCGGTGGAGGTTCTGGAGGAGCAGCGGGAAGCGGGTCTCGCCGGTGTACGTGCGGTGGGGCTCGGCGACCGCGCAGGCCGGGGGAGACGCCCAGAAGCCCCGGTAGTACGCCTTGCGGTAGTAGTAGCAGGTCAGCCGGAAGCCGAGCGGGAAGACCAGGATCAGCAAAGCGGGGGAGAGGGTCCACCAGCTGCCGAAGACCTCCCAGTTCGGCCCGCCCTCCATGGGGACGCAGTTCGACGCCAGGCAGGGCGAGTAGAAGGGCGAGACGTAGGGGGCCGTGTAGTAGTCGGCGGCGGCGAAGGCCCGCCACGTCGAGTACGCGACGAAGGCGAGCAGTCCGGCGGCGGTGGCGGCCGGCGAGAGCCACCACCGGTCGGTGCGCAGATGACGGGCGGCGATGGCGGCGCGCCCCGGGGAGCGCACCCCCGTCGCGGACCCGGGCGGTTCCGTACCTGTGGCCAACAGGTCCTCCTGCGGTCGGTCGCCGGTACGTCCTCAGGCCCGCGGGGCGCATGGCGCGAGCGCGTGGCTCAGGGCGCTCGGCTGTCTAGGGAGCGTGGCGGTCGCGTGCTCCCAGTCCCTCGTCGTCCGTGTCCGTCCACAGCCCGCTGTCGTACGGGGCGTCGGGGATGGTCACCAGGCTTTCGGCGCGTCCGGCGGTCGGCTCCGGGGCCGCGCCCCGCTCGGCCGCGACGGATCGCTCCAGCTGTCCGACGGTGCGGACCAGCTCTTCGAGGCAGCTCTTGACAGCCGCCAGATCGTCCTGAACGGACATGGGTTGCCCTCACTTCCGCGAGCGGCTTCCGCAGGAGTGTCGCGCGTCACACCCCCCTTGGGAAGCCATGTGCACGGGTTTCCACTCGTCCGGAGCGGCCGGGTTCGGGGTCGTTGGGCCGCACGAGTGGGGTTTCCCGGACGTGCCGCCGTGTCGCCGTGGCCGGATCCGCTCCGTCCTTTTCAGTGTATGAGCAATAGGTCTGATCATCTCCAAATGGAATAAATCTGGACGAAGGGGTACAAGTCATGTCCCAGTTCGGCGCCCCTCGCGGGAGGACATGCTCCAGGAGCCCCCGCTCCCGCACGCTCCGCTCCGTCGCCACCCTCACCAGTGCGGTCCTCGCCGTCACCGTGCTCGCCGGCTGCAGCTCCGACACCGCCGACGAGGCCCAGGCCGCCGCACAGGACAACGCCCCGGCCGCGCGCGACAAGGTGGCCGACGGCGGCACCCTCCGCTGGGCCGTCGACGCGCTGCCCACCACGCTGAACAGCTTCCAGGCCGACGCCGACGGCACCACCTCCCGGATCGCCGGGGCCGTGCTCCCCTCCCTCTACACGCTCGACGCGCGGGGCCGGCCGCAGCTGAACCCGGACTACCTGGAGTCCGCGCAGGTCGTCGAGACCGAGCCCAAGCAGGTCGTCCTCTACAAGCTCCACCAGCAGGCCGTGTGGAGCGACGGGCGCGAGATCGGGGCCCCCGACTTCGTGGCCCAGTGGCGGGCCCTGAGCGGCCGCGACACCGCGTACTGGACCGCCCGCAACGCCGGCTACGAGCGGATCGAGAAGATCGAGCGGGGCAAGAACGACCTGGAGGTGCGGGTCACCTTCTCCAAGCCCTACGCCGACTGGCAGTCCCTCTTCACCCCCCTCTACCCCAAGCAGGTGATGGGGTCCCCGAACTCCTTCAACGACGGGGCGCGCACCACCCTCAAGGCCACTGCAGGACCGTTCCTGCTGAAGTCGATCGACCGCGGGAGCGGCGACGTCACCCTGGTGCGCAACCCCCGCTGGTGGGGCCAGTCCGCCAAGCTCGACAGCCTCGTCCTCAAGGCCGTCCCCCGCGCCGAGCGGGGCACCGCCCTCGCCGCCGGCAAGCTCGACCTGGCCGAGATCGACCGCTCCACCGCCGAGCGGATCGCCCTCGCGCTCAAGGACGCCCGCGCGGGCCGGAACGGCGCGCAGGCGGCCCTCGCCCACGGCCCCGGCTCGGCGATCACCTCCTCCAAGGCCCTGAAGTCCTGGGCCCTCGCCCACGGCTCCGACGAGGAGAAGGCGGAGGAGGTCCAGGCCGCCCGCCTGAAGAACCAGAAGGCCGTCACCCTCTACGCGAACCAGCAGAACACCCTCGCCGGCTTCGTCGTCCGCAAGTCCCTGGAGCCCGCCTACACCCAGCTCTCGCTGAACGGCGAGTCCGGCGCGCTCGCCGACGAGCGGGTACGCCGGGCCGTGGCCCGCGCCATCGACCGCCAGGAACTGGCCGAATCCGTACTCAAGCCGCTCGGCCTCCCGGCGACGCCTCCCGGCAGCCACCTGGCCCTCGCCGGACAGGCGGCGTACGCGGACAGCAGCGACGCCCTGGGCGACCAGGACACCCAGGAGGCGCGGGCGCTCCTCGCCGACGCGGGCTGGGTCCCGGGCGGGGCGGTCAAGAAGCCGGCCGGCGCGAAGGAGGGCACCGAGGCCGGCAGCGAGGCGGAGAAGGCCAAGGAGACCAAGGAGAAGGAGAAGGCCGGGGAGAAGCCCGGGGAGAAGCCCGGGGAGAAGGACGAGGCCGGCGCGAAGACCGACAGCGCCTCCACCGACGCCAAGAAGAAGGCGGACACCGCGTCCGACGAAGGCCTCTACATCGTCGGCGACGACAAGCCGGGCGACCGCCGGGCCCTCCCCGCCCCCGTCATCGGCGCGGCCGGCCCCGAGAACGGCACCGACGTCCTCGCCCCGGCCCCCGCCGCCGCGCGCCAGAGCGCCGCGCTCCTCGCCCGGGCCGAGGCGCTCGACACCGGCACCGGCCCCGGCCGCGCCGCACACTCGGTCACCAAGCCGGACCGGGGAGTGGCCGGGGCCTACGCCCCGCTCGGCACCGCGGCCCCCGTGACCGCGCCCGACGCGGCCCAGGTCCTCGGCAAGGACGGCAAGGCGCTCAGCCTCCGCTTCGTCCTGCCCTCCGGGCCCGGCTCGGAGTCCCTGCGCGCGGTCGGCGACCGGATCGTCCGGATGCTCGACGCGGTGGGGATCCGTACGGAGGTCACCAAGGTCGCGGACGACAGCTTCTTCAAGGACCACGTCGCCGCCGGCGACTACGACCTGGCGCTCTACTCCTGGCCGGCCTCCGCCTTCCCGGCGACCGACGCCCGGCCCATCTTCGCCAAGCCCGAGCCCGCCTCGGACGGGTCGCTCCTGGTCGAGCAGAACTACTCGCGGGTCGGCACCGACCGCATCGACCAGCTCTTCGACCAGGCGGCCGGGACGCTCGACGAGGAGGAGGCCCGGGAGCTCGTCCGCCAGGCGGACGCCCGGATCTGGGCCGCGGCCGGTTCCATCCCCCTCTACCAGCGTCCGCAGCTCGTCGCGGCGAAGGCGGACGTCGTGAACGCGGGGGCCTGGGGCCTCGCCGCCCCCCGCTACCAGGACATCGGCTTCAAGAAGCCCGAATCCTCCAAGGGAGCAGAGCGAAACCGCTGAAAGCTCCAAAGCCCCCGAAACCGCTGGTCACAACCTCAGAACCAGCTCAAGTTCCTTGCCCGCCGGTGATCCCGGCGGGCAGGATCGCGTCGGCCGCTTGACCCGGCCAGTCCACTGTCATACGTCAGCGCCCGGAGCGTCCCCATACGCCTCCGGGCACATGCCGAAACCCCCCAGTAGACCCTCTCGGATGCGGGCGGGGAAGCCCCTTGCGCGGCTGCCCCGTACCATAGGACATAGCCGTGGCGCGTCCGCCCGGCGGGCGTAAGAGGAATTGACGCCGCATCCCACGATCCGAGAGAAGCGCAAGCACCCATGCCCACGCGCCACGACATCCGTAACGTCGCCATCGTCGCCCACGTCGACCATGGCAAGACGACCATCGTCGACGCCATGCTCAAGCAGGCCGGTGCCTTCGCCGCCCACCAGCAGCTCGACGACCGCATGATGGACTCGAACGACCTGGAGCGTGAGAAGGGCATCACGATCCTCGCCAAGAACACGGCGGTGAAGTATCACCCCAAGGACGGCGGGGCCCCGATCACGATCAACATCATCGACACCCCCGGTCACGCCGACTTCGGTGGCGAGGTCGAGCGCGGTCTGTCGATGGTGGACGCGGTCGTCCTCCTCGTGGACGCCTCCGAGGGTCCGCTCCCGCAGACCCGCTTCGTGCTGCGCAAGGCGCTCCAGCAGCGCAAGCCGGTCATCCTCTGCATCAACAAGACGGACCGCCCGGACTCCCGGATCGACGAGGTCGTCAACGAGACCTACGACCTCTTCCTCGACCTGGACGCGGACGAGGACCAGATCGAGTTCCCGATCGTCTACGCCTGCGGCCGTGACGGCATCGCCTCGCTGACCAAGCCGGAGAACGGCACGGTCCCCGCGGACAGCGACAACCTGGAGCCGTTCTTCAGCGCCATCCTGGAGCACGTCCCGGCCCCCGTGTACGACGAGGAGGCCCCGCTCCAGGCCCACGTCACCAACCTGGACGCCGACAACTTCCTCGGCCGCATCGCGCTCCTCCGCGTCGAGCAGGGCGAGCTGCGCAAGGGCCAGACGGTCGCGTGGATCAAGCGGGACGGCACGATCTCCAACGTCCGCATCACCGAGCTGATGATGACCGAGGCGCTCACCCGCAAGCCGGCCGAGGTCGCGGGCCCCGGTGACATCTGCGCCGTCGCCGGTATCCCCGACATCATGATCGGCGAGACCCTGGCCGACCCGGAGAACCCGATCGCGCTCCCGCTGATCACGGTCGACCAGCCGGCCATCTCCATGACCATCGGCACCAACACCTCGCCGCTCGTCGGCCGCGGTGGCACGGGCAAGGGCGCGGACGCCAAGGCCGCGGTCAAGAACCGCAAGGTCACCGCCCGCCAGGTCAAGGACCGTCTGGACCGCGAGCTGATCGGTAACGTCTCGCTCCGCGTCCTCGACACCGAGCGCCCGGACGCCTGGGAGGTCCAGGGCCGTGGTGAGCTCGCGCTCGCCATCCTGGTCGAGCAGATGCGCCGCGAGGGCTTCGAGCTCACCATCGGCAAGCCGCAGGTCGTCACCAAGGAGGTCGACGGCAAGACGCACGAGCCCGTCGAGCGCCTCACGGTCGACGTCCCCGAGGAGCACATGGGCGCGGTCACGCAGCTCATGGGCGTCCGCAAGGGCCGCATGGACAACATGTCGAACCACGGCTCCGGCTGGGTCCGCATGGAGTTCGTCGTCCCGTCCCGTGGCCTCATCGGCTTCCGTACGGAGTTCCTGACCAACACCCGTGGCACGGGCATCGCCCACTCGATCCACGAGGGTCACGAGCCCTGGTTCGGCACGCTGACGACCCGCAACAACGGTTCGCTGGTCGCCGACCGCGCCGGCGCCGTCACCGCCTTCGCGATGACCAACCTCCAGGAGCGCGGCGTCCTGTTCACCGACCCCGGCACCGAGGTGTACGAGGGCATGATCGTCGGCGAGAACTCCCGCTCCGACGACATGGACGTGAACATCACCAAGGAGAAGAAGCTCACCAACATGCGCTCCTCCTCGGCCGACTCCTTCGAGGCGATCGTCCCGCCGCGGAAGCTCTCCCTGGAGCAGTCCCTGGAGTTCTGCCGCGACGACGAGTGCGTCGAGGTGACCCCGGAGGCCGTGCGCATCCGCAAGGTCATCCTGGACCAGAACGCCCGTGGTCGTGCGTCTTCCCGCGCCAAGAACGGCTGAGTAAGGTCGCATACGGCCGAGAGCGGCGGGGTAGGTCACCGACCTGTGATCTTCGCCGCTCCCGACTGACATAGCGTCAGCGCCAGAGCCCGGACCCCCACAGACACCTGTGGGGGTCCGGGCTTTTCGTCAAGTCGAGTCAACTCGATTTCGCTGCCCGAGTGTCCGCATATCGACCCTCGCTCTCCGGTACGTGTGTTAACGGTCCGTTTCGGGGGTGTCTGTCTGTGCTCAGTTTGTCCGGATTTCGGTATCCGGACCCTTGGTGATGTTGTCAAAACGAGACCACTTAAGTGTGGTTTACAGCCCGGACGTACTTAATAGTTGGCTCCATTGAGCTCGGGTCAATGGGTCACGCACTGTGGGGAGTGCCGACTCACGAGCACACTCGGGGCACTTGAGTCCGAAGCCGTCAGGGGTGTCGGCTGAACTCGGAGTGCCCCTCTTGTAGTGACAAAAGTGGACTCATGAGGAGGAACCCATGCGCGGTGCCAAGAGCGCCAAGTGGGTAACGGGCGCGATCATCGTCGCCCTTGCTGCGACCGCCTGTGGCGGGGGTAAGAGCGACAGCGGCGACGCCAAGGGCGCTGTTGACCCGAACGGAATCTTCTCCGTCGAGCTGGGCGAGCCGGAGAAGCCCCTGCTCACCGGTGACACGATGGAGTCCAACGGCTCCGCCGTCATGGCCGGCCTGTTCTCGACCCTGGTCGACTACAAGGCCGACGGCTCGCTCGAGATGATCAACGCCGAGTCGGTCACCACGACGGACTCGAAGACCTGGACCGTCAAGCTCAAGCCGGGCTGGACCTTCCACGACGGCACCGCGGTGACCTCGAAGTCCTACGTGGACGCGTGGAACTGGAACGCCAGCCTGAAGAACGCCCAGGGCCTCGCTTCCTGGTTCGCGGACATCAAGGGCTACGACAAGGTCCACCCGGACGCCGAGGGCGCCAAGCAGACCGCCGACAAGCTCGAGGGTCTCAAGGTCGTCGACGAGAACACCTTCACCATCGAGCTGTCGAAGGCTGTTCCGTACTTCGGTCACAAGCTGGCCTACATCGTCTTCGCGCCGATGGCCGAGTCCTTCTACAAGGACCCGACCGCGGGCGGCCTGAAGCCGGTCGGCAACGGTCCCTACAAGTTCAAGGCCTGGGACCGCAAGAAGAAGATCGAGATCGTCCGCTACGACGGCTACAAGGGCCCGAACAAGGCGAAGAACGGCGGTGTGGTCTTCAAGAACTACACCACCCTCGAGGCCGCGTACGAGGACCTGAAGTCGGGCAACGTCGACGTCCTGCGTCAGATCGCGCCGAAGGACCTCCCGGTCTACCGTCAGGACCTCGGCGACCGCGCCGTGGACCAGGCGTACTCCGCCGTCCAGACCATCGCCGTGGCCTTCTACTCGGACCAGTGGAAGAAGCCGAAGCAGGTCGACCCCCGCGTCATCCAGGGTCTGTCCATGGCGATCGACCGTGCCACCATCACCAAGACGGTGCTGCAGGGTACGCGTGAGCCCGCGACCGGCTGGGTCGCCAAGGGTGTCCTGGGCTTCCAGGAGGACGGTGGCGCCGGCGTCACCAAGTTCGACCCGGCGAAGGCCAAGGAGCTCATCAAGGCCGGCGGCGGCGTCCCCGGCAACAAGATCTCCATCCAGTTCAACGCCGACGGTGGCCACAAGGAGTGGGTGGACGCGGTCTGCAACTCCATCACCCAGGCCACGACCGTCCAGTGTGTCGGCGACGGCAAGCCGGACTTCCAGGCCGACCTGACCGCTCGTAAGACGAAGCAGGTCAAGTCGCTCTACCGCTCCGGCTGGGTGCTCGACTACCCGGTGAACGCCAACTTCATCTCGGACCTGTTCCGCACGGGTGCGGCCGGCAACCAGGGCGACTTCTCCAACAAGGAGCTGGACGCCAAGATCGCCAAGGCTGACTCCGCGGCTACGCTGGACGAGTCGGTGAAGCAGTTCCAGGCCATCGAGAAGGACCTGGTCAACTACATGCCGTCCATCCCGCTCTGGTACTACAAGGTCAACGCGGGCTACTCCGAGAAGGTTTCGGGCGTGGCTTACGGTCAGGACGGCGACCCGATCCTGACCGGCGTCGAGGTCAAGAAGTAATCAACCGAGCGTAGTCCGCACGCCGTCACGGGACTGACGGATCGTCAGTCCCGTCTCGGTGCCTTACGCAGTGGCTGGGGGGCCCTTCCACGACACAGCCGTACCCGGATCCGGGTACCGGTGTGCCATGGGAGGGCCCGTCGGTTGCCGCTGTCACATCTCAACGGAGGCATGATGGGGCGTTATGTCGCACGACGACTGCTCCAGATGATCCCGGTATTCATCGGGACGACCCTGCTGATCTTCCTCATGGTGCGCAGCCTGCCCGGTGACCCCGTGCTGGCCATGTTCGGCGACAAGGGCGCCGACCCGGCGACGCTCGCCGCGAAGCGCCATGAGCTGGGCCTCGACCGGCCCCAGTGGGTGCAGTACGTGACATATATGTGGGACATGATCTGGCACCAGGACTTCGGTACCCAGATCCGTAACGGACGACCGGTCACGGAAGTGCTCGGCGACGCGTTCCCCATCACTCTCCAGCTCGCGGCGCTCGCGTTCGCCATCGAGCTGATCTTCGGCATCGGCCTGGGCATCATCGGTGGTCTGCGCGCCGGCCGTCTGGCCGACAACGCGATCCTGATCTTCACCCTGCTGATCATCTCGATCCCGGTCTTCGTTCTCGGCTACATCATCAAGATGGTGTTCGCCTTCAACCTGGAGTGGATCGCGCCGAACGTGAGTACCGAACCGGTGCTCAGCGAGATGATCGCTCCGGCCATTGTGCTCGGCGGTCTCTCCCTCGCCTATGTGGCGCGCCTCACCCGTACGTCCATGGCGGAGAACCTGCGCGCGGACTACATGCGCACGGCCGTCGCCAAGGGCCTGCCGCGACGCCGCGTCATCGGCGTCCACCTGATGCGCAACTCGATGATCCCCGTGGTCACCTTCCTCGGCACCGACATCGGCGCCCTCATGGGCGGCGCGGTCGTCACCGAGGCGATCTTCAACATCAAGGGAGTCGGTGGCGTCATCGCCGAGTCGATCTCCCGGCGCGAAGGTTCGACCCTGGTGGGCCTCGTCACCATCCTGGTGATCGTCTACCTCGTCACCAGCCTGCTCATCGACCTGCTGTACGCGGTCCTGGACCCGAGGATCCGGTATGCCTGACGTGACCAAGACCGCCACCGCAGTCGAGGACGCCGTCGCCACCCCCTCGGTGGACGCGTCCGCTCCGGCGGCCAAGGCGGAGAAGGCCCGCAGCCTCTGGGGCGACGCCTGGGCCGACCTGCGCCGCAACCCGTACTTCATCGTCTCCTCGGTGCTGATCGCGCTGCTGCTGCTGATCTCGGCGTGGCCGACCCTCTTCACCAGCGCGTCCCCGACCGCCGGTGACCTGGTCCACCACTTCCTGAGCAAGCCCGAGCTGGGCAGCATCGGCTCCCCCGAGTGGCTGGGCTACGACCAGCAGGGCCGCTCCGTCTACGCCCGACTGATCCACGGCACCCGTGCCTCGATCATCGTCGGCATCTGCGTCACCGCGATCGTCACCATCGTCGGCGGCATCATGGGCATGATCTCCGGCTACTTCGGCGGCTGGATCGACGCGGTCCTGTCCCGCGTGACCGACGTCTTCTTCGGCATCCCGTTCCTGCTCGGCGCCATGGTCGTCCTGCAGGCCTTCGTCGAGCGGACCGTCTGGGTCGTCGTCTTCGCCCTCGCGTTCCTCGGCTGGACCCAGATCACCCGCGTCATGCGCGGTGCCGTGATCACGGTCAAGCAGGCCGACTACGTCCACGCGGCCAAGGCCCTCGGCGCCGGCACGACCCGGATCCTCTTCCGGCACATCCTGCCCAACGCCATGGCCCCCGTGATCGTCGTCGCGACCATCGCGCTCGGCGGCTACATCTCGGCCGAGGCCACCCTGTCGTTCCTCGGCCTGGGCCTCGCCGCCCCGACCGTCTCGTGGGGTGTCGACATCTCCGCGGGTGTCGCCCAGATCCGAGTGGCCCCGCACGTCCTGCTCTGGCCCTCGATCATGCTGAGCCTCACCGTTCTGGCGTTCATCATGCTCGGCGAAGCCGTCCGCAACGCCCTCGACCCCAAGCTGCGCTGAGGAGGGCGTAAAAGATGAGCATCATCGACCAGACCGCGACCGTCCCCGCACCGCGCGGCGGCTCCGACCACAACGGTCCCCTGCTCGAAGTCCGGGACCTGCACGTCGAGTTCCACACCCGTGACGGTGTGGCCAAGGCGGTCAACGGCGTCAACTACTCGGTGAACGCCGGCGAGACCCTCGCCGTCCTCGGCGAGTCCGGCTCCGGCAAGTCCGTCACCGCCCAGGCCATCATGGGCATCCTCGACATGCCGCCGGGCAAGATCCCGCAGGGCGAGATCCTGTTCCGCGGCGAGGACATGCTGAAGATGTCCGAGGAGGAGCGGCGGAAGATCCGCGGCCGGAAGATCGCGATGATCTTCCAGGACGCGCTGTCCTCCCTCAACCCGGTCCTCTCCGTCGGCTACCAGCTCGGCGAGATGTTCCGCGTGCACCAGGGCCTGTCCAAGAAGGACGCCAAGGTCAAGGCCATCGAGCTGATGGACAAGGTCAAGATCCCCGCCGCCAAGGCGCGGGTCAGCGACTACCCCCACCAGTTCTCCGGCGGTATGCGCCAGCGCATCATGATCGCCATGGCGCTCGCCCTGGAGCCGGACCTGATCATCGCCGACGAGCCCACCACGGCTCTCGACGTGACCGTCCAGGCCCAGGTCATGGACCTCCTCGCGGAGCTCCAGCAGGAATACAACATGGGCCTGATCCTGATCACCCACGACCTCGGCGTCGTCGCCGACGTCGCGGACAAGATCGCCGTGATGTACGCCGGCCGCATCGTCGAGCAGGCCCCGGTCCACGAGCTGTACGCGCGCCCCGCGCACCCGTACACCCGAGGCCTCCTGGACTCGATCCCGCGCCTGGACCAGAAGGGCCAGGAGCTCTACGCGATCAAGGGCCTGCCGCCCAACCTGCTCAAGGTGCCCACCGGCTGCGCCTTCAACCCGCGCTGCCCCAAGGCCGACGACATCTGCCGTACGGAGATCCCGGCCCTGGCGCCGGTCACCGAGCAGAACGGCGCGGACCTCCCGGGCCGCAAGAGCGCCTGCCACTTCTGGAAGGAGACGATCCATGGCTGACCTCAGCAAGAACGACGAGGCCGTGGCCGCCATGGAGGCCCCCGTGGGCCGCGGCGAGCCGATCCTCCAGGTGCGCAACCTGCAGAAGCACTTCCCGCTGACGCAGGGCATCCTCTTCAAGAAGCAGGTCGGCGCGGTCAAGGCCGTGGACGGGGTCTCCTTCGACCTCTACCAGGGCGAGACCCTCGGCATCGTGGGCGAGTCCGGCTGTGGCAAGTCCACGGTCGCCAAGCTCCTGATGAACCTGGAGCGGGCCACCGCCGGCGAGGTCTTCTACAAGGGCCAGGACATCACCAAGCTGTCCGGGCGCGCGCTGAAGGCCGTCCGCCGCAACATCCAGATGGTGTTCCAGGACCCGTACACCTCGCTCAACCCGCGTATGACGGTCGGTGACATCATCGGCGAGCCGTACGACATCCACCCCGAGGTGGCCCCGAAGGGCGACCGGCGCCGCAAGGTGCAGGAGCTCCTGGACGTCGTCGGTCTCAACCCCGAGTACATCAACCGCTACCCGCACCAGTTCTCCGGCGGTCAGCGCCAGCGCATCGGCATCGCCCGCGGCCTCGCGCTCAACCCGGAGATCATCATCTGCGACGAGCCGGTCTCGGCCCTGGACGTCTCCGTCCAGGCCCAGGTCATCAACCTGATGGGGAAGCTGCAGGAGGAGTTCAACCTCTCCTACCTCTTCATCGCGCACGACCTGTCGATCGTCCGGCACATCTCGGACCGCGTCGGCGTCATGTACCTCGGCAAGATGGCCGAGATCGGTACGGACGAGCAGATCTACGAGCACCCGACGCACCCGTACACGCAGGCGCTGCTCTCCGCGGTGCCGGTGCCGGACCCGGAGGCCCGCGCGCACCGCGAGCGGATCATCCTCACCGGTGACGTCCCCTCGCCGGCCAACCCGCCGTCGGGCTGCAGCTTCCGCACCCGCTGCTGGAAGGCGCAGGAGCGCTGCTCCCAGGAGGTCCCGCTCCTCGCGGTCCCGGCCCGCTTCCAGGGCCAGGACACCCCGGCCGCCCACTTCTCGGCGTGCCACTTCGCCGAGGAGAAGCAGGTCGTCCCGGTGCACTGACGCACCGAAAGCCCGCAAGGCCCCCGCCACCCGCAAGGGTGCCGGGGGCCTTGCGCGTTCCCGGGGGAGCGCCGTACGCGCGTGGCGTCCCGGGGGAGGGGCGTGCGGGCGTCCCGTTCCCGTCCCGCGTCCCCCGGCCCGTCCCGTGCGACCGACGGGAAGCCGCCCCCCGCCCCGGGGTTCCCACCTCGGCCTTCGACGCCGGCCCGCGCCGCCGCCCCCGCCCCGGGACGGGTCCCGGGCGGCGGGACACCGGGGGAGGCCCGCCGGGACTGGCAGCGTGTGCCGCGGCGCAGCCCACCGAGCTGACCGGAGCCCACCACCCAGGACAGGGAGCCCCTGTGAACGCCCTCACCCGCAGATTCGCCACGATCGGTTCGGCCCTCGCGATGGCCGCGTCGAGCCTCCTCCTCGCCTCCTCGCCGGCGTCGGCCGCCACCTCCTGCTACGCCGCCAGCTGCGAGGGCCTGGACCCGGCGACGACGATCTGCCAGAACGACGCGAGGACCGTGGCGACGACCTACTACCCCGGCGGGATCGAGCTGCGCTACAGCCCCACCTGCCGTACGGCCTGGGCCCGTTACAACGGCACCCTCGACTACCCCTTCACCTTCATGGTGGAGCGCGAGAACGCGGACGGTTCCTACTCGCCGCACTACTCGGCGTACTACCGGGGCAACGGGGCCGGCGTCTGGACGCGGATGGTCAACGACGCGGGCTACACGGCGAGGGCCTGCGGCTACCCCACCGGTGGCTACAGCTGCAGCCGCGCGTACTAGACGCCGGAAGGAGCACTTCACGTGAACGCCCTCACCCGCAAGCTCGCGACCACCGCCTCGGCCCTCGCCCTCGCCGCGTCCGGACTGCTCCTCACCTCGTCGCCGGCGTCGGCCGCGACCTCCTGCAACGGGCCCGACTGCACCGGCAGGGACCCGAGCACGACCGTCTGCCAGAACGACGCCCGCACGGTCGCCAGGACGAGCCTGGGCACCGAGCTGCGCTACAGCCCCACCTGCCGGGCAGCCTGGGCACGCCAGAGCGGCGGTACGTCGATGACCGTCCGGGTCGAGGGCAACACCGGCCTGGAGCAGGCCGTTCACCACTCCGGCAGCGGCACCGTGTGGACCCCGATGATCGACGACCGGGGCGTCATCGCCCGGGCCTGCGGTCACGTCATGGGATTCGAGCGGTCGTTGTGCACGACCTGGTTCTAGACCCCGCAGAAGGAGCACCGTCGCATGAACACCCTCACCCGCAAGCTCGCCACCGCAGGCTCGGCGCTGGCCATGGCCGCGAGCGGCCTGCTGTTCGCCTCGTCGCCCGCCTCGGCCGCCACGTCCTGCTACGCGGCGTCCTGCCACGGCCTCGACCCGGCGACGACGATCTGCCAGAACGACGCCCGGACGGTGCTGTGGGACCGCTCGGGCCGCGTCGAACTGCGGTACAGCCCGCAGTGCCGTACCGCCTGGGCCCGACAGGGTTTCGGTCCGGCGGGCCGGATCACGGTCAACAACTCCCAGGGAGCCGTCTTCGCGGCGGACTACTCCGGCGGAAACCCCGCGTGGACCCGGATGGTGAACGACAAGGACATCGCCGCCTGGGCCTGCGGGACGTGGAACACCGGCGAGTTCGGCTGCACGAACCGGTACTGAGCCCTCATCACCTCCATCCCGGGAGTTCTCATGCGCACCTCCGTCGCCTCCCGACTGGGCGCGTTCGCCTCGGCGTCGGTGCTCGCCGCGACCGCTCTGATCTCCGCCGCGTCCCCGGCCTCCGCCGCCACCTCCTGCTACGCGTCGACGTGCCAGGGCAAGGACCCGGCCCTGACCGTCTGCCAGAACGACGCCCGTACCGTCGCCACCTCCGGCTGGGGCCTCCTGGAGCTGCGCTACAGCCCGACCTGCCGTGCCGCGTGGGCGCGCTTCAAGAACGACACGCCGTACGCCCTGTCCATCACGGTGCAGCGCAACGACGGCAAGGGGTCCTACTCCGCGCAGTACCGCGGCGACGGAACACCCGTCTGGACCGCGATGGTCAACGACAAGGACCTCCTGGCCCGGGCCTGCGAGCACTGGGACGACGGCCGGTCCGACTGCACGGACTGGTACTAGGGCGTGTGGCGAAAGTCCCGCCTGCCCGACGGCGTCTGGCACGCACGCTCGCCGCGTTGTCGGGGTCACCCCGATACATCCAGTATCGGGGTGACCCTCCGCCTTGCGATCGCACGCACCAGACGCCTTCGGGCCCGCCCTTCGGGCGGCCGGCGCTACTTTCGCAACACGCCCTAGACCCGGTCCGCCCGGCACACCCCCCCCCATCCGCCACCTCACTGTCCGATCCCCAGGAGACACCCCGTCATGAACTCATGGAAGTCCCCCACCCGAACGCTCGCCACCGTCGGTTCGGCCGTCGCGATGGCCGCGTCGAGCCTGCTCCTCGCCTCGTCGCCGGCCTCCGCCGCCACCTCCTGCTACGCCTCGTCGTGCCAGGGCCTGGACCCCGCGACGACGATCTGCCAGAACGACGCGAAGACCGTGGCCTACGGCTGGTTCCACGCGCAGGAGTTGCGCTACAGCCCCACCTGCCGAGCGGCGTGGACGCGCTACAAGACGACGGACAGCGAGCCCATCACCGTGGCCGTGCGGCGCGAGGACGGCAGCGCGACCTACACGACGCACTACGCCGGCAACGGCGCCACCGTCTGGACCCGCATGGTCAACGACAAGGACGTCCTGTCCAGGGCCTGCGTCTTCACGCTGGACGGCACCAATCGCTACGACTGCTCCGACCCGTACTAGGGCGTGTGGCGAAAGTCCCGCCTGCCCGAAGGCGTCTGGCACGCACGCTCGCCGCGTTGTCGGGGTCACCCCGATACATCCAGTATCGGGGTGACCCTCCGCCTTGCGATCGCACGCACCAGACGCCTTCGGGCCCGCCCTTCGGGCGGCCGGCGCTACTTTCGCAACACGCTTTAGGAGAGCGTCCCCCATGCGCGTTTCCCGGACCCTGACCCGCAGGCCGGCCACCGTCGGTTCGGCCCTGGCGCTCGCCGCGTCGAGCCTGCTCCTCGCCTCGTCGCCCGCCTCCGCCGCCACCTCCTGCTACGCGAGCAGCTGCACCGGGCTCGACCCCGCCACCACCGTCTGCCAGAGCGACGCCCGCACGGTGCGCACCGCCGACTGGGGCGTCGAGCTGCGCTACAGCCCGAGCTGCCGGGCCGCCTGGGCCCGTAAGACCTCCGGCGGCTCCCTCGACACGGAGATCTGGGTGCACAACTCCCAGGGGGCCTCGCGGGGGGTTTATTACGGCGGCAACGGGACGGCGTACACGGCGATGGTCAACGACAAGGACATCCTCGCCTGGGCGTGCGAGGTGCGCGCCTACGAGACCCTCCAGACCCGCTGCACCGGAAGCTACTAAGGACGAGCGCCCATGACCACGGTCACCGGACCGAATCCCCGTCGTCGCACCCTTCTCACCGGCGCCTTCGCCCTCGGCGCCGCGACCGTCCTGCCCGTCGGCCTCGCCGGCCGGGCCGGGGCGGCCACCGCCGCGGTCCCCGCGATCGCCGACTGCGCGGCCTGGGGCGCCCGCCCGGCGAGCAGCCCGCTGAAGATCCTCCCCACCCCGCCGGTCAAGATCATCGTTCACCACACGGCGACCCCCAACGTCACCGACCTCTCCCAGGAGCAGGCCTTCCGGCTCGCCCGCTCCATGCAGAACTGGGCCATGGACGACCGGGGTTGGATCGACACCGGCCAGCACTTCTCCATCAGCCGAGGGGCGTACGTCACCGAAGGCCGCCACAGCAGCCTCGCCGAGCTCCAGCGCGGCACCCGGACCGTCGAGGCCGCGCACTGCACCGGACAGAACACCGTCGCCATCGGCATCGAGAACGAGGGCACCTACACTTCCGTCGACCCGCGCGGCGCGCAGTACTCGGCCCTCGTCGAACTCTGCGCCCACATCTGCCGCCAGTACGGGCTGCGGGCCTACCAGATCTACGGCCACCGGGACTTCAACGCCACCGAATGCCCCGGCGACCGCCTCTACGCCCTGCTGCCGCAGCTGCGCCGGGACGTCGCCGCGCGGATCGGCGGCGACCCGACGGCACCGCTCTGGCCGCTGGTGCGCGGCGGCGACACCGGCGACCGGGTACGGGCGCTCCAGCACCTGCTCGCCGGACGGGGCGCGGCACTCACCGCCGACGGCTCGTTCGGACCGGCCACCGAGAAGGCGGTGCGCGACTTCCAGACCCTGACGCACGCGACCGCCGACGGGCTGGCCGGCAACCAGACCTGGCACCAACTCGTCGCCCCCGTACGGCGGGACGCCTCGGGCGAGGCCGTCAGGGCCGTACAGGTCCTGCTCGCCGCGCGCGGCGTGCCCACCACGGTCGACGGCCTCTTCGGCGCCGGCACCCAGACCGCCGTCACCACCTTCCAGTCGGGCGCCGGCCTGCCCGCCGACGGCCTCGTCGACGCCCGCACCTTCGGCCGCCTGCTCGGCTGAGCAGGAGCACCGGCCCCGGACTTCCCACCCCACAGGAGGAGCACCCAGCCATGCCCTCGCACACCCTGCCCACCACCCGCTGGGCGGTGCTCGTCGCCGCCGTCGTCGCCCTGCTCGTCGGACTGGTCTCCCCGGCCCAGGCCCTGGTCGGGGCCTTCGCCCCGACCCAGAGCAAGGGCAACCGGGGCTCGGACGTCGTCGCCCTCCAGTACCTGCTCAACGCCCAGGGCGCCGGACTCACCGCCGACGGCGTCTTCGGCGCCGGCACCGACACGGCGGTCCGCTCCTTCCAGACCGCGAAGGGCCTGGACACCGACGGCATCGTCGGCCCCCACACCTGGAAGGCGCTCACCCCGACCGTGCGGGAGGGCAGCCAGGGCGAGGCGGTGAAGGCCGTCCAGTACCTGCTCAACGCCAAGCGCGGTGCCGGCCTCGCCGTCGACGGGGCCTTCGGCGCCGGCACCGCCTCGGCCGTCCGGACCTTCCAGAGCCACGAGGGCCTGAGCGCGGACGGCGTCGTCGGCCCGGGCACGTGGACGGAGCTGCTCTGGCACTACGAGTATGTCGACTACAACGCCGGCACGCTCTGCAACCAGAGCCCGGACGGCAACACCTCCGCCGACTGGGGGACCGCCGCGGCCGTCGCCCAGCTGGAGGCCGCCGCCCGCTCCTTCTCCGCCCTCGGCCGGGGCAGGGTCCCGGTCGGCGACGTGAGCTTCGAGCACGGCGGCACCATCAGCGGCCACGCCAGCCACCAGGTCGGGCTCGACGCCGACCTCTGGCCCGTCCGCACCGACGCGGCCCAGTGCGGCGGCTCCCGGATCACCTGGCAGTCCGCAGCCTACGACCGCGGCGCGACCCGCGAGCTGGTCAAGGCCCTGCGCGCGGCGGCCCCCGGGCACGTGAAGTTCGTCTACTTCAACGACCCCCAGCTGATCGCGGAGGGGCTGACCGTCCAGTACCCCAACCACGACAACCACCTGCACGTCCGGTACTGCGAGCCGGTCCACCCCAACTCCTCCTACCAGTGCTGACGGCTGCCGTCCCGGCGACCACGACCCCGAGGAACACCACGATGAGAAGAATCCCGGGCCTGGCGGCCACCCTGCTCGCCACCCTGATGGCCGCGCTGACGGCCGGACTGCTCTCTGCCGCCCCCGCCCTCGCCGCCGACTGGCCCCTCGTCCGCAACGGCGACTCCGGCGTCCAGGTGACGACCGTCCAGCACCTGCTGACCGCCCACGGCCAGGGCACCACCGCCGACGGCGCCTTCGGCCCCGGCACAGAGTCCAAGGTGAAGAGCTTCCAGAGCGCCAACGGCCTCTCCCCGGTGGACGGCATCGTCGGTGCCGACACCTGGTCCAAGCTGATCGTCACCGTCCGCAAGGGCGACAACGGCTCCGCGGTCAAGGCCGTGCAGACGCAGCTCAACCGGTACGGGGCGGGCCTCACCGTCGACGGAGCCTTCGGCGACGGCACCGACGGCAAGGTCAAGGGCTTCCAGAGCTCCAAGGGCCTCGACGCGGACGGCATCGTCGGCCCCGACACCTGGCGGGCCCTGGTCACCGGCTCCTCCGGCGGCAGCGGCGGCAGCAGCGGCCTGCTGACCCACTCCGAGGCGGCCTCGATCTTCACCTCGGCCGGCATCACCTGGACCTCCTCCGGCAACTGCTCCAACCGCAACAGCACCAGCTGCACCTCGTTCGACGGCCTGCGCCGCGCCTCCGCCGACGGCGCCGTCGCCCTGCGCAGGGCGAGCAACTGCGCCCTGACGATCACGGGCGGTACGGAGACCGGGCACGCGAGCGGCACGTACAGCCACTGGAACGGCTACAAGCTGGACTTCAGCCCCGGCACCTGCCTGAGCAACTACGTCACCGGCACCTTCCCGCGGACCGGGACCCGTGCCGACGGCGCGGCGCTCTACACGGCCCCCTCGGGCAACGTCTACGCCCGTGAGAGCAACCACTGGGACGTCACCTTCATGAACTGAGCGGCACCGGAGACGGCGGCCGGCCATGGCACCCCCTGTCATGGCCGGCCGCCGTCGTCCCCGCCACCGTCGTCCCCGCCACTCGCGTCCCCGCCGTCCTCGTCCGCGTCCTCGCCGTCGCACCGATGGGTGCAGAGAACATGCACGCCTCCTGAATACGGGTCATATTGAGCCCTAAGTCACACTTAGGGACATATGGGAGGCACTCCATGCGTGGAGCCACGCACGCCAAGTGGGCCGCTCTGGCCACCGCGGTCGCCCTTGCGGCGACCGCCTGCGGCGGCGGAGACGACAGCGGCGGCGGAGGCGGAGGGGCCGACGGCATCGTGACCTCCTCGTGGGGAGACCCGCAGAACCCCCTGGAGCCCGCCAACACCAACGAGGTGCAGGGCGGCAAGGTCCTCTCCATGATCTTCCGGGGGCTCAAGCAGTACGACCCGAAGACCGGCGAGGCCAAGGACATGCTCGCCGAGAAGATCGAGACGACCGACTCGATCAACTTCACCATCACGGTCAAGGACGGCTGGACCTTCTCCAACGGCGAGAAGGTGACCGCCAAGTCCTTCGTCGACGCGTGGAACTACGGCGCCGATCTGAAGAACAACCAGAAGAACGCCTACTTCTTCGGCCAGATCGAGGGCTACGACAAGGTCCACCCCGACAAGGGCGAGCCGTCCGCCACGTCCATGTCCGGCCTCAAGGTCACCGGCCCCCAGACCTTCACGGTCAAGCTCACGCAGAAGTTCTCCACCTGGCCCATCACCCTGGGCTACGCCGCGTTCTCACCGCTTCCCCAGGCGTTCTTCGACGACCGCGCCGCCTGGCTCTCGAAGCCCATCGGCAACGGTCCGTACACCGTCGACTCCTACACCAAGGGCTCCGAGATGGCCCTCAAGCGGTGGGACGGCTACCCCGGCACCGACAAGGCCCAGAACGGCGGCATCACCCTCAAGGTCTACACCGACAACAACACCGCCTACACCGACCTGACGGCCGGGAACCTCGACCTCGTCGACGACGTCCCCGCCGCCCAGCTCAAGAACGTCGAGGCCGACCTCGGCGACCGGTACATCAACGTCCCCGCCGGCATCATCCAGACCCTGTCCTTCCCGTTCTACGACCCGGCCTGGAACAAGCCCGGACAGGAGAAGCTCCGCCAGGGCATCTCCATGGCGATCGACCGGAACCAGATCACCGAGACGATCTTCCAGAAGACCCGGACCCCCGCCGTCGACTGGACCTCCCCGGTCCTCGGCGAGGACGGCGGCTTCAAGGACATCTGCGGCGACTTCTGCAAGTACGACGCGGCCGAGGCCAAGAAGCTCGTCACCGAGGGCGGCGGCATCCCCGGTGGCACCATGAAGATCTCGTACAACGCCGACACCGGCTCCCACAAGGAATGGGTCGACGCGGTCTGCAACTCCATCAACCGTGCCCTCGGCAACGACACGGCCTGCGTCGGCAACCCGGTCGGCACCTTCGCCGACTACCGCAACCAGGTCACCACCCAGAAGCTCACGGGCCCGTTCCGCGCCGGCTGGCAGATGGACTACCCGCTCATCCAGAACTTCCTCCAGCCGCTGTACTACACCAACGCCTCGTCCAACGACGGCAAGTACAGCGACCCCGAGTTCGACAAGCTGGTCGACCAGGCCAACGCCGAGTCCGACATCGCCAAGGCCGTCGGGCTCTTCCAGCAGGCCGAGGGCATCCTCCGCGACGACATGGGCGCCGTGCCGCTCTGGTACCAGAACGGCAGCGCCGGCTACTCGGAGCGCGTCTCCAACGTGACCCTGAACCCGTTCAGCGTCCCGGTCTACGACCAGATCAAGGTCAACTGACGCCGTAGGAGGTCGGCGGCGTACGGCCCGGCCAGCGGATCACCACCGCGCCGGGCCGTACGCCTTCCCCCCAGCCCTCCCCGGAGCCACCCCCTCCCCGGAGCCAACCCCCGGAGCACCCCATGGGTCGTTATGTGATCCGGCGACTGCTGCAGATGATCCCGGTCTTCTTCGGCGCCACGCTGCTGATCTTCCTGATGGTGAACGTGATGGGCGACCCCATCGCCGGTCTGTGCGGCGACCGCCAGTGCGACCCGGCGACGGCGGCGCAGCTCGAAAAGGAGTTCGGGCTCGACAAGCCCGTCTGGCAGCAATACCTGACCTACATGGGCAACGTCTTCACCGGCGACTTCGGCACCGCCTTCAACGGCCAGGAAGTCACCGAGCTGATGGCCAACGCCTTCCCGGTCACCATCCGCCTCACCATCGTCGCCATCTTCTTCGAGATCGTCATCGGCATCAGCCTCGGCGTCCTCACCGGCCTCAAGCGCGGCCACCCCGTCGACACCACCGTGCTGCTGCTGACCCTGGTCGTCATCTCCATCCCGACCTTCGTCACCGGCCTCATCCTCCAGCTCCTCCTCGGAGTGGAGTGGGGCTGGATCAAGCCGGCCGTCTCCAGCGACGCACCGATCAACGAACTGATCGTCCCCGGCCTCGTCCTCGCCTCGGTCTCCCTCGCGTACGTCACCCGGCTCACCCGCACCTCGATCGCCGAGAACAAGCGGGCCGACTACGTCCGCACCGCGACCGCCAAGGGCCTGCCCCGCCACCGGGTCATCACCCGCCACCTGCTGCGCAACAGCCTCATCCCCGTGGTGACCTTCATCGGCACCGACGTCGGCGCGCTGATGGGCGGAGCCATCGTCACCGAGCGGATCTTCAACATCCACGGTGTCGGCTACCAGCTCTACCAGGGCATCCTCCGCCAGAACACCCAGACCGTCGTCGGCTTCGTGACCGTCCTCGTCCTGGTCTTCCTGGTGGCGAACCTGCTCGTCGACCTCCTGTACGCCGTCCTTGACCCGAGGATCCGCTATGCCTGAGCAGCCTCAGCCGTTCGACGACGGCCGCGCGATCAACCACACCGGCGCCGGAGGTACGGCCGACCTCGCGATGGACGAGGGCGAGACGCTGGAGAAGACCCCGGGAGGACCCGAGGGCACCGGCCCCGAGAAGAAGCCCCGCTCCCTCTGGTCCGACGCCTGGCACGACCTGCGCCGGAACCCGATCTTCATCATCTCCGGCCTGATCATCGTCTTCCTCGTGGTCATCGCCATCTGGCCGCAGCTCATCGCCAGCGGCAACCCGCTCGACTGCGACCTCTCCAAGGCGCAGGAGGGCTCCCAGCCCGGGCACCCCTTCGGCTTCAACGGCCAGGGCTGCGACGTCTACACCCGTACGGTCTACGGGGCCAGGGCCTCCGTCCAGGTCGGCGTCTTCGCCACCCTCGGCGTGACCCTCCTCGGCTCCGTCCTCGGCGGCCTCGCCGGCTTCTACGGCGGCGCCTGGGACGGCTTCCTCTCCCGCATCACCGACGTCTTCTTCGCCATCCCCGTCGTCCTCGGCGGCCTCGTCCTGCTCTCCGTCGTCAGCAGCAACAGCGTCTGGCCCGTCATCGGCTTCATGGTGCTCCTCGGCTGGCCGCAGCTCTCCCGCATCGCGCGCGGCTCCGTCATCACCGCCAAGCAGAACGACTACGTGCAGGCCGCCCGCGCGCTCGGCGCCTCCAACAACCGGATGCTGCTCCGCCACATCGCGCCCAACGCCCTCGCTCCCGTCATCGTCGTCGCGACCATCGCCCTCGGCACGTACATCTCGCTCGAGGCCACGCTCTCCTTCCTCGGCGTCGGCCTCAAGCCCCCGACCGTCTCCTGGGGCATCGACATCTCCTCGGCCGCCGCCTACGTGCGCAACGCACCGCACATGCTGCTCTGGCCCTCCGGCGCGCTCGCGATCACCGTGCTCGCCTTCATCATGCTCGGCGACGCCGTCCGCGACGCCCTCGACCCGAAGCTGAGGTAGGGACCCATGCTGCTCGAAGTGCGCGACCTGCACGTGGAGTTCCACACCCGGGACGGGGTGGCCAAGGCGGTCAACGGCGTCAACTACTCCGTCGACGCGGGGGAGACCCTCGCCGTCCTCGGCGAGTCCGGCTCCGGCAAGTCCGTCACCGCCCAGGCCGTCATGGGCATCCTCGACATCCCGCCGGGCAAGATCAGCGGCGGCGAGATCCTCTTCCAGGGCCAGGACCTCCTCAAGCTCAAGGAGGAGGAGCGGCGCAAGATCCGCGGCGCCAAGATGGCGATGGTCTTCCAGGACGCGCTGTCCTCGCTCAACCCCGTCGTCAGCGTCGGCGACCAGCTCGGCGAGATGTTCCAGGTCCACAAGGGCATGTCCCGCAAGGACTCCCGGGCCAAGGCCGTCGAGCTGATGGACCGGGTCCGCATCCCCGCCGCCAAGGAACGCGTCGGTCAGTACCCCCACCAGTTCTCCGGCGGCATGCGCCAGCGCATCATGATCGCGATGGCGCTCGCCCTCGAACCCGAGCTGATCATCGCCGACGAACCCACCACCGCCCTCGACGTCACCGTCCAGGCCCAGGTCATGGACCTCCTCGCCGAGCTCCAGCGCGAGCTCAACATGGGGCTCATCCTCATCACCCACGACCTCGGGGTCGTCGCCGACGTCGCCGACAAGATCGCCGTCATGTACGCGGGCAAGATCGTCGAACAGGCCCCCGTCCACGCGATCTACAAGGCCCCCGCCCACCCCTACACCCGGGGCCTCCTCGACTCGATCCCGCGCCTGGACCAGAAGGGCCAGGAGCTCTACGCGATCAAGGGCCTCCCGCCCAACCTCCTCGCCATCCCGCCCGGCTGCGCCTTCAACCCGCGCTGCCCGCTCGCCCGGGACCGGTGCCGCACGGACGTGCCCCCGCTGTACGACGTGACCGAGTCCCCGGTGCCGCGCGCCAGCGCCTGCCACTTCTGGAAGGAGTGCCTCCATGGCTGAGGCGATTCTCGAAGTCCGGGACCTCCACAAGCACTACCCGCTGACCCAGGGCATCCTCTTCAAGAAGCAGGTCGGCGCCGTCAAGGCCGTCGACGGCGTCGACTTCGACCTCGCCGCCGGCGAGACCCTCGGCATCGTCGGCGAGTCCGGCTGCGGCAAGTCCACCGTCGCGAAGATGCTGGTCAACCTGGAGCGGCCGACGTCCGGAGAGATCCGCTACAAGGGCGACGACATCACCAAGCTGTCCCCGCGCGCCCTCAAGGCCGTCCGCCGCAACATCCAGATGGTCTTCCAGGACCCGTACACCTCGCTCAACCCCCGCATGACGGTCGGCGACATCATCGGCGAGCCGTACGAGATCCACCCCGAGGTCGCGCCCAAGGGCGACCGGCGCCGCAAGGTCCAGGACCTCCTGGACGTCGTCGGTCTCAACCCCGAGTACATCAACCGCTATCCGCACCAGTTCTCCGGCGGCCAGCGCCAGCGCATCGGCATCGCCCGCGGCCTCGCGCTCCAGCCCGAGATCATCGTGGCCGACGAACCCGTCTCCGCCCTCGACGTCTCCGTCCAGGCCCAGGTCGTCAACCTCCTGGAGAACCTCCAGTCCGAGTTCTCCCTCTCGTACGTGTTCATCGCCCACGACCTCTCGATCGTGCGGCACATCTCCGACCGGGTCGGCGTCATGTACCTCGGCCGGATCGTCGAGATCGGCACCGACGCCCAGATCTACGACCACCCCACCCACCCGTACACCCAGGCCCTGCTCTCGGCCGTCCCCGTCCCGGACCCGGATGCCCGCGCCCACCGCGAGCGCATCATCCTCACCGGCGACGTCCCCTCCCCGGCCAACATCCCCTCCGGCTGCCGCTTCCGCACCCGCTGCTGGAAGGCCCAGGAACGCTGCACCCTGGAAGTCCCCCTGCTGGCCGTCCCGGCGGTCTTCCGCCTCACGGACAGCCCCGCGAAGCACGACTCGGCCTGCCACTTCGCGGAGGAGAAGCAGGTCGTCCCCCCGGAGACCGGCGAGGAGACCCCCGAGCCCCCCGAGACACCCGATCTCCCCGGGACACCCGAGCCCCCCGAAGCGCCTTAACGCACCGGCAACCGGCCGGACCCGGCTCCGATATACGGACACGGCAGGCTCTTCGACGTACGGCCGTGCGGGTGCCGTGAGCCGGCCGGGGCGCACCGAGTCGCCCCGGTCGGCTCGTCACG
This sequence comes from Streptomyces sp. NPDC015130, assembly GCF_043080005.1. Lineage (NCBI taxonomy): Bacteria > Bacillati > Actinomycetota > Actinomycetes > Kitasatosporales > Streptomycetaceae > Streptomyces > Streptomyces sp. NPDC015130. Next base: position 15,113 of record NZ_JBIBVC010000018.1, on the reverse strand, counting down.
CACCCCCCGTCACCCCCGTCCATGCGGAACCGCTTGTTTCGGTCGGCCGCGACCGTGAGTATCGGGTCCGTGACTGTGACACGCCCGGCACGTCTCACGGGCGCCGCGCTCTGCGCCGCGCTCGCCCTCTTATCCGCCGTCTGGATCCTCAAGGACCTCGCCGCGCTCGGCTCGCCCGCCGACCTCGCGTGGTCCTGGACCGGGGACCCCGGCTCCCAGTACTTCCTGCGGGGACGGGTCGCCACCTCCCTGGCCGACCCCCTGCTCCTCGTCGTCTGCGTCGCCACCGCCGTCGCCGCCCTGCGCTCCCGCCACGCGGCCTCCGCGCTCGTCGCGACCGGCTCCGTCACCCTCGCCCTGCGCCTGCCCGGCCTCTGGGCGCCGGGGAGCGGCGCGCTCGTCACGGCCCTCCTCGAACTCGCCCTCGCCGCCGGTCTCGTCGGCACCGCCGCGGCGGGTCGCCGCAGGGCCGACGGCCCGCACGACCTGCTCCCGACCCGCCCCCGCACGGGCCCGTCCGTCACCGCGGGGGTCCTGCTGCTCGTCGGCGCCGCCGTCGTCGTCGCGTGGGAGGTGGACGCGGCCGTCGAACTGCCCCCGGAGATCACCGTCGACCGCTTCCTCGGCGGCCGGTCCCTCCTGGGACCGGTCCTCGCGCCCCCGCCCGGCTGGCTGGCGGTGATCCTCCTCGCGCTGTACGGCACCGCCGCCGTCTCCGCCTTCGCCCGCGCCCGCCACGCCCGGGCCTTCGGGCTGCTCGCCGGGGCGTTCCTGACGGCGACCGGCCTCGCCCTCCTCGCGAGGGTCCTCCGCTACGAGGTGATCCCGCACTTCGCGGAGGCCCGCACCGTCGAGCAGATGTCCGTCCTGACCGCCGTCTTCGGGGTGCTCGGCGGCATCGCGGTGCTCGCCCTCCTCGCCGGGCGCGGCGCCCCGCCCGCCGTGCCCGTCCCCTACGCCCCGCACGGCTCGTACGGGCCGCCGCCGGCCCCGCCGTACCCGCCGCCGCCCGGCTGGTGACTCAGGGCGCCGCCAGGCCCAGCGCCCTCCTCAGGAAGTCCACCTGGAGCAGGAGCAGGTTCTCCGCCACCTGCTCCTGCGGAGTCATGTGCGTGACCCCGGACAGCGGCAGCACCTCGTGCGGCCGGCCCGCCGCGAGCAGGGCCGAGGAGAGCCGCAGCGCGTGCGCGAAGACCACGTTGTCGTCGGCGAGACCGTGCACGACCATCATCGGCCGCGCGGGACCCTCCGGCGCCGTCAGACCGTCGTCGCCGAGCAGCGACTGCGCCGCGTACACCTCGGGACCGTCCTGCGGGGTGCCCAGGTACCGCTCCGTGTAGTGCGTGTCGTACAGCCGCCAGTCCGTCACCGGTGCCCCGGCGACCGCCGCGTGGAAGACGTCCGGCCGCTGGAGCACCGCCCGGGCGGCGAGATAGCCGCCGAACGACCAGCCGCGGATCGCCACCCGCCCCAGGTCCAGCGGGAAGCTCCCGGCCAGCGCCCGCACCGCCTCCACCTGGTCGTCGAGCGTCGGCGACAGATCGCGCAGGAGCGCCTTCTCCCAGGCGGGGGAGCGGCCCGGCATGCCCCGCCCGTCCGCGACGACCACCGCGAAGCCCTGGTCGGCGAACCACTGGGACGTCAGATAGGCCTGGTGCGCGGCGAGCACGCGCTGCCCGTGCGGACCGCCGTACGGATCGAGCAGCACCGGAAGCGGCCCGTCCCCCTCCGCGTACCCCGTGGGCAGCAGCACCGCGCACGGGATCCGCCGGGCACCCGCCTCCGTGAGCCGCACCCGGGGGAAGACCACCGGCTCCTGCGCGTACGAGCCCACCACGGCGACCTCCGCGCCGTCCCGCAGCACCCGCGCCACGCTCCCGGGCGCGTCCGGCCGCGCCGAGACCAGCACCGTCACGGGACCCGAGCGCACCGCCCGGTGCACCCCGGCCCCCTCGGAGATCCGCTCCGCGCCCCGCTCGGTCACCCGGTACACATGGATCTCGCCGGTCTCCGGCGCCCCGGCCGCCGCCCCGGCCGAGGCCGAGACGAGGACGTCGTCCTCCCCGAAGCCGAGCACCGCCCTGACGTGCAGCGTCCCGTCCGTCAGGAGCCGCTCCCCGACGGTGAGGGCCCGCGCCCCGCTCTCGTCCGTGACCCGGACGAGCTCCCCGTCCGGCGACCACGCCGGCACCCCCGGCAGCAGCTCCAGCCACGCGGGGTCCTCCTCCTTCCGCACGGTCGAGGTCTTCCCGGACTCCGGGTCCACCGCCAGGTTCAGCTGCGTCCGCTGGTCCCGCGCCTGGACGAGCAGCAGCGGGGCCCCCGCCGCCGACCAGTGCACGCGCGCGAGGTACGGATACCGCTCCCGGTCCCACGCCACCTCGGTGCGCGCCCCGTCGAGCCCCACGAGGAAGAGCCGCACCTCGGCGTTGTCCGTCCCCGCCGCCGGGTACGCGACCTCCTGGGGCGCCTGCCCGGGATGCGCCGGGTCGGCGATCCACCAGCGGCGTACGGCCCGGTCGTCCGCGCGCGCGACGAGCAGCCGGTCCGAACCGGGCGACCACCAGAATCCGCGGTCCCTCCCCATCTCCTCGGAGGCGATGAATTCGGCCAATCCGTAGGAGCTGTGCCCGTCTTCCGGAGCGGCGAGTTCCATATCGCCGGAACCATCCGCTCCGACCACCCGCAGCGCACCCTCCGCCACATACGCGACGAGCCGCCCGTCCGGCGAGGGACGCGGGTCGATCACCGGCCCCGGCACCGGGAGCTCCCGCGCCGTCCCGGCCCGCAGCTCCGCCGTGAAAAGCCGCCCCGACAGGGCGAACGCCGCCAGCTCCACGGCCGAGTCCACCGCGTACGCCACGATCCCGCCCGAGCCCTCCCGGCTCCGCTCCCGCCGCGCCCGCTCCTCCGGAGACAGCTCCTCCGCCGCTCCGTCGAGCAGCGTCCCGGGGTCGGCCGCCACCCGCTCCACCGGCACACCGCCCGACGGAAGATCGAGAACCCACAGCTTGTGCGAACGGTCGGTCCCCGACGCGGATCTGACGAACACGACGCGCTCCCCGTCCGGGGAGACCGAGAAGCCGCGCGGAACACCCAGCGTGAAGCGCTGGGTCCGGGCCTGCTGACGGGGGAAGGAGAGCGCGGCCCGGGGTGCGGCCGACGACTGTCGAGGCGAGGTCATGCGGCTGAAACTAGCGCCGTGCGCCCCCCTCGTGCCCCTGTCCGCCGATCGATGCGATGGCACGGATAGTTATGATCCGTAGCGCTAGGTGGGTATGTACCCGACTGGCACATGCTCGTGGACCGAACCGATCGAATATCCGACCGAAGAAGTGTGGAGGTGGACCGCCGTGGCACTCTCGATTTCGGTGGTGGTGCTGCTGGCGATCGTCGTCTTCCTGCTGATCCGGAAATCAGGACTGAAGGCAGGCCACGCGGCGATCTGCGCGCTCCTCGGCTTCTACCTGGCGAGCTCCTCCATCGCCCCCTCGATCAGCACGCTCACGACGAACGTGGCGAGCATGATCGGCGGCCTGAAGTTCTGACCTCGTAGGGCGCGGCGGGTCTCGTAGGCTGGGGCCATGACCGATCTTCCCGCCCGTCGTCTGCTCCTCGTGCACGCGCACCCGGACGACGAGTCGATCAACAACGGCGCCACCATGGCCAGGTACGCGGCCGAGGGCGCCCTTGTCACGCTGGTCACCTGCACGCTCGGCGAGGAGGGCGAGGTCATCCCGCCCGCCCTCGCCCACCTGGCCCCCGACCGCGAGGACCGGCTCGGCCCCCACCGCGTCGGCGAACTCGCCGCCGCGATGACCGAGCTGGGCGTCACCGACCACCGCTTCCTCGGCGGCCCCGGCCGCTTCCGCGACTCCGGAATGATGGGCGCCGAGCAGAACAAGCGCGAGAACGCGTTCTGGAACACGGACGTCGACACCGCAGCCCCCCACCTCGTCGAGGTCATCCGCGAGACCCGCCCCCAGGTCCTCGTCACCTACGACCCCGACGGCGGCTACGGCCACCCCGACCACATCCAGGCCCACCGGGTCGCCACCCGCGCCGCCGAACTCGCCGCCGACCCGGACTACCGCCCCGACCTCGGACCCGCCCACACGATCGCCAAGATCTACTGGAACCGCGTCCCGCGCCCGGTCGCCGAGGCCGGCTTCGCCCGGCTGCGCGCCGAGGGCTCCGCCTTTCCCGCCGTCGCCGCGGTCGACGACGTCCCCGGGGTCGTCGACGAGGACCGGATCACCACCGAGATCGCCGCGGGCCCCGAGCACACGGCCCGCAAGACCGCGGCCATGGCCGCGCACGCCACCCAAGTCGCGGTCGACGGCCCCTTCTTCGCGCTCTCCAACGACCTCGGCCAGCCGATCTTCACCACCGAGTACTACGAGCTCGTCCAGGGCACCCCGGGCGCCCCCGCCGGCGTCCGCGAGACGGACCTCTTCGCGGGGGTGACCGCGTGAGCGCCGCCTCCCGTGCCTCCCGGGCCTCCTCGGGCGGCTCCCCCCGGACCCCCGCCCCCGCCCCGGCGCCGGCCTCCCTCCCGACCTCCCCGGGCGTCCGGTACGCCTGGTACGGCGCACTGGTCGTGCTCGGCGCCCTCGTCGGGACCGCCGGAGCCCTCGTCCAGGCCGCCTGGTTCCCCGCCGGCCTGCTCCTCGGTCTCCTCGCCACCGGCGCCGTCTGCTACGGAGGGCTCCGCGCCACCGGCACCCAGCTCGGCGTCGTCGCCGCGGGCGGCGGCTGGCTCGTGGCCGTCATCCTGCTCAGCTTCGGACGCCCGGAGGGCGACGGGGTGTTCGGCGGAGGCGGCGGAGACCTGCTGTTCCTCTTCGGAGGCATGGCGATCGCTGTGATCTGCGCCACGTTGCCCCGGGTCCCGCGACCGACCCCGTGAACAGGACGACTTGAGACCGGGGACGCCCTGACTTCGGCCGGATTGCCCGTCGTCCGCCACCCAGGGGTCGGGTATGCGGCGGCGCTGCCCAGTATGGTGGTGCGCGCCGCCGAACCGCCCGGGTTACACGAGCATCAGCAAGAGCGGGCGGTGGAGCCAACCGGGAGATCCTGCTTTGAGTCGTGAAACTGGTCGAGAGACTGACAGTTCGTCCTCCGGCGCCCAGGGGCGCGGTGGAGCCGCGTACCCCTCGGGTACCCCGCCGTACGGATCCCGCCAGTCGTCGGAGGAGACCCCCGCCGCGCCCGCGCTGCCGGAGGAGCCCAAGACCGAGACGACGCTGACGACCCGGATCCGGATCAACATCCCGGGTTCGCGTCCGATCCCGCCCGTCGTCGTCCGCAAGCCGGTCGCCGAGGCGTCCCCGCCGGAGACGGCGGCGGCGCCGGAGCCGGCGCCCGTGGCGGAGCCCCCGGCGCCGGAGGCGGCTCCCGAGCCGGTCGCGGCCCCGGAGCCGGCAGGCGCCGAGGAGGCGCCGAAGGCCAAGGAGACGAGCGACTGGTTCGCCCCGCGCAAGGCGTCCCCCGCCCCCGCTCCGACCCCGGCCGCGCCCGCCGCCCCCGCCGCGCCCGCCGCCCCGGCGGCCCCGGGCCCGCTCGCCGCGGCCCCGGACGCGCCGGGCACGGGCTTCGCGGGCTCCGCCACCTCCGGCGTCCCGACGGTCGGCACGACCCCGTCGAGCCGCCCGGTGACGGCGCACCCCGGCGCCGGCAACCCGCTGTACGACATCGGCACCCCGGCCGGAGGCAGCCCCCGGTACGAGGGAACGCCCGGCTACGACGGCCCCGCCACGGGCAGCATGCCGATCTACGACGGCACGCCCTCGGGCGGCACGCCGATGTACGACGGGACCCCCTCGGCCGGAACCCCGATGTACGACGGGACCCCTTCGGGCGGCACGCCGATGTACGACGGCACCCCCTCGGCCGGGACCCCGATGTACGACGGCACCCCCTCGGCCGGGACCCCGATGTACGACGGGACCCCGGCGGCCGGTACGCCCCTGTACGACGGCACGCCCTCGGGGGGCACGCCGGCGTACCAGGCCCCGCCGTCCGGACCCACCACCGGCCCGGTCACCGGCACCGCCTCGCTCGGCGGCCCCGCGCCCGCCTCGCCGTTCCCGGGCGCGCCTCGTGTGCCCGGCGCACCCGGCGGCGCCCCGCGCATGTCGGACGACACGGCGATCCTGACCCCGCAGCCGCCCGCCCCGAAGCCCGCCCAGGGCCCGGGACAGGGCCAGGGACCGGTCCCCGGGCCGATGCGCCCGCAGACCCCCGGCGGCCCGGGCAGGGCCCCCGGCCAGGGCCTGGCCGCCGACGGCGGCGGTCACGTCTCCGGCGACACGCTCACGAGCGGCATCCCGGTCGTCCCGCCGGCGGCGGCCCGCCCGAACCTCACCCCGCGCATCGAGGAGGCCCCGGCCCCCGCGCCCGCGGCCGCACGTCCCGCCCCGGCGCCGAGCCGCGCCCCGGCGAAGAAGGGCCGCTCCAAGCTGGTCCTCGTCGCCGTGGGCGTCGTCGGCCTCGCGGGCATCGCCTACGGCGCCGGACTGCTCCTCAACCACTCCGACGTCCCCAAGGGCACCACGGTGCTCGGCGTGGACATCGGCGGCGGCACGAAGGAGGAGGCCGTCAACAAGCTGGAGGCCGCCCTCGGCAAGCGGGCCGCCGCGCCGCTCCAGCTCAGCGTCGGCGGCAAGAAGGTCCAGATGCCGCCGGAGAAGGCGGGCCTGGCCCTCGACAGCCAGGAGACCGTCCGCGCGGCCGCCGGCAGCGACTACAACCCGGTCTCCGTCATCGGCTCCCTCTTCGGCGAGCAGCGGGTCGCCAAGCCGGTCTTCCCGGTCGACGAGGAGAAGCTCGCCGTCGCCCTCCGGGACCTGGCGGGCAGCTCCGCCTCCGCGACCGAGGCGACGATCCGCTTCGCGCCGAACAAGGTGACCGCGATCGAGGGCAAGCCGGGCAACGGCATGGACGTCCAGCGCTCGATGATCTCCGTCCGGGACGCCTTCCGCGCCCAGGTCGAGACGGGCCAGGGCAAGGTCGTCGAACTCCCCGTCACCACGCTCCGGCCCTCGGTCTCGAAGGCCGAGCTGGACCGGGCGATGCGGGAGTTCGCCCAGCCGGCGATGTCCGACCGCATCACCATCAAGGCGGGCGGCAAGGAGATCCAGTTCGGCCCGGCGCGCTCGCTGCCGCAGATCCTCTCCATGAAGGCCGTCGACGGCCGCCTGGTCGAGGTCTACGACAAGAAGGCGATCGAGCGGCTCCTCGACGGAGCCTTCGACGGCATCATGATCACCAAGGGCGACGGCACCAAGCACCAGGTGTCCGCCGACGACGTGGCCTTCGTGATGCGCGACGCCCTGCTGGGCAAGACGAAGGCCGAGCGCACGAAGACGATCGACCTCTCCGGCAACGGCTGACACCCGGGCCGTACCCGCGGCTCCGCACCCCCGTCCGACCACCGTCGGGCGGGGGTGTCACGCGTCCGGGCCACCGTCGCGCGACGCCCGAGGCGCGGTCACCAGTCGCCCCCGTACCGCTGCCGTCTGTCCCGCAGCCAGGCCTGGATCTCCCGCGTCTCGGCGGCGGACGCCGGGCGGAGGTCGTCCGCGGGGATCGTCGCCACGAAGCGCGTGAACCGCACCCGCCGGTGCGCTCCGTCCACGCCGATGACCTTGCCGGGGCCGTAGACGTCGGTGCCCGTGTGGGCGACGAAGGCGCCGGGGCCGTGAGGGGTGTGCATCGCCAGCCTTTCGCCCTGTGTGCTGTTCCGGTCACACAGTGGCGTGGATCACGTTAGCTCCGACGGGCTCAGCCCGCCACGATCACGGCGGAGAGGGCGAGCGCGCCGGGCAGGGCCTGGGCGAAGAGGATCCGGCGGTTGGCGGTCGCGGCGCCGTAGATGCCGGCGATGACGACGCAGGAGAGGAAGAAGATCTTCACCCGGTAGCCGATCGGGTCGTCGGCGACCAGCCCCCAGACGAGCCCCGCGGCGAGGAAGCCGTTGTAGAGGCCCTGGTTGGCGGCCATGGGGGCGGTGGCGCGGGCCATCTGGGCGTCGAAGCCGGAGAAGCCGCGGCCGGTCTCCTTCTCCCACAGGAACATCTCCATCACCAGGATGTAGAGGTGGAGGAGGGCGATCAGGGCGACGAGGATGTCGGCGGTCAGATCCATGGCCGCATTGTGTCGCGGAGGTGGAGGCGGGGCGGTCCGCGACGCGGTGGCCGACGGCCCCGGCCCGCTCCCGGCTCAGGCCCGGCCCCTGCCCGCTCAGGCCCCGGTCCCCTCCCCGCTCAGTCGCTCGGCATCGCCGTGATGGCCGCCCGGGCGATCGTCGTCGCCTCCCGCTCGCACGTCTCGGGCGGGTGGCGTTCGCCGCCCAGGACCACGGCCACGATCAGGTTCCCCTTGCGGGCGTTGAGCACGCAGTTCGTGTCGCTGCCGCTCGGGGCGCTCCAGTAGGCCTCGTCGGCGAAGGGGAGGCTCGTCCCGCGTCCGCCCTCCGCGTCGTCCGCGAACTCGTCCTCCTGGCGGTCCGTCGCGTTCTCGTCCGTGCCCGCGCTGCGACGCAGTTCCCAGCGGACCATGGCGTGGGAGTAGAAGCTCCAGCCGTCCCGCTGCGTCTCGTCCCTGTCGTTCCAGGAGCAGCTGGTCGAGGCCGAGTCCGAGTACTCGGTGTACGAGTCCCGGGTCGCGTTCCGTCCCGGGAGCGCGATCTTCGCGGCGACCTCCGCGCACACCGGCATCGTCAGGTACGTGTCCGGGGGACCCGCCAGAAGCCCGCCGTCCTTGAGGGACCACCAGGCGCCGACGCCGAGGACGCACAGGGCGACGGCCGCGGCGACGGCGACCGGGCCCCGGCGGCGGCGCGCCGGAGCGGCGGGGGCGGCCTGGGTGACGACCGCCGTCGGGGTCGCTGCCGTACCCCCGTCGGGCGGGACGACCACCGTGCGTTCGGGGTCGTCGGGGGAGCCGAGCAGGCGGTCGACGGAGCGCTGTTGCTCCTCGATCATCGCGTGGACGGCGGGCGGCCACGGCCGGGCGGTCGGGGCCGCCGGGCCGAGCGCGGCGAGGAGCTGCGCGGGGGTGGGGCGGGCCGTCGGGTCCTTGGACAGGCACCGGCCCAGCAGGCCGGCGAGTTCCGGTGGTACGGCGCCGAGGTCGGGTTCCGTGTGGACGACGTTGTAGAGGGCCTGGAGGGTCGAGGGGGCCGCGAACGGGCTCGTGCCCGTCGAGGCGAGCGCCAGGAGCGAGCCCAGCGAGAACACGTCGCTCGCCGGGGTCAGCTCCTTGCCCTCGGCCTGTTCGGGCGACATGAAGGCGGGGGAGCCGACCACGAGGCCGGTGCCCGTGAGCTCGGTGACGTTCCCCGACTCGGCGATCCGGGCGATGCCGAAGTCGATGACCCGGGCGCCGTCCACCGAGAGCAGGACGTTCTCCGGCTTCAGGTCGCGGTGGACGATCCCGGCCCGGTGGATCTCGTCCAGGGCCGTCGCGAGCTGCACGGCGAGCCGCCGCACGGTCTCGACGGGCAGCGTGCCGGACCGTTCCACCGCCGCCCCGAGCGAGGGCCCGGCGACGAAGACGGAGGCGAGCCAGGGGACGGGCGCGTCGGCGTCGGCGTCCAGCACGGCCGCCGTGAAGGCGCCGGACACCTTCCGGGAGGCGTCGACCTCGCGCCGGAACCGGGCGCGGAAGCCCTCGTCGTGGGCGAACCGGGCGTGCACCTGCTTCACGGCCGCGAGCCGCCCGTCGGGCGCGGCGCCGAGGAGGACGCGGCCCATGCCGCCGCGGCCGAGTTCGGCGAGGAGTCGGTAGGGGCCCGCCTCGCGGGGGTCGGTGGGGCTCAGGGGCCTCGTCACTGTGCCGCCTCGGGCTTCACCAGCGCGACGGCCTGCCGCGCGCTGTTCTCGGTCAGGTCCTCACATGTGCCCAGGGGGTAGTTCGGTCCCTTCACCTGGACGAAGAGCTCCAGGTTGACGTCCCGGGCGTACAGCACGCAGTGACCGTCGGGCTTGTACCAGAGGGCCTCCTCGACGAAGTCGAGCGTCGAGACCCGCAGGGTCGAGCCGCGCATGTACATGCCTTCGTAGTGCTTCTTCGAGAGCTCGGCTCCGGTGGGGCCGCCCGGCCTGCTCCGGTAGAGCTCCCAGACCACGACGATCTGGTCGCCTGAGCGGGTGTTCCAGGTGCACTGGTTCCTCTTGGTGCCGTCGTCCCGGGTGGTGGGGGGACCCCCGTCCTGGGTCGGCTGCTGGGTGAACCCGGCGGGCACCTTCAGCTCGGGGAGCATGTCCTCGCAGGAGGGGATGGTCCCGGTGTAAGCGTCCGCCACCCGGCTCAGCGGCACGTTCCCCGGCGTCGGCACGGGCTCGTCGACGAACGTGTAGTACACGTCCTCCGCCCAGCCCGTCGCCGCGAACACCGCCCCGGTGACCACGAGGACCCCGGCGGCGACGGCGGCGGCCGTCCAGCGCCGGCGGCCCCGGCTCCGTACCCGGGGGAGCGGCGGCGGAGGGGGCGGCGGCGCGGGTGCCTCGCGCACCAGCCGGGCGACCTCGGCGGACCGGCCGGCGATCCGCCGGTGCACGGCCTCGGGCCAGGGCCGGGCGGTCGGCGCCACCGGACCGACGAGGGCCAGGAGGTCCCGCGGCGAGGGACGGGCCGCGGGGTCCTTGGCGAGGCACGCCGCGAGGAGCTCGCGCAGCCCCGGCGGTACGGCGTCGAGGTCGGGTTCCTCGTGGGCGATGCTGTACATCAGCGCGGGGGCCGAGCCGCCGCTGAACGGAGTCCTCCCCGTACAGGCCACGACCAGGGCGGCACCGAGCGCGAACACGTCGGCGGCGGGCGTCGGCGCCCCGCCGGTGATCTGCTCCGGTGCCATGAACGCGGGGGAGCCGATGAGCGCGCCGGTGTGGGTGAGCTTCGTCAGCTGGTCACCCGCCCGTGCGATGCCGAAGTCGATCACCCGGACGCCGTCGTCGGTGAGCATCACGTTCGAGGGCTTGAGGTCCCGGTGGACGAGGCCCGCACGGTGGATGTCGACCAGCGCCTGGGCGAGGCCGGCGGCCAGCTGCCGTACCGCCTCCTCGGGCAGGACGCCGTCCGCGAGGACGTCGCTCAGCGGGAGCCCGGGGAGGAAGAGCGAGGCGAGCCAGGGCGTCGGGGCGTCCGGGTCGGCGTCGACCACGGGCGCCGTGTAGGCGCCGGACACCCGCCGCGAGGCGTCGACCTCGCGGCGGAACCGGGACCGGAAGCCCTCGTCGTCGGCCAGCTCGGCGTGCACCTGCTTGACGGCGACCAGGCTGCCGTTCGGCGCGACCCCGAGCAGGACCCGGCCCATGCCGCCCTGCCCGAGCACCGCGACCGTGCGGAACGGCCCCACCCGCGTCGGATCGTCCGGCGTCGACGGACCCACGCGATCACCTCCCCCGTGAACGGGAAGGGATCCTAGTCGCGGCGGCCGCGGATCACTCCCGAATCCCGGAGTGATCCGCGAGACACCCACGGAAAGGGCAAGTCCGGCGCGCGGCGGCCTTGTTCAGTTCAGCCGGGCCCGCGCCGCCTGGGCGCGGCGGCGGATCGTCGTCGCCGACTCCGGGTCCACCGCGTCCATCACCCGCGCGTACGCCTCCATCTCCGCCGCCCCCGAGAGGAACTCGCCGCGCTGGACGAGCAGCTCCGCGCGCTCGTAGCGCAGCCGCGCCGGGTGCGAGGGCAGCAGCAGGGCGAGCTCCACGGCCCACAGGGCCACGTCGGAGCGCTCGGGGCGGGGGGCCGCCCAGGCGCGGATGTTGTTGAGGACGCGCAGCACGATCGCGCCCGGCTCGGCCGGCCGGAGCATGGAGCGGTCGAGGGCCTCGCCCGTCGCGCTCGCCACGAGCAGCTCCGCGTCCGGGCCCGTCAGGGGCCGGCCGCCGGAGAAGGGGTCGGCGAGGTTCAGGTCGGCGGGGTCGCCGAAGCCGACGACGAAGTGGCCGGGGAGCCCGAGCCCGTACACGGGAGCGCCCGCCCGGCGGGCGACCTCCATCCAGACGACGGAGAGCAGGATCGGCAGGCCCCGGCGGCGCCGCAGCACCTCGTGCAGCAGCGAGGACTCCAGGCGCTGGTAGTCGGCGGGCACGCCCTCGAAGCCCTCGCGGTGGCCGAGGAGCGCGGCGAGCTCGGCGGCCCAGGCGCCGGTGCTGCGGGTGGCGTAGGGGATGAGCCCGGCCAGGCGGTCGAGTTCGATCTCCGCCTCGTCGATGACGTGCCGGGTGACGGCCGGGTCGGCCACCGCTCCGACGAGCAGACAGAGCCGGGCGAGGTCGGGCCGCTCGGCCCGGGCCTCCTCCGCGAACTCCCGGCGCCAGTCGGGTTCGTCCTCCGGCGGTCCGTCGCCCGCCCGTGCGTCCGGTCCGTCGGACCCGGCTCCGTGCTCGGTCACGCCTCCGTCACGCCTCCGCCCATCGGTAGTGGTGGTAGTGGTGGTGGACCGCGAAGCCCATCCCGTCGTACAAGGCCCGGGCGCCGTCGTTGTCCGCCTCCACCTGGAGCCAGGCCGCCGACGCGCCCTCGTCGAGCGCCTGCCGGGCGAGGGCCGTCATGACGGTCGTCGCCAGGCCCTGCCGCCGGAGCGCGGGGTCGACCTCGACGGCCAAGAAGCCCGCCCAGCGGCCGTCGACGACGCAGCGCCCGATCGCCGCCGGTACCTCTCCCGTGCCCGCCACGGACGCGAACCACACACTCGGGCCGGAGGTGAGGACGGGCCGCACCGCCGGGCTCGGCTCCCCGAAGCGCTGGTAGCGGCGCAGCCACGACTCGTCGAGCGCGCGGGAGAGGCGTACGGCGGAGACGTCGGCGTCCAGGTCGCCGATCGGGGCGAGCGCCGCGATCCGGACCTCGGCGGACACCTCGCGCCGCCAGCCGTGCCGGTCGAGCTCGGCACCCAGCAGCTCCTGGGTGCCTTCGGCGCCGGTCGCGGTCTGGACGTACGCGGGGAGCTTCCGGGCCGCGTACCACTCGCGCACACGGATCAGGGCGTCGGCCACGGGGAGCCCGGGATCGCCGAGGGGCAGGACGGAGTTGGCGCGGCGGGTGAAGCCGTCGGCGGCCCGCAGGGTCCACTCGCCGAGCGGCTCGCTCTCGACCGGCTGCCAGGCGCGCGCGGTGGCCCGGGCCAGCTCCGGGAAGGTGGCCGAGGGGCCCTTGCGGCGGGCCGGGGCCGGGGGGACGACCTTCCCCGCGACGAGGGAGGCTTCCGCGATCCGGACGGTTTCCCCGCTCTTTCGTGTGATCACCGCCACACCGGAGTGCCACGATGTGAGCACTCCGACCGCGTCGGTGAACGTCGCTCCACCGGCGCTCGAGTCTGTCACGTACCGAACGGACACACGTTTTCCCACGTCAGCGCTGGTGATTCGGACCTTGAGAAGTCCTCCGCCGGTCAATTCCACAGCTTCTCCGCCCCTCCTGTTCGGATCGCCCCCAAGAACGGAGATACTAGGTGCGGGCATCGACGACGCCGCGCTCCCGCGCAGACCAGCCCTATCGAGGAGGAACGACAGCGTGACCTACGTCATCGCGCAGCCTTGTGTCGACGTGAAGGACAAGGCGTGCATCGAGGAGTGCCCCGTCGACTGCATCTACGAGGGCAAGCGGTCCTTGTACATCCACCCGGACGAATGCGTCGACTGCGGGGCCTGTGAGCCGGTCTGCCCGGTTGAGGCGATCTTCTACGAGGACGACACCCCGGAGGAGTGGAAGGACTACTACAAGGCGAACGTCGAGTTCTTCGACGAGCTCGGCTCGCCCGGTGGTGCCTCCAAGCTCGGCGAGATCGAGCGTGACCACCCCTTCATCGCCGCCCTGCCGCCGCAGAACGGCTGATCGACCGCTTCCGGTCCCGTACGGCGTCGGTCGCCGTACGGGACCGAGGCGTTTTCCCGTACGTACGAGGAAGTGAGAGCCAACCCGTGAGCGCAGTCTCTTCGCGCCTGCCCGTCTTCCCCTGGGACAAGCTGGAGCCGTACAAGAAGACGGCCCTGGCGCACCCGGACGGAATCGTGGACCTCTCGGTCGGCACGCCCGTCGACCCGGTCCCCGCGCTGATCCAGGACGCCCTGGTCGCGGCGGCGGACTCGCCGGGCTATCCCACGGTGTGGGGGACGAAGGAGCTGCGGGACGCGCTCACCGGCTGGTGCGAGCGGCGACTCGGCGCGGTGGACTTCGCCCACGAGAACGTGCTGCCGGTGGTCGGCTCCAAGGAGCTCGTCGCCTGGCTGCCGACGCAGCTGGGCCTCGGCGCCGGGGACAAGGTGGCGTACCCGCGCCTCGCCTACCCGACGTACGAGGTCGGCGCGCGGCTCTGCGGCGCCGAGCCCGTCGTCTACGACGACCCGACGGAGCTCGACCCGGCCGGTCTGAAGCTGCTCTGGCTGAACTCCCCGTCCAACCCGACGGGCAAGGTCCTGGCCAAGGACGAGCTGACCCGGATCGTCGCCTGGGCCCGTGAGCACGGCGTCCTCGTCTTCTCCGACGAGTGCTACCTGGAGCTGGGCTGGGAGGCCGACCCGGTCTCCGTCCTGCACCCGGACGTCTGCGGCGGTTCGTACGAGGGGATCGTCGCCGTCCACTCGCTCTCCAAGCGCTCCAACCTGGCCGGCTACCGTGCGGCCTTCGTCGCGGGCGACGCGGCGGTCCTCGGCGAGCTGCTCCTGATCCGCAAGCACGGCGGCATGATGACCGCGGCCCCGGTGCAGGCGGCGACGGTCGCGGCGCTCGGCGACGACGCGCACGTGGCCGAGCAGCGCGAGCGGTACGCGGCCCGCCGGGCGGCGCTGCGGGCGGCCCTGGAGGCGCACGGCTTCCGGGTCGAGCACAGCGAGGCGAGCCTGTACCTGTGGGTGACCCGGGACGAGCCGTGCTGGGACACCGTGGCGTACCTGGCGGAGAAGGGCGTCCTGGTGGCGCCCGGCGACTTCTACGGCGAGGCCGGGGAGCGTTTCGTGCGGGTCGCGTTCACGGCGACGGACGAGCGCGTCGAGGCGGCCGTGAAGCGCCTCGCCTAGGGCGTGTTGCGAAAGTAGCGCCGGCCGCCCGAAGGGCGGGCCCGACGGCGTCTGGTGCGTGCGATCGCAAGGCGGAGGGTCGCCCCG
>NZ_JBIBVC010000017.1:106542-202115 GCF_043080005.1 Streptomyces sp. NPDC015130 | reverse complement strand
TACTGGATGTATCGGGGTGATCCCGACAACGCGGCGAGCGTGCGTGCCAGGCGCCGTCGGGCAGGCGGGACCTTCGCAACACGCCCTAGGAGCCGGACGACCCACGCGGGAAGAGGGCGGTGAGCCGGGGTGTCGCCAACCCCTCCGGCCGAGATCCCCGGGGCACGTCGCCCTCTTCCCGCTCCCCCCGCTCGTCCGCGAGCTCCTCGACCGCGTCGAGGAACTCGTCCCCCTCGTCGTCCTCCTGGCCGGTCAGCTCGTCGAACGCGTCCTGGGCGACGTAGTCGAGCTCCTCCCACTCGGGCCACTCGTGGTCGCACCAGTCGTCGCGGTGGCGCCCCACGAGGGCCCGGATCTCCGGCACGTCGGCCAGCGCGTCCGGGTCGGCGACGACCGACTCGTACACCTTCCGCCCCTGCCCCACCAGCCAGAGCGTGAAGTAGTGGAAGCCGTCGTCCGTGCAGGCGCCGTCCTCGACGCGGTTCGCCGCCTTCCAGACCGCCCGGGTGTCCGCCCGCTCGCAGGCCTCCTCGAGACACACCTGGAACGCCACGCTCTCGGCCGCCGGGCGCCGTGTCAGCTCCGCCCGCAGCCACTCCAGCCGCTCGTCCCGGTCACCGGGGCGACGGCTCAACTCGTCGATGAGAGCCCAGAAGGCGTCGTCGTTCATACGTACGAGCATGCCAGCCCCGACTGACATCCGGACATCGATATCCGGGAACGCCGGAGCGGGGTGCCCACGACGGACACCCCGCTCACGGCAGGCGAGTTACGCGGCCACGGCCACCGGCACCGCCGCCGGGGCGAGCGCGATCTCCAGGACCTGCCGGACGTCGGTCACCGGGTGGACCTCCAGCTTCTCCAGGATCTCGGCCGGGACGTCGTCCAGGTCGGCCTCGTTCCGCTTGGGGATCACCACCGTCGTGATGCCCGCCCGGTGCGCGGCGAGGAGCTTCTGCTTCACGCCGCCGATCGGGAGGACCCGGCCGGTGAGGGAGACCTCGCCGGTCATGGCCACGTCCGTACGGACCTGCCGGCCGCTCAGCAGGGACGCGAGGGCGGTCGTCATCGTGACGCCCGCGCTCGGCCCGTCCTTGGGCACGGCACCCGCCGGGAAGTGGATGTGCACGCCCCGGTCCTTGAGCCCGGTGACGGGCAACTCCAGCTCGGCGCCGTGCGAGCGGAGGAAGGAGAGCGCGATCTGCGCGGACTCCTTCATCACGTCGCCCAGTTGACCGGTGAGGGTGAGCCCGGCGGCGCCGGTCTCGGGGTCGGCGAGCGACGCCTCCACGAAGAGCACGTCTCCGCCGGCGCCGGTCACCGCGAGTCCGGTGGCGACGCCCGGCACGGCCGTGCGCCGCTCGGCCGGGTCCTGGGCCGACTCGGGCACATGGTGCGGGCGGCCGATGAGGTCCCGCAGGTCCTCCGGGGTGACGGTGAACGGCAGCTCGCGGTCGCCCAGTTCGTGCTGGGCCGTGACCTTCCGGAGCAGCCGGGCGACGGCGCGCTCCAGGGTGCGGACGCCGGCCTCCCGGGTGTACTCCCCGGCGAGCTTCCGCAGGGAGGCGTCCTCCAGGACGACCTCGCCGGGCTCCAGGCCGGCCCGCTCCAGCTGGCGCGGGAGGAGGTGGTCGCGGGCGATGACGACCTTCTCGTCCTCGGTGTAGCCGTCGAGCCTGACGAGCTCCATGCGGTCGAGGAGCGCCTCGGGGATGGCTTCGAGGACGTTGGCCGTGGCGAGGAAGACGACGTCGGAGAGGTCGAGTTCGACCTCCAGGTAGTGGTCGCGGAAGGTGTGGTTCTGCGCGGGGTCGAGGACTTCGAGGAGGGCCGCGGCCGGGTCGCCCCGGAAGTCGGAGCCGACCTTGTCGATCTCGTCGAGCAGGACCACCGGGTTCATCGAGCCGGCCTCCTTGATCGCCCGCACGATCCGGCCGGGCAGGGCGCCGACGTACGTGCGCCGGTGACCGCGGATCTCGGCCTCGTCGCGTACGCCGCCGAGGGCGACGCGGACGAACTTCCGTCCCATCGCGTGGGCGACGGACTCGCCGAGGGAGGTCTTGCCGACGCCGGGCGGGCCGACGAGGGCGAGAACGGCTCCGCCGCGGCGGCCGCCGACGACGCCGAGGCCGCGCTCGGCACGGCGCTTGCGCACCGCGAGGTACTCGGTGATGCGCTCCTTCACGTCCTCCAGGCCCGCGTGCTCGGCGTCGAGGACGGACTGCGCGCCGGGGATGTCGTACCGGTCCTCGGTCCGCTCGTTCCAGGGCAGTTCGAGGACGGTGTCGAGCCAGGTGCGGATCCAGGAGCCCTCGGGGGACTGGTCGCTGGACCGCTCCAGCTTCTCGACCTCCTTGAGGGCCGCCTCGCGGACCTTCTCGGGGAGGTCGGCGGCCTCGACGCGGGCGCGGTAGTCGTCGGACTCGTCACCCTCGGCCTCGCCGTTGAGGTCGCGGAGCTCCTTGCGGACGGCTTCGAGCTGGCGGCGGAGCAGGAACTCGCGCTGCTGCTTGTCGACACCTTCCTGGACGTCCTTGGCGATGGTCTCGGCGACGTCCTGCTCGGCGAGGTGCTCGCGGAGCTGGGCGGTGGCGAGCTTGAGTCGGGCGACCGGGTCGGCGGTCTCCAGGAGCTCGACCTTCTGCTCGACGGTGAGGAAGGGCGAGTAGCCGGAGTTGTCGGCGAGGGCGCCGACGCCGTCGATCTGCTGGACGCGGTCGACGACCTGCCAGGCTCCGCGCTTCTTGAGCCAGCTGGTGGCGAGTGCCTTGTACTCCCTGACCAGCTCGTTCACGGAGCCGGGCAGCGGGTCGGGCAGGGTCTCCTCGACGGTGCTGCCCTCGACCCACAGCGCGCCGCCGGGCCCGGTCGTGCCGGCGCCGATGCGGACGCGGCCGAGGCCGCGGATCAGCGCGCCGGGGTCGCCGTCGGACAGGCGTCCGACCTGCTCGACGAGGCCGAGGACACCGGTACCGGCGTAGGTCCCGTCGACGCGGGGGACGAGCAGGACCCGCGGCTTGCCGCCTCCCGGGCGGGCGGCGGCCTGGGCGGCCTCGACGGCGGCCCGCACATCGTTGTCGGAGAGGTCCAGCGGCACCACCATTCCGGGCAGCACGACCTCGTCGTCGAGCGGCAGCACAGGCAGAGTGAGCGGCGCGGACGCCTTGGACGCAGAAGCCATGATCTCCCCTTCGGCAGTCAAGTTGAGCTGTACGGACTCAATGCACATGAGCCCAGGAATGTTCCCCGGGGGCAGTTCGCTCTGAGCGATCACCCTTTCGCGCGGTCGCGAGCTGCCGATGTAATACCTCTATGGATATCGCAGCTATTACCTCGATGTGGGTGGCCGGCTGGACCGTCTCCCGGGGGACCCCGTCCGCCGTCGTGGAGCCCTGGGGCTACCGGATCGACGTCGGCCTGCCCCGGCACGTCGTCCGGCACGTGCTGCCGGCCCCCGACGCGGACTCCGTCGGCGCGCTGTGCGAGCGGCTCACCGAGCCGTACAGCTGGCTCAAGGTGATGGCGACGCCGGAGGAGGTGGCGCCGTGGATCACCGAGGGGTGGACCGTCCCCGACGACCCCGGCTTCATGATGGTCAAGCCGCTGGACCCGGGCGCCCGCCCCGCGCCGCCCGAGGGGTACGCGCGGACCACCGAGGTACGCGACGGGGTCGTCCGGGTCCGGATCCTCGCCCCGGACGGCACCCTCGCCGCGCGCGGCCAGATCGCCCCGACCGGCTCCACCGCCGTCGCCGACCAGATCGAGACCGACCCCGCGCACCGGCGCCGCGGCCTCGGCGCGAACGTCATGCGGACCCTGGAGGCGGCAGCCGCTCAGGCCGGCGCCGAGACCGGGGTGCTCGCGGCGACCACGGACGGCCTCGCGCTGTACGACTCCCTCGACTGGCGCTACCGCGGGCCGCTCACCGGGATCGTCCGCTCGGGAACCTGACCGTCCGGCTGCGCCGGGGACCGCTCAGGAGGCATGCTCGATCCATGGTGAGAGCCCGAGGCGTACGGGGGAAGTGGTGCGGGGCGCTGCTGCTGGCGGCGGTCCTGGCCGGCGGCGCGGGCGCGTGCGGGTCCGGGACGCCTCCCGCGCCGGGGGGACCGGCGTCGGAGGTGACGGCGCCGCCGGTGCCGAGCACGCCGGGCACGCCGAGTACGTCCTCCGCGCCGAGTGCGTCGGGTACGCCGAGCGCGTCCGGTACGCCGAACGCGCCGAGTGCCACGGCGACCGCGACGACGACCGTGACCGCCCCCTCCGAGGAGCCCCGGCCCGGCGAGGTCCTCGTCGAGGTGGTCGTCAACGGCGGCTTCGCCGGGGTCCGCAACCAGCTCGTCGTCCGCTACGACGGCAGCTGGACGAGCCGCTCCGGCACCAAGCCGCCCCGCACGGGGCAGCAGACGCCCGCCGAGGCCGCCGAGCTGCGGGCCGCCCTGGAGGACCCGGCGTACGCGCGCGTCCCGGACCGGCCCACGGGGAGCCCGATCGCCGACGGGTTCCAGTACTTCGTCACGTACCGCCACCGCCTCGTCGTCTCGGGCGACGGCGAGCGCCCGCCGGCCCTCCAGCGCGTCTTCGCGGCCCTGCCGGAGGGCGGCCCGCCGACGAACCCCTGAGCCCGCGGGGCTCCGGTCCGCCGTCGACCGGGAGGAGCTCCGGGGCGCGATGAGCGGGACCTGCTGGCGAAGCTCATGGGCCGGGCCCACGGGCCGGACTCACGGGCCGGGCCCACGGGCCGGACTCACGGGCCGGACTCCCGGGCCGGGCTCACGGGCCGGGCTCACGGGCCGGGCTCCCGGGCCGGGCTCACAGGCCGGGCTCACGGGCGCCGTGAACCGAAGCGGGGTCCGGGCGCGATAGAGAGGGCGTGAGACTGTTGCGCCCCTCAGGGGCAGGCCCCGCAGGGGGAGACGAGGACGACGACGCGGCGCTGCTGCGCGCGGTCGCCCGGGGGGACTCCAAAGCGCTCGGCGTCCTCTACGACCGGCACGCGGGCTGGCTGCACGCCCGGCTCGCCCGGCGCTGCCCGGACGAGGAGACCGTACGGGAGGTCCTCCAGGACACCTTCGTCACGGTCTGGCGCTCGGCCGGCACCCACCGGGGCCGCGGCGAGGCCGGCGGCTGGCTCTGGGTGATCGCCGCCCGGCGCCTGGTCGACGCCCAGCGGGCACGGGCCCGCGCCGACCGCGCCGCCGCACCCGCCGAACCGCCCGCCCCCGCACCCTCCGCCGAGGAGCGGGTGCTCGCGGGCCTGGAGTACGGGGAGGTGGGCGCCGCACTCGACCGGATCTCGCCCGAACTCGCCGAGGTCCTGCGGGCGACCGTCGTCGACGGCCTGACGACCCGCGAGACCGCCCGGCTGCTCGGCATCCCCGAAGGCACCGTCAAGACCCGCGCCCTGCGCGCCCGCCGCGAACTGCGCGCCGCCCTCGGCGCCGGCGGCCCGTACCCCCTGGGAGGCACCGCATGACGTCCCCCACGCAGTCCCCCACGCCACCCCCCTGGCACGTCGGCGAGGCGCTGGCGCTCCGTTACGCGGCGGGGGAGGCGGCCGAGACGGACGCTTGGTCGCTGGAGAAGCACGTCGAGTCCTGCTCCCCCTGCGCGGGGCGCGTCTCGGCCGCCGTCCGCGCCGGAGCCGCGGGCCCGGCCCTGGCCGCCGTACGGGCGGAGCTCCTGGCGTCCGTGGGACACCGGCCTGCACCGGTCGAGGCCGCGAGGGAATCCGCGCCCGGCCCGGCCCGGCACCCTCTCGGGCGGGGCGCGCGGCTCTGGTGGGCCGCCGGGCCCGCCCTGCGCGGCTCCTGGGTCGTGGCCGTGGCGCTCGTCCTGGGCGGCGCCTTCGCCCTGGCCTACGGCGCCGGGCTCCAGGGCGCGCGGAGCTGGCTTCTCGCCGCCTCCCCCGTCCTCCCGCTCGGCGGGGTCGCCGTCTCCTACGGACGCCACGCCGACCCGCTCCACGAGATCACCGCCGCCACCCCGTCCGGCGGTCTGCGGCTGCTCCTGACCCGCACCGCCGCCGTGCTCGCCGTCTGCGTACCGCTGCTGACCGCGGGCGGGGCACTGCTGCCGCCGGTGGCCGGCTTCCCCGGGGCGGCCGCCTGGCTGCTGCCGGGGCTCGCGCTGACCCTGGCGACCCTCGCGCTCGGCTCCTTCGTCGGCTGCCGTGCGGCGGCCGCGACCCTCGCCGGCGGGTGGCTGCTCGCCGTGACGGGCCCGCTCCTCGGACAGACGGGGACCGAGCCCGGAGGCGGCGCCGCCGTCCTCGCCCGCTACTTCTCCGGCCTCGCCGCGCAAGGGAGCTGGGCTGCGGTCGCGCTCGTCTGCGCCGCCCTGCTCGTGCTGCGGCGCCGTTCCTTCGACCTCCTGGAGACCCGGTGAACCAGCCCGCCACGATCGAGGTGACCGGTCTGACCGTCCGGCACCGCCGCACCGTCGCCCTCGACGCGCTCGACCTGTCCCTCTCCCCCGGAGTCCACGGCCTGCTCGGGCCGAACGGCGCCGGCAAGACCTCGCTCATCCGGGTCCTCGCGACGGTCGCCGCGCCCGCCTCCGGGCGGGTGGAGCTGCTCGGCGGGGACGTCGGGAGCCATGGCGAACGCACCGAGATCCGGCGCCGGCTCGGCTATCTGCCGCAGGAGTTCGGCTACTACCCGGCCTTCACGGTCCGCGAGTTCGTGGCGTACGTGGCCTGGCTGAAGGAGGTGCCGGCGGACCGGGCGGGAGCGGCCGTGGAGCGGGCCGTCGCGCGCGTCGGGCTCGCCGACCGGATCGACGCGCGGATGAAGACGCTCTCGGGCGGCATGGTCCGGCGGGCGGGCATCGCCCAGGCGATCGTGAACGAACCGGAACTGCTGCTGCTCGACGAGCCGACGGCCGGCCTCGACCCGGAGCAGCGGGTCGACTTCCGCGCGCTGCTGCGGGAGCTCGGCACGGAGGCGACGGTGGTGGTCTCCACACACCTGGTGGAGGACGTGGCGGCGGCCTGCACCGATGTCGCGCTGATCGAGTCGGGTGTCCTCGCCTTCCGCGGGACGACCGCGGAACTCGCCGCGCTCGGCGGCGAGTCGGCGGATCCGGGCGACTCGACGACGCACGCGATCGAGCGCGGCTACACGGCCGCCCTGCGCGCCCACCGCGACCGCGTCGCCGGGGGCGGCGGCCTCGGCGGAGACCCGGCCGGGCAGCGCGCGAAGGAGTCGCTCCGATGACGACACCCGCGCCCGTACCCGGACCCGCCCCCGCCGCGGCGGCACCCGCCGGGGCTCTCCCGAAGGAGTCCCTCCGATGACGACGACCCTCACCCCGCCCCGTACGGGGAAGCCGGTGCCCGTACGGGCACCCGCGCCGCTCCGTACCGAGCTGCGGCGCGGTCTCGGCCCCTGGTCCGGCGCCGCCGTCGCGCTCACCGTCCTGGTGACGATGTACGGCAAGGCTCCCGACTGGCAGGGTCGTTGGGCCGACGTGACGAACCTGCTGCACGTCGGCGCCGGGCTGCTCTGCGGCCCCCTCGCGCTCGCGGCGGGCTGCTGGCAGGGCGGCCGGGACCGGCGGCGCCGGACGACCGACCTGTGGGCGTCCGTGCCCCGCTCCCCGCTGCGCCGCCTCCTCGTCGCGGTCGCACCGTCCGCGCTCTGGCCCGCCGCCGGACTGCTGCTCGCCGACTCCGTCTGCCTGCTCGCCACCTGGCCGTACGTCTCCGCCGGGCGCCCCTACCTCGAACTCCTCGCCGCCGACGCGGTCGCCGTCGCCGCTCTCGGCGCGCTCGGCCATCTCGCCGGACGGGTCGTCCGGTGGCGGCTCACGGCCCCGCTCCTCGGCATCGTCGGGTACGTCGTCCTCGGGCTCGGCGCCTACACGGAGAGCACCACGCGCTGGCTCAGCCCGGCGGGCGAGCACCAGTTCTTCTGGGACCGTCCGGTGTGGTGGTTCGGCCCGGCGTCGATGGCGTGGACGGCGGGGCTCACGCTCGCCGTACTCCTCGCGTACGGGCTGCGTCCGGCCCGCCTGAGGGTGTTCGCCCTGATCCCGCTGGCCGTCTCGGTCGCCGCCGCCGGCCTGATCCTGCGGCTGCCGCAGGACCAGGGGCCGTGGCGCCCGGACCCTGCCCTGTCCCGGCAGGTCTGCGACGACGGCACACCGCAGATCTGCCTGACGGCGGTGGACGAGGGGCTGTTGCCCGACGTGTCGGCGGCGCTCGCCCCGCTGAACGCCCGCCTCAAGGGGGTGCCCGGCGCGCCGGCCCGCTGGGTGAGCGGCCCGGTCGGACCCGGACTCCCCGGCGACGTCGAACTGCCGGACGCCCGGCGGGACTCGGTGCGCGACCGGCTCGCGCGCCCCGACCTGTACCTCAGCTCCGCTGTGGCCTGGCTGTTCTCGGACACGTGCCGGCCCGGCGACGGCACGGGCGCGAACGCCGAGCGGGCGAGCCTCGTCAACCTCGCCGTCCAGGAGTGGCTGGCACCGACCCCGGACGACTACGGCCCCGACACCACCGGCGCCCAGCCGTACATCGACCGCCTGGAGGCCAGGTCCCCGGCCGAGCAGCGCGACTACCTGACCCGCTACCTGGCCGCGAACACCTGCCACCCGGACGAGGTGCCGATCCCGTGAGGCTCCCCCCGCAGGCTCTCTACCTGCGCTCCCGCGGCCTGCCCGGCGCGCTGGCCGCCCTGCTCGGCACGGCGGTGGCGGCCGCCCTGGCGGCCCGGTGGCTGGTGTCGCTGCCGGACTTCGACCACACGGCCCGGCTGCCGGTCGTGATCCTCGGGCCGCTGCTCGCGGCGGGCGTGATCGGGACGAGCCTGCACACACCGAGCGACGAGCTGGACCGTACGGCGGTACGGGCCTGGTGGCCGCGCCGCCTCGGCCATGTCCTCGCCCCGACCGCACTCGCCGTGGCGCTGCTCGCGCTCGCCCTGCCGGGGCACGCAGAGGAGTTCGGGGCGCCCGCCGCCGTACGCAACGCGCTGGGCCTGACGGGCGTGGCGGCGGGTGCCGCCGCCCTCGTCTGCGCCCGGCTGAGCTGGCTGCCGGCGACCTTCTACGCCGGTGTCGTCTATCTGGCGGCGCCCCCCGGCACGGAGGGCGGCGCGGTCTGGTGGGCCTGGGTGATGCGCCCGGGCCCGGAGGGCGAGCCATGGGCGGTCGCCGCGACCGCCTTCGCGGCGGGCACGGCGCTGTACGCGTGGCGGGGCTCCCGGCGCACGACGGGCGAGACCTGAGCGCCACGGGCGCGGCGTGCGGCGGGACCTGAACACCAGGACCAAGACGCGCGGCGAGACCCGAACGCCACGACCGAGCCGGCCGACAACCGGCCCGGCGACCTGCCCCGCCCCGCCTACCTGAGCAGCCAGTCCTTGGTCAGCGCGCTCATCTCGGCGGGGGTGCGACCGCCGTGGTCGACCGCGATGAAGTGGTCGGCGACGCGCAGCGAGAAGGCGAACAGACAGCGGATCTCGACGTCGTCCTCGTCGGCGCAGAAGGTCCGGAAGAGCGAACGCAGGTACTCCATGCGCCGGTTGTCGGTGCGGCGGAGCCGTGCGGCGACGGCCTCGTCGCGCCGGGCCCAGTCCCGGACGGCGAGGTCGACGGCGATGCCGGTCACCGGCCCGTCGGCGACGTCCTGGACGAACTCGAAAAGCCGGCCGAGCCTGGCGCGGGCGTCTCCGCCGCCGCTCTCGATCCGCTCGATCACCGCGTCGGCGACCTCGCGCTCCCAGGTGTCGAGCATCTCGGCGAGCAGGGTGTCGCGGTTGGCGAAGTACCCGTAGAAGCCGCCCTTGCTGACGCCGAGGGCCTGGGCCAGCGGTTCGATGCGTACGGCCTCCGGGCCGCCCGCGGCGAGCGCGCGAAGCCCCTCCTCGATCCACCGGCCGCGCGGTGTGCGGATCGTGCCCATGGTGTGTCCCTCCTCACCTCGCCACTCCTCCACCCGACTATACGGTGCCGTACAGACGGGTCTACGCTTGATCTATACGCCACCGTATAGATGCGGGCCGGGCGTAGGACCGACGAAGGAGCAGGGGCATGACCATGAGACTTCCCCGCACCGCGCACACCTCCCGCCCCTGGCGGATCCACGAGTTCGCGGACGACTTCCACGTCGAGGACGTGTGGGCGCTGCCCGTGACGGGCGGCCCCGACGAACTCGGCCGCCTCGTACAGCAGTTCACGAACGGCGACGGGAGCGCGCTCTCCGCCCCCGTGGTCCGCGCGCTCTTCGCGCTCCGCTGGAAGCTGGGCGCCCTCCTCGGCCTGGACGGGCCGGACGCCGGCCTGAGTTCACGGGTGGGCTCGCTCCGGGAGCGGCTTCCGGAGGACGTGCGCGCCGGGACGCGCGGCCCCGACCTCCAGGTGGTGCCGTTCACGTCCGTCTACCAGACCCACGAGGAGTGGGTGGCGGAGACCGCCAACCGGACCTGCCACGCGGTGATGCACATCGGCTGGGTCCCGGACCCCACCCCGGGCGATCCCGCCCGGCACCGCGCCCGGATGGCCGTCCTGGTGAAGCCCAACGGCCTGCTCGGCGCCGTCTACATGGCCGGGATCAAACCCTTCCGGTACCTGGGCGTGTACCCGAAGCTGCTGAACGCGATCGGCCGAGAGTGGGAGGCGGGGCGGAAGACCTCGGCCGCGACGGCGTCCTGAACACCCAGGACACCGGCCGGCCGGACGCCGAAAGACCGGACACCGAACGGCCGACCGACCGACGGCCGGACACCGGACGGCCGGACACCGGGCGGCCGCGCCCCGCCAGGACTCACCCCCGCGGCGCCGCCAGCTCCGCGTACCGCCGCTCCAGGAAGGACCGGACGCGCGCGGGCATGTCCATCGACTCCGGGTCGAGGGCCCACTGGATCTGGAGCCCGTCCATGACGGCGAGGTGCTCCTGCCCGACGGCCCGGCAGTCGATGCCGGCGCGCAGCTCCCCGCGCCGCACGGCCTCCTCCAGGAGGTCGACCGTGTGCCGGAGCACGCGCGCGTAGCGCTCCTTGAAGTACTGGTGGGCGGGGTGGCCGACGTTGCCGGACTCGCCCACCAGGACGTTGTACATCCGGACGATGCCGGGACGCCGGGTGTTCTCCTCGATCAGCGCGACCAGGGTCTCCAGGTAGGCCGCGTACGACTCGGGCTCGACACTGAACAGGCGCTCGATGTCGTGCTGTTCGCTCTGCCCGAGGACCGAGAGGAGCAGGTCCTCCTTGCTGCGGAAGTGGTGCAGCAGTCCGCCCTGGGTGATCCCGCAGTCGTTCGCGATCCGGGCGAGCGAGGAGGCGTGGAAGCCCCAGCGCCCGAAGTGGTCGACGGCGGTGTCCAGGATCTTCTGGCGGCGCGCGTCACCGACCGCGTAACTGCCCCGGCCTGCGGATTTACGGGGGGTCGGTTCCTTCTTCTCCGGCATGCGCCCCACCCTACGGGGACCCCTCTCCGCGGTCCCGCCCCCGTCCCACCCGACCCCTCCCTGCTGTGATCCAGGACACATGACAGAAACCTAGTGGTCACTCGGTTTTCGCGCCTAGCCTGACGCCGTTCGGCCATCCGGTCATATCCGGCCACCCGTCATCCGGCCATCCGGTCACACAAGCAGGGACGTACGCCATGCACCCCTACGAGGACGCCACCCGTCCCGTCGACGAGCGCGTCGAGGACCTCCTCGCCCGGATGACCCCGGAGGAGAAGGCCGGCCAGCTCTTCCACTCCATGCTGACGATGAACCCCGACGGCACCCCGGTGACCGAGACGGACGGTTCGACGCTGCCGCTCACCACCCCCGACCTCGTCGAGGACCGCCGGCTCACCCACTTCAACCTGCTCGGCAGCTACGGCGCACGCGAGATGGCGCTCTGGCACAACGCGATCCAGGAGATGGCCGCCGGCACCCGCCTCGGCATCCCGGTCTCGCTCTCCACCGACCCCCGCCACGCCTTCACCGACAACATCGGCGCCTCCTTCAACGCCGGCGCCTTCTCCGCCTGGCCCGAGGCCCTCGGCCTCGCCGCCGTCGGCGACCCCGAGCTCGTCTTCGCCTTCGCGGACACCGTCCGCCGCGAGTACCTCTCCGTAGGCTTCCGCACCGCGCTCCACCCGCAGATCGACCTCGCGACCGAGCCCCGCTGGTCCCGCCAGTCCGGCACCTTCGGCTCCGACGCGAAGCTGACGGGCGAGCTGGTCCGGGCGTACGTCCGCGGGCTCCAGGGCGAGCGCCTCGGCAAGGACTCGGTGGCCGCGATGGTCAAGCACTTCCCCGGCGGCGGCCCGCAGAAGGACGGCGAGGACCCGCACTTCCCGCACGGCAAGGAGCAGGTCTACCCGGGCGGCATGCGCGAGCACCATCTGGAGCCGTTCCGGCACGCGATCGCGGCGGGCTGCTCGCAGATGATGCCGTACTACGGCCAGCCGATCGGCACCGACTGGGAGGAGGTCGGCTTCGGCTTCAACAAGGGCGTGATCACGGGGCTCCTCCGCGAGGAGCTCGGCTTCACCGGCATCGTCTGCGCCGACTGGGGTGTGCTCACGGACTCGACGATCTACGGCGAGCCGCACGCGGCGCGCGCCTGGGGCGTCGAGCACCTGAGCGTGGCCGAGCGGACGGCGAAGGCCCTCGACGCCGGTGTGGACCAGTTCGGCGGCGAGCAGTGCCCCGAGGTGATCGTGGAGCTGATGGCCTCGGGCCGGATCCCCGAGTCCCGCGTCGACGCGTCCGTACGCCGCCTCCTGCGCGAGAAGTTCCTGCTCGGGCTCTTCGACGAGCGCCGGTACGTCGACCCGGACGAGGCCGCGGAGACCGTCGGCCGCGCCGACTTCACGGCCGCGGGCGCCGCCGCCCAGCGGCGCTCCCTCACCGTCCTCACCGACGGACCGCTCCCCCTTTCGGGGCGGCCGAGGCTGTACGTGGAGAACGTCGACCCGGCGGTCGCGGCGGTGTACGGCGAGGTCGTCGCCGAGCCGGCCGCGGCCGACCTCGCGGTGGTGCGGCTGCGCACCCCGTACGAGGAGCGGCCGAACCTCTTCGAGTCCTTCTTCCACTCCGGCTCGCTCGCCTTCGCCGAGCCCGAGCTGACCCGGATCCTGGATCTGCTCGCCGCCGTGCCGACCGTCGTCTGCGTCAACCTGGAGCGGCCGGCGGTCCTGCCGGAGATCGCCGAGCGGGCGGCGGCGCTGATCGCCGACTTCGGCGCGAGCGACGAGGCCCTGCTGGACGTGGCCTTCGGGCGGGCGAAGGCCGAGGGGCGGCTGCCCTTCGAGCTGCCGCGCTCGATGGCGGCGGTCGAGGCGGCCCGCCCGGACGTACCGAACGACACGGCGGACCCGGTCTTCGCCCACGGCCACGGCCTGTCCCTGGACCTGGCCCGGTAGCCGACCACCCGGCGGCGACGAGCTCAGCCGCGCCACCCGGCGGGGAATGCTCCGCCGCACCACCCGGCGGGAGGGCTCCGTCGCACCACCCGGCGGGGAAAGCTCCGGCGCACCACCCGGCGGGAGAGCTCCGCCGCACCCCAAGACCGCGGGGGACCTGAACGACCCCGCGAAGGATCCGGGGCTCGCCCGTGGGGGGCCGGGCCCCGGGTCCACCCTCCCCTGCCCGCATGTCATGCACCTGAAGGGTTCTCCATGCGCAAGCGCACCTTCCTCGCCCTGACCGGATCGGTCCTGCTCGCCACCGCCGGCGTCACGGCCTACGCGGCGACCCCCGCCACCACCGGCTCCACCGCACAGCCCCTCGCCGGGATGCGGATCCTCCTCTCCAACGACGACTCGATGCAGGCCGCGAAGGCGAGCAACTCCGACGGCCTCGGCCTGTACGAGCTCCGCCGCGCGATGTGCGCCGCCGGCGCCGACGTCGTCGTGATGGCCCCCTGGCAGGTGCAGTCCGGCAAGGGCACCGCCGTCACCAACGGCGGCGTCGTCACCGCCCAGCGCCGCACCGCCCTGCCCGCCGGATACGAGAACGACTGTGCGGGCGCCCCCGCCCGCGGCGCGGTCTACGGCGTCTGCCTCTCCGACGGCCCCTGCACCAAGGACTCCGCCAGCGCCACCCCCGCCGACACCGTCAAGCTCGCCCTGCGCGGCGGCCTCAAGGCCAAGGCCGGCTGGACCGGGGCTCCCGACCTCGTCCTCACCGGCATCAACTCCGGCCCCAACATCTCCGCCAGCGTCAACGACTCCGGCACCGTCGGCGCCGCCGTCGCCGCGATCGACCAGGAGGTCCCGGCCCTCGCCTTCTCCTCCTCCGGCGACGCGACGAACACCTTCTTCCCCCGCGCCAACTACCGCGCCCACGCCGAGTTCGGCGCCCGCCTCGTCGCCGGACTGAAGCAGCGCGGGCTGCTGACCTCGAAGTTCGCCCTCAAGGTCGACTATCCCGACGTCAGCACCGGCGTCCCGGCCAAGGCCCCGGTCTGGGCCCGCGTCGGCGACGGGGCGGTCGTCTACCACGCCTTCGAACAGCGCGGGAACAGCGACGCCTTCGACATCGCGCTCGGCCTCTGCCCGGTGGACGGCAGCGGCGAGGGCGAGTGCGCCGAGGGCCGGAAGGACGCCGACTCCACCTGGCTCCTCGACAAGGGCCACATCACCATCGCCCCGATCACCTGGGACCGCACCTACGGCACCCCGGTCGACGCCCCTCGCGAGCTGAACCGGATCGAGCACTTCGTGAAGCACGAGGCCCCCCGCCCGTAGCGAGACGAGCCGTCACACGTCGCCGCACCGTGTGACTCCACGACTCCGTTAAGTGTTTGTCCCGGCCCTCCCCGCCCCGCGAGGATGGCCGGGACATCCACTGCAGAGCCGAGAGCGGAGTGACCGATCTTGACCAGTCCCGTGACACTCGACCGCCGAGACGGACCGTACGGAGAAGTCGTGCTGCGCCGCCGCGACGAGCACTTCGAGATCATCGCGAACGGCACCTTCCTGATGGACACCTCCGACGGGCGCTCCGAGCGGCTCCTCGTCGACGCGGCCCTGGCCGCCCTGCCGGAGGAGTCCCGCGCCGGCGCCGCCGTCCTCGTCGGCGGACTCGGGGTCGGCTTCTCCCTGGCGCACGCGGCGGCCGACCCGCGCTGGGGACGGATCGTCGTCGCCGAGCGTGAGGACGCGATCATCGACTGGCACCGGGAGGGACCGCTCTCCGCCATCTCCGGCCGCGCGCTGGCCGATCCGAGGACCGTGATCCTGCACACGGACCTGGTGACCCACCTCGGCACCTCCTCCGACACGTACGACGCCCTCTGTCTGGACATCGACAACGGGCCGGACTGGACGGTCACCGAGGACAACGAATCCCTGTACTCGGCCGAGGGGTTGGCGGCCTGCGCGGCCCGGCTGAACCCCGGCGGCGTCCTCGCCGTTTGGTCCGCCCAGCCGTCGGCCGATTTCGAAGACTCGTTGCGGAATGCCGGATTCAGCGGGGTACGGACCGAAGAGATCCCCGTTGCCCGGGGCGTCCCCGACGTGGTCCACCTCGCCGTCCGTCCCCGATAACTCCTGGATAGCCGGGACACCACCCGTACCTCTAGGCTGCTGCACCGACATCGGCGACGCGAGGCGGGGCAATGGAGCAGACACACACCACTCACCACGGTGCGGCGGCCACTCCCGGGGCCCAGCGACGGGTGCTCGTGGTCGAGGACGACGCGACGATCGTCGAGGCGATCTCCGCGCGGCTGCGCGCCGAGGGCTTCCTCGTGCAGACCGCGACGGACGGCCCGGCGGCGGTCGACGCCGCCGAGGCCTGGCAGCCGGACCTGATGGTCCTCGACGTGATGCTCCCGGGCTTCGACGGCCTGGAGGTGTGCCGCAGGGTCCAGGCCCAGCGCCCCGTCCCGGTCCTCATGCTGACCGCCCGGGACGACGAGACCGACATGCTGGTCGGGCTGGGCGTCGGCGCGGACGACTACATGACGAAGCCGTTCTCGATGCGCGAGCTCGCCGCCCGGGTGCACGTCCTGCTGCGCCGGGTCGAGCGGGCCGCGCTGGCGGCCGTCACCCCGCGCAGCGGGATCCTGCGCCTGGGCGAGCTGGAGATCGACCACGCGCAGCGCCGGGTCCGCGTGCGCTCCGAGGACGTGCACCTGACCCCGACCGAGTTCGACCTGCTGGTCTGTCTGGCGGGCACCCCGAGGGCGGTCCTCTCGCGCGAGCAGCTGCTCGCCGAGGTGTGGGACTGGGCGGACGCCTCCGGCACCCGGACCGTGGACAGCCACATCAAGGCGCTGCGCCGGAAGATCGGAGCCGAGCGCATCCGTACGGTCCATGGCGTGGGGTACGCGCTGGAGACCCCGGCGCCGTGAGGCGACGGCCGGGCAGGAGCACCGGCGCCCGGCGCCGGATCGTGATCTCGATCAAGACCAAGCTCGGCGCGCTGGTCGTCGGCGCGGTCCTGCTGACCTCGTGCCTCGCGCTGGTGGCGATCCGCACGTCCACCGAGTTCCGGTACATCACGATCTTCGCGATGATCGCGACGCTGCTGATCACCCAGTTCGTGGCGCAGTCGCTGACGGCGCCGCTGGACGAGATGACCACGGTGGCCGGGTCGATCTCGCGCGGTGACTTCAGCCGGCGGGTGCGGGGCGCGGACCGGCGGGACGAGCTGGGCGACCTCGCCTCGACGATCAACCGCATGGCGGACGACCTGGAGGCGGTCGACCGGCACCGCAAGGAGCTGGTCGCCAATGTGTCGCACGAGCTGCGCACGCCGATCGCCGCGCTCCGGGCCGTCCTGGAGAACGTCGTGGACGGGGTGTCCGAGGCCGATCCGGAGACGATGCGCTCGGCGCTGAAGCAGACGGAGCGGCTGGGCCGGCTGGTGGAGACGCTGCTGGACCTGTCACGTCTTGACAACGGTGTCGTGGCGCTGAGGGCGAGCCGTTTCGAGGTCTGGCCGTATCTGTCGGGCGTTCTGCGGGAAGCGAACCTCGCCGCGTCCCAGCGCGGCCTGTTCTCCACGTCGGGGCTGCACAACCGCACGGACGTCCATCTGCACCTGGACGTGTCGCCGCCCGAGCTGGTCGCCCACGCGGACGCGGAGCGGCTCCACCAGGTCATGGCGAACCTGATCGACAACGCGGTGAAGCACTCGCCGCCGCACGGCCGGGTCACGGTCCGGGCCCGGCGCGGCCCGTACCCGGACTCGCTGGAGCTTGAGGTCGAGGACGAGGGTCCCGGCATCCCGGAGTCCGAGCGGCACAAGGTCTTCGAGCGCTTCAACCGCGGCACGGTGCCGCTCCGGCAGGGCCCGGGCAGCGACGGCGGCACCGGGCTGGGGCTCGCGATCGCCCGCTGGGCCGTGGATCTGCACGGTGGCGGGATCGGCGTGGCCGAATCATCACGCGGCTGCCGCATCAGAGTCACTCTTCCGGGCAGCCTTCCGCTGAGAGATTGACGTAGGGTTCGAACCGGAAGAGCACGTTCTGCGTGTACGTGTGCGGGACCTGCGCGCACGTGAACGGGGTGCGATCAGGGATGCGGCCGAAGGGGGCCGTGCCCGCGCTTTTCCGTACCCTCACACATGCGGAACCACGGTTGTTTCCCGCCATTCACGGTCCCGAAACGCCTCGTCAAGTGTGACTTGCGCGACGTTGGAGTGCCTGGCCTGCACCTCCCGGCCGGACAGGCGTAGCCTTTATTTCCGCTGTCCATCACCTTGTGAAGCGGAAGAGGGCGGTTGCCGCCGTGTCGTCTCAGTCCCCCAGTACCCCGAGCTCCCCGACCGACCAAGACGGGCAGGGTAAGAACCCTGCCGCCGCCTTCGGTGCCAATGAGTGGCTCGTCGACGAGATCTACCAGCAGTACCTCCAGGACCCGAATTCGGTCGATCGTGCCTGGTGGGACTTCTTCGCCGACTACAAGCCCGGAGCGTCGGCGACCCCGACCGCCCCGGCCGCCACCACCACCCCGAGCGCGCCCGCCGCGCCGCAGGCGAGCCCCGCACAGGCCGCGCCTTCGGCTCCCGCGGTCGTTCCGGCCCCCGCGCCCGCCCCGGCCGCGACCCCGGCTCCGGTGAAGCCTGCCGCGGCCCCCGCGCCGGCCGTCGCGAAGCCCGCCGCCGCCGCGCCGGCGCCGGCCAAGGCCGCTCCGGCCACCGAGGCCCCCGCGGGCCCCGAGCTGATCACGCTGCGCGGCCCCGCCGCCGCGGTCGCGAAGAACATGAACGCCTCGCTGGAGGTGCCGACGGCCACGTCCGTCCGCGCCGTCCCGGTGAAGCTGCTCTTCGACAACCGGATCGTGATCAACAACCACCTGAAGCGTGCCCGGGGCGGGAAGATCTCCTTCACGCACCTCATCGGCTACGCGATGGTGCAGGCGATCAAGGCCATGCCGTCGATGAACTACTCCTTCGCGGAGAAGGACGGCAAGCCGACCCTGGTCAAGCCGGAGCACGTCAACTTCGGTCTCGCGATCGACCTGGTGAAGCCCAACGGCGACCGCCAGCTCGTCGTCGCGGGCATCAAGAAGGCCGAGACGCTCAACTTCTTCGAGTTCTGGCAGGCGTACGAGGACATCGTCAAGCGCGCCCGCGTGGGCAAGCTGACGATGGAGGACTTCACCGGCGTCACGGTCTCCCTGACCAACCCCGGCGGCCTCGGCACCGTCCACTCCGTGCCGCGTCTGATGCCCGGCCAGTCGGTCATCATGGGCGTCGGCTCGATGGACTACCCGGCCGAGTTCCAGGGCACGTCCCAGGACACCCTGAACAAGCTGGGCATCTCGAAGGTCATGACCCTGACCTCGACCTACGACCACCGGGTCATCCAGGGCGCCGCCTCCGGCGAGTTCCTGCGCGTCGTCGCGAACTACCTGCTCGGCGAGCAGGGCTTCTACGACGACATCTTCAAGGCGCTCCGCATCCCCTACGAGCCGGTCCGCTGGCTCAAGGACATCGACGCGTCGCACGACGACGACGTCACCAAGGCCGCGCGCGTCTTCGAGCTCATCCACTCCTACCGGGTCCGCGGCCACGTCATGGCCGACACCGACCCGCTGGAGTACAAGCAGCGCAAGCACCCCGACCTGGACATCACCGAGCACGGCCTCACCCTGTGGGACCTGGAGCGGGAGTTCGCGGTCGGCGGCTTCGCCGGCAAGTCGATGATGAAGCTCCGCGACATCCTCGGCGTCCTGCGCGACTCGTACTGCCGCACCACCGGCGTCGAGTTCATGCACATCCAGGACCCGAAGCAGCGCAAGTGGATCCAGGACCGCGTCGAGCGCCCCCACGCCCGCGTGGAGCGCGAGGAGCAGCTCCGGATCCTGCGCCGGCTGAACGCGGCGGAGGCCTTCGAGACCTTCCTGCAGACGAAGTACGTCGGCCAGAAGCGCTTCTCCCTGGAGGGCGGCGAGTCCGTCATCCCGCTGCTCGACGCGGTCATCGACTCGGCCGCCGAGTCGCGCCTCGACGAGGTCGTCATCGGCATGGCCCACCGCGGCCGCCTGAACGTCCTCGCGAACATCGTCGGCAAGTCGTACGCGCAGATCTTCCGCGAGTTCGAGGGCAACCTCGACCCGAAGTCGATGCACGGCTCCGGCGACGTCAAGTACCACCTGGGCGCCGAGGGCACCTTCACCGGTCTCGACGGCGAGCAGATCACGGTCTCCCTGGCCGCCAACCCCTCCCACCTGGAGGCGGTCGACCCGGTCCTGGAAGGCATCGTCCGCGCCAAGCAGGACGTCATCAACAAGGGCGGCACGGACTTCACCGTCCTGCCCGTCGCCCTCCACGGTGACGCGGCCTTCGCCGGCCAGGGCGTCGTGGCCGAGACCCTGAACATGTCGCAGCTGCGGGGCTACCGCACCGGCGGCACGGTCCACATCGTCATCAACAACCAGGTCGGCTTCACCGCCGCCCCGGAGTCCTCGCGTTCCTCGATGTACGCGACCGACGTGGCCCGCATGATCGAGGCGCCGATCTTCCACGTGAACGGCGACGACCCGGAGGCCGTGGTCCGCGTCGCGCGGCTGGCCTTCGAGTTCCGCCAGACGTTCAACAAGGACGTCGTGATCGACCTCATCTGCTACCGCCGCCGCGGACACAACGAGGGCGACAACCCCTCGTTCACCAACCCGCAGATGTACAACCTGATCGACAAGAAGCGTTCGGTGCGCAAGCTGTACACCGAGTCGCTCATCGGTCGCGGCGACATCACCCTCGAAGAGGCGGAGCAGTCGCTCCAGGACTTCCAGGGCCAGCTGGAGAAGGTCTTCGCGGAGGTCCGCGAGGCCACCACCGCGCCGACCCCGACCCAGGTCCCGGACGCCCAGGCCGAGTTCCCGGTCGCCGTCACCACCGCGGTCTCCGCCGAGGTCGTGAAGCGGATCGCCGAGTCGCAGGTCAGCGTCCCGGAGCGGATCACGGTCCACGCGCGTCTGCTGCCGCAGATGCAGCGCCGTGCCGCCTCCATCGACGACGGCACCATCGACTGGGGCTTCGGCGAGACCCTCGCCATCGGCTCCCTGCTGATGGAGGGCACCCCGGTCCGCCTCTCGGGCCAGGACTCCCGCCGCGGCACCTTCGGCCAGCGCCACGCGGTCCTGGTGGACCAGGAGACCGGCGAGGACTACACCCCGCTGCTCTACCTGGCCGAGGACCAGGCCCACTACAACGTCTACGACTCGCTGCTCAGCGAGTACGCGGCGATGGGCTTCGAGTACGGCTACTCGCTGGCCCGTCCGGACTCCCTGGTCATCTGGGAGGCCCAGTTCGGTGACTTCGTCAACGGCGCGCAGACCGTCGTCGACGAGTTCATCTCCTCGGCCGAGCAGAAGTGGGGCCAGACCTCCGGCGTCACGCTGCTCCTGCCGCACGGCTACGAGGGCCAGGGCCCGGACCACTCGTCCGCGCGCCCGGAGCGCTTCCTCCAGATGTGCGCCCAGGACAACATGACGGTCGCCATGCCGACGCTGCCGTCGAACTACTTCCACCTCCTGCGCTGGCAGGTGCACAACCCGCACCACAAGCCGCTCATCGTCTTCACCCCGAAGTCGATGCTGCGTCTGAAGGCCGCGGCGTCGAAGGTGGAGGAGTTCACCACCGGCGGCTTCCGCCCGGTGATCGGCGACACGACGGTCGACCCGGCCGGCGTCCGCAAGGTCGTCTTCTGCGCCGGCAAGGTCTACTACGACCTGGAGGCCGAGCGTCAGAAGCGCGGCGACACGGAGACCGCGATCATCCGTCTGGAGCGCCTGTACCCGCTGCCGGGTGCCGAGCTGCAGGCCGAGATCGCCAAGTACTCCAACGCCGAGAAGTACATCTGGGCGCAGGAGGAGCCGGCGAACCAGGGTGCGTGGCCGTTCATCGCGCTCAACCTGATCGACCACCTCGACCTGGCGGTCGGCGCGGACATCCCGGCGGGCGAGCGCCTGCGCCGGATCTCGCGTCCGCACTCCTCCTCCCCGGCGGTCGGCTCGGCCAAGCGCCACCAGGCGGAGCAGCAGCAGCTGGTCAACGAGGTCTTCGACGCCTGATCGACCACCCCGTACGCGTACGTGCGACGCGCCTGTGCGCGTACGGGAGGAGGCCCGGCACCCCGAGAGGGGTGCCGGGCCTCCGGTGTTTCCGGATTGCCTATTCTGGTCGCATGTACTTCACCGACCGTGGCATCGAGGAACTGGAGAAGCGGCGCGGCGAGGAGGAGGTCACCTTCGAGTGGCTCGCCGAGCAGCTGCGGACGTTCGTCGATCTCAACCCCGACTTCGAGGTGCCGGTCGAGCGCCTCGCGACCTGGCTGGCCCGTCTGGACGACGACGAGGACGACGACGAGTAAGGAATCCGCGGCGGGCGAGCGGGGGGCCGTGTGCCCCGTCAGCGGTCCCTGAGGCGGTCGTAGGCCAGCCCCAGCGCGCCGTGCGCGACGAGCAGCGCCCCGGCCGCCGCCCAGCCGCCGCTGCGCCGGCCGATGCCCCAGACCAGCAGCGGCACGCCCGCCGCGAGCTGTACCCCGCCCAGAACCCGCGCCCTGGGCCCGCGCAGGTCTCGCAGGTACGGGCCCAGGGGCCCTTCCTCCATCACGTCCAGCTCGGCTCGTACGGCATCGCGCCAGCCGAGCCATTCGAGCTGCTCGGCGCCCTGCGCCAGGGCGACGGAGCGCAGCCGGTCGGCGCTGTCGCCGGGGACGAGGCCGGTCGGCAGGGTGAGACCCGCGCGGGCCAGGACCGCGACGATCCCGACGAGCCTGCTGCGCGCGTCGGCGTCCGTGTCCGGCTGGGTGAGCGGCTCCAGGGCCTGCACGTCCAGGACGGGGTCGAGGGCGAGCCGGGCGGCGAAGGTCCGCATGGCCTCGTCCTCGCCGACGGGCGTGCCGTCCGCGAGCCAGGTGTAGCCGACGGTGCGGCGGAAGCCGGCGGCGAGCGTGATCCCGGCCCGGTCGCGGTCCCACCAGAGGGCGAGGACGGGCCAGGTCGAGGCGGAGACGGCGAGGGCGGTGGCCCAGCCGGTGACGACGTGTTCGACGGACTCCCCGCCGTGCAGCCAGGGCTTCCCCTCCGGTACGAGCACGCTCCAGTCGACGCCCGCGGGGGCGAGGAGCAGGTGCTCCCGGAGGAGCTGGGCCGGTGGCCTGACCGCCGCGGGGTCGGCACGGCAGAGCAGCAGCGCCCCTGAAGGGCTCGATCCGGGTGTCGCGTTCATGCCCCCACGCTAGCCAATTTGTCCATGTATGACGGTGATTGCCCCTGTCGCATCAGGGGAGAGTCAGGGTTGACTTCCCCTGACCGCGATATATCGTGTCTATCGAGAGTCGCGATATGTTGCGTTGCCGAAACGGGAGGTCAGCACCATGACAGAGTGGTCCGTCACCGAGCCGACGAAACTTACCCCGGCCGACCCCGTGACGCGCCTGCAGGTCCGCATCGTCAACGGCACGGTGAACGTGGTGGGGACGGACGAGGAGTCCGCGCGCGTCGAGATCTCCGAGATCCAGGGCCCGCCGCTGATCGTCACGCAGGACGGCTCCACCCTGACCGTGACCTACGAGGACCTGCACTGGAAGAACCTCCTCAAGTGGTTCGACCGCAAGGGCCACAAGCGCCGGGCCGTCGTCTCCGTCGCGGTCCCCGCGGGCGTCGACGTCGAGGTCGGCGCGGTCGACGCCGAGGCGGTCGTCTCCGGCATCAGAGGGCGTACGGAGGTGCGCGGCGTCACGGGCGACACGACCCTCGTGGGGCTCTCCGGCCCGGTCCGCGCCGAGAGCGTCTCCGGCAGCCTGGAGGCCCAGTCGGTCACCGGCTCGCTGCGGATCACCTCGATGACGGGCGCCGTCACGGTGATCGAGGGTGCAGGCGGCTCCGTGAAGGCCGAGACCGTCAGCGGTGACATGATCATCGACATCGACCCGGCCGAGCTCGACGGCCCGCCCGCGGACATCCGCCTCACCAGCGTCTCCGGCGAGGTCGCCATCAGGCTGCCGCACCCGGCCGACGCCCGGGTGGAGGCGAGCACGACGAGCGGCTCCGTGTCGAACGCCTTCGAGGACCTGAGGGTGTCGGGCCAGTGGGGCACCAAGTCCATCACCGGCACCCTGGGTTCCGGTCGGGGCACGCTCAAGGCGACCACCGTCTCCGGCTCCATCGCCCTGCTCCGCCGCCCCGAGACGCCCGAGGACCCGGCGGACACCGGGGACCTCGCGGACGCCCAGGACACCGGAGCCGCCGAGGACACCGGGTCCGCCCAGGACATCGGGGCCGCCCAGGACACGACCCCCGCGGCCTCCCCCGACTCCCCCGACTCCTCCGACTCCCCCGCCGCTCCCTCCGCGACCGGAAAGGTGCTCTGACATGTCGCCCGTCTTCGCCCATGGCCGCCTCCGCCTCTACCTGCTCAAGCTGCTGGACGAGGCCCCCCGCCACGGCTACGAGGTGATCCGGCTGCTGGAGGAGCGCTTCCAGGGGCTCTACGCCCCCTCCGCCGGCACGGTCTACCCGCGGCTCGCCAAGCTGGAGGCCGAGGGCCTCGTCACCCATGCCAGCGAGGGCGGCCGGAAGGTGTACTCGATCACCGAAGCGGGCCGGGCCGAGCTGGCCGGCCGCGGGGCCGAACTGACCGACCTGGAGCGGGAGATCCGCGACTCCGTCTCGGAGCTGGCGGCGGAGATCCGCGACGACGTGCGCGGCGCGGCCGGCCGGGTGCGCAGCGAGATGCGCGCGGCGGCGGGGCAGACGCGGAAGGCGGAGGCCTCGTCCTTCGCCGACGCCAAGGAGGAGCTGCGCCGGGCGAAGCTGGAGTGGAAGGAGCAGGCCCGCCAGGCCAAGGCGGAGGCCCAGTCGGCGCGCCACCAGGCGAAGGAGTTCCAGCGCATCGCCCAGCAGGTCCAGGAGGAGGTCCAGGACCGGTTCTCGCGGGGCGACTGGCCCAAGGGCGTCTGGGAGGGGATCTCGGACATCACGGCGCAGCTCGGCGGGCTGGTGGCGGGCACGACCCACCCGAAGGCGGCGGCCCGGGCGGCCGGAGCCGGCAGAGCCGCCGGCGAGGCCGGGGAGACCGGCTGGGCCGATGCCGCCGACGAGGCCGCACGGGCGCCGGAGTGGGCGCGTGACGCGGACGGTTCGGGCGATCCGGGCCGCGATCTCGACCGGCTGCTCGACCGCTTCCGGGACGAGATCCGTGACGCGGCCCGGGACCACGGGGTGACCGGGGACCAGCTCGCCGAGGCCCGCCGCCATCTGTCGACGGCGGCGGTCCGGATCACGGACGTGCTGAACCCCCGGAGGGAGGGCTGAGCGGACCGGGTCAGCCCCGGGTGACGGTGACCGTCACCCGGGCACCCGGGGCCGCGAGGACCCAGGCCCTCCCTCGGTCCTTGCGGAGCACGAGCGCCGCGCCCCCGGCCCGCACCCGCCAGTCGCCCGGCGGGAGCGAGAGTTCGGTGACGCGGGAGCCGCGCCGGCCCGCGGCGTCGTACGACAGGCGGTAGACCCCCGCCGCCGCGTCGTAGGCCGAGGCGCGGACGGTGCCCGCGACCGCCTCCGCGTACGGCTCGGCGGTCAGCTCCTTGTTGGTGCGGAAGGCGCCCGTACCGTCCACCGCGCAGTAGCCGCCGCCGTAGCACCACTCCCAGCCGGCCCAGCCGGAGCTGTAGCGGCCGAGCGAAGCCATGGCCTCCCGGTAGAAGCGGTTCATGTTCGGCCGGGAGTTGTTGAGCGGCCCCCACTCGCCCACCAGGAGCGGCACCTTGTACTCCTTCGGGTACAGGGTGACGGCCTGTTCGTAGTTCTCGATCCAGCGGGCGTCCGGGTCGTAGTCCCCGCCCGCCTCCATGCCGCCGTTGTAGAAGTGCGGGGCGTAGACGACCTTCGGGTCGTCGATCCGGCCGAGCCCCGTGGGCACCCCTTCGCCCACGATCGGGGTCGGCTCGACGAAGAGCCAGTTGTCGTCGTCGACCGAGCGGATCGCGTCCGCGATCCGGTTGTACATCGGGGTGATCTGGTCCCGTTCGATGCGGCGGGCGGCCGTCGCCAGGTCCTCGCCCTCCCGCAGCTCGCCCATCGGCTCGTTGATCAGGTCGTAGCCGAGGACGGCCGGGTGGTCCTCGAAGCGGTCGGCGAGCACCCGCCACATGCGGGCCTGGGCGCGCTGGAGGTCCTCGTCCTCGTACAGGTGGGTGAAGGCCCGCTGCACGGCGGGCTCGAAGTACTCGGAGAACCAGTCCTCGGGGTGCGGGGTGAAGGGCAGGCCGTCGGTCCTGGTCGCCCAGGCGGGGATGCCGCGGTGGTCGAAGGCGGGCCCGAAGACGTCCTGGTGGGCGTCGAGGACGACCTTGACGTCATGGCGCGCGGCCCAGTCCAGGACCCGCTCGATCTTGCGGAGGTAGGCCTGGCTGTAGCGGCCGGGGCTGGGCTCCAGGTCGTCCCAGAAGACGAGGACCCGGGCGAAGTTGAAGCCCTTGGCCCGCATGTCGCGGAAGTGCTTCTCGGTGATGGCGGAGAGGGCGGCGTCACCGCTGTGCGCCTTGTCCCCGACGTTCCAGCCGCGCAGGGTGAGGACGCGGCCGCGGTCGTCGATGAGGGCGGGGATGCCCGTACCCCCCGGACCCGCCGGGGTCTCCGGAGCCGCCGAGGTCTCCGGACCCGCCGGGCCTGCGGGGTCCGCGTGGGCGGCCGTCGGGGCGAGCAGCGCGGCGACGACGACGGTCGCCGCGAGGGTGGTTCGCAACAAGGTGGACCTCCGACACGACAAGGTGAGTGATGTTCACGTTTCTCGTGCCGGAGATCCCATCAGGATTACTGACGAGTCATCAAGAGGTCGTCAGTACGATCTTTCCGAAGAGTTCGCCGGAGGCCATCTTCTCGAAGCCCTCACGGGCCCGGTCCAGCGGCAGGACCTCGTCGACGACCGGCCGGAGGCCCGTCGCCGCGCAGAAGGACAGCAGGTCCTCCAGCTCGTCCTTGGAGCCCATCGTGGAGCCGACGACCTTCAGCTCCAGGAAGAAGATCCGGGTCAGCTCGGCGTGCGCCGGCCGGTCCCCGCTCGTGGCGCCCGAGATGACGAGGGTGCCGCCCGGCCGCAGCGACTTGACCGAGTGCGACCAGGTGGCGGCGCCGACGGTCTCGATGACCGCGTCCACGCGCTGCGGCAGCCGCGCCCCCGGCTCGTACGCCTCGACGGCACCGAGCTCGACGGCGCGCTTGCGCTTGGCCTCGTCACGGCTGGTGGCGAAGACCCGCAGGCCGGCCGCCTTGCCGAGGGCGATCGCGGCGGTCGCGACACCGCCGCCCGCACCCTGCACGAGCACCGAGTCCCCGGGCCGTACCCCGGCGTTGGTGAAGAGCATGCGGTACGCGGTGAGCCAGGCGGTGGGCAGGCAGGCGGCCTCCTCGAAGGAGAGCTCCTTCGGCTTGGGCAGCACGTTCCAGCGGGGCACGGTCACGCGCTCGGCGAAGGTGCCCTGGTACCGCTCGGTGAGGATGGAGCGGGGCTCGTCGGGCCCGACGCCGTGGCCGGACTGGCCGATCACGGAGTGCAGGACGACCTCGTTGCCGTCCTCGTCGATGCCGGCGGCATCGCAGCCGAGGATCATCGGCAGCTTCTCCTCGGGCAGCCCGACCCCGCGCAGCGACCACAGGTCGTGGTGGTTGAGCGAGGCGGCCTTGACGGTGACGGTGGTCCAGCCGGGCCGGACCTCGGGCTCGGGGCGTTCGCCCAATTCGAGCCCGTTCAGGGGCTGGTCGCGGTCGATTCGGGCGGCGTAGGCAGCGAACATGGCCCCGACCCTAGGGTCCGACGGGTGCGTGGCGGAACCACGCACCCGTGTGACACATGCCTCCGCCCGGCGCGGGACCCGGACGGCCGCCGCTCGCGCCGGCCCGTCCCGCTCCTCCACGCCCGCACGGCGGACCAGGCCCCCGCGCCCCCTCCCCAGAAGGCCCCGGCAGTCACGCACGCGACAGGGCCCCGTCCCGGTGGTCCGGAACGGGGCCCTGTCGGGGGCTCAGGTACGAGCTCAGCGGCGCGCGACGCCCTCCGCACGGGCGGCGGCGGCCACCGCGGCCGCGACGGCGGGGGCGACCCGCTCGTCGAACGGCGACGGGATCACGCAGTCGGCGGCCAGCTGGTCACCGACGACGTCGGCGATCGCGTTGGCCGCGGCGATCTTCATGCCCTCGGTGATCCGGGAGGCCCGGACCTGGAGCGCGCCGGCGAAGATGCCGGGGAACGCGAGGACGTTGTTGATCTGGTTCGGGTAGTCCGAACGCCCGGTCGCCACGACGGCCGCGTACTTGTGCGCGACGTCGGGGTGGACCTCGGGGTTCGGGTTGGCCATGGCGAACACGAAGGCGTTCGGCGCCATGGAGGCGACGGCCGCCTCGGGGACCGTACCGCCGGAGACGCCGATGAAGACGTCCGCGCCGGCGAGGGCGGTCTCCAGGGAGCCGGTCAGGCCCGCCTTGTTGGTGAGCTCGGCGAGCTCGCGCTTGACGTCCGTGAGGTCCTCGCGGTCGCGGCTCACGATGCCCTTGCGGTCGGCGACGGCGACGTCACCGAGGCCGGCCTCCAGCAGGAACTTGGCGATGGCCACACCGGCCGCACCGGCGCCGGAGATGACGGCGCGCAGGTCGCCGAGGGTCCGGTCGGTCAGCTTCGCCGCGTTGCGCAGGGCGGCGAGGGTGACGATCGCGGTGCCGTGCTGGTCGTCGTGG
Organism: Streptomyces sp. NPDC015130; assembly: GCF_043080005.1. NCBI lineage: Bacteria > Bacillati > Actinomycetota > Actinomycetes > Kitasatosporales > Streptomycetaceae > Streptomyces > Streptomyces sp. NPDC015130. The sequence goes on along the minus strand of NZ_JBIBVC010000017.1, from coordinate 173,978 downwards.
AAGACCGGGATGTCGAGGCGCTCCTGGAGCTTGCGCTCGATCTCGAAGCACCGCGGCGCCGAGATGTCCTCCAGGTTCACTCCGCCGAAGGACGGGGCGAGCCGGACGACCGTCTCGACGATCTCGTCGGTGTCGGTGGTGGCGAGGGCGATCGGGACCGCGTCCACGCCGCCGAACTGCTTGAAGAGGATGGCCTTCCCCTCCATGACCGGGAGGGAGGCCTCCGGGCCGATGTCGCCGAGGCCGAGCACCGCCGTACCGTCGGTCACGACGGCCACGACCTGGGACTTCCAGGTGTAGTCGTTGACCAGCTCGGGCTGCTCGGCAATCGCGGTGCACACCTTGGCGACGCCGGGCGTGTACGCGAGGGACAGGTCGTCCTTGTCCCGGAGGGGCACGGTGGCCTGCACAGCCATCTTGCCGCCCCGGTGGAGGGCGAAGACAGGGTCGAAGAGCTCCTCGGGAGCTCCTTCCGTACCGCTGTCATTGCGAGGATTGACGATCTCCGCTGCCATTGGGTTGACCCCTTAAGTCTGCTTCATTTGAGGGTGGCCGCTCCTGGTTGAGGAGGGGTGGGGAGGCACCGCGGCCGCCTTGTCTGGCAGCCGCTCGGGCGCGCCGCACAACGCGCCCTGAGCCCCGGATGAGGGGTGTAAGGATCCTTCTTACCGGACGGACGGCACCGCAGACGAGTCCATAACCTCTCGGTGACGCGACTCATACCGAGAGCATCCGGACACGGACGGAGAACGACACGTCACCCGATGTCCCTATAGATGCCTACGGCACCCGAATGGCCGCTTTCGGCTCGTCCGAATGGCGAGATCAACCGGAGATTTTCCGGTGGCGGGGAAGGCTTTCCGAAGAAGGTCCGGCCTTGATGTACCGGCCTGTCGGGATTCGGGGGTCACCCGTTACCCGATTTTGACATCCGTGGCCGTCGGTTTGAGGCAGTCCGAATGGCAAGATGCCGTAATCACACGAGGTCGCGACACTCGAAGACGCGTACGTGACCTACTGGCAACTCCCTCACACGCCGGAGGAACCCGACCATGACCGCACGCTCCACGCGCTGTACGACCGCTGCCAAGACCCGCACGTCCCGTCTTGCCGCGGTCGCCGCTGTCGCGGTCGCCGGCTCGATGCTGCTGACCGCCTGTGGCGACCAGACCGAGGGTGGCTCCACCGCGACCCCGACGAAGGGCGCCGAGTCCGTCAACTCCGCCCCGCTCTTCTCCAAGCTCCCGGCCGACATCCAGAAGGCCGGCAAGATCAAGGTCGGTACGGACGCCTCGTACGCCCCGATGGAGTTCACCGAGGGCGGCAAGATCGTCGGCGTCGACCCTGACATCGCCCAGGCCCTGAGCAAGCAGCTCGGTGTCGAGTTCGAGTTCACCTCGGGCACGTTCGACGGCCTGATCACCTCGATCTACACCGGTCGCCAGGACCTGATCATGTCCTCGATGACGGACAACAAGAAGCGCCAGGAGGGCCTGGACGACAACGGGAAGAAGATCGGCAAGGGCATCGACTTCGTCGACTACTTCAGCTCCGGCGTCTCCCTCCTGGTCAAGAAGGGCAACCCGCAGGGCGTCAACTCCCTCGACGACCTCTGCGGCAAGACCGTGGCCGTCCAGCGCGGCACGATCTACGAGGACACCTTCAAGGCCCAGGCCGCGAAGTGCGGCGACAAGAAGCTGACGATCCAGGCCTTCGACACCGACGCCGAGGCCCAGACCCGCGTCAAGGCCGGCGGCGCCGTGGCCGACCTCAACGACTACCCGGTGGCCGCGTACATCGCGAAGACCTCGGGCGGCGGCAACGACTTCGAGGTCGTCGGCAGCCAGAGCGACGTCGGCCTCTTCGGCATCGGCGTCTCGAAGGACAACACGCAGCTCCGCGACGCCGTCAAGGAAGCGCTCGACGCGATCATCAAGGACGGCACCTACGCCGATGCCCTGAAGAAGTGGGACGTCGAGGACAGCGCCGTCAAGTCGGCCACCGTCAACGCCGGCAAGTGACCTCCCCGCTCCACTGAAGGGCAGTCGTCGTGACTGACAAGATCAGCAAGGACCCGGCCGCCGCTCCGGCCGGGCCCGGCGCCTCGGGCACCCCGTACGAGGCGATCAAGGCCATCCCCGTGCGGCACTACGGGCGCTGGATCAGCGCCGTCGTGGTCGTCGCTCTGCTCGGATGGCTCGTCTACGCCTTCTCCCAGGGCAACATCATCTGGGACACGGTGTGGGACAAGGTGTTCGACCCGTCCATCATCAGCGGTCTGTGGAACACGATCATCATCAGCGTCGCCTCCATGGCGCTCGGCCTCGTCCTCGGCATCGTGTTCGCCGTGATGCGGCTCTCGAAGAACCCGGTGACGGGCGCAGTCGCCTGGCTCTACATCTGGTTCTTCCGCGGTACCCCGGTCTACGTCCAGCTGCTGGTGTGGTTCAACCTCTCGCTGATCTTCCAGTACATCGACCTCGGGCCGATCTACAAGAACGAGACCGTGGACGTCATGACGCCGTTCATGGTGGCCCTGCTCGGCCTCGGTCTGAACGAGGGCGCCTACATGGCGGAGATCGTCCGCGCCGGCATCCAGTCGGTCGACGAGGGCCAGACCGAGGCGGCGCACGCGCTGGGCATGTCCCAGACGAAGACGATGGGCCGTGTCGTGCTCCCGCAGGCGATGCGGGTGATCGTGCCGCCGACGGGCAACGAGTTCATCAACATGCTGAAGACCTCGTCCCTGGTCTCGGCGGTGCAGTACACCGAACTCCTCCGGGCCTCCTCGAACATCGGCAGCACGGCCGGTGCCGTGATGGAGATGCTCTTCGTCGCCTCCATCTGGTACCTGGCGCTGACCAGCGTGTTCAGCGTCGGCCAGTACTACCTGGAGCGTCGCTTCGCCCGCGGTTCGCTCCGCAGCCTGCCGCCCACCCCCTGGCAGCGGGTCAAGACGAACCTCACCACGTTCAAGCGCTCCCCGGAGGGATCGGCATGACCGGTCAGCCCATGGTCAAGGCGGAGGGCGTCCACAAGTCGTACGGCGCCGCCCACATCCTCCGCGGCATCGACCTCGAAGTGCAGAACGGCGAGGTCTTCTGCCTCGTCGGCCCCTCCGGCTCCGGAAAGTCGACGTTCCTCCGGTGCATCAACCACCTGGAGCGGATCGACGGCGGCCGGCTGTCGGTCGACGGCGAGCTGGTCGGCTACAAGGAGAAGAACGGCAAGCTGTACGAGCTGAAGGACAGCGAGGTCGCGGTCCAGCGCCGTGACATCGGCATGGTCTTCCAGCGCTTCAACCTCTTCCCGCACATGACGGCCCTGGCCAACGTCATGGAGGCCCCGATCCAGGTCAAGGGCGACTCCAAGGCCGTGGCGCGCGAGCGGGCCGAGCGCCTGCTCGACCGCGTCGGCCTGCGGGACAAGATGGGGAACTACCCGTCGCAGCTCTCCGGCGGCCAGCAGCAGCGCGTCGCCATCGCCCGCGCGCTGGCGATGGAGCCGAAGCTGATGCTCTTCGACGAGCCGACCTCGGCGCTCGACCCGGAGCTCGTGGGTGACGTCCTGGACGTCATGCGGGACCTGGCCGAGTCGGGCATGACGATGATCGTCGTCACGCACGAGATGGGCTTCGCCCGCGAGGTCGGCGACAGCCTCGTGTTCATGGACGGCGGCGTGGTGGTCGAGTCGGGCAACCCGCGGGACGTCCTGGGCAACCCGCAGCACGACCGGACGAAGGCGTTCCTGTCCAAGGTGCTGTAGGGCGCGGAGACCGGTGAGGGGCGGTACGGAAACCCGTACCGCCCCTTCCCCGTCCCCCGTCCGGGCGAACCGCCCGGGCCGGCCGCCCGGCCTGCTCGCTACTTCACGGCGAGGAGCAGGGTGTCGGAGGGCGAGGCCCAGACGGCCCGGGCCTCGCCGAAGCCGGCGGCGCGCAGGGTGTCGGCGTGCCAGCCGGCGGAGGGCGTGTCGCCGTCGGCGTGCTCGCCGTAGATCTCGAAGCGGCGGGCGGTGGGCTCGGCGAGGACGGGGTCCTTGGCGGCGAGGGCCCACCACTCGGCCCAGTCGAGGACTCCGGCGGCCTTCTCGCCGTCCATCCGGGCGTGCCGCCGGGCGCGCTCGGCGGCGTTGATGCGGGGGGTGGCCGGGTCGATCATGTGGTCGGCGTTCATGAAGACGCCGCCGTCGCGGACGAGACCGGCGACCTGCCCGTAGAGGGCGGTCAGGGGCTCGCTGTGGAGCCAGTGGAGCGCGGTGGCGGTGAGGACGGCGTCGTACGAGTCGTGGGGCAGCCGCGCGGCCCACGCGGGGTCCTTGAGGTCGGCGGTCACGAAGGTGACGCGCTCGTCGCCGTCGAAGTACCCCTCGGCGATGGCGAGCAGCGCGGGGTCGAGGTCGACACCGGTGCTGGTCGCCTCCGGGAACCTCCGGAGGAGCCGATCCGTGATACTTCCCGTACCGCACGCGAGGTCGAGGACCCGGGGCTTCGGTCCCACCAGGGCCTCGACCATGTCGAGCATCACGCGGAACCGCTCCTCACGGTCCGGCATGTACCACTCCTGCTGACGGTCCCAGCTCTGCTGCCAGCCCGCCCAGTCGGTTCCGGTCATCGCCGTTCCTCCCCGCCTACGTAATACCCTCGTAGGGGCAACAGCCGTTACCCCTTCCCGACCGAGACACTAGCCCGCCGGAGTAAGGACTACAAGTGGAACTGGCCTATTACTCGGATTACGCCGTGCGTCTGGTCAACACCGAGGAGCCGGCCCGCAGCAAGGACTCCCTGACCTCCGTCGAGGTGATCCGCGAGCTCTTCGGCCCGGCCACCCAGATGGCCCGGCGGGCCACCGACTCCGACGTGACCCGCTTCCGCTCGGTACGCGCCCGGCTGCGGGCGGTCTTCACCGCGGCCGACGAGGGCGACTACACGGGGGCGGTGGACCTCCTGAACTCCCTGCTCCTGGAGTTCCCCGTCAGCCCGCAGATCTCGGGCCACGACTACCTGGACGAGGAGGGCCGGCCCCGCTGGCACATGCACCTCGCCGACCACCCCTCGAACGCGACCGCGGGGTACGCGGCGATCGCGGCGATGGGCCTCGCCTTCCACCTCACGGAGTTCGGCGCGGACCGGCTCGGCCTGTGCCAGGCGCCGCCCTGCCGCAACGCCTACCTCGACACCTCCACCAACCGCTCCCGCCGCTACTGCTCGGACCGCTGCGCGACCCGGGCCAACGTGGCCGCCTACCGGGCCCGCAAGCGCCTGGAGGCCGAGCGGTCGGACCGGACGGGCCTGACCGACGAGAACAGCCAGGAGAGCACCACCCCGGCCGAGCGCTGACGCCCCGGCGTCACCGGCCGGTACCGCGCCCGCACCCGCCCGAGGACCAGCTCGGGCGGTACGGCGCCGAAGACCCGGCTGTCCCCCTCGGCGGCCGGGTTGTCGCCCAGCACCCACCAGCCGCCGTCGCGTCGCTCGATCAGCCGCTTCACGATGAGCAGATCCTGCTGGAGCGGATGCCGCAGCACGACGACGGCACCGGGCCGCAGTCGGCCGCCGTAGTGCACGAGCAGCTGGTCGCCGTGGAGCAGCGTGGGCACCATCGACACCCCCGTGACCTCGGCGACCCCGAACGGCGGCCCACCGGCCTCACCCGTCCGCTCCGGCCCCGTTTCCCTCATCGCCACTCCCGCCGTCCGAGCACCCGTCCCGCGACACGACTCGTCCACTCGTACACGAGTCCCATGATGACCCTGGACTTTTGACCTAAGCCCCAGGGGGCGCCCGCGAAAACGCCCTTCTCACCGAGTAATGTCCCACCTGAGAAGACGATCACGAGGAAGGACGGCTCAATGCTCTCCCGCCTGTTTGCCCCCAAGGTGAAGGTCAGCGCCCACTGCGACCTCCCGTGCGGCGTGTACGACCCGGCCCAGGCCCGCATCGAGGCCGAGTCGGTCAAGGCTGTCCAGGAGAAGTACCTGGCGAACGAGGACGCGCACTTCCGTGCCCGCGCCACGGTCATCAAGGAGCAGCGCGCGGAGCTCGCGAAGCACCACGTCTCGGTGCTCTGGAGCGACTACTTCAAGCCCCCGCACTTCGAGAAGTACCCCGAGCTCCACACGCTCATCAACGACACCCTGAAGGCCCTCTCGGCCGCCAAGGCGTCGACCGACCCGAAGACGGGCGAGAAGGCGCTGGAGCTCATCGCCGAGATCGACCGCATCTTCTGGGAGACGAAGAAGGCCTGATCCAGGCCTCTCCCGCCCTCCGCTCGATAGCAGGTCAGAGGGCAAATGGAACGGCCCGCCCGGTCACCCCGGGTCGGGCCGTTGCCATTTTCAAGATCAAATGGGAGAGGGTTGGGAGACGAGGTGGGAGAGGGTCACCCAGACCGGCGGTGCGCCCAGTCCTCGCCGACCGTCTCCTCGGCGCCCTGCGACGCCTCCCACAGCTTCTGGAGCCCCTTCGCGATGGCGAGCTCCATCTCTCCGGACGTGTGCGAGTACGTGCCCTCGACGCCCTTCAGCTTGTGGCCCATCCGCTCCTCGACCGCGACCCGCGGGTGCCCTTGGCCGTCGAGCCATACCTTGTGTCCGTGCCGGGTGCCATGGGGGACCATGTCCTCGACCCCAGCAACGGCCGGCAGGGCCTTCTGGGCGGGGCGCCCGCGGCGCTTCGGCTCCTCGTCCTGGCCGTTGAGCAGCGGGTGCCAGAAGCGGCCGTAGAACTGGTCGTCGACGCGAAGGGGGCGCCCGCGCTGCGAGGGGAAGACCAGCGTGTCGTGCGCCTTCGTGGCCACCTGCTCGGCCAGGAGGTCGGCGAGGAACGGCGGGAGGATCAGGGTCCGGTAGGAGCTGTACTTCGGCGGGACCAGGGTGAACCCCTTGGGCAGGAGCAGTTTCCGCTTGACCCGGAGGCGGGCGTCCGGCTCGATCTCGTTCAGCTCGGCGATCTCTCCCGCTCGGGCGGGGTCAGCGAGCCGCAGCTCGGCGATCGACTCGCAGGTCTCGCCCTTCACCACCTCGTGCCGGGCGTGGGCCGACAGCCACTGCCCCTGCCACTGCACGCGGAGGTGCCGGCCGTACTCCACGCCGAGCAGGCGGAGCTGGTCGCGGCGGAGACCGGCGACCTCACCCATTCGCATGCCGGTGTAGGCCATGGTCAGGATCATCACGTACCACTGGTCGCCGCGAAGGGCTCGGGCGTTCTCGGCGATGAGCAGGGCCTGCTTGGGGGTGGGCCAGACGTAGGTGTCCTCGGTGTCCACGGGCGCGTGCCGGCCGCGGCGGCGCTTCGACTTGGCGGGCATGGGGTTGAACGGGATGAGCCGCTCTTCGACGGCGTCGTCGAGCAGCATGCGCAGCATGCCGTCGATGGCGTCCACGTAGTTCTTGCTGAACTCGTCGGAGAGCTTGTTGCGCCAGGCCTTGTAGGCAGTGGCCGTGATGTCTCCGAGGGGGGTGTCCTTCCACTTGGGGAGGATCACCGCGTTGAGTCGGCTGTGGTAGGTGCGGTCGCTGGTCTCAGCGACGTCCATCACCTTGATCCATTCGTCCGCCCAGGACCCGAGGGTCTGGCGGCCGTCCTTGGGGTTGACGAAGACCTTCCGCTGGACGTCGGTCTCCTGCGCCCGGCCGTGGTCGAGGGCGTCTTGCTTCGTCTCGAAGCCGCTCGCCGAGTCGTACTTGCCATCTGGCAGTTGGTACCGGACCCGCCAGGTCTTGCCGCGCTTCTCCGCGTACGCCACAGTGCCGCCCTCCCGGTGCGGACGGTGGCCGACAGGCACCCCTGACTGCCGATCACCTACTCATGGACTGCTTACGCGGCACGGCGGAGCGGGCAACTCTGCTCGCACGCGTCGCAGTCACCTCCTTGACGACTGATCAACTCCCGCGCCTGCCGCCTGATGACCGGGTCGGTACGGACTTTGGACGTCGCTACGCACACGATCTTCTCGCCGACCTTGCCAGCCATGCCGATGAACCCCGGCACAGGGTCGTACGCGATGAACTCGTGCATGGGCCTCCCTTCGGTGCGGTGGAACCCCAGTGGTTGCGAGCATCACACGTTGAACGTTCGACCGAAAGGCATATGTCAGAAGACAGAATCGAACGCTCCGTAACGATGTCGTTACAGCAGGAAGGTTGTACAGCTAGGGGGTTGAATCTTCACCCTCAGGCGGAATCACGCCGCGTTGACGGAGCATCTCCACGATGCCCTTCTCCAGCTCGGCCATCTTCCCGGCTGGCATATCCGGGGTCACCGCGATGACGACATCCCGGACACTCTTCCTGGCCGCCTCGTCGATGTTGACGGCCGGCGCGAACCGGGCACCGCCGGAGATGTCGCCAGCCAACGGCGCCTCTTCCAGTCCATCGAGGATGGCGTGGCATGCGCCGGGCGCCCAGGTGAAGGCCTTCTCGACGGCGGAGTAGGTGACGTCACGAACGGCCTGCGCGGTCTCGACGCGCATGTACGTCGTGTGCGTGAGGCCGGCCGCCTTAGCCGCGTCCACCTTGTGCCAGCCGAGTTCTCGGCGGCGATGGATCACGAGCTTGGCGAGTCTCAGCCTGTCGGCGTGGCTGGGGGTGGTCATGCCCTCATGTTCCCAGGAACTCCTAGGTACCGCCAGGAACAGCTTTCAGCCTCTACGAGTCCGTGACAGTCCCTTGAGGATTCCTTAAGACGGAATGGCAGGCTCCTCGCAACTTCTGCTAGTTACTGCCTGGTACTGCTAGAAGCTGCTAGCAACTCCTGTTAGGTTCTCTTCATGCAGGCACCCCGACCCACTTTCGAGGTGGACGGGGCGGCCATCAGGAAGATCCGCATGTCACGCGGTGTCCCGATCGCCGACCTCGCCCGTCGCACAGGCATCACCCCCAGCTATCTCTCGCGGCTGGAAACAGGCGTACGCCGCAACATGCGCCCGCCGAAGTACGAGGCCCTCCGCGAAGCGCTCGGCCTGCCGCCCGACACCACTCAGCTCCTTGCCGTGAGCGAGGACCGACACCCACCGAGGTGACCCCATGGCGACGCTGACCGCCGTACCCACCATCGAGGACTTCACCGACGTCATGGAGACGGCCCGCCGTCTCGGCATTGGTGCCCGCCGTCTCCGCGACGGCGTGAACCACATGGGCTTCCCCGCCCACCGCATGGGCCGCCGGCTGATGTTCAGCCCGCAGGACCGGGCGGAGATCGCGGCCATGCACCGCATCCCGGCGCAGGCGAAGCGCCGCCGCCGCGCCGCCTGACCAACGAAACGGGGCCGCCCGGACGGCCAGGTCCAGGAAGCCCCTCGGCACCTCACTGCACAGAGAAGAGGAACCGTGATGCAGAACCATATCCCCCAGACGCAGGACCCGTTGGTCGTCACCACGAACGACGGCACCGTGTGGCAGCGCTCCGGCGTGACCCGCTCCGGCCGAGGCTTGTACGCCATCGAGGGCGTGACCCCCTGCCCCGAGCACGTCATGGCGACGCTCGCCGAGCTGGCAGAGCACGGCATCAAGCCGATGCCCCAGCCGCTCACCCCGCCGACCGAGGACGTCACGCCGCAGGTGCAGCAGCTGCGCGCGCTCCTCGCCAGCCAGCGCGCGGCGACGGCCGGCGAGTTGGCCGAGCAGCGGCACCTCGTCGACCCGCTGGACCACGCGCTCGAGGCCCTCGCCCCGCGCACGCAGGCGGGTGGCGACCGATGACGATGGCCCCGATCGCCGTACGCCTCGCGCCGGGTGCCCTGGTGGGCCGACTGTCGGCCGCGATCCTGCGGCAGACCACGCTCCTGTCCCTCGTCGCCGACTGGGCGGACGAGGAGTCGCGGGAGAACGTGCTCGCAACCCTCGACAACCTGGCCGTCGTCGCGGCGGACCCGACGGACGAGGACGAGATCCACCGCCGCGTGCTGGCCGTGGAGTGCGCCGCCGAGATGGACCCGGCCGACGTGTCGGTGCCCCTCGACGAGCTGCTCCGGCTCCGCGACGAGATGGACCGCGTGATCAACGAGATCCGCAGCACTCACGTGCTCCTGGTGGGGCGGCTCGGATGACCCACGACCCCCGCCGCTGCCGCCTCTGCGCGCCGCTCCGCCACCCCTCGCAGCGCGACACCCGCCGCGCGCTCCCCCTGCTGCTCCCCGCCCAGACCCGGAGGCCCTCGTGAGCTTCAGCGCAACATGGTTCCTGAACCCGAAGACGTCCGTCCGCAGCTCCGCCGCCGTAGGCCCGGTGCTGTACATCGAGCCGGACGGCACGGCCTACGGATCCATCAGCCTGCAGATGCAGGGCCGTCTCACGCTCGACGAGCAGGTGCAGATCGCAGACCGCATCGCCTCCGAGGTCACCCGCTGGCGGGACGAGATCGCCGCCCGCGCGGACCGGGAGCGCACGGCCACCGACGAACTGGCCGAGGCGCGCGCGGAGATCGCCCGTCTCAAGGCCGAGCAGGACGGCAGCACCGCGTGAGGTCCGACGACGCTGAGCGCCTGGCGTTGCTCCGCACGGCCGCCACCGAGTGGCAGGGCGAGTGGACCACGCGCCGCGCCCAGCACCTGTACCAGGCGCGCTTCGGCTCCGGGGACTGGCGGCGTACCGCCCGCCGTGACCTCGCCGAGCTGACCGCACAGGGCCTTCTCACCCAGCGGGGCCCGGAGAACCAGCGCACGTACACCTTCAACGCTTGGGGACAGCAGTGACCGACACCCGCACCGGCTACCTCCTGGCCGCGATCCAGGACGAGCCCGGCCCCGTCACCACCCACCGCGCCGAGGAGATCCTCGCCGCCTCCCCCTACTCCCACCACCGCAACTCGGCCCGCCGGTCGCTCCGGTCGCTGACCCGCGCCGGCCACCTCGCCGCCACCGACACCGGCGGCCGCCGCACCTACACCCCGACCGGAGCCACCCTCTGATGAGCACCACCTCGAGCGCCGGGGCCCCGGCCCCGGCCGCCGAGCCGATCGGGCCCGGCCTGTACCCCGACCTCACGGCCGAGGCGTACCACGGCGACCGCCGATCCCTCTCCTCCAGCGGCGCCCGGAAGATCCTCGACGCCTGCCCCGCCGTGTTCAGGTACGAGCAGGACCACCCCCAGCCGCCGAAGAAGACGTTCGACATCGGGCACGCCGCCCACCGCGAGGTCCTCGGCGACGGCCCCGACCTCGTCGTCATCGACGCACCGCGCTGGGACACCAAGGCCGCCAAGGCCGAGGTCGCCGCCGCCCGCGACGCTGGCGCCGTCCCGCTCAAGCAGCACGAGTTCGACCAGGTCCAGGAGATGGCCGCCGCGATCCGCCGCGAACCCGCCGCCGCCGCACTCTTTGCCAACGGCAGCGGGCGCCCGGAGGTCTCCGGCTTCTGGGCCGACGAGCCCACCGGCGTGATCCGGCGGGTCCGCTTCGACTGGCTGCCCGACCGCGGCCCGGGGCGGCTGATCATCCCCGACTACAAGACCTGCGCCAGCGCCGACCCCGTCGACTTGGAGAAGGCGATGGCCACCTGGGGCTATCACCAGCAGGCCGACTGGTACGAGGCCGGTGCCCGCGCGCTCGGCCTCGGCGACGACGACGTCGTCATGGTCTTCGTCTGCCAGGAGAAGACCCCGCCGTACGTCGTGACCGTGTTCCAGCCCACGGCCGTCGCCATGCAGATCGCCGCCGCGAAGAACCGCCGCGCGCTGGAGGTCTTCGCCGAGTGCACGGCCACCGGCATCTGGCCGCCGTACGCCGACGACGTCATCCCCCTGTCCCTTCCCCCGTGGGCCGAAGCCCGCGACACCGAGGAGTACCTGTGACCGAGCTCGCCGTCCCCGACACCACCACCCCGCCGGCCGTCCCGGACCCCGCGCCCCCGACCACGTCCGCGCTGCTGCTCTGGGCCAACGAGGCCCGGCAGGCCGCGCTCGTCGCCGAGTCCCTCGCCCGTACCTCGTTCGTCCCCGCGTCCCTCCGCGGGAAGCCGGAGGACATCACGGCCGCGATCCTCGCCGGGCAGGAACTTGGCCTCCCGCCGATGGCCACGCTCCGCTCGATGGACGTCATCGGCGGCACGCCTGCCCTCCGCGCCCACGCCATGCGCGGACTCGTCCAGTCCCACGGCCACGAGGTTGAACTCCTCGACTCCAGCCCCGAGCACTGCCACATGCGCGGCCGCCGTAAGGGCAGCGACCAGTGGCAGGAGGTCACCTGGACGATCGAGCGGGCCGCACAGCTCGGCCTCACCGGGAAGCCGGAGTGGAAGAAGCAGCCGCAGACCATGCTCGTCGCCCGCGCGACCGGCGAGATCTGCCGCCTGATCGCCTCCGACGTCCTGCACGCCATGCCGTACGCGGCCGAGGAACTCCACGACGACGCCCCGACGACCACCGTCGAACGCGTCACCCTCGCCGAGATCACCGGCCAGGACGAGGCGGTGGCGTCGTGAAGTTCCCGCTCATCACCCGCCGCAGTGCACAGGCCGCCGTCGACGTCGCCACCGCCGGCCTCCGCCACCAGCTGGAGCAGGCCCGCGCCGAGGCCGCGCGGGAACGAGGCCACCGGCAGCGCGCGGCGGCCCACGCAGTGCAGCTCGCCGAACGCCTCGACGAGGTCACCGCCGCCAACCAGTCGTACGACGTCGGCCCGTGACCGCACCGACCCCCGCGCCCGGGATGCCGACTCCCCTCCCGGGCGCGGGCACCAACTGGCGAATGTTCGGCCAGTGCCGCGACGAGGACCCCGAGCTGTTCTTCCTCAAGACCCACGCTGGCCGCCGCGAAGCGCTCGCCGTCTGTGCCAAGTGCCCGGTCCGGGAACGGTGCCTTACCGAAGCCCTCGCCGAAGAAGGCGGACGGAACACCGGTGACCGCCACGGCATCCGCGGCGGCACAACCCCCACCGGCCGCCAGAAGCTCCACGCCCGCACGGCCAAGACCGCCACCTGAACCACCCCGCAACCCTCCAGGAAGAAGCCGCACATGCCGTGGGTCCGTCTCGACGACCGCTTCCCGTCGCACCGCAAGGTCGCGCTGCTGTCCGACCGGGCCTTCCGGCTGTACGTCTCCGCTCTCTGCTGGTCCTCCGAGAACCTCACCGAGGGCCGGATCCTCGAGAAGGAACTTCCCCTCGTCGCCCGGATCCGCGGGCACAAGACGGCTGCCGCCGAGCTTGAGGCCGCCGGCCTGTGGGACCGGGCAGAGGTGGGATGGGTCATCCACGACTACCTCGAGTACAACCCAGACCGGGCGAAGGTGCAGGCGGAGCGAGAGGCGAACGCAGCTCGGCAGCAGGCGTGGCGGGACCGGAAGAAAGCCGAGCGCGAGGCGAAGCGTAACGGGGACCGTAACGGCGTTACGCCCACCCCGGATTCGGCCCCGGATGACACGACGGATGCACGACGGCGACACGACGGCGACACGAACGCGAGCCGAAGTGGTGCCGAGAACCAGTCATCGTCGCAGGTCAACGAGTTTCGTAACGGCGTTAGTAACGCTGCCCCGTCCCGTCCCGTCCTTCCTTCTCCTTCAGAGAAGGAGAAGGAAGACGTTAGTAAGACAGAGGGACAGCCCCCCGGCGCCTCTCTGACACACATCGGCGACCGGCCCCGCATCCCCACCAACTGCGAACCCCTCGTCGCAGCCCTCTCCGCCAACGACCTCCACGTCGGCTGGGAACTCGCCGCCAACGAGTGGCTCCTCATCGAAGCCCTCATCAAGCGCTGCGGCATCCCCGCCCTCGTCACCTCAGCCCGAGGCAGCTGGCAAGGAGCCCGCGTCCAACCCCGCTCCGGCCGCTACTTCCTCCCCGCCTGGCGCCAACTCCCCGACGCCGTCGCACCCGGCACACCCACCCTCGCCCCCGTCCAAACCCTCACCGGCACCGACGCCCGCGTAGCTGGCTGGGGAGCCATCGCCGCCAAGTTCGCAGCAGAGGACTCCGCATGAACCGCACCGAAGCCAGCATCCTGCTCGGCCACTGCGCCGCCTTCGACAACAGGCAGCCCTCCGAAGTTGCCGCGCAAGCTTGGACCGCCGCACTCCACGACGTTCCGCTCGACCAGGACGCCAGGGACGCTGTCGCCGCCTACTACTCGACACCGCCGAAAGACTCCAACCAGCGCCTGTGGATCCTGCCCCACCACGTCCGCACCCTCCGCAGCCAACTCCGGTCCGCGCGGCTCGAGACGTTCGTGTACGAGGGCAACCCCGACGAAACACCGCTCGAGTACCTGGCCCGGTACCGCGGCCAGCTCGAGGCCGTCGCCTCCGGCGCCGTACCCGCGGACGCCATCACCCGGCCCGTACTCGAGGGCCCCCCGCACCGCGCCGTCGCCGAACTCCTCAGCGGCAGCGTGCAGGCCGTAGACGCCGACGGCGCCCCCGAGCCCCGGCCGACCGTCGAACGGCGCGCCACGGGCCCGCTGGGCGTCATCTGCCCCGACTGCAACGCGGCCATCGGCCGCCCCTGCAAGAGCAGCTGGCGCCGCAAGCCCCGCCAACCCCACCCCGCCCGCCGCAGGGCCGCCGCCGGCGAACCCATCCGCCTCACCACGCAGGCCGAGACCGACGCCCGACGACACCTCGCCACCAACCGGCTCAACCCCATCACCGAGCCCGCCACCGAGGAGCAGCCGTGACCCAGCCCGCCACCTGTGACCGCGCGAACGTCGAGCGCGCGCTGAAGGCCACCCGTGTCCGCGCCCTCATCGACGCTGCCAACGCGGTCGAAGCCGCTGCCGAGGCCGAGGAGGACTACTACGCCCCCCAGGGCATGTACCAGGCCGTCGACCTGCTCCGCCGCATGGCCGAGGAGGCAGGCCAGTGACCGACGTCGACGTCCGCGACATCGCCGCCCTCCGCCAACAAGGCGACCTCGGAAAGTTCCTCCGCCAGACCCGCAACGACGAAGCCGCCACCAACGCAGCCCGCAAGCGCCTCGTCTACCGGCACACCGACCTCGTCGACCAGCTCCGGTTGATCGGCCAGGACCCGTGGAACGGGCGTATCCCCCCGCGCGAATGGTCCGGCGCCATCAACACCAGCCCCATCCGCGCCCAGCTGCTCGCCATCGTCGCCGAGGCCGAACAGCGCGCCGGCCACCAGCAGGCCGCCGCATGACCCCGGGCCGGCGCCTGAGCATCGTCCGCGCCCAACTCGACACCCCACCCCCGGCCACCGTCCCCGGGCAGCTCGCCATCCCCGCCGCAGCACTCGCCGTGCTTGAGGCCGCCGAACAAGACGCCACCAACCTCCACGAGGACGACCACGCCCGCGCCGAACGCGCCGCCCTCTACCTCGCCTCGTCCGGCTGGACCATCACACCCGCCCGCTGACCGCCACCACACCCAGGAGAACCCCATGCCCGAGCGCCCGTACACCGACGACGACCTCCGCGCCGAAGCCGCCCGCCAGCACGCCCAGTCCGCATGGGACCCCGACCTCGTCAGCGTCGGCGAGCAGATGCAGGGCCAGGAAGTCACCCCCGACGGCGGGGTGGACTGGGACGACTTCAGGGACGAGACCTTCGAGGCCGGCCAGCGCAGCATCTACGACCTCATCGCCGGCGCGGCCGACGTGTCCGAGTGGGCCGTGAACCTCGGCGCCGACGGCCTGCAGCCCTACGACGGCCAGCTCACCCTCGACGGCGACGACAAGCCGTTCGCCCGCATCCACTTCGCGTTCGCCCCGGACATGCCCGAGGACATGCGCATGGCACTCGTCCAGGGCGTCGGCAGCGCGATCGCCCGCCACCTCTGAGCATGCCGCAGACCGCCCCGCGCGAGGAAAGCGCGCGGGCCGGCCTGGGCACCTCGACCCTACCCACCGAAGGAGCAACACCCATGGCCACCCTCCCGCCCGCCTCCCAGCGCCTCCTCCGCGAGATCGCCCGCCGCGACGCCGGTGCCGGCGTCCAGTTCGAGCTCCTGCCCCGGCGTCGGTATCGCCTTGTCGGCACCGACTACACGGTCAACCAGCGGACCTTTTTCCCGCTCACGGCCGACGGACTGGTGACCGACAACGAGGACGACACCGCACCGGTCCGCATCACCGACGCCGGTCGCGCCCGGCTCGCCGCCTGACCCTCGCCGTCTGCCGGGCCGCACACCACGGCCCGGCCCACCACCAGGAGCCACACGCATGACCGAACTGACCGAGCAACAGCGCGCTACCCGCCGGAAGCAGGCACGCGACGCCATCGAGGCCGCCATCGCCAATGCGCCGGGCGCCGAGACCGCCACGGCATCCGAGCTGGCCGATCACGCCCTCGACGCCCTCGGCGACCTCGCCGCCGAGATCCTTGCTGACGGCACGATGATGCGCTCCCTCACGATCAAGGACGGCGTCGTCACCCTGGAGCTCGACGAAGCCACCGAGATCCTCAAGATCTTCGTCGCCTCGATGCGGGGCGTGCTCGACGGGTACGGCGCCGAGAACTACGTCGAGACCGAGATGACGGCCCCGTCCGTCTCCATGGACCTGCGGCACGGATCCGACCCGCGCGACTCGTACACCGTCACCATCCAGCGTCGCACCGGCACCACGCCGCACCAGTTCCGCGCGCGCGCCGAACGGCAGCGCGACGAGGTGCTCCGGATCGTCGCCGAGTACGTCGTCGAGTCCAACGACGTCGGCGGCATCGACTGCAACGACCTTGCCGACCGGCTCCGCGCCGCCGGCCACCCGCTCCCCGACGAGGAGGACGAGACCCGATGACTGACTGCGGCATGTGCGAGACCCCCGTCGAGCACGGCTACCTCTGCCCCGGCTGCACCCGAGCCCTCGCCGACCGGCTCCAGCGCATGCCGCGCCTCTACACCGCCCTGGAGGCGTTCCTCGCCCCGTCGACGGCCCGCGAGCCCGGCGCCGGCCGCACGGGCCGCGCCGAAGCCCCCCTGCCCGTCTCCGAACCCGTACTCAACCTCCGCGGGCCCGGCGGCATCGTCGGCATCCTGGAGGACTGGCGCACCGCCCTCCACGCCGCCCGCCGATGGGCCCCGCCCGCCCCCGCCGTCGGCATCCCCAACCGCGTGGCGCTCGCCTCCACAGCGCTACTCCACTCCATCGACTGGATCAGCACCTGCTGGCCCGAGGCCGGCGACCTCAGCCGCGAGATGCGGGACCTCGACAGCGACATCGCCAGCATCACTGGCGCCCGCGAACGCCCCCGCGGCACCCGACTCGGCCCCTGCCCCGCCGAACACACCGACGGCACCCTCTGCGGCGCCATCCTCCGCCTCGCCCCCGGCGGCCAGCTCGTCACCTGCCAGTGGTGCACCACCACCTACCCGCCCGCGACGTGGACCGCCCTCCGCGACCTCATCCACCACGACACGGCACAGGCCGCCTGATCACGGCGACGCCGGCGGCTCCAGGGTCCACACCTCGGGGCCGCCGCCGCGCCACTCGATCGGCGGCCACTGCTCGGCGTCCAACCAGCCGGCACGCCGGAGGAACTCCACCAGGTCCGTCAGCGAGAACGCGCGCCCCGAGATCTCGCCGTCGATCCGGACCGTCCGCCCGCCCTCGTCGTCCGGCGGATTCACCACCACGTGCGGCTGCGCCTGCTCCTCATCCATGGGCCCACCCTGGATCCGGACGGCCCGGACAGCATCCGGACAGGTCCGGACAGGCGAAAGCCCCCGCCGGCATCCGGACGGGGGCCTCGCGCTACTCAGCGGCCTTGCGCGGCCGGTGCGTCCCGGACCCGCTGTACCCGCGCAGGATGTCCTGAACGGTGCTCGGCGACGTCCCTACCCTCGCGGCGATCTGGCGGATCGAGACCTCGGCCTCCCGTAGTTCCAGGACCAGCGCGCGGCGCTCCTTCTGCCACGTCTTGTTGCGCTCCACCTGCGCGGCCATGGTCTGGCTCATCGCCCGGACGCGCTCCTCCCGATCCTCGATGCGCTCCACGGCGTCCAGGGCTTCCGACACCAGCCGCACCTCCTCTTCGCTCACAGCCGCACCTCTCCATCCGGGTGGGCTACTTGCCAAGAGTGTATGGGTCCCATACGCTCCGTGGAAGTAGCCCAGCTACAACGCACAACGGCCCCGGCCGGGAGTCGCCACTCCAGATGGCCGGGGCCCAGCCCACCCCTGACGACACCAGGAGAAGGCCATGCCCGAGCGTACCGACCAGACCCCCGACGTCCACACCCTCCTCAACCAGGTCGCCGACCGCCTCGACGAGAAGTACGCCCACAAGCCCATGCTGGAGCCCCTCGCGCTCGCACAGGCCCTCGTCGTCGCCGAGCACACCCACGGGCCCACCCCCGCCGCCGACGCCGCCGAACGCGCCATCGTCGCCACCCTCCCGCCGATCCGCACCGGTGACACCCGCGCCGAGTACGCCGCCCGCGTCCGCCTCATCGCCCAGGAGGTGGCGGCGTGATGAACACCCCCACCTACGAGCCCCCGGCCGAGCCCGACCGCACCCCGCAGCCCAACGCGATCCTCGCCGAGCCCGCCACCCCGGCCGCCTGCGCCCGGGACTACGCCGACGCCGCCCCCATCCGCGCCACCATCGACAAGCAGGCCACCCGATGAACCTCCGCCGCCCCAGCGCGCCCCCCATCCTGTACGGCGCCTACGCCCTCGCCGGCCTCTCCCTCATCTGGTCCGGCTACGCCATCACCGACCTCATCCACAGCGGCTGGTTCGGCCTCTCCGTAGCCCTCGCCGGCGACCTCGGCTGGATCACCGTCATGTGGGCCGAACACAAGCGGCTCGGCGGCCGGTACGCCACCGTCGCCGGATGGGTCATCGCCCTCATGGTCGGTGCCCTCCTCGTCCTCCACGGCGTCCTCGCCCACGACCTCGGCCAGGCCATCGCAGGCCCGTTCGTCGTCCTCGTCGGCAAGACCGTCGCCCAGTTCGCCCTCCTCGCCATGCAAGACCCTGCCGCCCTCACGGCCGAGCAGGAGGCCGAGATCAACGACGTCATCCGCGACAGCGAGTACAAGGCCCGGATGCACGCCGCCCAGCTTGACCAGTTCGACCGCGAGGCCGAAGCCACGATCGCCCGCATCAAGGCCGAGGCCAGGGTCACCCTCGTCCGCGACGACGAGGACTTCCGGATCGGCATGGAGCGCCTGGAGAAGCGAGCAGCGATCGAGCGGAACAGCCGGATCGCGATCGGCCCGATCACGGCCGAGGTTGTTCGCGAGCAGCCGGCCGAGCCGTACCGAACAGCCGAACACCCTGAAGCTTCGGCGCGTCCCGAACCCGCCATGAACAGCACGAACACGAATTGCGAACAGCCGAGCATCACCAAACTCGCCCGCGAACAAGTCGCGAACACCCCCGACAACGCGCTCGCCATCCGGGCCGTCCTCGCCCTCCGACCCGATGCCAACGAACAGTCCGTCGCCGCCACTGTTCGCCGTGTTCGCAAGCAGTCCGATGCCCGTGGAGGCTACCGATGATCTGGGCCACTCTCGGCGGCGTCACGATCGGCCTCGCCCTCCTCATCCGTCACCTCGTCCAGTGGTGGCCCGGGCTTAAGGCCCTCCAGGCCGCACCCCTCCAGCACGCCGGCAAGCTGCTCCCGTTCCTTGCCGCCTGGTGCTACGGCGCCCTCGCCATCCTCACCGTCGGCGGCCTGATCGGCTGGTTCGCCGACACCACCCTGTGGATCACCAACTGGTTGGGGGACGCCGCGTTGGTCTGGGGCGTCGGAGGGAACGCTGGCGTCTCCTCCCGCGGCACCAGCTATCTGCCGCTCACCCAGACCGGCGGCGCCATCGTCCTCCTCGCCACCGTCGCCCTTGTCGCCGCCATCAAGAAGTCCGCCCGCGGCGGCGAGCTGAAGGCTGGCGCCTGGTGCGGCATCTGCCTCGGCACCTCGGCCGGCATCGCCGGATTCGCCGCTGTACCCCTCGCGCAGGCCGCCAACGCCGTCGGCGCCACCGTCTACGGGGCCATCGCATGACCGCCGACGAGACGCCCGAGGAGGAGCAGGAGAGCCCCTCCCGGGCCGCCGGCGGATGCGCGCTCCTCTTCCTCGGCGGTATCCCCCTGGCGGCCGTGTTCGCCGTCTCTTCAGAGGCCGGTGTCCTGGCCACGGTCGGCGCGACGGTGGGCGCTGTGTGGTGGTTCGTGCGACGCGTGCCCCGTACAGCTAACCCCGCTCCCCCACCGCCCTCAGAAGGGGCTGACGACAAGAAACCCCAGTTCACAGTGATGGCCGACGAAACGAACCCCCACCGCTCTCGCGTCGTGTGGCACGCCCAGAAGGAGGCCTGACATGGCCCTGCGTCAACCCAAGCCCGCCCCCGACGACCCCCGCCTCAAGGGCCACGAGACCGTCTACAGCTCCTCCCGCGGCGGCTGGGTCAAGCCCGAACCGAAGCCCACCCCCGGCACCCCGAAGAAGTAGGAGAGCCCGCCGTGGACCTCACCGATCAGCAGCTCGCCCAGCTCGTCGCCGTCATCACCCTCGCCGCCGGGAACAACCCGGAGAAGATGAAGGCCGGCCTCGCCCTGCACGACCTGACCGACGACGACATGAAGCGGGCCCTGTACTACCTGGAGTCCAACCGCCCCATCCTCGGACGCTGACATAGCCCCAACTGTCAGTGGCCGCCCGTACCGTGGCAGTCAGTCCCCATTCGCTGCGGCTGGCTGCCCGCGACTCGGACCCCGCCCCGCCCTACTAGGACAGCGCCCGGTACGGCGGGGCGCATCATGTCCGCATGAACACACCCCTCGTCGTCGATACCCACGCCGCGGCGGCAGCCACCGGCACCCGCCCAGGAACCCTGCGCCAGTGGCTCCGCCGAGGCCACCTCACCCACCACGGCCACGACCGCGCCGGCCGCGCCCTCGTCGACCTCCACGAACTTCAGCAGCGCCTCGCCACCAAGGCCGCTTGATCCGCGCCCCAGCAAGGTGTAACACTGACCCCACGTCCGCCATGTCCGGACACCGACAGGCCCGCCACAGTGCGGGCCTTCGTCATGGCAGGGGGCAGCCATGGCCAAGCGCGACGACCTGACCGCGTACGAGTACCGCAAGGCCCGCGCTGCATTCCTTGCTGCCAACGACGTCTGCCACCTCTGCGGCCATGCCCAGGCCGACGTCATCGACCACCGCATCCCCGTAGCCCGAGGCGGCGACCGCAGCGACCAGGACAACTGGGCCCCCGCGCACGGCGTCAACCGCTGCCCCACCTGCGGCCGGAACTGCAACGGCGAGAAGAGCGATAAGCCCCTCGCCCAGGCCGCCCAGCTCAACACCAGCCGCGACTGGTACGCGGGACCCTGATCCGCCCGCGAACGGCCCGAAATTTTTTGGGCGAGGCCTCTTCCCAGCCCCGCGCCCAGCTTTTATTTTTCTCCCCCCGGCCCTGACCAGCCCGTATGCGATTGCTGACCCCAGACGTCGGGAGGTCCCCATGGCTGCTCGGCCCCTGGAGATCGGCCCGGCGGGAGCGCACGTTGGCGAGGCTGTGACCCGGCTCCGGGAGGCCCGCGGCTGGGATCAGGAGGCGCTCGGCGCGCGTCTGGCCGCCGAAGGCCGGCCGATGTCCCAGCCGATCCTGTCCCGCGTCGAGGCCGCGACCCGCCGGGTCGACGCGGACGACCTGGTCGCCATCGCCGCTGCGTTCGGCGTCCCCATGGCCGTTCTACTCCCCCCGGACCCTGCCGCCACCCCGGCACCGGCCGGGACGGACAGCGTGCGAGGCCCGACCGCACGCCTGGCCGCCGTCGACGAGCTCGGCGCTGTGAGCGCCGCCCTGGCCGAGGACATCGAGGTCCTCGGAGACCTCACGGGGATGGAACCCACCCTCGCCGCGACCGCCGTAAGGCTGGCCGAGCTCGTCGACGGCGGCCGACCCGTCCCGTGCGACGAGTGCGGCTCCTTGGTCCGCGGCGTGGCCGACGCCCGGACTCTCCCTCAGCTGACGCGCGAGCTGCGGGCGACCGTGGCCGCGCTGCTGGAGGGGCGGACCGTGGATGACGACGATGACGACCTCGGCGACCTCGGATCCGTCTGAGACCTGGGCCCCGCCGCCGGAGTTCGCTGCTGACCTCCTCGACCGGTACGGGCTGACCTGCCCGCCGCGCTGGGGTACGCCTCGCAACCCGGCTTTCCCCAGCCTGGGGCCGAAGCTGTGGAAGGTAATGGCGGCCCTCGGGGCGCCACCGATGCCGTGGCAGAAGTACGTCACCGACGTGGCCCTCGAAGTGAACCCGGACACCGGCCTGTTCGTGCACCGCGAGGTCGGCCTGTCGGTGTCCCGCCAGCAGGGCAAAACCGAGCTCACCCTCGGCGCCCAGGTACACCGGGCGCTCGCGTTCCCGCGGCAGAACATCATCTACGCCGCCCAGACGCGGGGCATGGCTCGGCAGCGCTGGGAGGACGAGTTCTGGGAGAAGATCTCCGCCTCGCCGCTCGCGAAGCGGGCCCGGATCCGCAAGTCCAACGGCAACGAGGCGATCCTGTGGGGCGCCACCCGCTCCCGCATGGGCATCACCGCCAACACGGAGAAGGCCGGCCACGGCCCGCCGCTGGACCTCGGGTTCATCGACGAGGCCTTCGCCCACGAGGACGACCGCCTGGAGCAGGCCTTCTCGCCCGCGATGCTGACGCGCGCCATGGCACAGCTGTGGTGGGCGAGCGCGGGCGGCACCGAGCGGTCGGCGTGGCTGAACAAGAAGCGGGCCAAAGGCCGAGAGCTGATCGAGGCCATGTGGGCAGCGCTCGCCGAGGACCCCGCCGCCGCCCGGCCACGCGCGGCGTACTTCGAGTGGTTCGCCCCCGAGACCCTGCGTCGGGACGACCCGGCGACCTGGTACGCCACGCTGCCCGCGCTCGGGTTCACCGTCACCGAGGACACGATCCGGGCCGAGCTGGAGAAGCTGGACCCGGCCGAGTTCGACCGCGCGTACCTGAACCGCACGCGCAAGAGCACGCCGCCGGACGACCCGAACATCCCGAAGGCGGAGTGGGCGGCGCTCGCGGACGTCACTTCGCGGCCGCCGGCCGACGAGCTCGCGCTCGCGGTCGACGTCTCGCAGGACCGCAAGCACGCCAGCATCGGCATCGCGATCAAGCGGCCCGACGGGCGCGTGCACCTGGAGCTCATCGACCGCCGCGCGGGCACGGCCTGGGTAGTCCCGGCCGTCGTCCGGCTCGCCGCCCTGTGGCGGCCGCTGGTCGTGGCGATCTCCGGTGCGGGCACCCCGGCCGGGTCGCTCGTTGACGACCTCGTCGCCGGAGGGATCACCGTGCCAGAGAAGAAGGACCAGCCTCACCGCGGGCACCTCGTCGTCCTGCGCGGCGGTGACATGACCGAAGCGTGCGGCCAGCTCGCCGACGCGCTGCGACAGGACACCGTCCGGCACATCGAGCAGGCACCGCTCACGGCCGCCATCAACGGCGGCCGTACCCGGCGGATCGGCGACGCCTGGGTCCTGGACCGCACGGCGTCGCTCGTCGACGTCGGCCCGCTCATCACCGTGACCGAGGCCCGCTGGGCCCTGCTCGCCAAGGGGCCGGCCGTCCTGGACGACTACGACGTCCTCAACAGCATCGGATGAGAGGAGGTGGCGGTATGCCGCGCTGGACACGTGCGCTCGCCGCGCCGTTCCGGCGGCTCGGCCAGGTCACGAGGCGGGCGATCACCTCGCTCCCGTGGTCCGCTGGAGGTCCGTCGTCGTCGGCGATGTCCGCCGAGCGGGCCCTGACCTTGATCCCGGTGTTCGCGTGCGTGCGGATCATCTCGGAGTCGGTGGCCACGCTGCCGTTGCAGCTCTTCCGCCGGGACGGCTCCACCCGCGAGCCGCTGAACTTCGTGCCCCAGTTGTTCTGGGCCCCGGACACACAGGGCGACCTGGTGACGTGGCTGTCGAAGTGCCTCACCTCGATGCTGCTCCGCGGCAACGCCTACGGCCTGATCACCCAACGGGACGCCCTCGGCTTCCCGACCATGATCGAGTGGCTCAACCCCGACGACGTGTGGGTCGACGAGACCAACCCCATCCGGCCCGTGTACTACTGGCGCGGCCGGCACGTCGACACGGGCGACATCGTCCACATCCCCTGGGTCGTCCTGCCCGGGCACATCGTCGGCCTGTCCCCGGTGGCCGCGTTCGCCCAGACCATCGGGTTCGGCCTGACCATCACGCAGTACGGACAGTCCTGGTTCGCCAACGGCGGCACCCCGCCCGCCGTCCTGAAGAACTCCCAGCGCACCATCACCCCGGCCGACTCCGAGGAGATCTCCGACCGGCTGTCCGCGCGGATCCGGGCCCGTAAGCCGCTCGTCATCGGCTCCGACTGGGACTTCACCGCCCTGTCGGTGAGCCCCGAGGAGTCCCAGTTCATCGAGTCGCTGCGGCTCAACGCCACGCAGATCGCCGCGATCTACGGCGTCCCGCCGACCAAGGTCGGCGGCGACTCCGGCGGCTCGATGACCTACGCGAACGTCGAGGCCGAAGCGAACGACCTGGCCGCGATGACCCTTCGCCCGTGGATGGTCCGTCTGGAGAACGTGTTCTCCCGTCTCATGCCCGGCCGGGAGTACGTGCGGTTCAACGTCGACGCGATGATCCGCACCTCGCTCCTGGACCGCTACAACGCGCACGGCATGGCCATCCGCGACGGCTGGCAGAACCGCGACGAGATCCGCGCCACCGAGAACAAGGCCCCCATCAAGGGCCCCGCCGGCCAGCTGTACGGACCGCTCCCCGCCCTTCCGGCCGGGACCCCGAGCCAGGAGGTATGACCATGGGCGACGCTGAGCGCCGCTTCACCCGCGGCCTCGTCGAGGTCCGCGCCGACGGCGGCCCGAGCCGCCAGATCGGCGGCTACGCCGCGAAGTTCAACCGGCTGTCCCAGAACCTCGGAGGATTCGTCGAGCGCCTCGACCCAGCGTTCTTCGCCAAGAGCGAGGGCGACGGCTGGCCCGACGTGATGGCCCGCTACAACCACGACGACAACCGGCTCCTCGGCACCACCGAGGCCGAGACGCTCCGACTCCTCGTCGACGGCACCGGCCTCGACTACAGCGTCGCCGTCCCTGCCTCCCGCGAGGACGTCTACGAACTCGTCCAGCGCGGCGACGTCCGCCGCAGCTCGTTCGCGTTCCGCACCTTCGCCGACGACTGGTCCCAGACCGAGGACGGATTCCCCCTGCGCACCCTGCTGTCCGGCGCGCTCGTCGACGTCGCCCCCGTCAACACCCCCGCGTACATGGACACCTCGACCGGTCTGCGCTCGCTCGCCGAGAAGGCCGGCGCCGACCTCGCCGAGGTCCGCGCGGCCGCCGCCTCCGGCGAGCTGAGCCGCTTCCTGGGGGCCAAGCCCCCGACCACCATCGACCTCGCGCCGAGCGGGCAGGGCGACACCCACCCGCTCATCGCGATCCGGCGGCGGCGCGCCGAGCTCGAACTGCGCCGCACCCCCTGAGGCAGGGCGACACCCACCTCGACAACCGTCCACACCTGACGCCCCGGCCGCCGGCCGCACGGGCGCCGTCGTCACGCCCAAGGAGGGCACCGTGCCCAGCTTCATCCAGCAGATCCAGGACCGGCGCAACAGCGCCTGGGAGCAGGCCAAGGCCCTGCTCGACACCGCCGAGGCCGACAACCGCGACCTGACGGCCGAGGAAGAGCAGACCTACCAGCGGATCAACACCGAGATCGGCCAGATCGACGAGCGCGTCAAGACCCTGCTCGAAGCGGAGCAGCGCACCCGGGACGCCGACGCGGCGTTCCGCCAGCTCCTGGAGAAGGAGCCGAACCCCGAGGCCCGGGGCAGCGCGGCCGACCAGGAGCTCAAGCGCGTCCGGGACTGGCTCACCGGCGCGTCCGGCAGCCGCTCCCTCGACATCGCCCCCGACTCCGCCCTGCCGCTGGACCAGCGCACCCTCTCCAAGCTGACCGCGGCCGCCGGTGCGAACACAGTGCCGATCAGCTTCTACAACCGGCTCGTGCAGCACATGATTGAGACGTCCGGCGTCCTGGCCGCCGGGCCCACGGTCCTGCGCACCGCGACCGGCGAGCAGATGCAGATCCCGAAGACGACCGCACACTCCGCGTCTGCGAGCATCGTCGCCGAGGCCGGCACCCTGTCCGCCAACGAGCCGACGTTCGGCCAGGTGGCGCTCGACGCCTACAAGTACGGCTTCCTGCTCCAGGTCTCCCACGAGCTCGCCAACGACACCGCCGTCGACCTCCTCGGCTACCTCGCCATGCAGGCCGGCCGCGCGCTCGGCAACGGCTTCGGCACCCACCTCGTCACCGGCGACGGCTCGTCCAAGCCGAACGGCGTCCTCACCGCCTCGACGCTCGGCAAGACCGGTGCCGCTTCGGTCGCGGGCGCCCCCGCCGGCGACGACCTCATCGACCTCTTCTACTCGATCATCGCCCCCTACCGTCAGTCCTCCTCGTGCGGCTGGCTCATGCGGGACGCCACCGTCGCCGCGATCCGCAAGCTGAAGGACTCCACCGGCCAGTACCTGTGGCAGCCCGGTCTCCAGGCTGGCAGCCCGGACACGATCCTCGGCAAGCCGGTCCGCACCGACCCGAACGTCCCGGCCGTCGCGCTCGGCGCCAAGAGCATCCTGTTCGGCGACTTCTCCACGTACTTCGTCCGGCAGGTCGAGACGCTGCGCTTCGAGCGCTCGGACGACTTCGCGTTCAACACGGACCTGATCACGTACCGCGCGATCTTGCGCGGCGACGGCGACCAGGTCGACACGACCGGTGCGATCAAGCACTTCATCGGCAACGCCGCCTGACCCCTCCCGGGGCGGGCCCCGCGCGGGCCCGCCCCGGACCCATCCACCTGAGAGGAGCAGCACCGTGCGCGTGCGCATGAAGATCAAGATCAGCGGGACCCGGGACGGCCAGGACTGGCCCGACAAGGGCGGCGAGATCACCCTTCCCGACGACGAAGCCGAGCAGCTCATGCGCTACGGCGCCGCCGAGGCCATGAACGAGCCCGAGCCGGACACCACCGGCGAGGACGAAGGGGAGAGCGAGCAGGAGCCGGAGGGCACCGACCCCGAGGCCACACCGGAGGAGCCGGCCGAGGAGACCGCCACCGCCCCGGACAGCGCCGAGACCCGGCCGCGCTCCCGCCGCAAGGCCTGATTCCGTGGCCGCCCCCCTGTACGCCGACC
Organism: Streptomyces sp. NPDC015130; assembly: GCF_043080005.1. NCBI lineage: Bacteria > Bacillati > Actinomycetota > Actinomycetes > Kitasatosporales > Streptomycetaceae > Streptomyces > Streptomyces sp. NPDC015130. The sequence continues at coordinate 146,881 of NZ_JBIBVC010000017.1, read as the reverse complement.
TGGCCGATCTGCGCGAGATGCTCAACCTCGCCGACGACGACACGAGCCGGGACAACCTGCTGACCACCGCGCTCACGGCGGCGTGCCGGGGGATCGACCGGGCGACCGGCCGCCGGTTCTACCTCGACGAGACCGCGACCGCGCGCGTCTTTCGCCCGGCCGGACGCACCGTGTGCGGAGACGACGGCGAGCGCCTGGTCGTCGACGACATCGGCAGCCTGACTGGCCTCGTCGTCGAGACCGGGTCGGCTGGCGCCTGGTCGACGCTCACCGACTACGAGACCAGCCCCGACAACGCCCTCGCCCGCGAGCGCCCGGTCACCGCCCTACTCACCACCGCGAGCTGGGGCACCGGTGCAGCCCGCGTCCGGGCCACCGCCCGCTGGGGCTGGCCAGCGGTTCCCGAGGAGATCGAGCAGGCCGCACTCATCCAGGCCGCCCGCCTCTACCGCCGCAAGGACTCCCCCGAGGGCGTCACCGGTTCGGCCGAGTGGGGCGTCGTCCGGCTCTCCCGCCGCGACCCCGACGTGTGGGCCCTCATCGAGCACTTCATCGTCCCCGGCTTCGGATAGGAGGCCGCATGCGCATGTCCGCCGTCCGCGCTGCGATCGCGGACGCCGCCCGCCAGGTCGTCATGCCCGCGGGCACCGCCAAGCTCACCTGCACGGGGTACGTGCCCGATGCCGTCACGCACCCGCATTTCTTCGTCGGCGAGTACAGCGTCGAGTACGACAAGGCCATGGCCCGCGCCCTCGACGAGGCGGAGTTCACGTGCCGAGTCCTCGTCGGCCGGGCGGACGACCGCGCCGCGCAGGAGATCCTCGACGGCCTCCTCGACGGCTCCGGCCCCGGCTCCCTCAAGCAGGCCATCGAGGCCGCCCGCGGCGCCCCGGGCGAGTACGCCCTCGGCGGCCTGGCCGACGACCTCCGCGTAACCCGCCTCCAGGGCTACCGCTGGTACGAGCACCAGGGCACGCAGTACGTCGGCGCCGAACTCATCATCCGCGTCATCGGGAAGGGGGCCCCCTCGTGAGCCTCGTACTGACCAACGTCCGGGCCTTCGCCGTCGGCGCCGACCTCACCAGCGCGAGCAACAAGGTCGAGCTCGCCGCCGAGGTCGAGGAGAAGGACGTCACCAACTACGCCTCCGGTGGCTACAAGGAAGTCATCGGCGGCCTCGGGTCGGCCGAGATCTCCGGGGAGGGGCAGTGGGAGGCAGGGGACCCCGGCCTCGTCGACGACGCGTCCTGGGCCCAGCTCGGCGGCGTCGGCCCCTGGACCGTCTGCCCCGACGGCGCGCAGGTTGGCTCGCTCGCCTACCTGACCCAGGCCCTGCGCGCCGACTACAAGCTGCTCGGCGCCGTCGGCGACGTCGCTCCCTGGTCCGGCACCGCCAAGAGCGCGTGGCCGCTCGTGCGCGGGCAGATCGCCCACCCGCCGGGGACCGCCCGCACCGCCACCGGCTCCGGCACCGCGCTTGACCTCGGGGCCGTCGCCGCGGGGAAGCGCCTGTACGCCGCGCTGCACGTCCTGTCCGCCGCCGGAACCACGCCGTCGCTCACGGTCTCCATCGAGTCCGACGACGCCGTCGGCATGGCCACGCCGACCACCCGTCTGACCTTCGGCGCCGCCACAGCCGCCGGCGGTCAGACGCTCCGCACCGACGCGTCGGCCATCACCGACACGCACTACCGGGTCGCCTGGGCCATCTCCGGCACGAGCCCGTCCTTCATGTTCGCTGTCTCTCTGGGAATCAGGTGATCACCCATGCCCAAGATGGTCCTCACGTCCGAGTACGTCAGCCTCAACGGCGTCGACCTGTCCGAGTACACCCGCAAGGCCGAACTCTCCATCGAGGTGGAGGAGAAGGACGTCACGACCTACGCCTCGGCCGGATGGAAGGAGGCCATCGGCGGCCTCAAGTCCGGTGAGCTGGGCGTCGAGTTCCTCCAGGACTTCGCCGCCACGCGCATCGACAGCATCATGTGGCCGCTGCTCGGCTCCGTCGTTCCCTTCGAGGTCCGCCCCACCAGCGCCGCCGTCGGCACGTCGAACCCCAAGTACACCGGCAGCGTGCTGATCAAGGAGTGGAAGCCGATCGAGGGCGGAGTCGGCGACGAGGCCACCTCGTCCGCCAGCTTCCCGACGTCCGGCCCGGTGCTCCGCGCCACCGCCTGATGGCCTCGAACGGCCTGCCGTTTGAGCTGGGCGTCGACGCCCACGACGCGATCCAGGCCCTCACCCGGGCCATCCGCGCGGAGGCCGACGGCAAGGAGCTCCGCAAGGACCTCGCGAAGAACATGCGCGCCGCGCTCACACCCGCGGCCGCCGAGGCCAAGTCCAAGATCATGGCCATGTCCTCGGCCGGCCTCGGCACCGCCCCGGGACTGCGCTCCTCGATCGCCCGGAAGATCCGGCCCGAGGTCAAGCTCGGCGGCCGCTGGTCCGGCGCCCGCGTCAAGGCCTTCAAGACCAAGAACATCCGCCACTTCCCCAACGCCCCCAAGCGCACCAACCGCGCCGGAGGCTGGCGCCACCTCGTCTACGGCCGCGCCGACTCATGGGTCACCCAGCACGGCAAGACCGACTGGTTCGACCACGCCATGGAAGGCATCGGGCCCAACGCCAAAGAGGCCGTCGAGAAAGCCATGGAAGACATGGCCCGCCGCCTCGCCGACCGCATCCGATAGGAGCAGCACCCCGTGTTTCTCGTCTACCACCCCGAGGGCCAGACCGAGCCCACCCGCTGGCGCTACAACCCCCGTCGTCTCATGACCGTCGAGCGGGAGACGATCGAGCGGCTCACCGGGAAGAACTTCACCGAGTTCACCACCGACGTACTCCAGGGCAACAGCCTCGCCCGCCGGTGCCTGCTCTACACCTTCCTGCGGCGCGATCACCCCAAGACCAAATTCGAGGACGTCGAGTTCTTCTGGGACGAGCTGAAGCTGGAGTACTCCCGGCAGGAGTGGCAGGAGATGCGCGACCGCGCCGCCGAGAACCTCGTCGGCGCGGAGCGTGCCGCGGCCCTCGCCCAGTTCGACGCGGAGATCGAGACCGCGTTCGACGACACGAGCGAAGAGGGAAAAGCGGGTCTGCCGATCGCCGACTGAGGCAGGCCGGAAACGCCGCCCACCTCCTGCACATCCGCCCCTGGGAGTGGGACCTGATGACCGTCGAGCAGGCCGACGCCGCCCTCGACTGGCTCGACTCGTACGAGGCCTCGATGGACGAGGCCGAGGAGAAGATGCGAAGGAGGTGACTCCGTGTCGGACACCTCCCTCGTCTTCAACTTGGTGGCCCGAGACAGAGCCAGTGGGGAAGTCTCGGCGATGGGCGAGCGGTTCAACACCGCCGCCGCCGGCATCGGAGCAGGCTTCGCCGCCGCCCTGGGGGCGTCTGTCCTCTCCGAGCTCGACATCGAGGCCGCGGGCGACAAGCTCGCGGGGCAGCTCGGCGTCGGCCCGGCCGAGGCCGCCGAGCTCGCGAAGGTCTCCGCGAACGTCTACCAGGACGCGTGGGGCGACTCGACGACCACCGTGAACGAGGCGATCCGCGGCGTCTACAAGAACATCGGGGACGTCTCCGAGGCCGAGGGCGGCCTTGAGGGCGTCACCAAGAAGGCACTCGCCCTGGCTCAGACGTTCGATCAGGACCTGGCCATGACCACCGCCGCCGTCGGGCAGCTGATGCGCACCGGCCTGGCCAAGTCGGCCGACGAGGCGTTCGACATCATCACCGTCGGCCTCCAGGGCGCCGCCGACAAGAGCGGCGACTATTTGGAGACCCTCAACGAGTACTCCACTCAGTGGCGTCGGGTCGGCGTGGACGGGAAGGCCGCCACCGGTCTGCTCTCCCAGGCGCTCCAGGCCGGCGCCCGTGACGCCGACCAGGTCGCCGACGCGATCGGGATCTTCGGCGAGACTGCCCTCAAGGGTGGCACCGCGGTCGACACGGCCTACAAGTCCATCGGGCTCAGCAGCAAGACCGTGGCCAAGCTCATGCGCGAGGGCGGGACCAGCGCGACGCAGGCCTTCCAGATGACCATGGACGCGCTGCGCGGTACCGAGGACCGAACCGTACGGCTCAATGCGGCTGCCGCGCTCTTCGGCGACCCCGCGAACATCATGGGCGACGCCCTGTACGCGCTCGACCCCGCGTCCGCGGCCGCCGCCGGCGGGATGGACAAGGCGAGTGGCGCCGCCGACCGCATGACCGCGACCGTGGGGAACAACGCCACGCACGCACTGGAGAAGTTCAAGCGCGGTGCCATGGCCGAGCTCGGCCAGATCGGCGGCGCCGTCGCCCAGTTCGCAATGACCCATCAGGCTGTCGTCGTCCCGCTGGCGTACACCTTCACCGGCCTCGCCGTCGCAGTCCTCGCCGTCAAGGCCGCCATGGCCGTCTACGCCGCGGGGGCCACCGTCGTCACGGCCGCCCAGACCCTGATCTCCGCCTCGTGCTGGACCGTCATGGGCAACTGGATCCGGATGAACGCCATCGGCCTCGGCATGTACGCGAAGATCGCCGGCGCCGCCGTCGTCTCCGCCGCGACGACGTCCGCCGCATGGCTCGGCTCCGCACTCGCCGCCATGGGCACCTGGCTCGCCGCCGTCGTGCGGACCGCAGTGACCGCCGTCGCGCAGTTCGCCGTGATGGCCGCCCGGGCGGTCGTGTGGGCCGCCACCATGGCCGCCCAGTGGCTCATCGCCATGGGCCCCGTCGGCTGGGTCATCGGCATCATCATCGGCCTCGTCGCCCTGGTCATCCTGAACTGGGACAAGATCAAGAACTTCACGAAAAAGGCCTGGGACTGGGTCTGGCAGAAAATCCAGGACGCCGTCAAGAAAGTCATCGCCGCCATTGAGTGGCTGGGCCGACTGCCGAAAATGGTTTCCGACTTCTTCGGCAAGATCAAAGAGTGGGCCATTCGAAAGATGGCCGAGCTCATCATCTGGCTCCGCGACCTGCCCGGAAAAATCGGCAACGCGATCGGAAACCTGAAAGACCTCCTCATCGACAAGGGCAAGGATGTCGTGCGCGGCCTACTCGCAGGTGTTCAGTCGATGGGCGGCTGGATCGCGGGCAAGCTGATCGGCTGGGCCAAGTCCGTGATCCCCGGGCCGATCGCCAAGGCGCTCGGGATTGCCTCACCGTCCAAGGTGACCGCGAAACAGGGCGAGTGGATCGCGCGCGGCCTCGTCGTCGGCATGACCGGTGGCCTGGGGCAGATTCGGTCGACGGCGAAGAAGATGGCCGACATCATCATCGACGCGACATCGGTGACCCTGACGCCCAAGAAGAAGCGCATCGCGCGCAAGGAGCGCAAGGAAGTCAAGGGCACCAAGTCACAGAAGAAGCGAATCCGCGAACAGAACAAGGAAATCGACCAGCAGAACAAAGAGATCGACGAGCAGAATCGGAAGATCGATCAGCAGAACAAGAAGATCGACGAACAGAACGCGCTTCTGCTGAAAAGGTCGAAGGACACCCGCAACAAGGCCATGGGCATCCTCAACCGTGCCACCGCCCAGCTCAACGTGCTCGCCAAGCGCGAGGAGCAGGTAGCCGCGAAGCTGAAGACCGCCAATGCCAAGCTCGCCGACTTGGTCAAGGCGCGGAACGCGCTCGCGGCCGACGTGAAGAAGGGCGTCCTCGACGCCGCGAACATCACGCAGGGCTCCGAGGCCGGCGGCACCACGGCCACCTCGATCTGGGCCACCCTCAATGCCCAGCTCGCCAAGGCCAAGCGGTTCGCCGAGCAGCTCGCCATCCTGAAGAAGAAGGGCGTGCGGGCGGACCTCATCGCGCAGATCGCACAGGCCGGTGTCGAGCAGGGCGGAGCCGCGGCCGCCGCGCTCGCCTCCGCCTCGTCCGGGCAGATCGCCCAGATCAACTCCACGCAGAAGCAGCTCGTCGACGCCGCCACCAAGGCGGGCACCGTCGCCGGCGACGCGATGTACGGGGCGGGAATCCAGGCTGCGCAGGGTCTCGTGCACGGCCTGGAGGTGCAGCAGAAGCAGATCGAGAAGCAGATGCTCAAGATCGCCATGAGCATGCAGGCAGCGATCAAGAAGGCACTCGGGATCCGCTCGCCCTCGCGGGTCATGGCGACGCTCGGCCAGTGGATCCCCGCCGGCCTGGTCCGGGGCATCGAGGACGGGCGCCCCGCCGTCGCCCGCACCATGAACGGCCTCGTCCAGGCCCCGCCGTCGTCCGCCGGCCTGCTCACCGGCCAGCGCCTCGCTCCCGCCCCGCTCCTGCGGCAGGGCGGAGGGGGCGGCGCCGGCGGTGTCGTCGTCGTCCGGCTGGAGACCTCCGGCGCCGACAGCGCGACCCGCACCTTCCTCCAGAAGATCGTCCGCGTCGAGGGACGCGGCAACGTCCAAGTGGCCTTCGGCCAGCCGTAGAGGAGGCCCCCGTGGCGTTCCCGCAGGATCCGCTCGACGTCCGCACCGAGCTCCAGATCGGCGGCACCTGGACGACGCTCTCGCAGAGCGTCTACACCCGCGCCCCGATCGCCATCGAGTGCGGCCGCTCGGAGGAGGCCAGCCACACCAACCCCGGCAAGCTGGCCATGGAGCTGGACAACCGGACCGGGGCCTTCTCCTCGCGCAACCCCAGGAGCCCGTACTACGGGCTCCTGGGCCGCAACACACCCGTCCGCGTCTCCGTGCCCGGGACCGAGTCCTACCTCGAACTGGACGGCTCGGTCACCGGCTACGCCACCACCCCCGACCACGCCTCGCTCGACATCACCGGCGACCTCGACGTCCGCGCCGAGGTCGCCGTCGCCTGGCACAACACCCTGGAGAACCAGGCCCTGATCGGGAAGTGGGGGGCGCCCGGAAACCGGTCCTGGGTCCTGCGCATCTACAACCGAACCCTAGGCCTGCTGTGGACCACGGACGGCGCCGTCACGGGCCAGGTATCCGCCCTGCTCCAGATGCCCGCCATGCCCCGCCGTGCGGCCGTACGGGCCACCCTCGACGTCAACAACGGCGCGGGGGGCTGGACCGCCCAGTTCTACTGGGCCCCGACACTGGCCGGCCCCTGGACCCAGATGGGTCAGATCACTGGCACCGGCACGACGTCCCTCTTCAACTCGACCGCCGCTCTCACGATCGCGCCGGAAGCGCCGGAGACCGGCCCGCCGCGCAAGCCGTTCGTCGGCAACGGCTACCGCTTCGAGGTCCGCAACGGCATCGGCGGCAGCCTCGTCGCCGCCCCCGACTTCCGGGCCCTGGCCGTGGGGACGACCGCGTTCTCCGATTCGGCCGGGCGCCCCTGGACGCTCACAGGCAGCGCGCGGGTGGACAACCGCGTCTACCGGTTCCACGGCGAGGCGGCCTCCTGGGCGCCGCGCTGGGACGTCTCCGGCAAGGACGTGTGGGTGCCGGTCGAGGCTGCGGGGACGCTGCGCCGCCTCGGCCAGGGCCGCAAGGCCCTCGACTCCGCGCTGCGCCGACGCTTGCCCTCCTTCAATCCGCTGGCGTACTGGCCGTGCGAGGACAGCCAGGGCGCCAGCCAGGCCTACTCGCCGCTCACCGGCGGCAGCCCGCTCGCCGTCACGGGCTTCGACTTCGCCCAGGACGACACCCTCGGCGGCTCCTCGCCGCTCCCCGTGATCGCGCCCGGCGGCACCATGCGCGGACGCGTCCCCGCCCCGACGTCGCCCTCCACTGTCTGGGCCCTGTGCATGCCCTACCGGGTCGACGGGGCGGCGCCGGTAGCCGAGCAGGAAATGCTCTCCTGGACGACCAGCGGCACCATCCGGCGGTGGCGTATCACCATGGGCGCCACCGGCACCCACATCCTCGGGTACGACGCCACCGGCACCCTTCTCCTCGACTCGGCCATCCTCACCGACGCGACGTACCTGTCCGGATGGTGGCGGCTCCAGTTCAAGGCCGAGCAGGTCGGCGGGAACATCGCGTACGAGATCCGCTGGACCAAGGTCAACGGCATCACCATCCCCGTCTCCGGCTCCGTCGCCGGAACCCTGGGCACCGTCACCCAGGTCGACACCTCGATCGGGCCCGGGCTGCCCGACCTGCGGGTCGGCCACATCACAGTGTGGGCGGCCGACGCCGCCAACAGCGCGTACGACTCGGCCGACCATGGGTTCTTCGGAGAGACAGCCTCCAACCGCGTCTCGCGGCTGGCCGCCGAGGAGTCGCGCACGGTGCAGCTCGCCGTCGTCGACGGAGACCCCACCGCCCCCTCCGAGGCCCTCGGGGCACAGCGGCCGGCCGAGCTGCTCACGCTCCTCCAGGACGCGGCCGACGCCGACGGCGGCATCCTCTACGAGTCGCGCGCCGACAGCAGCCTCGTCTACCGCGACCGGACCTCCCTCTACAACCAGACACCGCGGCTCACCCTCGACTACACCATCGACGGCGAGATCGGCCCCCCGCTGGAGCCCGTCGAGGACGACCAGCGGACCAGGAACGACATCACGGTCACCCGCGAGGGCGGCTCCTCCGCCCGGGTCACCCTCGACACCGGCCCCATGTCCACCCAGGCCCCGCCCGACGGCGTCGGCGTCTACGACGACTCCCTCACGCTGAACCTGGCCAGCGACTCCCAGCCCCAACAGATTGCCGGATGGCGCCTACACCTCGGCACACAGGACGAGGCCCGATACCCCACCGTCCGGCTGATGCTCCACGCCGCACCCCACCTGATCCCCGACGCGCTGCGGCTGGAGATCGGCGACCTCATCCGGATCACCAACCCGCCCGACTGGCTCCCGCCCGGCCCCATCGACCTCATCGTCCAGGGCTGGAGCGAGCAACTCGACCTCTACACCTGGGACATGGTGCTCAACTGCACCCCGGCCTCGGCCTGGACCGTCGGCGTCCTCGACGACCCGGCCCGCGGCCGCCCGGACACCGACGGCACCACCCTCGGCGCCAGCGTGTCCACCACAGCGACGGCCCTGTCGTTCGTGTCGTCCCCCGGGCCGAACTGGCTCACCACGGCCACGCACCCGAGCGAGTTCCCCGTCGACGTCCTCGTCGGCGGCGAGCAGATCCGCGTCACGGGCATCACCGGCACCGGACTCACCCAGGCCGCCACCGTCGTCCGCTCGATCAACGGCATCAGCAAGTCCCACACCGCCGGCGCGCCCGTGCGCCTGGCCCAGCCCCTCACCCTCGCCCTGTAGGAGGCCTCATGGTGGTCTACGTCCCCTTTCAGGCTGGCGAGACAGCCACCGCCGGAAAGCTCAACTCCAGATTGGTCGAAGAGATCATGGAATGGACGCCGCTCACCTCGATCGGTGCCTTCGCCGGTGGATTCAGCGCGGCGACTCTCACGCCCATGATGCGCAAGATCCGCTTCCTCGGTCAGGAGCGCTGGGAGTACAAGGGCAGGATCTCCGTGGTGGCCGGCACGATCGTCGCCAACGTCAACACGACCGCGTTCACGTTCGCCGTCGGCTACCGGCCGACGTTCGAGCACGGCTGGCAGCTCGCCGGCGGGACGACCGGGTTCTACGGCGTCCGCACCACGATCTCCAGCGGCGGCCTCCTCCAGTTCGGCGTCCCTACGGCCGCCGGGAACAACACCAACGGCGTCCTGCTCGACGGACTGCACATCGACGCCCCCATCTGACCCAGCCCCGCCCCCGTACGCCCCGAGCCGCCTGGCCGGGGCTTCTGCATGTCTGGAGGCCTCATGGCCTGGTATCCCGGGGCGACCCGGTATGAGCTGCAGCCGGAGTCGGATGACCAGCCGGCCATCCGTCCGACGCAGTTCATCGTGCACAGCATCATCGCGCCGTGGACGGCGAAGCGGACCTACGAGTACTGGCGCGACAGCACCAACCTCGAAAGCCACTTCGGTCTCGGGTACGAGGGCGACCTCGGCCAGTTCATCGGCACGGAGACCCGCGCGGACGCCAACTACCAGGCGAACCGCAGGCCGGACGGGACCGGCGCCGTGAGCATCGAGACCGCGTCCAATCTGCAGGGCAGCGACCCATGGACAGCGGCGCAGGTCGAGGAACTGATCAAGCTCGGCGTGTGGCTGCACCAGCGGCACGGCATCCCGCTGCGGATCTGCCGAACCCACGACGACCCGGGATTCGGCTACCACCGGCTCCACTCCGCATGGGCCGTCTCCGGCACGTCGTGTCCTGGCGACGCCCGCGTGAAGCAGTTCAAGGAGCTCGTGTTCCCCGGCATCGTCGGCCGCGCGGCCGGCCCCTTCACACCCCCTGAGCAGGAGGACGACATGACCCCCGAGGAGCGGAAGCTGCTCACCGACACCGCGGCCGCCGTGAAACGGATCGAGGCCGCCCTCGCCCAGAAGCCGTGGACGTACAAGGGGAAGGGCGACCCGCGCGACATGCACCAGGTCGTCAAGGACATCGACGCGACCGTCCGCAGTTTCAAGAGCGCCGGCCTCACCCCGGCCCAGATCGACACCCTCGTGGACAAGCTCGGCGACTCCCTCGCCGCCCGCCTCGCCAACTGAACGGAGCACCCCATGTCTGATGCCTCGAAGCGCACCGCGCGCACCATCCTCCAGTCCGCCGTCGGCATCGCCGTCGTCCTCCCCGCCGTCGTTGCGGCGTCTGGGGTTCCCGAGGCCCTGCCCTGGGTCGCCGGTGCCCTGGCGGTAGCGGGCGGCTTCGCCCGGGTCATGGCCCTTCCCGCCGTCCAGGCGCTGCTGCCGCGCTGGCTCCGCACCGACGACCCGGCGGCGCGAGGATGACGCCGACCGAGTCGGGGCAGGTGGTCTTGGAGCTGGAGCGTCTGCGGGGCACCGTCGAGACCGGGTTCGCCAGGGTGGACGGTCAGCTCGCGCTGCTCGTCCAGCGCAGCGACCAGACGGACAAGCAGCTGGCCGACCATGACGCCCGCCTCGACACGCTGGAGAAGAGCCGGTGGCCGATCGCCTCCGTCGCAACCCTCGTCAGCCTCGCCGCGCTCGGCCTGACGCTGTACGAACGCGCCGCCCGCTGAACCGCCACGCCCCCTCTGCCTTCGGGCGGAGGGGGCGGCTTCGTCGTGTCTGGGGTCAGTCTGTCTGCGGCAGGTCGCGCACCGCGTCCAGTGCCAGCCGCCACGGATATGCGGCGGGGTTCCCCTGGCCAGGCTGGTTGGGCACGAACCCTCCCTCGCCGTACAGCACCGTCACCCCGGCGCCCCGGAGCGTGTCCATCGATCGCTCGAACTGGGGGTGCTGCACGTAGGCCGCGTTCACGCACGGCATGACCGCCATCGGGATCCGCTTTCCGATGCCCTCCGCCACGACGCCCACCACGAACTTGTCTGTCAGCCCGAGGGCCCATGCGTTCACGGTGTTGAAGGTGGCCGGCGCGACGAGGATGGCGTCCGCCTTCGGCCAGACGTCTGGCTCGCCGGGCAGCTTGTAGTCCCACCGGACCGGGCGCCCCGTGAGCGCGGCGAGGCCGTCGAGGGAGTCCTGGAGCCAACGGGCGGCGGCGGGAGTGAGCCCGAGGCAGACGTCCCAGCCGTCTGCCTGCGCGTCCTCGATGACGTGGGCGATGTCGAAGACTGGCGGGGCGGCCGAGCTGAACAGGTAGAGAGTCCGAGTGCTCATGTGCCCATCCGATCACATGCAACCGCCCCCGATCCGGGTGGAGTCGGGGGCGGAAGAGGCACACCCGCGCACTGGCGCGGGTACCGTTCCAGATGACGAGTCAGGAACGGAGACCAGTATGCCCTCCCCCGACGACGACCACACCGGAACGCGCATCAAGGAGCAGCGGCGCCTGGCTCGGCTGAATCAGCGCGAGCTGGCCGATCGGATCCCGTACTCCTACAGCTGGCTTACCCAGGTCGAGTGCGGCGCCCGCCCAGCCTCCGCCGACTTCACCGCCGCTGTTGCGCGCGCCCTCCGGGTCGACGTCACCGTCCTGACGGGACAGCCCTACGTGACCCAGCTCCATCAAGACCGCCTCGCCGACCTTGTCCGTCCGATCCGCGAGGCCCTCGACCTGTACGACCTCGGCCCTGACCCGGCCGTCACCACCCGGCCGGCAGGCGACCTCATCGCGGCCGCCACTGTGCTGTGTGGACAGGTCCGCGCCGCCCACCTTCATGCCGCTGCGTCTGCGCTCCCCGACGTCATCACGGAGCTGACCACGCTCGCGTGGAGGAACCCGGCGACCGCCCTGTGGCAGGCCCTCGCCTCGACGTACCGCACCGCGCACGACATCTCGGTGAAGCTCGGCTACTACGACCTGTCCGCCGTGGCCCTCGACCGCATGGACTGGGCTGCCCGGCGCGCCTCGGACCCGTGCCTCGCCGCTGTCCGCCAGTACATGCGCGCGCTCGTCTACTTCCGCGAGGGCGAGTACTCGATCGGCCGCCGGCTCATCGGCTCCGGGCACGGCATCCTCCGCCAGGCCGACGAATCCCGCGAGTCGCTGGCGGTCGCCGGGCAACTGCACCTCGGCGCATCGGTCATCGCCGCCCGGGCGGACGACAAGGCCGCGGTCGACACGCACATCGCCGAGGCGACCAGCTACGCGGACCGGGTGGGGGACGCCTCGGACGTGCACTGGCTGTCGTTCGGCCCGACGAACGTGGCCATGCACCGGATGTCCGCCGCGGTGGAGATGCGGCGCTTTGACGAGGCGCTGAAGCAAGCGAAGGCGATCAAGCCTCCGGCTGCCATGGCCACCTCTCGCCGGGCGCACTTCCTCATCGACCGGGCCCGCTCCGAGATGGAGCTCGGCAAGGCGGACGCCGCGTTGAAGAGCCTCGTCGCGGCCCGACGCGCGGCACCCGAGCAGACCCGCTACCACCCCGGCGCCCGCGAGACGATCCGCGGCCTGGTCCACCTGACCCGCCGGACACCGGAATCCCTGGGCAGCATGGCCGCCTGGGTGGGCATGTAGGGCTCGGAACTCTCTCTCATCTGAAAGAGTTCCGGGCCTTCCGGCTCGTCACGATGGTGATGTTCCTGATCACCCGACGAACCGGGGGTGCGTGATGACGACCCGACCCCGCAGGTCACGCGCCTGCACCTACTGCCCCGAACCCGATGCCGACGCTTGCGTCCGCACCCTGCGCAACGAGGCTGGCGGCGCTCACATCTACGCCCACCGAAAGTGCGCGGCCTCGCGGGGCGTGCCCACCTTGTACAGCTTCACCGACGAGCCGACGCCCAAGGCCGCGCGGTGACGGCCACCTCGTTGGAGCCGGCGGTACGGCCTGCGTGCCAGTTCGGCGAGCACTCCTGGTGCAAGATCGGCGAGGTCCGCACCAGCTACGGCGATCTCGTACTCCCCGCAGAACGCTGCGACTGCCCCTGCCACAGGAAGGCCAGACGATGAAGAGGTGCGAGTACTGCGGGAATACGATCATCGGCCAGGCGCGCGCCATCGACGATGACGCCGCCTCGGGTGCCCACGCCTCCGCGTACTGGCATGCCAACGAGGCGGAATGCGGGCCGCGTATGTCTCGTGCGAGGACCATGGACGACTGGCGGACAAGCCCGCTCCAGCGCCGCCTCGCGCCGTACTGGAGTCCCCGCCCCTGATCTCCTGCTCGTCCGTGTTCTCGGCGGACCACGGGCGGGCAGGTCTAACCGCCCCGGCCGAATCCGTCCCCCGCGTCCGGCCGGGGCTACCGCACAAGGTCCGCTACGTCGAGGCCGAGGGCTTCGGCGATGCGGAGGAGGTCTCCGTACCGGGGGTCGCTCTCGCCGGCCTCGATGCGCTGGAGTGTTCGCCGGTCGATATCGGTCATCTCCACGAGAGCTTCCTGGGTGTGGCCTCGGTGTATCCGCTGGTCGCGGATGCGGCGCCCCAACGTGCGGCGGCGTTCGTGGACCCAGGGAGGTTGTTCGTGAGGCACTCGACAACGCTGTGACCTGCGTGATCCCATGTCAGCGTCAGCAGTGACGCTTTTTTGGATCATGATACGGGGCGCCACAAACGGCCGCCCGTTCGCCGAGCACCCCCGGCGGGCGGGCGGTCTTTCCCTTGCCCACTCCCGCCCCTGGGAGGGGTGGGAGATTCCGTGGGAGATGATCATGGAGAGTAGTTACGCCGCTCTGCTAACTCCTGCTAGATACTGCTAGATAGCGACACCAGGAAAGGCCAGGTCAGCGGCATAAGCCCAGGTCGCGATCACGCCGGGGAAGTCGCCCGACAGATCGACCGCATCTTCTGGGAGACGAAGAAGGCCTGACCTTCGTCGCTCCCTCCGACCGCATCCTTTCCACCGGCCGCCCTGCGCGGCGGCCCGGTGGGACGGGTGCGGTCTGCGTTGTGGGGGCCCCGTGGTTCTTGCGGGTCCCTCAGTACGCTGACGGGCATGATCGACCCGTCGTCGCCGTCGCCCCTGACCCCGGAAGCCGCCCGACGTCTGCAGGGGATGCTCCGGGCCGAGATCGGGCCGGGGCTCACGGAGGGGGAACTGGATGCGGTCGAGGCGCGGTTCGGGTTCCGGTTCTCGGCGGATCACCGGGTGTTCCTCGCCGCCGGCCTCCCGCTCGGTTCGCCGCGGTGGCCCGACTGGCGGGGCGGCGATCCCGAGGACCTGGCCGGGCGGCTCGCCTGGCCCGTGGAGGGCGTGCTCTTCGACGTCGAGCACGCCAGGTTCTGGCACCCCTCGTGGCCGCTGCGGCCCGCGGAGACGTCCGACGCGCTGCGGCTCGCAGGGGCCGAGCTGGCCACCGTGCCGCCGCTGGTGCCGGTCTACGGGCACCGCTACCTGCCCGGCGTGGCGGGACAGCACGGGCACCCCGTGCTGTCCGTGATGCAGACCGACATCATCGTCTACGGCGACGACCTGGCCGGCTACCTCCGCCACGAGTTCCTCGGCCAGGCGAGCGGCGCGTCCGCACGTCTGGGCGTGGACTTCTGGTCGTACTTCGTCGACGGCGGGCCCGGCATCGACGTCACCGCGCCCACCCCGTTCACGCCGTACGCCGTGACCGCGCCGGAGGCCGTCGAGTGTCTGCGCATGCTGGCCCTGGAGCGGATGATCGGCCGGCCCCACCGCCCCGAGCAGCTCATCGAGGCCGGGCTCGCGGCCCTGGTGCTCGATGTCGAGGCGGAGTCCCTCCCGCTCCTCGCCGGCCTCTCCCGCGCCGAACACCGGCAGGCCGAGGCCCTGTTCGAGGACGTGCTGGCCGAACTCCGGCTGATCCCGGACCTCCCCGAGGAAGCGGCCCGCTGGGAGCTCGTCCGCTGGTGGCTCCGGCTCGTCCTGAACGGCAGCCTGGCTCCGGGCGCCGGCGGCGACCTGATCACGTACGAGGGCTGGACCGCACTCGCCCGGCCACACTCGCTGAAGCCGCTGGTCGACAGAACCGACGCCTACAACGACTGGACGGCGCTCCCCCGCGAGCAGCGGGAACTGCGGGCGCGGGCCGTCGTGGAGGAGGCGGAGCGACTGCTCACCGGCCCCTGGCCGCCGCCGCGGTCATGACAGCGGAGAGGGCGTTGCGGTGGATGGGGCGGCGGCGGGACCCCGTCCACCCGACCTCACGGCCCGCAGCCGGGTCCGCAGGCCGCCGCGCGTGGCGCCGCGACGGCCCGGGCGCTGTCTTTCGGGCGCCTAGGGCGTGTTGCGAAAGTAGCGCCGGCCGCCCGAAGGGCGGGCCCGACGGCGTCTGGTGCGTGCGATCGCACGGCGGAGGGTCGCCCCGATACTGGATGTATCGGGGTGATCCCGACAACGCGGCGAGCGTGCGTGCCAGGCGCCGTCGGGCAGGCGGGACTTTCGCAACACGCCCTAACCCCGGTGAATTCCCTCGGTGTTCCAGACGAGGCCGCGCGTGCCGTCCTGGGTCTGGGCGATCATCGCGGTCGCGGTGTTTCCCTCGTACCAGCCCACGGCCAGGTACCAGGTCCCCGGGGTCAGCCGGGTGAGGACCCTCGGGGTCAGGTCTTCCGGGACCAGTTGCCGCTCCTCGGGTACCGCGAACCAGAACGGAACGAAGGGCTGCTGGGGGTCGGGGCGGTTCCGAGGCGGCGAGAGAGGGCCGCGGGCACCCGGACCGGGGCGTTCGGCGGCCGCGTCCCTCATCCGCGTGACGTCGATGTCGATCCAGGTCGCCGCTCGGCCCTGTACGTGTCCGGTCCTGGCCCGCAGAGCTTCCTCGATGTCCTCCAGATCCGTCCGGCGCCGGCCCTTCCCGGCCGCCACGAGGGCCTCGTCGGCATCGCGGTCGCGCTCCGCATAGCGCAGCAGGGTGATCAGCTTGACGAGGGAGGCGGGTCGCTGGAGACGGCCCGCGTACCGCATCAGGTTGTCTGCCAGGAACGGGTACCTGCCGGACCGCAGGGCGTGTGCCAGGTCCAGCAGCTCCGACGGAGGCCGGGCTCGTCCGACGCGCTTGAGCGCGGCGTGGACGTCCTTCCTGTCACCGCTCTCCCAACGGTCGGTCAGGGCGGGCGCCAGCCGTTCGACCGGCAGCTCGCCGAGGGCGTAGGCGCTGAGGGCGGGGACGGCGAGGACGGGCTCCTCGTCGAGGACGGGCTCCTCGTCCCCGATCCCGGCAGCACCTTGGGCCGGCACGTCCAGGACGGTCCGTTCGCGGGGCTTCGGCGGGACCGCGACCCGGGCGTCGGGGGCGGCCGTGACCGTGGGCAGCGCCGCGAGGGCGGCAGCCGTGAGGGCGGGCGCGGGGGCCGGGTGCGAGGCGTTCCGCGGCCTTTCGACGAGCTCCGCGAGGGCTTCCCGCAACGCCTCGGCGGTCAGCCGTGCTTCCGGCTCGCGGGTGAGCAGTCCTGCCAGGACGGGGGCCAGTTCGCCGGCCCGCTCGGTCGGCCACGGATCCTCGGTGCAGATCGCGTGGATGACCGCGGCGTCGATTCGTCCCGTGAACGGGCGCCGTCCCTCCACGAGCTCGTACAGGGTCACCCCGAGCGACCACAGGTCGGACGCCGCATCGCCCCGGTGCCCGCGCAGACGCTCCGGGGCCGTGTAGCTCCACGACCCCGGCCCGCTGTCGCCCCTGGTCAGCTGTGTGGCGCCCTGGACGAGGGCGATGCCGAAGTCGACGACCACCACCCGCGAACCGGACAAGACGATGTTGGCGGGCTTGAGGTCCCGGTGAACGATGTCCTTGCCGTGCACCTCGGTCAGCGCGTCCAGGATCGCGAGCCCGATCTTGGCGGTCTCCCGGACGGACATCGCCCCCTGGTCCCGCAACAGCTGCTGGAGTGAGGGGCCCGCGACGTACTCCATGACCATGACGGGCGGTTCGAGATCGTCCAGGACGTCGTGGACGCCGACGATCCCGGCATGGCCCAGCTTGGCCAGCGCCTTGGCCTCGTGGATGAAGCGTCTCCGCTGGATGTCGCGGCTCGTCTCGCCGTCATCCGCGAACACGACTCTCTTGAGGGCGACATCGCGCCCCAGCTTCTCGTCACGAGCCAGCCAGACCTTCCCCATGCCACCATTTCCGATGGCCCTGACGAAGCGGTACCGACCCACGACCAGCTCGTCCTGCTCCCCTGGCATGAGCGGCATCCTAGGGCCTGTCCTCGGACGAGCCCGGCAAGATCAGGAAGAGACCCCTATGCCGAATCCACCGACAGGGTGTAGCGGCGCTTCTCCTTGGAGGTTGCGCCCAGGCGGTCGTAGAAGCGGATCGCGCCCTCGTTCCACGCGGGGGTCTGCCACTGGATCTCCGTCAGGCCCAGGGCACGGGCCTCCGCTCGGACGGCTTCCATCAGGAGGGGGCCGAGGCCGTGGCCGCGGGCCGTGGACGTGAGGTAGAGGCAGTCCATGTGGAGGTAGGCGACGCCGTCCCACGTGGAGAGTTCGGGAGCGCAGGTGGCGTAGCCCGCGAGGCCGCCGTCCGGGAGCTCGGCGACCAGGCAGCGGAGGCGGGGCGTGTCGGTGCCGGCGGGGGCGGGCGGCTCGCCGGCTCTCCCCCGGTCGCCGAAGAGCAGGCCTGCCAGGCGGGTCGCGAGGCCCGGGGCCGGGGGTGCGGCCTTCTCGTACGCGGCGTGCTCGGCGACGAGTTCGACGACCCGCCCCAGGTCCTCGACGCGGGCGTGGCGCACCACGGTCCTTCCGCCCCCGCTGTCACGATCGCTCATACGGCCATCATGCACGGCCCCACCGACAGTCCCGCCGCCGCGCCCTGGCGCCGCAGCCACTCGCGGTACGGGGCGGCGCGCAGGGCCGCTTCGCGGTAGGCGGCGGACAGGTCCGCGTACAGGGCGTCCAGGGCCGTCCCCGGGCGTGCGTACAGCAGGAGCCGGACCGCCAGCGGGTCGCCGCGCAGGGGCCGGATCGCCATGTCCTCGCGGGGGACGGAGGTCGGCTGGCAGGGGGCGACGGCCTCGCCGAGGACGATGAGGGACGCGGCCGTGTGGTAGTCGCCGTGGAGCAGCGGCGGGTCGATGCCGGCCGCTCCGAGGACCCGTCGGAGGCCGTCCCATTCGCCGTCCACGGTCGGGTCGACCATCCAGTGGTCCCGGGCGAGGTCGGCGAGGTCGACGACGGGGCTCGCGGCGGCGGGGTGGTCGCGGGCCAGGGAGACGAACTGCGGTTCGCGGGCGACCAGGACGCGCCGCTGGAGGCCCTCGGGCACCCGTAGGGGGCAGCCCTCGACCTCGTGGACGAAGGCGACGTCGAGCCGGCCCTCGGCGACCGTGCTCAGCAGCGTGTTGGCGGAGACGTCCACGCGGAGGCCGACGTCGGTGCCGGGCAGGCGTTCGCGGAGCCGGCGCAGCCAGCCGGGGAGCGCCCGGCTGGCGGTGGAGCCGACGCGGAGTCCGGGGCCCTCGGTGCGGGCGACGGCGGCCCGGGTCTCGGTGACGAGCGCGGCCATGTCGGCGACGAGGGGGCGGGCCCGGCTGAGCACGGAGCGGCCGAGCTCGGTGGGCAGGCAGCCGTGGCGGCCGCGCGAGAAGAGCTCGGCGCCCAGGGAGTTCTCGATGCGACGCAGCTGGGTGGTCAACGAGGGCTGACTCATGCCCAGTTGTCGCGCCGCCTTGTGCAGGCTGCCCGCGTCCGCGATGGCGCAGAGCGCCCGCAGATGCCTCACCTCCAGCTCCATGCCCCGAGGGTAGGGCGGCGACCTGTGTCGCACCAGACAGCCGGAACACCTCAAATACCTTTGTTTTCAAGGTAGTTGGATGCTCCCACTCGGGGGATGTGGGCGGGCTATCACCAGTTGACATCATCCCCATGCGCCCCGGGTTCCCCGAGACTCTCCCCGACCCCCTACAGGAGGAGCCCCCCATGCGTCACCCCAAGGTCCTCAACTCCGTACTGACCGCCGCCCTCGGCCTCGGTCTCGCCGCCTCGCTCGGTGCCGCTCCCGCGGTGGCCGCCGACACCGACAGGGCCGTGACCGCCGGCGCGGTCGGCGCCGCGTACGCCGGTTCGGCGGAGGAGGCCAAGGCCAACAAGGCGTTCTTCGACGCCGTCGTGAAGTCCGTGGCGAAGAAGCGGGCCGCCAACCCGGCCGCGGCCGCCGTCACCGTCGTCTACAGCGCCGCCAACGCGCCGAGCTTCCGCACCCAGATCGCCCGCTCCACCCAGATATGGAACAGCTCGGTGGTGAACGTCCGGCTCGTCGAGGGCAGCAACCCCGACTTCCGGTACTACGAGGGCAACGACTCGCGCGGGTCGTACGCGAGCACCGACGGCCACGGCAGCGGCTACATCTTCCTCGACTACCGCCAGAACCAGCAGTACAACTCCACCCGCGTGACCGCCCACGAGACGGGGCACGTCCTCGGCCTGCCGGACCACTACAGCGGCCCGTGCAGCGAGCTGATGTCGGGCGGCGGCCCCGGCACCTCCTGCCAGAACGCCACGCCGAACTCCCAGGAGCGCGCCCGCGTCGACCAGCTGTGGCGGTACGGCCTCACCTCCGCGTTCAAGGCCTCCTGACCCTGAACCGTCCGGTTCCGGATCCGTACGAAGAGGACGGCGGCGCCCCGCGAGGGGGCGCCGCCGTCCGGCGTTCGGGAGGGTTTGGGACCCGGGGTGTCAGGCCGCCTGCAGGAGGCGGCGGCCGAAGTCGGCGCCGGGCGGAAGCTGGCGCCGGACCCGGTCGAGCGCCCCGTCGAAGTCACCTCCGGCGACGCATGCTTCGAACGCGGCGCCACCGTAGTGGAGCGTCAGACTGAGGTCCGCGCGCTCACCGAGCGTCAGCAGACAGCTCAGTGTGGCCTGCTGGGTCACGCCGTCCAGGACGACGGGGAGCGGCAGGTCCCACTCCAGGACGCAGCCGCCGAGGGCCTGCCCGCCGCTCTCGGCGGCGCTGAGCGCGGCGAAGCTCGCGCCCGTGTACTCGACCCCCCTGATCCGGGTGGCGACGTGCCGCCCGGTGGCCGTGATGACGATCGCTTCCGCGCCGCTGCGGTCCCGGTACCAGCCGGTCCAGACTTCTGTCGACTCCGATGACATGCGCGGACTGTAGCGGTATGACCGGCTCCGGCGCGCGGCCGGTCACCCGGTGGCCGGACTTCTCCCGATCTCGCCGTTCTTGCCGGTCACCTGCGTGCCGGTGGCATCCGCGCCGAGGTCCGGACCGCCGTCGGCGCGCGCCTCCGCGCCCTCGTACAGCGAGCAGTCCGGGTTGCGGCACGGCTGCACCTCCCACTCCGGGACCCAGGCCCCGAGGACCTTGTGCCGGGTGGCCAGCTTGTCGCGCGGAAGGCCGCAGGCCGGGCACTTGGTCTCGGCCAAGGGGTCCCGCGTCGTGCGAGGTACCTCTTCACGCATGTCTCCAGGGTAGGACGCCTCGCGCGGGCCCGCTCCTCGCCGTCACCGCTTCCTGGTGTACGTACGGACGAACGCGCCGTTGCCGAAGACGCGCAGGTCGTCCAGCTCGAAGTCGCGCGGCTCGAAGCCGGCGCCGAACATGGGCATGCCGGAGCCGTAGACCTGCGGGTACGTCTTGATGACGAGCTCGTCGATCTCGTCGATGAGCTCGCCGGCGATCGCCGAGCCACCGCAGAGCCAGATGTCCAGCGGGCTGTCCTCGGCCTTGAGCTCGCGGACGCGGGCGACCAGGTCGTCGGCGATCAGCTCGACGTTGGGGTCGGGCGACTCGCTCAGCGAGCGGCTGGCGACGATCTCCCGCAGGTGGCCGTACGGGCTCGTGAGGGCGACGTCCAGGGCGATCTGGTACGAGCCCCTGCCCTGGATGACGGTGTCGAACCGCTTGTTCTCGGCATCGATCCCGAGCGCCTCCCGGCCCTGCGCCGAGACGGTCTCCGGGTACTCGCCGGTCAGGAACTCCAGGAACTCCGCGTCCACGAACTGGTACATGGAGCCGGCATCGCCCTTGGGGTCACCGATGAAGCCGTCGATGGTGCAGGCGATGAAGTACGTGAGCTTGCGCAAACCGGTCCTCTTCCACTTCGGAGCGCGGCTGCGATCGCAACCACGACGGCTATAGTGCTTCACCTGTAGTGGTTGCGCAAGGCTTATTTTCGAGAAGCTTCACCAGAGATCCGAAGGAGCACGACATGGCGAGAAACCCGGAGCGCCGCACGGCCCTCCTCGACGCGGCGATCGAGGTGCTGGCCGAGGAAGGCGCCCGCGGGCTGACCTTCCGGGCCGTCGACGCCCGGGCTGGGGTCCCCACGGGCACCTCGTCCAACTACTTCAGCGACCGGGACCAGGTGCTCTCCGAGGTCGCCGACCGGATCTTCGTCCGCCTGACCCCCGAGCCCGGGGCCATCGACGCCGCGCTGCTCCCGGAGCCCAGCCGCGCCCTCGTAGTCGAGCTGATGCGCTGGCTCGCCCGACGCATGGCCGCCGAGCGCACCTGCTACCTGGGCCTCTTCGAGCTGCGTCTGGAGGCCACGCGCCGTCCCGAGCTCCAGGCCCGGTTCACCCAGGTGCTCCGGGCGGACCTCGACCTGAACATCCGGCTGCACGTCGGATCCGGGATGCCCGGGGATGCGGACACGGTCCGGGTGCTCTACTTCGCCCTCACCGGGCTGCTGCTCGACCACTTCACCGTGCCCGGCCTCCACGCCGAGCGGGACCTGGACGACCTGGTCGAGACCGTGGTCAACCGGATCGTCCCGGCGGAGTGACCACGCCCCGGAACGCCCCTGGAACGTCCCCGGAACACCCCGGCGAACGCCTCAGCGCGTACGCCGGGTGACGAACTCCGCGAGGGCGAGCAGGTCCCCCGCCGCCGCCAGGTCCGGGACCGCCTGGGCCAGGTACTCGACGGCGCGGCCCATGCGCTCGGCCGCCTGGGCCTGCGCCCAGTCCCGGCCGCCCGCCCGCTCGACCGCGTCCGCCGCCGCCCGTACGGCCGCGGCGTCGAGGACCGGGCGCGTGTAGAGCTCGGCCAGCTCCTCGCCGGCCGGGGTCCCCGAGACGAGCGCCGCCACCACGGGCAGCGACTTCTTGTGGGCGACGAGGTCGGCGCCGGCCGGCTTGCCCGTACGGTCCGGGTCGCCCCAGATCCCGATGAGGTCGTCGATCAGCTGGAACGCGAGTCCGGCCTCGCGGCCGAAGGAGTCCATCGCCGCGACCTCCTCCTCGCCCGCGCCCGCGTAGAGCGCGCCGATGGCGCAGGAGGCGCCGAGGAGGGCCCCGGTCTTGGCGGTGGCCATGGCCAGGCACTCGTCGAGCGAGACGTCGCGGGGGCCGCGCTGCTCGAAGGCGCAGTCCGCCTGCTGGCCCGCGCAGAGCTCGATGACGCAGGCGGCGAGGCGCGCCGCGGCGGCCGGCGAGGCGGGATGCGGGTCCTCGGCGAGCAGCCGGAGCGCGAGCGCGTTCATCGCGTCACCCGCTATGAGGGCGTCCGGGATGCCGAAGACGGTCCAGGCGGTGGGCCGGTGCCGCCGGGTCGGGTCCTCGTCCACGATGTCGTCGTGGAGCAGGGTGAAGTTGTGCGCGAGTTCGACGGCCGCCGCGGCCTTCACCGCCTGGGCGGACTCGGCCCCGAGGGCGCGGGCCGCCGCGAGGACCAGCGCGGGCCTGATCGCCTTGCCCGCCTGTCCGGCGGCCGGGGTGCCGTCGGCGTGCTCCCAGCCGAAGTGGTACATCGCCACCCGCCGTATGGAGCCCGGCAGGGACTCGACGGTGGAGCGGAGTTGGGGATGGACGGCGGCCCGCGTCTGGTCCAGGAGCAGCACTGCTCCCTGACCCTCGGCGACGGCGTCCGGGCTGGTCGTGGTCACGGTCACTTCCTTCATGTCCTTCGCGACGCGGGCCGGGAGACACCCGGGGGCGGGAGGTTCGGTCCCCGCCCCCGGGCGCCGGCGGCTCAACGCCAGCGGCTGACCTCGACGTTCTCCAGGATGCCGAGCGCGTCCGGGACGAGGATGGCGGCCGAGTAGTAGGCCGTGACGAGGTAGGAGATGATCGCCTGCTCGTCGATGCCCATGAAGCGGACCGAGAGGCTGGGCTCGATCTCGTCGGGCAGGCCGGTCTGGTGCAGACCGATCACACCCTGGTCGGCCTCGCCCGTACGCATGCAGATGATCGAGGTGGTCCGGGCGTCCGAGACCGGGATCTTGTTGCACGGGAAGATCGGCACACCGCGCCAGGTCGGGATGCGGTTGCCGTTGACCTCGATCGTCTCGGGCACGAGGCCGCGCTTGTTGAGCTCGCGGCCGAAGGCGGCGATGGCGCGCGGGTGGGCGAGGAAGAGCTTCGACCCCCGGCGGCGGGAGAGCAGCTCGTCCATGTCGTCGGGGCTGGGGGCGCCGTCGTGGGGCTGGATCCGCTGCCCGTAGTCGCAGTTGGCGAGGAGGCCGAACTGCTTGTTGTTGATGAGCTCGTGCTCCTGGCGCTCGCGGAGCGCCTCGACCGTCAGCCGCAACTGCTGCTCGGTCTGGTTCATCGGCTGGTTGTAGAGGTCGGCGACGCGGCTGTGGACCTTCAGGACGGTCTGGGCGACGCTCAGCTCGTACTCGCGCGGCGCGAGGTCGTAGTCGACGTACGTGTGCGGGATGACCGCCTCGCCGATGTGGCCTGCGGAGAGGTCGATGGCGGCCTCGCCGTAGGTGTTGGTGCGCTGGTCGGGGAGCGCGGCCACGGCCTCCAGGTGGGCGGCGAGCGAGGGCGCCCGGTCCGCCAGGTTCAGCACGTCGGCGCGGGTGAGCTCCAGGACCGTACAGGCGGTGGCGGCGCGGGCCGTCCAGCCCCAGACGGCGTCGGCGCTGACCAGCGCGGACTCGCCGAGGTAGGCACCGTCGGCGAGCACGCCGAGGACGGCCTCGTCCCCGTAGGGGCCCTCGCCGACCTGCTCGATACGGCCGTGCGCGAGGAGGTGCACGCGGTCGTTGGCCGCGCCGACGGCGGCGATGATGTCGCCCGCCGCGTACTCCCGCTGGGCACAGCGGGACGCGAGCTCGGCCAGGGCGGTCTCGTCCTCGTAACCACGCAGCGCGGGGAGTTCGCCGAGCTCGGCGGGGATGACCGCGACGTTCTGCCCCGTCTGGACGAAGGTGACGCGGCCGTCGCCCACGGAGTAGCTGAGCCTGCGGTTCACCCGGTACGTACCACCCTGCACCTGCACCCACGGCATCATCCGCAGCAGCCACCGGGAGGTGATCTCCTGCATCTGCGGCGCGGACTTGGTGGTCGTGGCGAGGTTCCGCGCGGCGGCGGTACCGAGACTCTGCTGCGGTGCCTGGTCCGTACGGACCTCGTCGCCAACCGAACCAACGGACATGGAACTCCCTCTCGTATGCGTGAGTTGCGAGAGAGAGCCTTTCAGCACGGAACGTGTCCGCGCCATTACACAATCGGGTGGGACTGTTCGACGATCTTCGGGGCATGTCACGTGATTTCCCCCCGAACAGCAGCGCAGAGCAGGCCTCGTGGCGCCGTGTCCGAATCGGCTCGCACGCCACCCGAACGGATAGCCGCGGAGTGGCGGACTCCGGTACTCCGGAAGTTCACCCCGTTCCCCTGAAGGGAGTCGGTCATGGCCTCACCCATGTCCGCGAGCAGGTTCCTCGCCGCGCTGCGCGACGAGGGCCTCGCGGTCGTCCAGGTCGGCGACTGGTCCACCCACAACCGCAACCACAAGGGCCCCTGGGGCCCGGTGCACGGCGTGATGATCCACCACACCGTGACCAAGGGCACCGCGGGCACCGTCCGCATCTGCAGAGACGGTTACGAGTCCCTGCCGGGGCCGCTCTGCCACGGCGTGATCGCCAAGGACGGCACGGTCCACCTCGTCGGCTACGGCCGCACCAACCACGCGGGCCTCGGCGACGACGAGGTGCTCAGGGCGGTCATCGCCGAGAAGCGCCTGCCGCGGGACGACGAGGCCACGACGGACGGCAACCGGCACTTCTACGGCTTCGAGTGCGAGAACCTCGGCGACGGCGTCGACCCGTGGCCGAAGGTCCAGCTGGAGGCCATCGCGAAGGCGGCCGCCGCCGTGTGCCGGGCGCACGGCTGGACCCAGCGCTCGGTCATCGGGCACCGGGAGTGGCAGCCGGGGAAGGTGGACCCGCGCGGCTTCACGATGGCCTCGATGCGCGAGCGGATCGCCGACCTGCTCCGCTGACCGGCGGGGCGGGTCGACAGGTCGCTCGGCCGGCCGACCGGCGGGCGACCTGCCGACCGAGGGCTCCGGCCGACCGAGGGCCCCGGTCGGCCTGGACAATGGCCGGGTGAACGCGTTCGACCTCTCCCCCCTGCGGCCCCGGCTCCCCTCCCCCCTGGAGCCGGTGGAGGACGAGCGCCTCGCCCGGCGCGGTCTCACGCTGCTGCTCAAGCGCGACGACCTCATCCACCCCGATCTGCCGGGCAACAAGTGGCGCAAGCTCGCGCTCAACCTGCGGGCGGCCGGCGGCCGTCCCGTGCTCACCTTCGGCGGCGCGTACTCGAACCACCTGCGCGCCACGGCCGCCGCCGGCCGGCTCCTCGGCTTCCCCACGATCGGGGTCGTCCGCGGGGACGAGCTGGCCGGGCGGCCGCTCAACCCGTCCCTCGCGCGGTGCGCGGCGGACGGGATGCGGCTGGAGTTCGTGGACCGGGCCACGTACCGCGCGAAGGGCGATCCGGCCACGCTCGCCGCGCTCCTGGAGCGGGCCCCCGCGGAGACGTACGTGGTTCCCGAGGGCGGCAGCAACGTGCTCGCCGTGCGGGGGTGCGTGGAGCTCGGCCGCGAGCTCGCGGAGGCGGCGGACGTCGTCGCCGTCGCCTGCGGCACCGGCGGCACCCTGGCGGGCCTCGCGGCCGGCCTCTCCCCCGGGCAGTCGGCCCTGGGCATCCCGGTCCTCAAGGGCGGCTTCCTGGGCGCGGAGGTCCGTGCCCTCCAGGAGGCGGCGTTCGGCGGGACGCGTGGCGACTGGGCCCTCGACGAGCGGTTCCACTGCGGCGGTTACGCCCGTACGGGTCCGGCCCTCGAAGCCTTCGCACAGGACTTCGAGGCGCGGCACGGACTCGCCATCGAGCGGCTGTATGTCGCCAAAATGCTCTACGGCCTCGTGAACCTGGCGCAGGAGGGCGCGTTCCCGGCGGGTACCCGGCTCGCAGCGGTGGTGACGGGCGCCCCTGAGCCGGAGGGCCCCTGACGGGGAGCGGGCCCTGGCCCGCCCTTCGGGCGGCCGGCGCTACTTTCGCAACACGCCCTAGCCCGCCTCCTCCTCGCGGTACGCGGCGGCCTCCTCCAGGTCGAGGCGGCGGAGGAGCGTGCGCATCATCTCGTCGTCGATGCGGCGCGCGTCGCGCAGCTGCACGAAGACCTCGCGCTCGGCCTCGATCATCTCGCGCGAGAGCCGCCGGTACGTGT
Source organism: Streptomyces sp. NPDC015130 (assembly GCF_043080005.1). Classification (NCBI taxonomy): domain Bacteria; kingdom Bacillati; phylum Actinomycetota; class Actinomycetes; order Kitasatosporales; family Streptomycetaceae; genus Streptomyces; species Streptomyces sp. NPDC015130. The sequence goes on along the minus strand of NZ_JBIBVC010000017.1, from coordinate 120,193 downwards.
CGTCCGCCGTCTCCCCGGTGGCCTCGTTGACCGCCCCGAGCCGCTCCCACACGGAGTTCCGGCGGCGCTCCAGGACGGTGCGCAGCCGGTCGGCGAGGGGCTGGGGAAGGGCGTTGCGCTCGTCGGCGAGGAGCGCGTCGAGGCGTTCCTCGGCGGCCCGGGAGGCCTCGCTCTGGGCCTGGGCCTCGGCGAGGGTCTCGGCGTACCGGTCACGGCCGGGGAGCTTCAGGAGCCGGATGAGCGGGGGCAGGGTGAGGCCCTGCACCACGAGCGTGCCGATGACGGTGGTGAAGGTGAGGAAGAGGACGAGGTTGCGGGCGGGGAACTCCACCCCGTCCGTGACGGCGGGGATGGAGAAGGCGATGGCGAGGGAGACGACCCCGCGCATGCCGGCCCAGCCGACGACGAGCGGGGCCCGCCAGTCCACCCCCGGCTCGCGCTCGCGCACGCGCGCGGAGAGCCATCGTGGCAGGAAGGTCGCCGGGTAGACCCAGACGAACCGCACGACGACGACGGCCACGAAGACCCCGACCGCGTACCAGGCCGCCTCTGCGATGCCGTACTGGCCGAGGCCCTCGACGACGTAGGGGAGCTGGAGCCCGATCAGGGCGAAGACGGCGGACTCCAGGATGAAGGCGACCATCTTCCAGACCGCCTCCTCCTGGAGGCGGGTCGCGAAGTCGACCTGCCAGGCGCGGTGGCCGAGGAAGAGGCCGACCACGACGACGGCGAGGACACCGGAGGCGCCGACCTCCTCGGCGGCCGCGTAGGCGACGAAGGGGACGAGGAGGGAGAGGGTGTTCTGGAGGAGGGAGTCGCCGAGGCCTCGCCGCAGCCAGTGGATGGGGACCATGAGGACCAGGCCGACGCCGATCCCGCCGACGGCCGCGAGCGCGAACTCCCAGATCCCGCCGGCCCAGCTGACGCCCTCGCCGACCGCGGCCGCGAGGGCGACCTTGTAGGCGGTGATCGCGGTGGCGTCGTTCACCAGGGACTCCCCCTGGAGGATCGTGGTGATCCGGTTGGGCAGGCCGAGCTTGCGGGCGATGGCCGTGGCGGCGACCGCGTCCGGCGGGGCGACCACGGCGCCGAGCACGAGCGCGGCCGTGAGCGGCAGGTCGGGGACGAGGACGTACGCGAGCCAGCCGACGGCCACGGTGGCGAAGAGGACGTAGCCGACGGAGAGCAGGGCGACGGGCCGGATGTTCGCCCGCAGGTCGAGGTAGGAGGAGTCGACGGCCGCGGTGTAGAGGAGCGGGGGCAGGATCAGCGGCAGCACGATGTGCGGGTCGAGCGTGTAGTCCGGAACCCCCGGCACGTACGAGGCGGCGAGACCGACGGCGACCAGGAGCAGCGGGGCCGGTACCGGGGTCCGCCGCGCGAGCCCCGCGATCGCGGCGCTCGCCGCCACCAGCCCCACCAGCTGCAGTGCGTCCATGCCCGTGTGCCCGTCCCTGTCCTGTGCCGCAACGTAACCTGGCCATCATGAGCGAGTGCCCGCACGTTGCCGAAATGCCGCGCCCCGAACCGGCGCCGCTGGCCGACACCTGCCCGGAGTGCCTGGCGGACGGTACACACCCGGTGCAGCTCCGGATCTGTCTGAGCTGCGGTCACGTCGGCTGCTGCGACTCGTCGGCGGGGCGGCACGCGACGGGGCACTTCTCCTCCACCGGGCACCCCGTGATGCGGACGTTCGAGCGGGGCGAGGCCTGGCGCTGGTGCTTCGTGGACGGCGCGATCGTCTGACGGCCGACGGTCGGCGGGGCGGTCCGGTCGCCTGACGACCGGGGGGCCGCGCGACGGTTCGAGGGCCTCGCGGTTGGGTACGTCATCCCTCCGCCGGTCGCTCGATTTCGCCCCCCGCACACCTCTACCCACCGTCCGCACGCATGGGCCTACCATGGGTGACGAGCGTGATCGGGGGCCGGGGGGCTCACGGCGACACGGCGGGACGTATCGCGATAGCGTCACGGCGGACTGCGCAGCCCCCTGCGCACCGCCCGGTCCGGGGCCTCTCCCCCCGGACCCCGAATGAGCTTGTGCCACCTTGGAGGTGAGGGTGTCCCAGATCACAGGCGAGCCCGGGACCCAGGACTTCGTGGAAGTCCGGCTGCCCGCTGCGGGTGCCTATCTGTCCGTGCTGCGTACGGCCACGGCCGGCCTCGCGGCGCGCTTGGACTTCACCCTCGACGAGATCGAGGACTTGCGGATCGCCGTCGACGAGGCCTGCGCGATCCTGCTCCAGCAGGCCGTGCCGGGGTCCGTCCTCAGCTGCGTCTTCCGGCTGGTCGACGACTCGCTGGACGTGACGGTCTCCGCCCCGACGACCGACGGTCGGGCACCGGAGCGCGACACCTTCGCCTGGACGGTGCTGTCGGCACTGGCCGGGAAGGTGGAGTCGTCGGTGGCCGATGACCGTACGGTCTCGATCAGCCTGTACAAACAGCGCGGCGCGGGGCCAGGCCCGGCGTGAGGAGCGGGGACGCGACGGCCGGCATCCCTGAGCAGCAGGCGCGGCCGCATGAGGTCGCTACGGAGCAGGCGGACCAGATGAGCGAGCACGAGCAGCACCACCAGGTTCCCGAGACGACCGGCCTCCCGGAGGCCCCGGTGGCCTCCGGAGCTTCCTCGGGCATGCCGAGCGCCGAGGACGACACGAAGGCGGCCGAGGCGGGGGCGCACGGGGCCGGGGCCGAGTCCGACGAGGCGGAGGCGGACGACACTCCGGCCGTCCCCGCCCCGAACGACCGGAGCGGCGCGCGCGCCCTCTTCGTCGAGCTGCGTGGGCTGCCGGAGGGCTCCCCGGAGAAGGCGGAGCTGCGCAACCGGCTGGTCCGGATGCACCTGCCGCTGGTCGAGCACCTGGCCCGGCGCTTCCGCAACCGCGGCGAGCCGCTGGACGACCTGACGCAGGTGGCGACGATCGGCCTGATCAAGTCGGTGGACCGGTTCGACCCGGAGCGCGGGGTCGAGTTCTCGACGTACGCGACCCCGACGGTCGTCGGCGAGATCAAGCGCCACTTCCGTGACAAGGGGTGGGCGGTCCGCGTGCCGCGCCGCCTCCAGGAGCTGCGGCTCTCGCTGACCACGGCGACGGCGGAGCTCTCCCAGCAGCACGGCCGGTCCCCGACGGTGCACGAGCTGGCCGAGCGGCTCGGGATCTCGGAGGAGGAGGTCCTGGAGGGGCTGGAGTCGGCGAACGCCTACTCGACGCTCTCCCTGGACGTGCCGGACACGGACGACGAGTCGCCGGCCGTCGCGGACACCCTGGGCGCGGAGGACGAGGCCCTGGAGGGGGTCGAGTACCGCGAGTCGCTCAAGCCGCTCCTGGAGGACCTGCCGCCCCGGGAGAAGCGGATCCTGCTGCTGCGTTTCTTCGGGAACATGACCCAGTCGCAGATCGCGCAGGAGGTCGGCATCTCGCAGATGCACGTTTCTCGGCTGCTGGCCCGGACCCTGGCGCAGCTGCGGGAGAAGCTCCTCGTGGAGGAGTGACGATCCGTTACGGAGTGTCCTGACCGGGGCGCCGGATGCCGAGCGCCTCGGTCGTGGCCGGGTTCACCAGGAGGACGAGCCCGGTGACGGCGAGGACGCCGAGGACGATGCCGACCGGGATCAGGGCGCTGTTCGCCTGGAGCATCTGCCAGGCGACCGGCAGGGCCAGGATCTGTGTGATGACGGCCGGTCCCCGGCTCCAGGACCGGCGCAGCCACAGTCCGCGGGCGGCGGCGAGCGGGATCAGGCCGAGTGCGACAAGTGTCACCGCGCCGGTCAGAGCGCCGGTGAGGTCGCCGGTGCCGTCCGCGAGGGCTTTCACCAGCATGTACACACCACCCGCGAGGAGCCCGAGGGCCTCGACACCGGCCACGGCCGCGGCTGCGGCGAGTCGGCGGGGGCGGGAGGTCTGCTCCGTACTGCTGCTGCTCATAGAGGGCAGGGTAACCGGGCCGCCGGGGAACCCGGCGGGGCTCCCCTGCCGGAGCCCCGCGGGGTGTCCGACGGGTGGGCCTGGACTGGGCCCGGTACCGCCGGGTAGGTACCCTGGCGCTCATGCGCGCACTTCTCGTGGTCAATCCGGCAGCCACCACCACCAGTGCCCGCACCCGTGACGTGCTCATCCACGCGCTGGCGAGCGAGATGAAGCTGGAGGCGGTCACCACCGAGTACCGCGGGCACGCGCGCGACCTGGGACGGCGGGCCGCCGACTCGGGCAACATCGACCTCGTCGTGGCTCTCGGCGGCGACGGCACGGTGAACGAGGTCGTCAACGGTCTGCTGCACGACGGGCCCGACCCGGACCGGCTGCCGGGCCTCGCGGTCGTCCCCGGCGGCTCGACCAACGTCTTCGCCCGCGCGCTCGGACTGCCGAACGACGCCGTGGAGGCGACCGGCGCCCTGCTCGACGCTTTGCGTGAGCGGCGAGCACGCACAGTGAGCCTCGGGCTGGCGGCCGGGACGCCGGGCACCGAGGACGAGGCGGTGCCCTCGCGCTGGTTCACCTTCTGCGCCGGCCTCGGATTCGACGCGAGCGTCATCGGCCGGGTCGAACAGCAGAGGGAGCGCGGCAAGCGGTCCACGCACGCCCTCTACCTCCGCCAGGTGTTCCGCCAGTTCCTGGACGAGCCGAACCGACGGCACGGCACGATCACCCTGGAGCGGCCCGGCGCCGAGCCGGTCGAGGACCTCGTCCTCTCCATAATCTGCAACACGTCTCCCTGGACCTACCTGGGCAATCGTCCGGTGTACGCGTCCCCGGAGGCGTCCTTCGAGACCGCTCTCGACGTGCTCGGACTGAGCCGTCTCTCCACCCCGGCGGTGGCCCGCTACGCCACCCAGCTGCTCACCTCGACCCCGGAGCGGGGCCCGCGGGGCAAGCACGCTGTGACTCTGCACGACCTGACCGACTTCACCTTGCATTCGAAGGTTCCCCTCCCTCTGCAGATGGACGGAGACCACCTGGGACTGCGTACGAGCGTGACGTTCACAGGCGTTCGCCGTGCACTGCGTGTGATTGTGTGAGTGGAAGGGCCCAAAGTCCTTTCACTCGAACGTTTAGGCGCGCATCCACCCCTTAGAAGTACGGCTGTGACCTAGCCGACACCGAGGAATCAAAAAAAACTTTCCGGAAGGGGTTGTATCCGTTGCTGGGGTTTGGGAGTCTCTTCTTGGCGATCGGGACGGCCCGCAAGACCGGCCTCCACTGAGAGTCAGAACCCCTCCCCAACTTGGACCACACCAGTTCACCTGGCAGTCGGCCCTTCCCTTGCGGGGGGATTCGTGAAAGCGTTCACATTCACAAGCAACTGGCACGTAACACTGAGAGAGGTAGCAGCCATGGACTGGCGTCACAACGCCGTTTGTCGTGAGGAAGACCCGGAGCTTTTCTTCCCCATCGGCAACACCGGTCCTGCGCTGCTGCAGATCGAGGAAGCCAAGGCCGTCTGCCGCCGCTGCCCCGTCATGGAGCAGTGCCTGCAGTGGGCGCTCGAGTCCGGCCAGGACTCCGGCGTCTGGGGTGGCCTCAGCGAGGACGAGCGCCGCGCGATGAAGCGCCGCGCCGCTCGCAACCGGGCGCGTAACGCCAGCGCCTGACGCCCCACCGAAGCCTGAGGCCAGCGGCGCATACATCGCGTATGCAATCACCGCCCTCGAGTCGCAGCGCGCAGCAGTAACCCACAGCATTCGAGCCCCGGACCGTTCTTCTCGGTCCGGGGCTCGCTGCTGTGCGGGAGAACCGCGCGTCAGGACGTCACTTCTGCGGCTGCACGGGGATGTCGAGGAGCACCTTCGTGCCGCGCTCGGTGCCGGGGACCATGTCGAACGTGCCGCCCAACTCCCCTTCCACCAGCGTCCGTACGATCTGGAGGCCGAGGTTGCCGGCCCGCTGCGGGTCGAATCCCTCGGGCAGTCCGCGGCCGTCGTCCTTGACCGTGATCAGGAGCCGGGCGTCGGCACGGGGCTCGCCGCGGACGGCGGTGACCTCGACCGTGCCCTGCTCGCCCTGGGCGAAGGCGTGTTCCAGGGCGTTCTGCAGGATCTCGGTGAGGACCATGGAGAGCGGGGTGGCGACCTCGGCGTCGAGAATGCCGAAGCGGCCGTTGCGCCGGCAGGTGACCTTGCCCGGGGAGATCTCGGCGACCATCGCGATCACCCGGTCGGCGATCTCGTCGAACTCGACGCGCTCGTCCAGGTTCTGGGACAGCGTCTCGTGCACGATCGCGATCGAACCGACACGCCGCACGGCCTCGTTGAGCGCCTCGCGGCCCCGGTCCGAGTCCATCCGCCGGGCCTGGAGGCGCAACAGGGCCGCCACGGTCTGGAGGTTGTTCTTCACCCGGTGGTGGATCTCCCGGATGGTGGCGTCCTTGGTGATCAACTCGCGCTCACGGCGGCGCAGTTCGGTGACGTCGCGGAGCAGGACGAGCGAGCCGATCCGGGTGCCCTTGGGCTTGAGCGGGATCGCCCGCAGCTGGATCACTCCGCCGTTGCCCTCGACCTCGAACTCGCGCGGCGCGTAGCCGGAGGCCAGTTTGACCAGGGCCTCGTCCACCGGGCCGCGGGAGGGGGCGAGCTCCGCGGTGATCTGGCCGAGGTGCTGGCCGACGAGGTCGGCGGCGAGCCCGAGCCGGTGGTACGCGGAGAGGGCGTTGGGCGAGGCGTACTGGACGATGCCGTCCGCGTCCAGGCGGACGAGGCCGTCGCCGGCGCGCGGCGAGGAGTCCATGTCGACCTGCTCACCGGGGAAGGGGAACGCCCCGGCGGCGATCATCTGGGCGAGGTCGGAGGCCGACTGGAGGTAGGTGAGCTCCAGCCGGGAGGGCGTGCGGACGGTGAGCAGGTTGGTGTTGCGGGCGATGACGCCGAGGACCCGGCCCTCGCGGCGCACGGGGATGGACTCGACCCGCACCGGGACCTCCTCGCGCCACTCGGGGTCGCCCTCGCGGACGATCCGGCCCTCGTCGAGGGCGGCGTCGAGCAGGGGGCGACGGCCGCGCGGCACCAGGTGGCCGACCATGTCGTCCTGGTAGGAGGTGGGGCCGGTGTTGGGCCGCATCTGGGCGACGGAGACGTATCGCGTGCCGTCGAGGGTCGGAACCCACAGGACGAGGTCGGCGAAGGAGAGGTCGGAGAGCAGCTGCCACTCCGACACCAGCAGGTGGAGCCACTCGAGGTCGGAGTCGCTCAGGGCGGTGTGCTGGCGCACGAGGTCGTTCATGGAGGGCACGGTGCGAGGGTACCCGCGGAATTGCAGGGGCGGTGAACCTGGATCTCCGGGCGTCCGTGTTGGAGGATGGGCCGGGAAGAGCCGCGTTCCTGTGGATGGACAGACAAGAATGGTCTAGTCCACAATGAACGCATCCAGCCTCCATCCTCCCCGCACAGGAGGATGGAACGAGGTACCCGACGCTCTCTGCCCTGACTGCGTCGAGACCTCCCACACGGCCGAGGGACCGCACACCCCCGGCCGAGCAACTCCGGGCTGCGGTGCCGGACGGGTTGAGGGTCCCGTCAGGCGCCGCGGCCCGCGGGTGTTTCCGGGGCCTTTTCCCGGGCGCCCCCGGGGGCCGGCGGCCAGGACCGCATCGCCCACTCCGCCACCGCCGCGAGCTCCTCGCGTGTCGCCCCGTCGCGGGCCTGCTGGGACATGCCCTGGAGTACGGCGCCGCTGAAGCGGGCGAGCGCGCGGGCATCGGTGCCGGGCGCCAGCTCCCCCGCCTCGACGCCCTGGCGGATCCGGGCCTCGAAGGAGGTCAGATTGGCCTCCCGGCGGGCCCGCAGGGCCTCCTCGACCTCGGGGGTCGAGCAGTTCACCGCGGCGGAGATCATCAGGCAGCCGCGCGGGTGGCCCGACTCCGTGAAGAGCTCCGCCGACTCCCGCAGGAGGCGCCCGATGGCGGCGCGGGCCGTCGGCTCCTCGGTGAAGGCGCGCTCGCCGTACGACCCGTACGACCCGGCGTACGCCTCGACGACCTCCTCGAAGAGCGTCCGCTTGTCGCCGAAGGCCGAGTAGAGGCTGGGTGCGCTGATGCCCATGGCGCGCGTGAGGTCGGCGACGGAGGTCGTCTCGTAGCCGTGCTCCCAGAAGGCCATCGTGGCCTGCTCCAGGGCCGTGAGCCGGTCGAAGGAGCGGGGCCGGCCGCGCTGTCTCGTCACCATGGAGTGAATTCTATAGCGCGCGCTAGCAAAAGTGGGGTACGGTCTTTTCATAACGACCGCTACACAAAGAGGGGGGCGTCGCCATGGGCGTGCTCGCAGGGAAGACGGCACTGGTCACGGGCGGAAGCCGGGGCATCGGACGCGGGATCGCGGAGCGGCTCGGCCGCGAGGGCGCGCGGGTCGGGGTGCACTACGGGAGCAACGAGACGGCGGCGAAGGAGACCGTCGAGGCGATCGAGGCGGCGGGCGGCGAGGCCTTCACGCTCGGCCAGGAGCTGGGGGTCCCCGGGGACGCGGCGGCCCTGTGGGAGGCGTTCGACCTGGCCGTGGGCGGCGACGGCGGGCTGGACATCCTGGTGAACAACGCGGGGATCGCGGCCTCGGAGCCGTTCGCGAAGCTCGGCGAGGAGGAGTTCGACCGGATCTTCGCCGTCAACGCCAAGGCGCCGTTCTTCCTCGCCCAGCTGGGCGCCGAGCGGCTCCGGGACGGCGGCCGGGTCATCAACGTGTCGACGGGCCTGACCAGGACGGCGGTGATGCCGGACCTGATCGCCTACTCGATGTCGAAGGCCGCGCTCGACGTGTTCACCCGGGACCTGTCGAAGGTCCTCGGGCCGCGGCGGATCACGGTCAACTCGGTGGCGCCGGGGATCGTGGACACGGACATCAACGCCGGCTGGCTGAGGGGCGACGAGCAGGCCTGGGCGGGGGCGGCGGCACTGTCGGCGCTGGGCGGGGTCGGCTCCCCGGCGGAGATAGCGGACGTGGTGGCCTTCCTGGCCTCCGAGGACGCGCGCTGGATCACGGGCCACTGGATCGACGTCACGGGCGGCTCGCTGAGCTGAGCCGGCGCGCGGGTCCCGGCGGGGTTCGGGTGGCTGGGGGGACGGGGGCGGCAGACGATGGTGGCGGTGCCGTCCGCACGTCGGAACGGCATGAGGAGAAGGGCTTCCCTCTGCTAGATTTGGCTTTGATTGGTCTATACCACATGGCCCCTCTCCGGCCCCTCCACCAGATCGGCAGGCACAGCGTGGAAGTTGTCATCGTCAAGGACGCCAAGGCGGGCGGCGAGCTCATCGCGGACGGCATCGCCGGCCTCCTGCGCCGCAAGCCCGACGCGCTGCTCGGCGTGGCCACGGGTTCGACCCCGATCCCGATCTACGACGCCCTGACCGCCCAGGTCGCGGCCGGCTCCGTGGACGCCTCCCGGGCCCGGATCGCCCAGCTGGACGAGTACGTCGGACTGCCGGCCGGGCACCCCGAGTCGTACCGCTCCACCGTGCTCCGCCAGGTCGTCGAGCCGCTCGGGCTCTCCCCGGAGGCCTTCATGGGCCCCGACGGCTCCGCCGAGGACGTCCAGGCCGCTTGCGAGGCGTACGACAAGGCGCTGGCCGAGGCCGGCGGTGTGGACCTGCAGATCCTGGGCATCGGCACCGACGGGCACATCGGCTTCAACGAGCCGTGCTCCTCGCTCGCCTCGCGCACCCGGATCAAGACGCTCACCGAGCAGACCCGCGTGGACAACGCCCGCTTCTTCGACAACGACATCGAGCAGGTGCCGCACCACGTCATCACCCAGGGCATCGGCACCATCCTGGAGGCCCGTCACCTGGTGCTGCTCGCCACCGGTGAGGGCAAGGCCGAGGCCGTGGCGCAGACCGTCGAGGGCCCGGTGGCCGCGCTCGTACCGGCCTCCGCGCTCCAGCTGCACCCGCACGCCACGATCGTCGTGGACGAGGCCGCCGCCTCCAAGCTGAAGCTCGCGGACTACTTCCGCCACACCTTCGCGAACAAGCCCGCCTGGCAGGGCATCTGAGGGCAGCCCGCGGCCGGCCGCCCCGGCGGGACGGACGACGGAGCGTGCGACGGAGGGGCCCGGCACCTGGATCAGGTGCCGGGCCCCTCCGTCGCACGGGAGTACGGGCGGCGCTCAGGCGCCGGTGCCGACCACGGCCTCGGCGGCCGCGCGGCCGCAGACACGGGCCGCGCCGTGCGTGGCGATGTGCAGGGCCCCGCGGGGCTCCGCCTCGTTGAGGCCCATCTCGACGACGACGGTGTCGGGGCGGGCCGCGAGAAGGCCGTCCAGGGCCTCGGTCATCCACGGGTGGCGGTGGGCGTCGCGGACGACCGCGACGATCCGGCGCTCCCCCGCGGCGGCGAGGACCGGGTCCACGGAGGCCTCGGCGTACGAGCCGGTCTCCGTGCCGGGCAGCAGCCGCTCCAGCTCCGCCGCGATGCCCCAGGGGGTCTCGTCACCGACGGCGAAGTTCGCGACCGGGGTGAAGGAGGCCACGTAGGGGGCGCTGCTCACCGGGGTGTACGGCCGCTCCCCCCGGGTCACCTTCAGGGCCCGGCGGGCCGCGACGAGTCCGATGTCGGTGCCGGGCGCGGTCCCCTCCTGCACTGCCGCGCCCGGCACCGACTCAGCCCCCCTGGCCCGGTGCGACTGGGTCCAGGCCGCCAGGGCGCGCACGCGCGCCGCGGCGTCGGCCAGCCGCTCCTCGGGCAGTTCACCGGTCCGTACCGCGTCGACCAGCGCGTCGCGCAGCCGCAGTACGGTGTCCTCGTCGCACAGCCCGCCGCCGACGCAGATGGCGTCGGCGCCCGCGGCGATCGCGAGGACGGATCCGCGCTCGATGCCGTACGTCGCCGCGACGGCCTGCATCTCCATGCCGTCGGTGACGATCAGCCCCTCGAAGCCCAGCTCCTGGCGCAGCAGACCGGTGAGGATCTGCGGGCTCAGGGTGGCCGGACGGTGCGGGTCGAGCGCGGAGAGAAGGATATGCGCGCTCATGACCGCTTTGGTACCCGCGGCGATGGCGGCGCGGAAAGGTACCAGCTCACGGGCGTGCAGTGTGGCGAGGTCCACATCGATCCGGGGCAGCGCGTCGTGCGAGTCGACGTTGGTGTCGCCGTGTCCCGGGAAGTGCTTCGTGCAGGCCGCGACGCCGACTCCCTGGAGGCCGTCGACGTACGCGACGGTGTGCCGGGCGACCAGGTCCGGGTCCGGTCCGAAGGACCGGACGCCGATGACCGGGTTCTCGGCGTTGGAGTTGACGTCCGCCGAGGGCGCCCAGTTGAGGTCGACACCGCACTGCGCGAGGCGCCGGCCGAGCTCGCGGGCGACGGCCCGGGTGAGCTCGACGTCGTCGACGCTGCCCAGCGCGTAGCTGCCGGGGAAGGACGAACCCTGCTTGACCTCCAGGCGGGTGACGTCCCCGCCCTCCTCGTCGATGGCGACGAGGACGTCGTCCCGCTCGGCGCGCAACTGCGCGGTGAGCGCGGCGAGCTGTTCGGGGCTGACGATGTTCCGGCCGAAGAGGCCGACCGAGGACAGGCCCTCGCCGATGTGGCGACGCAGCCAGTCGGGTGCGGTGGTGCCGACGAAGCCGGGCTGGAGCACCGTGAGCGCGTCACGGGTCAGGGTGTCCGAGCCGTGTACGAGAGTGGTCATGGGAGCCGTTATCCCTTCACCGCGCCGGCGGTCATGCCGCCGACGGCCTTGCGCTGGAGGAAGAGGAACACGATGAGCACGGGGAGGGCGAAGAGCGTGGAGGCGGCCATGGTGGCGCCCCAGTCGCTGCCGAACGCGGTCTGGAACTCGGTGAGCCAGCGCGTCAGGGTCTGCGATTCCCGGTCCTTGTTCAGCATGAGGACCATGGCGAACTCGTTCCAGGCGGTGATGAAGCCGAAGAGCGAGGTCGACATGAGGCCGGGGGCGAGCAGCGGGAAGATCACCTTGCGGAAGGCCTGGCCGCGGGTGCAGCCGTCGATCTGCGCGGCCTCCTCCAGCTCCACCGGGACGGCGGCGATGAAGCCGCGCAGGGTCCAGATGGTGAAGGGGAGGACCATCACGAAGTAGATCAGCGTGAGCATCGGGATGCTGTTCAGCATGTCGTTCTCACGGGAGATCATGTACATCGCGATGACCATGACCTCCCAGGGCGCCATCTGGGCCAGCATCACGACGAGGACGATGCCCTTGCGCCCCTTGAACTTCATGCGGGCGATCGCGAAGCTCGCGGCCAGGGCCACGAGGAGGGCGAGGAGCACGGCGCCGAGGGTGACGAAGAGGCTGTTCTGGACGTACGTCCAGAACAGGTCGACGCCCGTCGCGGTCGTGTAGTTGTCGAACGTCGGCGTGAAGACGAAGACGGGGTCCTTCGTCATGATCTCGTGCTGCGGCTTCAGCGAGGACGAGAACATCCAGTAGACGGGGAAGACGAACACCACGGCGAGGACGAGGGCGGTGAGGTTCTTGGCGATGACGCCGACCGACAGCGGCTTCCTGGTGCGCAGCTTCTGCGGAGTCTCAGTGGTGGTGCTCACAGCTCCTCCTCCTGCTTCAGGATCAGGCGGAAGTAGAAGGACATGACCGCGATGAGCATCACGATCGTCAGGACGGAGATGGCGGCGGCGACGCCGTAGTGGAACTGGCCGACGCCCTCGATGTAGGCGAAGACGGGGAGCGTCTCGGAGCCTCGGTCGGGACCGCCCTGGTTCATGGCGTAGACCTGGGCGAACGCCTTGAAGATCCAGATGATCTCCAGGAACGTCGTGATCATGAAGAAGGACTTGAGGTTCGGGAAGACCACGGACCAGAAGGTGCGCCAGCCGCTCGCGCCGTCCATCTTGGCGGCCTCGTACAGCTCGGTCCCGACCGTGGTCAGGGCGGCGTACATGTTGAGGGCGACGAAGGGGACGGAGCCCCAGACGAGCAGGATCAGGATGATGACGAGGGTGGAGAAGCCCGTCTCGAACCAGTTGTGCTGCTCGTAGCCCGAGAAGCCGAGCGTGCGCATCAGCCAGTTGACGACACCGAACTGCTCGTCGAAGAGCCAGCGGAAGACGGTGACGGAGGCGATGATCGGCATGGCCCAGGCGAGCATCAGGGACAGCGAGAGGACCAGCCGCATCTTCTTGCCCAGGCGGTTCAGCAGCAGGCCGACGCCCGTGCCGATGGCCATGATCAGGGCGACGTTGACGGCGGTGAAGACGACGCTTCGGACGACGACCGTCCAGAACTGCGAGTCGCTCAGCAGGTCCGTGTAGTTGTCGAAGCCGATCCAGACCGTCTCGCGGGTGATGAACTCTTTCCGGTTGAGCTGCTGGAAGGAGAGCATCACATTGCGGATCAGCGGGTAGAGCAGGAGCACCGCCATGGACAGCAGGGCGGGCGCGACGAGCAGATAGGGCAGCAGCCCGCTCGGCAGCGAGCGTCTGCCGCGCGAGGGCTGAAGGACTTCCTTCGAGCCGGAAGGGGATGGCGGAGTCTGAGACTTCCCTGCCGCCCTCCCGGGCGCGTCCTGAGGAGCGGCGCTGGCCGTCCCCTGGGAGTCCACGGTCATGGTCTTATTCCTCGCGGTTCTGGGGCTCCCGCGCCCACCGGGGCGCGGCCCGGGGGAGCGGGCCGCTCATCACTGCATGCGATGCGTCACTGCAAAGCGTCACTGCAAGCGCCGGTGGTGCGGCCGGTGCGACACCGGCCGCACCA
>NZ_JBIBVC010000017.1:33924-106532 GCF_043080005.1 Streptomyces sp. NPDC015130 | reverse complement strand
GGGGCCCCCCCCCCCCCGGGGGGCGCGGCGGGGGGGGGGGGCCCCAAAACAACTGCGGGCGTGGCGCCCATTCCCCCCCCCCCCCCCCGCGGGGGGGGGGGGGCGGGGGCCCCCCCGCCCCCACCACCTGGCTACGGATTACTGCTGGTTGATGCGCTCGTTGATGACCTTGTCGGCCGCCTCGCCGGCCGCCTTGGCGTCCTCGCCCTTCAGGACCTTCGTCATGAAGTCCTTGATCGGGTTCGGGGCGGTCTCGACGTTCGCCCAGCCCGGGGTCACCGGGGTGACCTTGCCGGAGACGGAGGAGGCGGCCATGGCCTCGGCGAAGGAGCCGGCGGCCGGCTTGAACTGCGCGCCGTCCTGGTTCGGGAGCAGCCCGCCCTCGGTGGCCTTCGCGTAGGTGGTCATGTGCTCCTTGCCGGCGGCGAGGGCCAGCCACTCCTTCGCGAGCTCCTTGTTCTGGGAGCGCTCGGCGATGGCGAGGTTCGAGCCGCCGAGGAAGACGGAGCCCGGCTTGTCAGCGGTCTTGCCCGGGATCGGGAAGTAGCCGAAGTCGGCGGTCTTGCCGGCCTTCTTCATGGCGTCGATCGCGCCGCCGGCCTCCCAGCCGAGACCGATCCAGGACGCCACGCCGCCCTTGGGGACGACGTCGGTGGACTGCTGCGGGGTCGCCTCGTCCTTGTCCTTCGGAGCGGTGGAGTAGGACGCCAGCTCCTTGTAGAAGTTCACGGCGGCGACGGCCTCGGGGGAGGACAGGTTGCCCTTCCACTTGTCGCCGTCCTTGACCGCGAGGTCGCTGCCCTCGTCCCAGACGAGACCGGCGAGGACGTACCAGGACTGACCCGGCAGGTAGATCGCCTGCGACTTCGGGTCGGCGGCCTTGAGCTTCTTCAGGCCCGCGATCCACTCGGCGCGGGTCTTCGGCGGGGTGACGCCGGCCTTCTTGTAGGCGGCCTTGTCGTAGATGACGACGCGGCTCGCGGCGTACCACGGGGCGGAGTAGAGCTTGCCGTCCAGCTCGTTGGAGGCGACCATGCCCTTGTTCCAGGCGTCGTAGCCGAGCTTGGCCTTGTCGCCGGACAGGTCGGCGAGGCCGCCGGTGACGGCGTAACCGGCGGTCTGGGTGTTGCCGAGCTCCAGGACGTCCGGCGGGGTGTCCTCGGAGAGGGCGGTGGTGACCTTCTCCTGGATGCCGTTCCAGACCTGCTTCTCGACCTTGACCTTGACGCCCGGGTGCTTGGCCTCGAACGCCTTGTTCACCTCGGCCATCCACGCGTCCGGAGCGGACCCGTCCATGACCCAGACGGTCAGGCTCTTGTCGCCGCCGGCGGACGGCTTGGCGCCGTCCTTGCTGCCCGTGTCGCTGTCCGAACCACATGCAGCGATAGAGACCATCATGCCCGCGACGCCGATCGCCGCGATGAGCTTGCGCTTCACGCCACCCTCCTCAGGGATGCCTGCAACCCCTGCCCACCGCGCGAAGACATACGTCAGGTAGTGCTCGTGGGGCTGGGACCTGGTCTTTAATGGTTTAGACCAGTACCCGGAGCTTGGCCTAGACCTTTAGGGGTGTCAAGGGTGTATAAGAAGGGCAGTCGCGTCCGTTATCGGACCGACACCTGAGGTAGGGCGACGACCCGTGACCGGTCCGTGCCACCATGTGAGCCGCTACAGACGGAGGAGCCGGTGACGGCAGCAGCACAGGAGTCGGGAAGGCAGGCCATGGCCAGGGACGCGGGCAGCACGGAACCGGACGGCGGGGTCGCCACCCGCACCGCTCGCGTGCCCAAGTACTACCGACTGAAGCGGCACCTGCTCGACATGACGGAGACCCTGCCGCCCGGCACACCGGTCCCGCCGGAGCGGACGCTCGCCGCCGAGTTCGACACCTCGCGCACCACCGTGCGCCAGGCGCTCCAGGAGCTGGTCGTCGAGGGCCGCCTGGAGCGCATCCAGGGCAAGGGCACCTTCGTGGCGAAGCCCAAGGTCTCGCAGGCCCTGCAGCTCACCTCGTACACGGAGGACATGCGCGCCCAGGGCCTGGAGCCCACCTCGCAGCTCCTCGACATCGGGTACGTCACCGCCGACGACACGCTCGCCGGACTGCTCGACATCTCGGCCGGCGGCCGGGTGCTGCGCATCGAGCGGCTGCGCCTGGCGAGCGGCGAGCCGATGGCGATCGAGACCACCCACCTTTCGGCCAAGCGCTTCCCCGCGCTGCGCCGCTCGCTGGTGAAGTACACCTCGCTGTACACGGCGCTGGCCGAGGTCTACGACGTCCGCCTCGCCGAGGCCGAGGAGACCATCGAGACCTCCCTCGCCACCCCGCGCGAGGCCGGTCTGCTCGGTACGGACGTGGGTCTGCCGATGCTGATGCTCTCCCGCCACTCCCTGGACGCCCAGGGCGAGCCGGTCGAGTGGGTGCGCTCCGTCTACCGCGGCGACCGCTACAAGTTCGTGGCCCGCCTCAAGCGGCCCACCGACTGACCGGATCCGTACGCCCGACGAGGGGGGTCGCCGAAGTCCCGGCGGCCCCCCTCGTTTTGGCGTTCACAGGGGATTCACTTCCGTTATGCGGACAGGGGTTCCGTGGAGCCTGGCCGTCCCCTAGATTTCCCCAGCATTACCGAGGTGATCAGCGAGGGGACGGAATCGCCATGTCAGAGGTGGCAGAAGCACCGGAAACGGCACAAGGGAAGCACCGACCGACCGTCACCCCGCTGCGGGTGGTGATAGCGCTCTGTCTGTTCGCACCGTTCGTGGCGATGCTCTGGGTGAGTTCGTACGCGAAGGTCGAACCGCTCTTCGCGGGCATCCCGTTCTTCTACTGGTACCAGATGCTCTGGGTGCTGGTCTCCACCGGCCTCACCATGGTGGCGTACAAGCTGTGGCAGCTGGACCAGCGTGCCCGCAAGGGAGGTGACGCGCGATGAAGGACGGCGTGAACGGCGTGGCGCTCGCCGTGTTCATCTTCTTCTTCCTGGCCGTCACGGTCATGGGATTCCTGGCCTCGCGCTGGCGCAAGGCCGAGAACGAGAACAGCCTCGACGAATGGGGCCTGGGCGGCCGGTCGTTCGGCACCTGGGTGACCTGGTTCCTGCTCGGCGGCGACCTCTACACGGCGTACACCTTCGTCGCGGTCCCCGCGGCCGTCTACGCGGCGGGCGCGGCCGGCTTCTTCGCCGTCCCGTACACGATCCTGGTGTACCCGCTGATCTTCACCTTCCTGCCGCGCCTCTGGTCGGTCTCGCACAAGCACGGATACGTCACCACCTCGGACTTCGTGCGCGGCCGCTTCGGCTCCAAGGGCCTGTCGCTCGCGGTCGCCGTCACCGGCATCCTCGCGACCATGCCGTACATCGCGCTCCAGCTCGTCGGCATCCAGGCCGTCCTGGACGTGATGGGCGTCGGCGGCGGCGAGAACACCCACTGGTTCATCAAGGACCTGCCGCTGCTCATCGCCTTCGGCGTCCTCGCGGCGTACACGTACTCCTCGGGGCTGCGCGCGCCCGCGCTCATCGCCTTCGTCAAGGACACCCTGATCTACATCGTCATCGCCGTGGCGATCATCTACATCCCGATCAAGCTCGGCGGCTTCGACGAGATCTTCGCCAAGGCCGGCGAGGCCTACGCGCAGATCAACCCGGCGACCGACAAGCCGCGCGGCGCGCTCGTCCCCGGTGAGGCCGGTCAGTGGACGTACGCGACGCTGGCGCTCGGCTCGGCGCTCGCGCTCTTCATGTACCCGCACTCCATCACGGCGACGCTGTCCTCGCGCAGCCGTGAGGTCATCCGCCGCAACACCACGATCCTGCCGCTGTACTCGCTGATGCTGGGCCTGCTCGCGCTGCTCGGCTTCATGGCGATCGCCGCCGGGATCCAGGTCAAGAACGGCCAGCTCGCCATCCCGCAGCTCTTCGAGACCATGTTCCCGGACTGGTTCGCGGGTGTGGCCTTCGCCGCGATCGGCATCGGCGCGCTCGTCCCGGCCGCGATCATGTCGATCGCCGCGGCCAACCTCTTCACCCGCAACATCTACAAGGACTTCATCAAGCCGGACGCGACCCCGGCGCAGGAGACCAAGGTCTCCAAGCTGGTCTCGCTCCTGGTGAAGGTCGGCGCGCTGGCCTTCGTCCTCACGATGGACAAGACGGTCGCGATCAACTTCCAGCTCCTCGGCGGCATCTGGATCCTCCAGACCTTCCCGGCGCTGGTCGGCGGCCTCTTCACCCGCTGGTTCCACCGCTGGGCGCTCCTCGCCGGCTGGGCCGTCGGCATGGTCTACGGCACGGCCGCCGCGTACGGCGTGGCCAGCCCGACGCAGAAGCACTTCGGCGGCTCCGCCGCCGAGATCCCGGGCATCGGCGAGATCGGCTACATCGGCCTCACCGCCTTCGTCCTCAACGTCGTCGTCACGGTCGTCCTGACCTTCGTCCTCAAGGCCCTGAAGGCCCCCGACGGCATCGACGAGACCTCCCCGTCGGACTACACGGCCGACGCGGGCGACGCGCCGGCCCGCAAGGCGAAGCCGGACGCGGACCCGACGCCGGACGCGAAGGTCGGCGCCGGAGTGCACTGACCTCGCGATACGACGAAGGGGCCCGGGATCTCCGCCAGGAAATCCCGGGCCCCTTCGCGCGCCCGCGAGGCAGACTGGCGGCATGGACTTCACGATCAGGGCGGTACGGCCCGAGGAGTACGAGGAGCTCGGGGAAGTCACCGGGCAGACCTACCTGAACGACGGGCTGCTGCTGTACGGGGCGGACGACTTCTACCTGGACGTGCTGAAGGACACGGCGCGCCGGGCGCGCGAGGCGGAGGTGCTCGTGGCCGTCGACGCGGACGACCGGATCATCGGCGGGGTCACCTTCGCCCCCGGCGCCACCCCGTGGGCGGACATCGCCGTCACCGGCGAGGCCGAGTTCCGGATGCTCGTGGTCGCCCCCGAGGCCCGCGGCAGGGGTGTCGGCGAGGCCCTCGTGCGCGCCTGTGCCGACCGCGCGCGGGCCGTGCCGGAGTGCGCCCGGCTCGTGCTCTCCACGGACGCGAAGATGGTCTCGGCGCACCGGATCTACGAGCGCATGGGCTTCGTCCGCACCCCCGAGCGGGACTGGGAGCCCGTTCCGGGCCACCTGCTGCGGACCTACTCCCTGGAGTTCTGAGACCCGAAGCCACGTCACGGCGACACAACATGTGGGGGGTTCCGCGAGCGGAGCCCCCCACATGTATGCTCATCCTCGCTGTCGACGCAGGGGAATCCGGCGCGAATCCGGAACTGTCCCGCAACGGTGTGCTTCGTACCCATGTGTTCGCACCCAGGTGCACATACGAGGCGAGTCCGAAGACCTGCCGACAGCCCGCCCGGTCCTTCCGTTCCGGGTGTCACTGACGTCCGGGCCTCGCGGAGTGGGCCGGTGGACGCGGCGCATCCGGCGTACGGATGCCCGCCTGCCCGCCTTCCCCCCGCCGCGGCCCAGAGCCGAGCGAGGGAGAGCCCCACGTGACCATCGCGCCCGCCGATCCGGCCACGGCGATCGAGAGCGACGGACCCGGCACCGTGCTGCTGCGGACCCTGACCGATCTCACCGCCGACCTGCCCGACACGGACCCCGGCAAGATCGCCGCCGCCGCGCTCCGCGGCCGCAGCGCCACGTCGGACGAGGCGGAACTGCGCGAGCTGGCCACTGAGGCGGCCGCCGGCCTGATCTCCGAGGACCCGGCCTACTCCCGGCTCGCCGCCCGGCTCCTGACGATCACCATCGCCGACGAGGCCGCCTCCCAGGGCTCCGTCACCTTCTCGGCCTCCGTCGCCGTCGGTCACCGCGAGGGCCTCATCGCCGACCGCACCGCCGACTTCGTCACGCTCCACGCCGACCGGCTGGACGCGACCGTCGACGGCGCCGGCGACGACCGCTTCGGCTACTTCGGTCTGCGCACCCTCTACTCGCGCTACCTGCTGCGCCACCCGATCACCCGCAAGGTCATCGAGACGCCGCAGCACTTCATGCTCCGCGTCGCCTGCGGTCTCGCCGAGGACGACAGCGCCCGCGCGCTCGACGAGGTCGCCGCGCTGTACGGCCTGATGAGCCGTCTGGACTACCTCCCCTCCTCCCCCACGCTCTTCAACTCGGGGACGCGCCACCCGCAGATGTCCTCCTGCTACCTCCTGGACTCCCCCCAGGACGAGCTGGACTCCATCTACGACCGCTACCACCAGGTCGCGCGCCTCTCGAAGCACGCCGGCGGCATCGGGCTCTCCTACTCCCGTATCCGCGCCCGCGGTTCCCTCATCCGCGGCACCAACGGCCACTCCAACGGCATCGTCCCGTTCCTCAAGACCCTCGACGCCTCCGTCGCCGCCGTGAACCAGGGCGGCCGTCGCAAGGGCGCCGCGGCCGTCTACCTGGAGACCTGGCACGCGGACATCGAGGAGTTCCTGGAGCTCCGCGACAACACGGGCGAGGACCAGCGCCGTACGCACAACCTCAACCTGGCGCACTGGATCCCGGACGAGTTCATGCGCCGCGTCAACGCGGACGCCGACTGGTCCCTCTTCTCCCCGGCGGACGTGCCCGAGCTCGTCGACCTGTACGGCGAGGAGTTCGACGCCGCCTACCGCGCCGCCGAGGCGAAGGGCCTGGCCCGCAAGACGATGCCGGCCCGCGACCTGTACGGCCGGATGATGCGGACCCTGGCCCAGACCGGCAACGGCTGGATGACCTTCAAGGACGCCTCCAACCGCACGGCCAACCAGACGGCCGAGCCCGGGACGGTCGTCCACTCCTCGAACCTGTGCACCGAGATCATCGAGGTCACGAACGACGGCGAGACGGCCGTCTGCAACCTCGGCTCGGTCAACCTCGGCTCGTTCGTGGCCGGCGGCGACATCGACTGGGAGCGGCTGGACTCGACCGTCCGCACGGCCGTCACCTTCCTCGACCGGGTCGTCGACATCAACTTCTACCCGACCGAGCAGGCCGGGCGTTCCAACGCCCGCTGGCGGCCGGTCGGCCTGGGCGCGATGGGCCTCCAGGACGTCTTCTTCCAGCTGCGGCTGCCCTTCGACTCGGCGGAGGCCCGCGCCCTGTCGACGAAGATCTCCGAGCGGATCATGCTCGCCGCGTACGAGGCCTCCGCCGACCTCGCCGAGCGCAGCGGCCCGCTCCCGGCCTGGGAGCAGACCCGCACGGCCCGCGGTGTCCTGCACCCCGACCATTACGACGTCGAGCTCAACTGGCCCGAGCGCTGGGCCGCCCTGCGCGAGCGGATCGCCGCCGTCGGCATGCGCAACAGCCTGCTCCTGGCCATCGCGCCGACCGCGACGATCGCCTCGATCGCCGGCGTCTACGAGTGCATCGAGCCGCAGGTCTCCAACCTCTTCAAGCGCGAGACGCTGTCGGGCGAGTTCCTCCAGGTCAACTCGTACCTCGTCGACGAGCTGAAGAAGCTCGGCGTGTGGGACGCGCAGACCCGGGACGCGCTGCGCGACGCCAGCGGCTCGGTCGCGGGCTTCTCCTGGATCCCGGCCGAGGTGCGCGAGCTGTACCGCACGGCCTGGGAGATCCCGCAGCGCGGTCTGATCGACATGGCCGCCGCGCGCACGCCGTTCCTCGACCAGTCGCAGTCCCTGAACCTGTTCATGGAGACGCCGACGATCGGGAAGCTGTCGTCGATGTACGCGTACGCCTGGAAGCAGGGGCTGAAGACGACGTACTACCTGCGCTCGCGCCCGGCCACCCGGATCGCCCGCGCCGCCCAGGCGTCGACGACGGCCGCCGCCCCCATCCCCGTCCAGCAGGCGGCCACCGACGCCGAGGCGCTCGCCTGCTCCCTTGAGAACCCCGAGTCCTGCGAGGCCTGCCAGTAATGAGCTCCACCGAGAAGAAGAACCTGCTGGACCCGGGCTTCGAACTGACCCTGCGTCCGATGCGCTACCCGGACTTCTACGACCGCTACCGGGACGCCATCAAGAACACCTGGACGGTGGAGGAGGTCGACCTGCACTCCGACGTCGCCGACCTCGCCAAGCTGAGCCCGGCGGAGCAGCACATGATCGGCCGGCTCGTCGCGTTCTTCGCGACCGGCGACTCGATCGTGTCGAACAACCTCGTGCTGACGCTGTACAAGCACATCAACTCCCCCGAGGCGCGCCTGTACCTCTCGCGCCAGCTGTTCGAGGAGGCCGTGCACGTCCAGTTCTATCTGACGCTGCTCGACACCTACCTGCCCGACCCGGACGACCGCGCCGCCGCGTTCGACGCGGTCGAGGAGATCCCCTCGATCCGCGAGAAGGCGCAGTTCTGCTTCCGCTGGATGGACTCGGTCGAGAAGATCGAGAAGCTGGAGTCGGCCGCCGACCGCCGCCGCTTCCTGCTGAACCTGATCTGCTTCGCGGCGTGCATCGAGGGCCTGTTCTTCTACGGCGCCTTCGCGTACGTGTACTGGTTCCGGTCCCGTGGTCTGCTGCACGGCCTGGCCACCGGCACCAACTGGGTCTTCCGCGACGAGACGATGCACATGAACTTCGCCTTCGAGGTCGTGGACACCGTCCGCAAGGAGGAGCCGGAGCTCTTCGACGAGGCCCTCCAGCAGCAGGTCACCGAGATGCTGAAGGAGGCCGTGGAGGCGGAGCTGCAGTTCGGCCGCGACCTGTGCGGCGACGGCCTGCCCGGCATGAACACCGAGTCGATGCGCGAGTACCTCCAGTGCGTCGCCGACCAGCGCCTGGTCCGTCTCGGCTTCCCCCCGGTCTACGGCTCCGAGAACCCGTTCGCGTTCATGGAGCTCCAGGGCGTCCAGGAGCTGACCAACTTCTTCGAGCGCCGCCCGTCCGCCTACCAGGTGGCGGTCGAGGGCTCGGTGGACCTGGACGAGGACTTCTAGCCGGTACGGCGAAGGGCCCCGCACTCGACGAGTGCGGGGCCCTTCGCCGTACGTGCGGACGCTCAGGCGTTCGGCACCGTCTCGTAGCGCGGGGTGCCCTCTTCCATCTGGCGGAGGGCGTCCTTGCGGTCGCGCTTGGAGAGGCGGTCGATGTACAGGTAGCCGTACAGGTGGTCCGTCTCGTGCTGGAGGCAGCGGGCGAAGTAGCCGGTGCCGCGCACCTTGATCGGCTTGCCCTGGGCGTCCTGGCCGCTGACCACGGCGTAGTCGGGGCGGCCCAGCTCGGCGTAGGCGGTGGGCACGGAGAGGCAGCCCTCGTTGGACTCGTCCAGGTGCCGCTGGTCGGCCGGCAGCTCCTCCAGGACCGGGTTGACCACGACGCCGGTGTGGCGGACGCCCTCGTCGTCCGGGCAGTCGTAGACGAAGACCTTGAGGTCGACACCGATCTGGTTCGCGGCCAGGCCCACGCCCTCGGCGGCCTTCTGGCTGGCGAACATGTCGTCGATCAGCGCGGCCAGCTTGTCGTCGAACTCGGTGACGTCCTTGCACTCCTTGTGGAGCACCGGGTTGCCGACGACGGTGATCGGGCGGGCCGTACCGCGCTCGCGGTGGGCGAGCTCGCGCGCCTCGCAGTCCTCCGTGTCCACGACGAAGCCGTCGTTTACGTCGTTGATCTGCTCGTCAGTGTCCTGCTGCGTCATGACCGGCGCGTGCCTTCCTCGGAACCCGGGTAAATCGATCCCGTACAGCCTACGGGCAGCGTCAGCAGACCTCTTCCAGATCCCGCCACTCACGGCTGTCGGGACTGTCCGCCACCCAGCCGTCGAGGAGCCCGCGGACCAGGCCCGCGGGGGCCGCGATGCCGCACTCCCGCTCCGGGACCCACAGCTCGCCGGGCGAGCGGTGGCCGAGCGGTCCGGGGTGTCCCGGCTCGCTGTGGTCGTGCGGGTCGGAGTGCTCGCCCTCGCCCTCGGCGCTCGGCATCGTCGACTCCGAACAGGCGCGGCAGAGCAGCCGCACGGAGGACGACCAGTCCTCGGCGGCGAAGCCCGCGTCGGCGGCGAGCTGCTCCAGGGCGTCCCGGTCGGCCTCGGTGGCGGCCTCCAGGAGGACCACCCAGGTGGGGACGGGCGACGGCGCCCACAGCTCGATCTCGTCGAAGACCGGGTAGGACGGGCCCGCCGTGGTGGTGCGCTCGCCGTTCGGCACACCGTCGTGGAGGACGACCTCGCCCCAGCGGCGCCCCGAGGACGGCAGCGGGATGGAGAGGACCTCCATCCGGGCCGGGTCCAGCCTGCGGCCCCAGACGACCTCGGCCTCGCCCTCGGGCGAGAGCCGGACGGCGGCGCTGCCCAGCTCCATGCCGGCGGGCTCGCCGGTGCCCGCGGCGGCGCCGGGCACCTTGAGGCCGTACGCCTGCCAGGCCCGCCGGGCCAGCGGCCAGTCCTGGAGCGCGGTCGCCGCGATGCCGACGTTCCACCAGTCGGGGGCGCCGGTCTCCTTGTCGAGCAGCGCGACCGCGCGCAGCCCGGCGGCCCGGGCCTGCTCCCAGTCGTGCCGGAACTTGTGCAGCAGCGCCAGGTTGAACCAGGACTCCGAGAGCCAGGGCTCCAGATCCGCCGCACGTGTCAGCAGCGCGCCCGCGTCCTCGTACCGGCCGTCGCCGATCAGCGTGAACGCGCGGTCGGTGGCCTGCCGCCACGAGGCGGAGGGCCGATGCCGTACCTTCCCGAAGATCCTCACGATTCCCGCCTGCCGGTCGCTTTCACCCTCTTGTTCGCATCCAACCATGCCCGGTCGGACGCGCGCTCATTACCCATGGGTTACCCAGCGGCGGACGAGGTCACCCCAGGCGCCCCGCCCCGCGCCAGGACCCTGGCCAGGGACTCCACGACGTCCGGGTGATGGTCACGCGCGGTGCCGAGGCGGAGCCGCTCCAGGGCTTCGAGGGCGGCGCCGGCTCCGTCGCCCGCGAGGTCGTCGTAGGCGTTCACCGTCCGGACGATCCGGGCCGGCAGCGGCTGCTCGCGGTACGGGTCGGCCTGCCGCTCGACGACCACGGCGACGGCGGCCGGGACGCCGGTCCTGCGGACGACCTCGCCGCCGAGGAGGGCGATGCGGCGCTGCTCCTCGCCGGGGAGGAGAGCGGTGGCGCCGCCCTCGACGGGGTCGACGAGGGAGAGCTGTCCGATGTCGTGCATGAGCGCCGCGTACTCCAGGACGGTCAGCTCGGCCCCGGAGAGCCCCATCTCGCGCCCGACCGCCGTGCTGAGGGCGGCGACCCGGTGGGCGTGGCCGGGCGGGGTGCAGCCGGCGATCTCGGTCGCCCGGGCCAGCGAGGCGATGGTCTGCCGGTTGACGGTCCGGACGGCCGCGTACCGCCGGAAGGAGACCTGGGTGAGCAGCAGGGGGACGGCGAGCACGGGCAGTGCCCACAGCCCGGCGGCGGCCACGGCGAGCGCCATGACGGCGCCCGTGGCGCAGACGGCCGAACCGATGCCGAGGAGGCCGCGCAGTTCGTCGCGGAGGAGGGGGCCGAACGGGAATCCGGTGCGGGCGCGGAGCACGACGGCGGCGAGCACGGCGTCGCAGAGGGCGGTCAGGACGAGCACGAGCAGCAGGAAGAGGGCGTACGGCGGGCCCTGGCCGAGGTGCTCGACGACGGCGCCGGAGTTGTAGAGGGGCTGGAAGCAGAGGGCGGCGAAGGTGACGGTGAGGACGCGGCGGGCGAGGTGGTCGGTGCCGGGGCCGCCGCCCCTGGCGAGGTGGGGGACGATCCCGGCGAGGCCGCCGGCGACGACGACGGCGACGATCTGGAGGACGCCGTGGGTGGTGGCGGTGCCGGCGTCGGTGCCGAGGAGGGCGTACGCGAGGGCTCCCGCGGCGGCGAGCGGGGCGGGCTCCCTCTCGCCGGGGACGGCACCCCAGCGGGCGAGCTCGCCGAGGGCGATGAGCGTGCCGAAGGCGAGGGCGTTGCCGGGCTGGTCGACGCCGTACCAGAGGGTGGCGCCGATGCCGGCGAGGCCCAGCAGCAGGGCCGCGCCGTTCACGGCGCCGACGGTGAGGGCCCCCGGTCTCATGCGCGCTCCTTCGGCCGGGCGGTCAGGGGGCTGTCCGCGGCGCGCTGCGGGGGCACGTCCTCCCCGGCCGGGGAGTCACCGGGCTGGGGATCACCGGCCCGGGGGTCACCCGTCGGGGAGCCACCGGACTGGAGGTCGCCCGCCTGGGAGCCACCGACGGGGAGGTCGCCCGCCGGGAGGCCGCCCGTCGGGGGCGCGGTCGCGGGGGGCGCGGTCGGCTCGGGTGCCGGGAGCGGGGGGAGCGGCTGGGGCGGTTCGTCGGCGGTGACGTCGGTCTGCCAGCCGTGCCGGTCGAGGGCCCGGACCAGGGCGGAGACCATCACGGGGTCGAACTGGCTGGCCGCGCACCGCTCCAGCTCGGCGACGGCGGTCGGGACCGGGCGGGCCCTGCTGTAGGAGCGGGTGGAGGTCATGGCGTCGAAGGCGTCGGCGACGGCGACCACCCGGGCAAGCTCGGGGATCTGCTCGCCGTGGAGCCCGTACGGGTAGCCGCTGCCGTCCATGCGCTCGTGGTGGTGCAGGATCGCGTCCCGGGCCTCGCCGAGGAAGCCGATGCCGCGGACCATCTCGTGTCCGTACTCCGGGTGCAGTTCGATGACCCGGCGCTCCTCCGGGGTCAGCGGCCCGTCCTTGCGCAGCACGCGGGTGGGCACGCCCAGCTTCCCGACGTCGTGGAGGATGCCGGCGAACCGCACCACGTCGAGGCGGTCCTCCGCCATGCCGAGCTCACGGGCGATCAGGACGGAGGCGTGGCCGACCCGTTCGCTGTGGCCGCGGGTGTACCGGTCCTTGATGTCGACGGCCTGGACGAGGGCGCGGATGGTGGCCTGGTGCGCGGCGCGCTCGCGGTGGTACTGGGCGAAGACCCAGCAGGAGATGTACATCGGCAGCAGGACGAAGAGCGCGGCGGCCGGTCCGTACGAGCTGCGCCAGAGCACGGCCATCATCAGTCCGGCGAGCCCGTGCACGGTGTGCGGGGCGAGGGCGCTTCCGAGGAGTCCGCGCCATGCGGCGCCGGCGGGGAGTCCGCCGACGGTGGCCCGGATGCCGCCGTCGAGGGCGGTCAGGACCAGGCAGAAGGTGAGCGCGGCGGCGCCCGCGGGCAGCAGCGCGTACGGGAAGTCGGGGGCGTCCGGGCCGCCGAGGGCGGCGGGCCCGCCCAGGGCGCCCGCGGCGAGGGCGGCGGCCCAGACGGCGAGGGCCGTGGCGGCTGCCCGCCAGGCGCGGCGCGGTCCGGCGGGCGGCTCCGCGACGCGGGCGAGGAGGCTGCCGGGCAGCGCGGTGAGCGCGGCGGCGGCGGGCGGCAGGAGCAGCGCGGAGGCGAGCAGGACCGGGAAGAAGGAGCCGGTGCCCATGGGGACGGAGCCGCCGAGGGCGCGGCCGAGGAGCGGGCAGCGGGCGGGCAGCTCGCAGAGCGCGTACAGGGCGGCGAGGAGCGCGACGGTGCCCCAGGGGGTGGCCGCGCCGGGGCGCACCGCGGGCAGGACGCAGGCCGCGGCGGCGAGCAGGGCACAGCCGATGTACACGGCGGCCGCCCGCGGAATGACCCTCTCGCCCATCACACCGGCCACGCTAGCGAGTTGGCCGGTCCTGGAGGTGACGCTGCGGCCGATTCGCACCATCGGGTGATACAAGCTGATATACACACGAGGCCGCCGCGATCGCTTCGCGGCGGCCTGGGTCCCGTCCTCCGGACCGCCCGCCTACTCCTGCGGAGCGGGAGTGGCCGTGGGCGTCGCCGGGGTGACCGCGGTGATGTCCTGCTCGGGCACCAGATGTCCCGAGCGGATCAGGTCGATCCGGCCCATGACCTTGGAGCGCAGGTCGGTGGGGACGTCGTCACTGCCGCAGCAGCGCTTGACGAGCTTCTTCACGGCCTGCTCCAGGCCGTACTTCTCCAGGCACGGGGAGCACTCCTCGAAGTGCACCTCGAACTTGGTGCAGTCACTGTCGGGCATCTCTTTGTCGAGGAACTCGTAGAGATGATCCAGGACCTCTGAGCAATCCGTCTCGTGCGGCTCTCCGCAGCTCATGAGCCCGAGCCTTTCAGATCGTTCGACGACTCTCCGGCGCCCGCGGGTACCAGCCCGCGGTCGCGGGCGTAGTCCTCGAGCATGCCGCGCAGCTGGCGGCGGCCCCGGTGCAGTCGGGACATCACCGTACCGATGGGTGTCCCCATGATGTCCGCGATCTCCTTGTAGGCAAAGCCCTCGACATCGGCCAGATAGACGGCGATGCGGAACTCCTCGGGGATCGCCTGCAGCGCTTCCTTCACGTCGGAGTCGGGCAGGTGGTCGAGCGCCTGCGACTCGGCGGAGCGCAGACCGGTCGACATGTGCGACTCGGCGCGGGCGAGCTGCCAGTCCTCGATCTCCTCGGCGGCGCTGCGCTGGGGCTCACGCTGCTTCTTGCGGTACGAGTTGATGAAGGTGTTCGTGAGGATCCGGTACAGCCACGCCTTGAGGTTCGTGCCCTCGCGGAACTGGTGGAAGGAGCCGTACGCCTTCGCGTAGGTCTCCTGCACCAGGTCCTCCGCGTCCGCGGGGTTGCGTGTCATGCGCAGTGCGGCGGAGTACATCTGGTCGAGGAATCCGAGGGCGTCCCGCTCGAAGCGCGCGTTGCGCTCGGCGGTCGTCTCCTCGGGGCCGTCGTCGGTCCCTGTGTCGGTCCCAGTGACCGGACCCACCTCCTCCAGCGTGGTGGCGAGCCCGAAGGCGGACCCACTCGTTTCGGAGGATAGACGAGGAACCGCTCCGCCCGCCGCCCGAATAGGGGCGGCCTTGGGCGCGGGCAGCACTGTCCAGTCGAGGTCAGCGGCCTGCGCACGCTCCGGGCAGATGGTCGAACCCATGCGACGGACTCCCTCTTCCTTGCTCTCACACCGACGCTCTCCACAACAGAGGTGCCCGGCCGGACATTCCCGCTACGGGCCCGGATGTCAGCGGAGTGTGACTAGCCACTCGGCGACCCCGTCGACGAGCGTGCGGAGCGCCTCCGCCTGGGTGAGCGGCGCCCGCTTGGGCACGGCGAAGCCGTGGTCGCCGTAGGGCACCTCGACGAGGGCGTGCAGGCCCTCGGGGAACTCCTCGGGGTGCCCGAAGGGGTCGTTGCCGCCCTGCACGACGAGGGTGGGCAGGCCGGTGCCGAGGAGCTCGTCGGCGCGGGAGCGCTCCGGCTTCCCCGGCGGGTGGAGGGGGAAGCTCAGCGCGAGGACCGCGAGGGCGCCCAGCTCCCGTCCGGTCCGGCAGGCGACCCGGGCGCCTGCGCTGCGGCCGCCCGCGATCACGGGCAGCCCGGGCTTCGCGAGGGCCGGCCAGAGGCCGCGCCAGCCGGTGTCGAGCGTCTTCGGCGCGGGCGCGACCTTCTTGCCGGCGACCCGCCAGGGCTGCTCGACGAGGGCCGTCGTCACGCCCTGGGCGGGAAGCGCGCGAGCCAGGGCCTGGAGGTCGCGGGCCTCGATCCCGCCGCCGGCGCCGTGGCCGAGCGCGAGGACGGCCCACGGCCGCGTACCGGCGTACCAGGTGACGCGGGCCTCGCCGGCGTCGGTGGCGACGGTCTCGGAGGAGGTGGGGGAAACGGTCTCGGACCCGGCGGGAGCGGTCTCGTACTCTGTCACGTCCCCATCCTGCCGCCTCGGTCCGTCCGGCCGGCGGAACGAGGCGGCGGGACGGGCCGCGGGCCTCAGAAGAGCGTGCCCTCCTCCGGGCCCTCCAGTTCGGTCAGGAGCTCGGGGCCGTTGTTGCGGACGTTGCTGACCGCCGTCGACACCGGGTAGGCCCGCATCAGCCCCTCGGGCGGCGCCGCGAGCAGCGCGCGGAGCTCCTCCTCGCCGGTGCGCGCCGGGTCGAGCCAGGCGTCCCAGCGGTCCTCCGTCAGCATCAGCGGCATCCGGGGGTGGATGTCGGCGAGCGAGTGCGGGCCCTCGGCGGGTGCCACGCCCAGCGGGCCCGTCTCCGCCTCGGTGGTGACGACCGAGCAGGTCACCCACCACGCGGAGGGGTGGTCGTCGGCCAGCGTGCGGTCGCGCCAGAACTCGTAGAGCCCGGCCATCGCGAAGACCGAGCCGTCCGCCGGGGTCACGAAGTACGGCTGCTTCCGCGGCCGTTTCCGCTTCCCCTCGACCTCCAGGTCCCGCTCCCCCGCGCCGGTCACCCATTCGTAGTAGCCGTCGGCGGGCAGGATGCAGCGGCGGGCCGCGAACGCGCGTTTGAAGGAGGGCTTCTCGTGCAGGGTCTCCGCGCGCGCGTTGATCATCCGGGCCGCCCCCTCGGGCGACTTCGCCCAGGACGGGACGAGGCCCCACTTCAGCGCGCGCAGCTGGCGAACCGGACGCCGTGATCCGGCGTCTTTCAGAGGACGCTCCAGAACGGCCCAGACCTCTTTGGTGGGGGCCACGTTCCAGTCGGGGGCCAGAGTCTCCTCCGGCTCCCACTTCTCGATCCCGAAGGTCTCGACGAGATCCTCGGGCCTCCGACTCGCTGCATACCGTCCGCACATACGTGCCACACTGCCACGATCCCCGACCTCCCGAGGAGCGGCCCGAACGATGGACCTCTTCAGCCCGCAGGCCGCCCCGGCCGAGTGGCTGGTGATCGCCACCGCGGTCGCCGCCCTCGCCGTCACCGTGCCCCGCCGCGCCTGGCTCCTCGCCCGGAACGCGATCACCATCGCCCACGAGGGCGGCCACGGCCTCGTGGCCCTCGCGACCGGCCGCCGCCTCGAAGCGATCCGGCTGCACTCGGACACCAGCGGGCTGACCGTGACCCGGGGCCGCCCGACCGGCATGGGCGTGGTCCTCACCCTCGCCGCCGGATACACCGCGGCCCCGCTGCTCGGCCTCGGCGGCGCCGCCCTGCTCGGCGCCGGCCTGGTCACCCTGCTGCTCTGGATAGCGACCGGCCTGCTGCTCGCGATGCTGGTGATGGTCCGCAACGCGTACGGGATCCTCACCGTCGTCCTGACGGGCACGGCCTTCCTGCTGGTCTCCTGGCTGACCGGTCCCGAGGTCCAGTCGCTCTTCGCCTACGCGGTGGTGTGGTTCCTGCTCCTCGGTGGGGTCCGCCCGGCCTTCGAGCTCCAGTCGAAGCGGCGCCACGGCGGGGCCTCCGACTCGGACGCGGACCAGCTCTCGCGCCTCACCCACGTGCACCCGGGGGTGTGGCTGTTCTTCTTCCACGCCGTCTCGATCTGCTGCCTGATCGGCGGCGGCCGCTGGCTCCTGGGCTTCTGACTCACCCGTACAGTGATTCCATGACCGCAGCAGCTTCCGTGCGCCCCGACCCGTCCACCGACCTCTGGCCCGCCCCGTATGCCCGCGGCGCCGTCGACGCGACCGTCACCGTGCCCGGATCGAAGTCGGTCACCAACCGCGGTCTGGTCCTCGCCGCGCTCGCCGCCGAACCCGGCTGGCTGCGCCGCCCGCTCCGCTCCCGCGACACCCTCCTGATGGCCGAGGCGCTGCGTACCCTCGGTGTGAAGATCGAGGAGGGCGTGGGCCCCGACGGCACCGGCGAGGCCTGGCGGATCATCCCGTCCCCGCTGCGCGGCCCGGCCTCCGTCGACGTCGGCAACGCGGGCACGGTCATGCGCTTCCTGCCCCCCGTCGCGGCGCTCGCCGACGGCCCCGTCCGCTTCGACGGCGACCCCCGCTCCCACGAGCGTCCGCTGCACGGCGTGATCGACGCGCTGCGCGCGCTGGGCGCCCGGATCGACGACGACGGCCGGGGCGCCCTGCCCCTGACCGTGCACGGCGCCGGGGGCCTGGACGGCGGCACGGTCGAGATCGACGCCTCCTCCTCGTCCCAGTTCGTCAGCGCCCTGCTGCTCTCCGCGCCCCGCTTCAACCAGGGCGTCGAGGTACGGCACGTGGGGACGAAGCTGCCCTCGCTGCCGCACATCCGGATGACGGTCGACATGCTGCGCGCGGTCGGCGCCCAGGTCGACGAGCCGGAGCACGGCGGCGAGCCGAACGTCTGGCGGGTGGCGCCCTCCGCGCTGCGCGGCCGTGACCTCGTCGTCGAGCCCGACCTGTCGAACGCCCAGCCGTTCCTCGCCGCCGCCCTCGTGACCGGCGGCCGGGTGACGATCCCGGACTGGCCGGAGCGCACCACCCAGCCGGGCGACGAGCTGCGCCGGATCTTCACCGAGATGGGTGGCTCCTGCGAGCTGACCGAGGCCGGTCTGACCTTCACCGGCACGGGCCGGATCCACGGCATCGACGTGGACCTCGGCGAGGTCGGCGAACTGACCCCCGGCATCGCGGCGGTCGCGGCGCTCGCCGACTCCCCCTCGACGCTGCGCGGCGTCGCGCACCTGCGACTGCACGAGACGGACCGTCTCGCGGCGCTCACCAAGGAGATCAACGAGCTGGGCGGCGACGTGACGGAGACCGAGGACGGTCTGCGCATCGACCCGCGCCCGCTGCACGGCGGCGTCTTCCACACGTACCACGACCACCGCATGGCGACGGCGGGCGCGATCATCGGCCTCGCCGTCGAGGGCGTCGAGATCGAGGACGTGGCGACGACGGCGAAGACCTTGCCGGACTTCCCGAGGATGTGGACCGAAATGCTCGGGGTCTGAACCATGCGGCGTTACGGCAAGCACACCGACGAGGACGACATCCGCCAGCGGCCCAACCGCAAGGGCACCCGTCCCCGTACGTCCATCCGCCCGAAGCACGAGGACGCCGTCGAGGGCATGGTCCTCACCGTCGACCGGGGCCGGCTGACGTGCCTGGTCGAGGACCGGATCGTGACCGCGATGAAGGCGCGCGAACTGGGCCGCAAGGCCGCCGTGGTCGGTGACCGGGTCCAGATCGTCGGCGACCTCACCGGCGAGAAGGACACGCTCGCCCGGATCGTCCGGATCGGCGAGCGCAGCTCGGTGCTCCGGCGCACGGCCGACGACGACGACCCGTACGAGCGCGTGGTCGTCGCCAACGCGGACCAGCTGGCGATCGTCACCGCGCTGGCCGACCCGGAGCCGCGCCCGCGGCTGATCGACCGCTGTCTGGTCGCCGCGTACGACGGCGGGCTCTCCCCGCTGCTCGTCCTGACCAAGTCGGATCTGGCCTCCCCCGACGCGCTCCTGGAGATGTACGGGGCGCTCGGTGTCCCGTACGTGGTCACCACCCGCGACGAGTTCGTGGACGGAGTCGCCGCCGAGCGGGTCCACGAGCACCTCCAGGGCCGTACCACCGCCTTCGTCGGGCACTCGGGCGTCGGCAAGACGACGCTGGTCAACGCCCTGGTCCCGGCCGACCGGCGACGGACCACGGGTGTCGTCAACGCGGTCACGGGCCGCGGCCGGCACACGACCACCTCGGCGCTCGCCCTCCCCCTCGACTCCGAGGAGGGCGGCTGGGTCATCGACACGCCCGGCGTGCGCTCCTTCGGACTGCACCACGTCGACCCGTCCCGGGTGATCCTCGCCTTCCCCGACCTCGTACCGGGGACGGAGAACTGCCCGCGCGCGTGCAGCCACGACGAGCCGGACTGCGCGCTCGACGCGTTCGTGGCGGAGGGGCACGCGGACCCCGCGCGGCTCTACTCGCTGCGGCGACTGCTCGCGACGCGCGAGCGGCGCGAGGGTGACTGACCCGTCGGCGTTTCAGGTCGACCGCCACCGGTAAGTGCATAATCGCACCAAGTGCGACGAAAGCGGTCACCGAAGGCGTGGGAGGCACTGACGATGGCGTGGCTGCTGGTGGTGGTGGCCGGTCTCCTGGAGACCGGCTTCGCGGTCTGCCTGAAGCTCTCGCACGGGTTCACCCGGCTATGGCCGACGATCGCCTTCGCGGCCTTCGCCCTGGGCAGCTTCGGACTGCTCACCCTCGCGCTGCGGAAGCTGGACGTGGGTCCGGCCTACGCGGTGTGGACGGGGATCGGCGCGGCCGGAACGGCGATCTACGGAATGATCTTCCTCGGGGACGTCGTCTCCACCCTCAAGATCGTCTCGATCAGCCTGGTCATCGTGGGGGTCATCGGGCTCCAGCTGTCCGGCTCCTCGCACTGAGCGACCGTCGGCGGGACCGGCGCGACCACATGACTGAGGGCGAGCCGGAGGGCGAGCTCGCAGCCGGCCGCCCACCGCTCGCCGGCGCAGGCCGCGGTCGCCGCGACCAGCTCACCCGGCGCGGGCGGCCCCTCGTCGGCGCGCCGCTGGGCGGGTACGGGGGCGGGGCGGGCGCCCGGCCGGACGGGCCGGGGCACGGGGAGCCGTTCGTTCCAGGCCCCGGTGAGCAGGGCGCGCAGTATCGGGCGCGCGGCCGCCCGGGTGACGGTCCACTCGGCGACGGCGACGAGGTTCCGCTCGGGCGGGGCGGGCTCGGCGAGCAGCCGCCGCACCCCGTGGAGGTAGGCGTCGGCCTCGCGCCGGACGAGGGCGCGGGCGAGGCCCTCCTTGCTGCCGAACTCGTTGTAGAGGGTCTGCCGGGAGACCCGGGCGTCGACGGCGAGGTCGGCCATCCGTACGGCGGACCACGACCGGTGCGTGAGCGCGGCCAGCGCGGCGTCGAGCAGGGCCTCGCGGGCGTGCGCCATCGCCACCTCCAGGAGGGAACGGTTCTGCGCTCAGCGTCGACAGACGCCCCCGCCCTGTCAAGGGACTTCGAGGGAGTTCGAGGGAGTTCGAGGTGCTCCGGAGGACTTCGGGTGCCTTCGGGAGCCTCCGGGCGGGTCCCGGCCGTCCACCGGGGGCCACCGGGGCCCTCGACGGCCTCCGACGGCCTCCGACGGCCTCCCGGTGGACGGTTCTCCGCGCGGGGATCACGCGGGGATAGAGTGCCGACCATGGCCGATTACCACGATGACCTGCGTCTCGCCCACGTCCTCGCCGATGCCGCCGACGCGGCCACCATGGACCGGTTCCAGGCGCTCGACCTCAAGGTCGAGACGAAGCCGGACATGACCCCGGTGAGCGAGGCGGACAAGGCGGCGGAGGAGCTGATCCGCGGCCAGCTCCAGCGCGCCAGGCCGCGTGACGCGATCCTGGGCGAGGAGTACGGCGTGGAGGGCTCGGGCCCGCGCCGCTGGGTGATCGACCCGATCGACGGCACCAAGAACTACGTGCGCGGGGTGCCCGTCTGGGCGACCCTGATCGCCCTGATGGAGGCCGGCGAGACCGGCTTCCAGCCGGTGGTGGGCGTGGTGTCCGCCCCGGCGCTCGGCCGCCGCTGGTGGGCGGCGAAGGGCCTGGGCGCGTACACGGGCCGCAGTCTGGCCTCGGCGACCCGGCTCGGGGTCTCGAAGGTGTCCTCCCTGGAGGACGCCTCCTTCGCGTACTCCTCGCTGAGCGGCTGGGAGGAGCAGGGGCGGCTCGACGGATTCCTCGACCTCACGCGCGCGTGCTGGCGGACCCGCGCGTACGGCGACTTCTGGCCGTACATGATGGTCGCCGAGGGCTCCGTGGACATCTGCGCCGAACCGGAGCTGTCCCTGTGGGACATGGCGGCGGTGGCGGTCGTCGTTCAGGAGGCCGGCGGCACGTACACGGGCCTCGACGGCCGGCACGGCCCGCACAGCGGCAACGCGGCCGCGTCCAACGGCCTGCTCCACGGCGAACTGCTGAGCTACCTGAACCAGGAGAGCCCGGAGGCGTAGGGAGCGCCGGGCGGCCCGGCGCCGCCGTCACTCCCCGGGAGCGCCTCGCGCGCCCCCTTGTCGGGCCCCTCCCCCGGTGTCACTCTGAGAGTCCCCCCACTTGTGAACTTGTGAATCGGTTCTCGTTGAAGGCGGGAACGGTTCACGAAGGAGGTGGCTCCGTCCATGCTCGTCCGTGACGCCATGAGCACCGTGGTCCTCACCATCGGCCCCGCACACACCCTCCGGCAGGCGGCCCGGCTGATGTCGGCGCGCCGCGTCGGCGCGGCCGTCGTCCTCGATTCCGATGCCGGCGGCCTCGGCATCCTCACCGAGCGCGACATCCTCAACTCCCTCGCCAGGGACCAGGACCCCGACGTCGAGACCGCGGGCTCCCACACCACCCACGACGTCGTCTTCGCCGCGCCCACCTGGACCCTGGCGGAGGCGGCCGAGGCGATGACGCACGGCGGCTTCCGCCACCTCGTCGTCCTCGACGACCGGGGACCCGTCGGGATCGTCTCCGTGCGCGACATCATCCGCTGCTGGATCCCGGTGCACAGCGTCGCCGGCCGATGAACGAGACCGGGCCGGACTCCGTACGGAGTCCGGCCCGGGCCCTACCTACGACAAGCGCCCTCAGCCACGCAGGGCCTGGACCGCGGCGTCGAGCCGCTTGCCGAAGTCACCGTCCGCCTGGCGGAAGTTGTCGATCGCCCGCTCGGCGATGTCCTCGCGCGAGACCTTGGCGATGAAGCCCGCCAGGTTCTCGACGAGACGGCCCTTCTCGTCCTCCGACATCAGGCGGTAGAGGTTGCCCGCCTGGACGAAGTCGGTGTCCTCGGAGTGCGAGGGGGCCGCGTGGTCACCGGTGAGGCCGGTGACGGGGAGCGGCTGCCACAGCGCCCGGTCCGTCTGGTGCGGGCCGCCGAAGCTGTTCGGCTCGTAGTTCTTCGAGCCCTTGTGGCGGCCGTCGTAGAGGTGGCCGTCACGGGAGTTGGTCCGCGCCTCGGTGGCGTGCGGGCGGTTCACCGGCAGGTGGTCGGCGTTGATGCCGACGCGGTAGCGGTGGGCGTCGCCGTAGGCGAAGAGGCGGCCCTGGAGCATCTTGTCCGGGGACGGGCCGATGCCGGGCACGAAGTGCGCCGGGCTGAAGATCGACTGCTCGACCTCGGCGAAGACGTTCTCCGGGTTGCGGTTGAGCTCCAGCTTGCCGATCTCGATCGGCGGGTAGTCCTCGTGCGGCCACACCTTGGTGAGGTCGAACGGGTTGAAGCGGTACTCGGCGGCGTCGGCCGCGGGCATGATCTGGACCTGCACGGTCCAGGTCGGGAAGTCGCCGCGCTCGATGGCCTCGCGCAGGTCGCGCTGGTGCGAGTCCGGGTCCTCGCCGGCGAGGCGGTTGGCCTCGGCCTGGGTGAGGTTCTTGATGCCCTGGTCGGTCTTGAAGTGGTACTTGACCCAGAAGACCTCGCCGGCCTCGTTGTTCCACTGGA
Organism: Streptomyces sp. NPDC015130; assembly: GCF_043080005.1. Taxonomy (NCBI): domain Bacteria; kingdom Bacillati; phylum Actinomycetota; class Actinomycetes; order Kitasatosporales; family Streptomycetaceae; genus Streptomyces; species Streptomyces sp. NPDC015130. The sequence goes on along the minus strand of NZ_JBIBVC010000017.1, from coordinate 83,492 downwards.
ACGTGTGCGAGCCGTAGCCGTTCATGTGGCGGTACGAGGCGGGGATGCCGCGGTCGCCGAAGAGCCAGGTGACCTGGTGCGTCGACTCCGGGGAGAGGCTCCAGAAGTCCCAGACGTTGTCCGCCTCCTGCGAGCCCGTGTACGGGTCGCGCTTCTGGGTGTGGATGAAGTCGGGGAACTTGATGGCGTCCTTGATGAAGAACACCGGGGTGTTGTTGCCGACGAGGTCGTAGTTGCCCTCTTCGGTGTAGAACTTCAGCGCCCAGCCGCGGGGGTCACGGACCGCGTCGGCCGCGCCGAGGTTGCCCGCGACGGTGGAGAAGCGCAGGAACGTCTCGGTCTCCTTGCCGACCTCGGAGAGGAACGCGGCGCGCGTCCACTGCGAGACGTCACGGGTGAGCGTGAAGGTGCCGTAGGCGCCCGCACCGCGCGCGTGGACCACGCGCTCCGGGATGCGCTCGCGGTTGAAGTGGGCGAGCTTCTCCAGGAGGAGCTGGTCCTGCACGAGGACCGGACCGCCGACGCCCGCCGTCTCGCTGTTCTGGTTGTCGGCGACCGGCGCGCCGGCCTCCGTGGTGAGCGGTCCCTGCGTCACGTGCGCCTCCTGCGTCATGTCCTGCGAGTCCTGTCCTTCGGCCCGACCCCGTTCCGGGTCTTAGCCTGTGCCGGTCTCGATCCTACGATAGACATTGTCTAAGTCAAGTGCACTTCCAAAGTCACACCCGTTCGGGACCCGTTCCCGCCGACTGTTAGGCTGACCCCCATGAGTGACCTGTTGGAACGACTGCGCGGCCGCGGCTGGCGGATGACCGCGCAGCGTCGTGTCGTGGCCGAGGTGCTCGACGGGGATCATGTGCACCTGACCGCCGACGAGGTCCACGCCCGCGCCGTGACGCGGCTGCCCGAGATCTCGCGCGCGACCGTGTACAACACGCTGGGCGAGATGGTCACCCTCGGCGAGGTCATCGAGGTCGCCACGGACGGTCGCGCCAAGCGGTACGACCCCAACGCCCACCGTCCGCACCAGCACCTGGTCTGCGGCCGCTGCGGCGCCATCCGCGACGTCCACCCGGCCGGCGACCCGATGGCCGACCTCCCGGACACCGAGCGCTTCGGCTTCACGATCTCCAACGTCGAGGTCACCTACCGGGGCATCTGCCCGAGCTGCGCCACCACCGCCTGACCCGTACCCGAGAAGCCCCCGCCGCGGCGGGGGCTTCTTCGTACCCCGACGAGCCCGCGGAACACGCGCACATACGACGAAGACCCGGATCCGATGTGATCGGATCCGGGCCTTCGTTGCTACTGAGTAGCGGGGACAGGATTTGAACCTGCGACCTCTGGGTTATGAGCCCAGCGAGCTACCGAGCTGCTCCACCCCGCGTCGGTGAACCCAACCTTACGGGTCCCCCGTCACCAGCGCAAATCCGTTAAGCGGTGAGCTCCTGGTGCAAGGCCTCGCTCAGCCGGGCCGCGCGTTCGGCGACCTCCGCCGGGCCCAGCTCCACCGCGCGGGCGCACCAGTGCCGCCCCTCGGTGAGCTCGCCCCGGCGCGCCGCGAGCAGGGCGAGCCGGAGCGCGGCGCGGCCGTGGCCGGCCCGGGCGGCCCGGGTCCACCAGAGCGCCGCCTCGCGCTCGCTGCCCTCGCGGGCGAGGAGCAGCCCGAGGTTGAAGGCGCCGTTGCGGCTGCCCGCCTCCGCCGCCTCGCGGTACCAGCGGTCGGCCTCGGCGAGGTCGCCGCGGCCCGCCGCGAGCATCCCGACCCGCACCTGGGCGCGCCGGTGTCCCTGCTGGGCGGCCCGCTCGTACCACTCCTCGCACTCGGTCTTCTCCTCCCGGGGCGCGCCGAGCACGGCGGGGCCGGGCTCGGGGCGGCGCGCGTCGAGGACCGTGGCGAGCCGGAAGGCGGCCTCGGCGCTGCCGCCGCCGGCCGCGCACCGCAGGTGGCGCTCGGCGGTCCGCTCGTCGCCGTCGCGCAGGGCGGCGATGCCGACCTGGAGGGCGGCCTCGGTGTGCCCCGCGGCGGCGGCCCGCTCGTACCAGACGAGGGCCGTGCGGTCGTCGTCCCGGCCCGCGTGGAGGATGCCCAGGTTGAAGGCGGCGTCCACGCTGCCGGCCTCGGCGGCCTTGGAGAACCACGGCTCGGCGCCGTTCGCGTCGCCGGCCTGGAGGAGCAGCACCGCGAGCGCGTTGGCGGCCTCGCGGTGGCCCGCGTAGGCGGCGCGGCGGTACCACTGCTCGGCCTGCGGGATCCGGTCCTGGGCGGCGCAGAGCAGCCCGAGGTTGTACGCCCCGTTCACATCGCCCGCGTCCATGGCGGCGCGGTACCAGCGCTCGGCGGTCTGCTGCTCGCCCCGGGCGGCGTGCAGCGCACCGAGGGCGTTGGCCGCGTTGCCGTCGCCGTCCTGGGCGGCGCGCAGCCACCACACGGCGGCGCTCTCCTGGTCACCGGCATCGCGCAGGAGGAAGCCGAGGGCGCAGGCGGCCTTGGCCTCGCCCTCCTTGGCGGAGCTGAGGTACCAGCGGCCGGCCTCCTTGAGCTCTCCGCGCTTCTCCAGGATCACGCCGAGGTGCAGCGCGGCGCGCCGGTGCCCGCGGGCGGCGGCCTGCCGGAACCACTGCTCGGCCTCGGTCAGCTCGCTCTTCGGCGGCGCGGGGTCGGTCACGCCGCCGGGCGCCGCGCCGGCCGGGGCGATCGCGCCCGCGTCCGCGGCGCCACCGGGCACCCGGAGCCGGGAGCCGGTGTCGTGCGGCCCGCGACCGCCGTCGTGCGGCCCGCGGCCGGGTTCGGTCGCGCGGCGCTCCAGGGCCAGGGCGAGGCGGTAGGCGGCCTCGCGGTGGCCCTGCTCGGCGGCGGCGCGCAGCCAGCGTTCGGCGCCGACGTCGCTGCGGTGCTCCAGGAGGTCGGCCAGGGCGTAGGCGCCGAGGGCGTGGCCCTGCTCGGCGGCCTGGCGCAGCCAGTACTCGGCGGCGGGCTCGTCCCCGCGCTCGCGGTGGTGGCGGCCGAGGGCGTGGGCGGCGGGCGCGGAGCCGGCGACGGCGGCGACCCGCCACCAGCCGGCGGCCTCTTCGGCGTACCCCCGCTGGTGGAGCAGGACGCCCAGGTTGTTCGCGGCGGCCCGGTCCCCCTCGGCGGTGGCGCCGCGCAGGAAGGGCTCGGCGCCGTCGAGGTCACCGCGGCGCAGGAGCAGCGCGCCGAGCGCGCTCATCGAGGCGAGGTCTCCGCGCTCGGCCGCGCGCCGGTGCCGCGCCTCGCTCTCGGTCTCCGTCTCGTGCTCGGTGTCGGCATCGGTCCGGGCGGTGGTGTCGACGGCCGCATCGACGGCCCCCACTGCCTCGATGATCTCGTCCGCGGCGTTCCTGGCGTGCCGCTGCACAAACCGCCCTGTCTCCAACAGAGTTGCCCTGTCCCCCATAAATACCATCGTCGCACCACCCGCAACCCGAGCACACCTGGTATACCGCAGCCAGTGAGGTCACTCAGCGTTTTGTCGACATGCCCACAGAGAGACAAGTCAAACACGCCTCACACCAACTCGCCCCCTCCGTACCGCTCTTAGGCGCCCTCCGTCACGTCGACACACGACGAGGGCCCGGATCCTTATGGATCCGGGCCCTCGTTCTGAGTAGCGGGGACAGGATTTGAACCTGCGACCTCTGGGTTATGAGCCCAGCGAGCTACCGAGCTGCTCCACCCCGCGTCGGTGAAACCACAGTATCACGACGCGGGGACGGAAAACCTCAGGTCAGCCGCCTGCTCCCGTGCTCTTGAGCTTCGCTCCGGCGTCCGCCGCGCGCTGGAGGGCGTCCTGGAGGTCCTCCTGCGCCTTGCCGTACGCCGTCCAGTCGCCCTTCTGGAGGGCCGCCTCGCCCGCGTCGTACGCCTTCTGGGCGTCGGCGATGGCCGCCTTCAGCGCGGCGTCGTTCGACGTCGGCGGCGGGGGCGTGGTGCCCGGGGGCGGGGTGGTCGGCGGGGTCGGCGCGTCCACGCCGAAGACCGCGTTCAGCGCGTCGGTGAGGTTGTCCTCGAACACGGTGGTGTCCTTGGTCGTGTCACCGTCCGGCTGGTCCGCGTCCACGTAGGACACCGCGACCTTCTTCAGGAGCGGGTACAGGGCGTTCCGGCCCTGGGCGTACACCGGCTCCACGTACAGGAACCCGCCGTCGAGCGGCACGGTCAGCAGGTTGCCGTACTGGATGTCCGAGTCGGCGCCCTTCATGTCCCGGACGAACTGGGCGACGTCCGGGAGACCGTTGAGCTTGCTCTGCACCTGGGCCGGGCCGGGCACGTCCTCGGTGACCCGCAGCAGTCTCAGCCGGCCGTACTCCTTGCTGGTGGCGTCGGCGTCGACCGCCATGAAGCCGCCCAGGTTGGGCCGGCCGTTCGGCGTGAACGTCGTCGTCAGCGAGAAGCGCTGCGCCGTGTCCCCGGGCATCTTCATGCTCAGGTAGTACGGCGGGACCGCGTTGCCGTCCTTGTTGGTCGGGTCGTCCGGCACCTGCCAGGCGTCCGAGCCGCTGTAGAACTGCGCGGGGTCGGTGACGTGGTAGCGGGTCAGCAGCTCGCGCTGGACCTTGAACATGTCCTGCGGGTAGCGCAGGTGCTTCATCAGGTCGCCGTCGATCGCGGACTTCGCCTTCACGGTGCCCGGGAAGGCCTTCATCCAGGTCTTGAGGACCGGGTCCTGCGTGTCCCACTGGTAGAGGTTCACCGTGCCGTCGTAGGCGTCGACGGTGGCCTTCACCGAGTTGCGGATGTAGTTGACCTGGTTCTGCTGGGCGACGACGGCGCGCTGCTGGTTGCCGACGGTCAGGGAGTCGGCCGTGGTGTCGCCGAGCGTGGTCCGCGAGGCGTACGGGTAGCCGTTGGTCGTCGTGTAGGCGTCGACGATCCACTGGATCCGGCCGTCGACGACCGCCGGGTAGGCGTCGCCGTCGATGGTCAGCCAGGGCGCGACGGCCTCGACGCGCTCCTTGGGCGTGCGGTTGTAGAGGATCCGCGAGCCCTCGCCGATGGCCCCCGAGTAGAGGATCTGCGGCTCGCTGAAGGCCACCGCGTAGGCGGCGCGGTTGAACGCGCCGGAGAGGCTGACGCCGCTCTTCTCCTTGTAGCTGGTGGTCTTCTCGCCGTTCTCCTCGTAGTCCAGCTCCTTCTGCGGGCCGCCCACGATCGAGTACTGGTCGGTCTTCTCGCCGTAGTAGATCCGCTGCTGGTACTCGCCGACGTCACCGGTCGTCGGCAGCCCGGACTCGGTGAAGACCGGGGAGCCGTTGGCGTCCGTCTGCGTGCCCATGGCCATGATCGCGCCGTAGCCGTGGGTGTAGGTGAAGTGGTCGTTGATCCAGTTCCGCTTCGGGATGCCCTTGATGTTGAGCTCGCGCAGACCGATGACCGTGTCCCGGCCGTTGTAGCGGTCCACGTCCAGGGTCGTCGGGAACTGGTAGTACTTCCGCTTCTGCTCCAGCTGCTGGAACGTGGGCGAGACGATGTTCGGGTCGAGGACGCGGTAGCTGGCCGCCGAGTCGGCGTCCGTCCGGAGCTGGTCCTTGGCCTTGACCGTCGACTTGCCCGAGTAGTTCTCGGGCTTCGTCGAGTCGATCGCGTACGCCTTGCGGGTCGCGTCGATGTTCTTCTGGATGTACGGCGCTTCCTTGGCCTGCTCGTTCGGCTGGACCTGGAACTTCTGCACGATGGCCGGGTACAGGCCGCCGATCAGGACCGCCGAGAGCACCATCAGACCGAAGCCGATCACCGGCAGCTGCCAGGTGCGGCGCCAGAGCGTCGCGAAGAACAGCACCGCGCAGATCGCGGCGATGCAGAACAGGATGGTCTTCGCCGGCAGGTACGCGTTGGCGTCGACGTACCGCAGGCCCGTCCAGTTGCCCGTGGCCTTGAAGTCGCTGGACTTCACCGCCAGGCCGTACCGGTCGAGCCAGTACGCCACGGCCTTCAGCGAGACGAAGACGCCGAGCAGCACCGAGAGGTGCCCGGTCGCGGCGGCGGTCGCACGGGCGCCCGGGCTGGTGATCCGCAGTCCGCCGTACAGGTAGTGCGTGAGCGCGGCGGCGATCAGCGACAGGACGGCGGCGGCGAAGCCGAAGGCCAGGAGGAAGCGGTACCAGGGCAGATCGAAGGCGTAGAACGCCACGTCGAGACCGAACTGCGGGTCCTTCTGGCCGAACTTCACGCCGTTGACCCACATGAGCCAGGTGCGCCACTGGCCCGAGGCGGAGGCGCCGGCGATCAGCCCGACCAGGACCGTGACCGCGAGGAGCACCCACTTCTTGAAGGGGGCCACGCCCATCCGGTACCGGTCGAGGCTCTGCTGCTCCAGCGACATCGCACTGAGCGGCGGACGCAGCCGGTACGCCAGCCAGATGTTCAGGCCGACGGCGAGCCCCATGAGGAGACCGAAGACGGCGAAGAGGCCGATCTTGGTCCACAGGGTGGTGGTGAACACGGACGAGTACTTGACCGAGCGATACCAGAGCCAGTCCGTCCAGAACCCGGCGAACATCACGAACGCCATGGCCAGGACGGCCAGCACCCCGAGTGTCATGAGCAGGGTGCGGGCCCGCCGGGACGGCCGGCCGACTCTCATCCTCGGTCCGGACGGGCTACCGCCGCGGTCCGGCATCTGGAAAGCCAACGTGCGCCCCTCGATGTTGATGCGTCTGAAAGCAGGCCCCGCGATCGTAGAGCCCAATGGTGCAACTTACTGAGGCTTTACCTAGTTCCCGTCTTCGGGGCAAGACGAGGCAGGATATTGGTCATGTCCAACGTTTCCCCCTCAGGCCCGGCGATGGCCGCGAGCCCCCTCACCCGTGCCGTACTCGAGATCGACGAGTACGCCTCGGGTCTCGGCTGGGACCAGCCGGCCCGTCTCTTCGCCCTCGTCGACACCGCCCGGCTCCGCGCCAAGGAGCCCGCCCTCGCCTCCCAGCTCGGCCTGGGCGACGACGCCACCGCCTTCACCCCGATCGAGCAGGAGAAGCTGCCGCGCGGGAAGCCGCTCGACGAGTTCCTCGGCACGATCGCCTGGCCCTCCTCCGTGGCGGGCTGCGCCCTGACCGTGGAGCGGCTGATGCTGCCGCCGTCGGCGGAGTCCCAGGTGCCGCAGGGGCTGAACGAGAAGCAGCTCGCCAAGTGGGTCGCCGCCCACCCGGACCGCCAGGAGGTCCGGATGACCGTGGCGGTGCTGCGCGGCGGCGCCCGTGAGGCGGCGATCCGGCTGCGTGAGAAGGACTCGACGACCGAGGTCCTGACCGGCCCCGACCTGGTGCCGGGACTCGCCGAGGCGCTGTCGGCGACCTTCGAGTCGTAAGGCCCGGGGCCGCGCCGTTCCCCGGCCGCGGTACGAGAAGGGGGCGCCCGGTCGGCCGACCGGGCGCCCCCTCGTCCGTGCCGGGCCGGTCAGCCCGTGGAGCAGCGCGGCAGGTTCGCCGTGTCGCCCTTGCGGAGCTTCTCCAGCGACTTGGCGGCGTCGTCGATCGTGTCCACCTTGATCAGGGTCAGGCCCTCGGGGGTGTCGGCGGCGGCGGACGCGCAGTTGTCGGCGGGGGTGAGGAAGTACTCCGCGCCCGCGTTCCGCGCGCCGACGAGCTTCATGTCGATGCCGCCGATCGGGCCGACCTTCCCCTTGTCGTCGATGGTGCCCGTGCCGGCGATGAACTTCCCGTCGGTGAGGCTCCCCGGGGTGAGCTTGTCGACGATGCCGAGGGCGAACATCAGACCGGCGCTGGGGCCGCCCACGTCGGCGAGGTTGATGTCGATGGTGAACGGGAAGACGTGGTCCGTCCCGGCCTGGATGCCGACGACGGCCCGGTCGCCCTCCTCCGAGGTGGCGGTCTTGATGACCACCTTCCGGGTGACGGTGGGCTCCTTGCGGGCCTTCTCGGCCTCGGCGGCCTCCTTGGCGGGGACGATCGTGAACGCGACGTCCTGGCCGGGCTTGCGCTTCGTGACCTGCTCGGCGACGTCGCCCGGCTCGGTGACCTTCACGCCGTCGACGGCCCTGATGACGTCACCCGCGTGCAGCTTGCCCTCCGCCGGGGAGTCCTTGACGACCGTGGCGACGACGACACGGCTGGTCACCGGGATCCCCAGCTCCCCGAGGGCCGCCACCTTGGCGCTCTCCTGGGACTGGCTGAACTCCTCGGCGTTCTCCTGGCTCGACTGCTCCTCGGTCTTGCCGTCCGGGTAGAGCGTGTCGTGCGGCACCACCACGTTGTCGTGGGCGAGCCAGCCGTAGACGGCCTCGACGGCGTTCATCTTGTAGTCCGCGCTGGTGACGCGGACCGTCGTCATGTTGAGGTGGCCGTCGGTCGGGTAGGTCTTGCGTCCGGAGATCGAGAGGACGGGCTCTCCCCTGGCCTCGCCCAGGGTGTTGACCGTGGGACCGGGACTCATCTCCGCGTACGGCACCGGGATCAGGACGCCTGCGATGAGCAGACAGATCAACACCAGGGTGGAGGCGAGCATCGTCGCGGTGCGGCGTGGCATGGAACGACAGTACGGGACTCGCCTGTGGGTGCACCGCTGGGGCGGTCCGTACGGGGCGGCACGCCGCGGCGGGTGTCGGGCGTGACAGGTGCCGGGTACGGAGGCGGCCGACGGGCCGCGTCAGCTGGACGGTGTCGACAAGGGGGTGACCGTCGTGGCCGTCTCGCGCTCCTGGACCTCGGAGCCGGCGGTGGTCGCGGTGGTGGTGTGGGACCGCTCCATCGCGTCCCGGAACCGGGCGTAGCCGGCGAGCTCGGCCACGTCACCTATCGTCTTGTTCCTCGAAGCCCAGCTTCCCCATATCGCCGCGCCGACGACTGCGAAAAGCGGAATCAGCAACCAGGCCAGCGCTGCCATCCCGACCTCCCATCCCCAGTGAGTTGATCAGCAGACTATTCATCTGTGGCATCAACGCTGCTGCCTGGGGGCCGGTTACGCAAATCGGGCGTTCGGCTACGCGCTGTCGGCGCGTCGCCTTGCGGACGAGGACCGCTCCCTGCCGGGCCTCAGCAGGCCCCGACCCACTCCTCGGTGCCGTCGGAGAAGGTCTGGTGCTTCCAGATCGGAACCTCGTGCTTGAGGTCGTCGATCAGCTTGCGGCAGGCCTCGAAGGCCTCGCCGCGGTGGGGGCAGGAGACGGCGACGACGACCGCGATGTCGCCGATCCGGAGGTCGCCGACGCGGTGGACGGCGGCCAGCGCGCGGACCGGGTAGTCGGCGACGACCTTCTCCGCGACGCGGCGCATCTCCGCCTCGGCGGTGGGGTGGCAGGAGTAGCCGAGGGCATCGACGTCCGCGCCGCCGTCGTGGTTGCGCACGGTGCCGACGAAGAGGGTCGTGCCGCCGGAGGCGTCGTCGCCGACGGCCCGGAAGACCTCGTCCACGGAGAGCGGGGTGTCCCGGATCGCGAGGAGCTTGATCGGGTCGGCGGCGGCCTGCTCGCCGGGGTGGTCATGGGTGCGTGCCATGCGCCCATGGTGCCGTACGCCGCCGACATCCGGAATTGCGGTTTCGACCGGTCGTCGAAACCCTCCGTAGGAGGGTTCTACAGACACCTCCCCCGGGCCGGCCCCGGGAGCAGCCCCCGGCCGCCCGCCCCGGCTCCCCGGCGCGGGTCAGATCCCGCGCCGCTTCCGCATCTGCCGGACGAGCGCCGCCGTGCCCAGCAGCGCCACCGTCGCGCCGGCCGCGCCCGCCGCCGTCGCGTCCTTGCGGCCCAGGCGGCGGCCGGCGACCGTGTGGCGGCCCTCGACCTCCTCCAGGAGCGCGGTGAGGACCTCCTCGTTCGTCCACTTCGGGCGCCAGCCGGCGTCGTGGAGCCGCCCGACGCTGACCACCCAGGGGTGCATCGTGTACGCGAGGTCGCCCGCCGGGGACGGGGTGAGCCCGATCCGGTGGAGGCGGGCCGCCGCGCCGAGGGCGACGGCGGAGGGGAGCTCCATGCGCCGGATTCCGGAGAGCTCCTCGACCTCCTCCTGCTCCAGCCAGCCCTCGCAGCCGACCGCGAACTCCCCGTCGACCTTCTCCAGGGCCGCGTACTCCAGCGCGCTCACCAGGTCGTCGACGTGGCAGAACTGCCAGGTGGGGCGGGATCCGGCGACGACGAGCAGCCGGGGAGACTCGAAGTAGCGGGTCAGCGCCGTGTCCGTACCGCCGACGAGAACGGCCGGGCGGACGACGGTGACGTTCAGGCCGGGGTGCGCGCGGGGCGCGCGGCGGCCGAGGCGCTCGATCTCCAGCATGTCGCCGACGCCGGTGGCCTCGGCCGTCGCCCTGAGCTCGGCGTCCTCGGAGAGCGGGATGTCGTTGTCGGGCAGGGCTCCGTAGACCATCGCGGAGGTGCAGAGCACCACGCGGTGCACTCCGGCGGCCGCGGCGGCGGTCAGGACGGTCTGCGTGCCGCGCACGTTGTAGGCCGTTCGGGCGGCGGGGTCGGTCTCCAGGTCGAGATCGACGGCGAGGTGCACGACGACGTCCGCGCCGCGCAGCTTCTCGGCGATGGCCGGATCGCGCACGTCGAGGATGTGCCAGTGCGCCTCGGGGACATCGCCCCGGCGCTCGTCGATCGCGATGACCTGCTTGATCTCGTCGGACGCGGCGAGGCGCCTGGTCAGCAGGTCACCGACGCCGGAAGCGGCACCGGTGACCGCGACGACGGGTCCGCGCGCGGCGGACCGGGTTGAGTGGTTTCGCGCTGCGCGAACCTGAGGATCTGGGGAACTCACCGGGCGTCTCCAGCGGTTGTCTTCAGTACGTACACGCATGACGCGTACGGACCAGGTGGCGTCCATCCTGCCGCAGGGCACGCCTCGGCGGAGCACCGAGCCCATTTCCGGCCCGGATGTCTAGGCTGGTGGTGTGCGGGTCTGTCTGACAGGCCTGGTCGGGCAGTCGCCGTCGGCAGGAGGCCGGCGGCCCTACGAGCCGAGGAAACCTGTGAGTGACACCCCATTCGGATTCGGCCTTCCGCCGGAGGAGCCGGAGAACGGCGACGAGGGCAAGAAGAAGGACCCCAGCGGAGGTGGCCAGGGCTCCGGCAACCCGTTCGGGGCGAACCCGTTCGGCTTCGGTGGGCTGCCCGGCATGGGCCTGCCGGGCGGTCAGGGCGGCGCGGACAACCCCTTCGCGGCGATGTTCGGCTCGCTGAACCCGAACGATCTGGGCGCGGCCTTCCAGCAGCTCGGGCAGATGCTGAGCTACGAGGGCGGTCCCGTGAACTGGGACATGGCCAAGCAGATCGCCCGCCAGGTGGTGGCCCAGGGCACCCCCGACGGCACCAAGGACGCCAGCGTGGGCCCGGCGGAGAAGTCCGCGGTCGAGGAGGCCGTGCGGCTGGCCGACCTGTGGCTGGACGGCGTGACCTCGCTGCCCTCGGGCGCGAGCACCGCCGTGGCGTGGAGCCGCGCGGAGTGGGTCGAGGCGACGCTGCCGGCCTGGCAGCAGCTCGTGGACCCGGTCGCCGAGCGGGTCGGCGCGGCGATGGGCGACGTCCTGCCGGAGGAGATGCAGGCCATGGCCGGCCCGCTGATCGGCATGATGCGCTCCATGGGCGGCGCCATGTTCGGCCAGCAGATCGGGCAGGCCGTGGGCGCGCTCGCGGGTGAGGTCGTCGGCTCGACCGACGTGGGTCTGCCGCTCGGCCCGGCCGGGCGCGCGGCGCTGCTCCCGCTGAACATCGAGGCCTTCGGCAAGGACCTGGGCGTGCCCTCGGACGAGGTGCGGCTCTACCTGGCCCTGCGTGAGGCCGCGCACCAGCGGCTCTTCGCGCACGTGCCGTGGCTGCGGGCGCATCTGTTCGGCGCGGTCGAGGGGTACGCGCGCGGGATCAAGGTCGACACCTCGAAGCTGGAGGAGGCGGTCGGCCAGCTCGACCCGACGCACCCGGAGCAGCTGCAGGAGGCCCTCCAGCAGGGCATGTTCCAGCCGCAGGACACCCCGGAGCAGAAGGCGGCCCTGGCCCGGCTGGAGACGGCGCTCGCGCTGGTCGAGGGCTGGGTCGACGCGGTGGTCCACGAGGCCGCCAAGTCGCGGCTGACCTCGGCGGACGCGCTGCGCGAGACGCTGCGTCGGCGCCGGGCCTCGGGCGGTCCCGCGGAGCAGACCTTCGCGACGCTGATCGGCCTGGAGCTGCGTCCGCGGCGGCTGCGGGACGCGGCGCGCCTGTGGGCCTCGCTCACGGACGCGCGCGGGGTCGACGGCCGGGACGGGCTGTGGGAGCACCCGGACATGCTGCCGACGGCGACCGACCTGGACGACCCGGACGGCTTCGTCCACCGCGAGCACCTCGACTTCTCGGAGCTGGACAAGATGCTGGGCGAGGCGGCTCAGGGCCGCTCCGATGACGAGGGCGACGACAAGAAGTGAGCCTGTACGACGACGCGGTCCGCGTGCTGAGCGGGTACGGGGACCAGCCGGAGCTGCGCGGTGTCTATCTGGACCATCTCGCGGAGCACCCGGACGGCATGTACAAGCCCTGCGGGGCCGGGCATCTGACCTCCAGCGCGCTGGTGGTCGACCCGGCTCGGGGGCGGGTGCTGCTGACCCTGCACAAGAAGCTGGGCATGTGGCTGCAGATGGGCGGCCACTGCGAGGAGGGTGACGCGACGGTCGAGGCGGCTGCGCTGCGGGAGGCGACGGAGGAGGCCGGGATCGCGGGGCTGACCCTGCTGCGGGGCGGTCCCGTGCGGCTCGACCGGCATCCGATCCCGGCGCCGTGCCACTGGCACCTGGACGTGCAGTACGCGGCGCTGGCCCCGGCCGGCGCGGAGGCGGAGATCAGCGAGGAGTCGCTGGACCTGCGCTGGTTCGCGTACGAGGACGTGGCGGAGGTGGCGGACACCTCGGTGGTCGAGCTGCTGAAGGGCACGCTGGCGCGCCTCGGCTGAGTACGGGTGAGGGGCGGCCTCCGGAGAGGCCGCCCCTCACGCGCGTGCCGTGCTCAGTTCCAGGCGTTGTTCTGGTTCTGCGCGTGGGCGCCGTGCTGACCGGCGCCGAACTGGGCGGCGATGCCCTGGCCGATGGCCGCGTGCTGCGGGGGCATGACCTCGCTGGGCTGGACGAGCGCGAAGCCCTGGCCCAGGAAGCTGAGCTCCCAGCCCTCGCCCGTGTCGCCGCGGCGGCGGCGGACGCTGGAGTTGGTGGTCTGCGCCTGCATCTGGACGCGCAGCCCCGTGGACCAGGCGACGATCGCGTCCGCGTCGACGCTGACGTACTTCTCGGGCGTGACCTGCATCATCAGCGGCTGGCCGGAGGTCATGAGGGCGACCTTGCCACGGCCGGAGATGTTGAGCTGGTACTTGCCGGAGCCGGAGATGCCGTACTGGCTGTCGACGGCGATGACCTCGGTGTGGAGGGTCGAGTCGAGCGCCAGGACGTAGGAGCTGTCGACGGTCAGGCCTTCGTGGTCGACCTCCACGACGTGGACGTACTGCGCGAGGTTGGCGAAGTAGACCGTGCCCTGGCCGGAGCAGCGCATGAGGTCCAGGCCCTCACCGGTGCGGGCGCGGGCCCGGCGCTGGCTGGAGGTCTGGTACTCGCCGTCGAAGTCGACGAGTCCCTGGTACGCGACCATCGCGCCCTTGCGGGCGAGGACGTCGTCCTGCCCGGTCAGGCTGACCCGCAGGAGCTGCGGGTTCTGGATGACGTACCGCTCCTGGCTCTGCTGTTCCGCGTGGTTGAAAAGCGGGCTCTGCATGGTGTGTTCTCGCTCCCCCTCAGCCCCGGACCCGCAGGCGGTCGGTGCTGTCCTCGCTCGGCTGTACGACGACGATGCCCTGGCCCGAGAAGGCCATCTGCATGGCCTCGCCGCTGCCCCGCCCGATGAGGGAGGAGGCCTTGAAGCTGCGCTTGCCCTTGACCTTGAGCGACGGCGACCAGGCGACGAGCGCGTCGGGGTCGACGTAGGTCTCGTCCTCGCCGCGGCCGCAGTCGACGACGATCGGGGTGCCGCGCGAGGTGAGCGCGACCCAGCCCGTGCCGGCGATCTCCACGTTGAACAGGCCCTGGCCGGCGAACTTGGCGAGTCCCTTGACCCGCTCGACGCCCCACTGGAGGTGCGCGTCGAAGGCGAGGAGGTTGGTGCCGTTGACCGAGATCGAGTCGTTCTGGAGGTTGATCACGACGACGTCGGCGCCGTAGTCGGCGAGGTAGAGCAGTCCGTCGCCGGAGGCCTTCATGATCGGCGCGCCCTCGCCCGTGGCCCAGTCCTTGGCGGCCTGGCGGACGGCGGGCGGGTTGGGCTCGTAACTGATGAAGCCCTCGTAGGCGACCATCGAGCCGGTCCGGGCGAACAGGTCCTGGCCGGAGGCCATGGCGACCTTCAGCATGGTCCGGCCGTGGTTCTCCATCCGGGCCGCGACGGGGGTCGGGGCATAGCCCGCGAGTTGCTGGTTCATGACTTCGGGCTCCCTCAGACCTCGTAGGGCTGGACGACGATGAAGTTGCCGGGGGCGCCCCGGAACTGGAGGTTCACGGTCTCTCCGCTGTGGCCGGGGTAGGCGTTGCGGCGGAGCCGCACCTGGCTGGAGAGGATGACCTGGGACGCGGAGGACCAGGCGACGACGGCGTTGCAGTCGGCGAAGGTCGTCGGCGTGACGGGCAGGACCACGGGGATGCCGCGGGTCTTCACGACGACGGTGCCGGTGCCCTGGAACTGCATGGTGAACAGGGCTCCGCCGGGGATCCCGTGGCCCTCGATGCGGCGGACCTCGTACTGGAGGGACTCGTCGAACGCGAGGACGTTCTCCGCGGAGACGCAGATGCCGTCGCCCTGGAGCTCGATCGGGTGCAGGTGGGCGCCTTCCTCGGCGAGGAACACCTGGCCGCGGCCGTTGCACCGCATCAGCTGCATCTCCTGGCCGGTGGCGTTGCCGACGATCCGGCCGGCGAAGCCCGCGCCCTTGTGGGAGAAGTCGACCTTGCCCTGGTACATGACCATGGAGCCCTGCCGGGCGAGGACGGGGACGCCGCCCATGGCCAGGTCGACCCGCATGAGCTGCTGGTTCTGCGGGGTCCACCGGGCGCCGGTGGCGGTCTCCTTGAACGGCGCGAGCGCGGCGGCGAGTCCGGCGCCGGTGGCCGGGACGCCCTGCGGGACGCCCGCGGGCTGCTGGCCGAACTGCGGCTGCTGCCCGTACGGCGCGGGGGGCGCCTGCCCGTACCCGGGCTGCTGCGGCGGCTGGCCCTGGCCGGGGAACTGACCGGGTGCCTGGCCCGGGACCTGCCCGGGGTACTGGCCCGGGGGCTGACCCGGGACCTGGCCGTACTGCGGGGGCTGCGGCGGCTGTCCGTACGGCGCGGGGGCCGGTGCGGGCGGCGGGACCGGAGCGGGCGCCAGCGGCGCCACCATCGTCGGCGCCGTGTGGACGGGCTGCGCGGGCGCGGGCGGGGCCGGCGGGGCTCCGAACGCGGGCGCCGGGGCCGGCGGGGGCGCGGCCGGTGCGGGCGCGCCGAAGGCCGGGGGCGCCGCCGCCTGCTGCGGCGGGGCGAAGCCGGGGGCCGGGGCCTGGGCCTGCGGCGCCGCGGGCTCCTCCTCGGCGACCTCGCCGCCGAAGTTCCGCAGGAGCGCCTCCAGGCCTCCGTCGAAGCCCTGGCCGACGGCGGCGAACCGCCAGACGTCCTTGAGGTAGAAGTCGCCGAGCATGACCGCGCGCTCGGTGGAGAACTCGGCACCCGTGAAGGCGTACCGGGCGACCTCCTCGCCGCCCGCCACGATCCGCAGGTGGCCGGGGCCGACCTGGGACATCTGGCCGGCGCCGTCGATCGTCGCGGTGAACGACAGCTTCTGGATGTTCGCGGGGATGCGGTCGAGGGTGATGCGGAAGGACTCGGTGTCACCGGACTGGGCGCCGAGGAGCTGGATGGACTCCTCGGGCGACTTCGGCTGGTTGAAGAAGACGAAGTAGCGGTCGTCCGAGAGCCGCTCGTCCGCGTCGAGCCCGAAGCAGCTGATGTCGAAGGTGAGCCCGGGAGCCGCGATCTGCACACCCACGTACAGATCGGTACCCGCCGTCAGATCACTGATCTTGGCCTTGTGGCCGCGTTGGAATTCCCTGGCCATGCGTAACGACCGTCCCCCATCCCGAATGGCGAATGCTCGCGCCAGGCTAACGGCTGAGTGCGACATTGAGACAGGGCAGGTCGTTTTCGGTACCCAATCGGGAAAGACGCGCGCTGCCGGTGTCGGCGGCGTCACTCCTCGCGAGCGCCCGGGAGGCGGCCGGCCGCGACCACGCCCTCCAGGTAGCCGCGGGCCCGCTCGGTGCGGGGGTACGCCTCCAGGAGCCGCCAGAACCCGGGGCCGTGGCCCGGGACGAGGAGGTGGGCCAGTTCGTGCAGGAGGACGTAGTCGACGACGTACTCGGGCATGCCCTGGAGCCGGTGGGAGAGGCGGATGCTGCCCTCGGAGGGGGTGCAGGAGCCCCAGCGGGTGTTCTGGTTGGTGACCCAGCGGACGGAGCGGGGGCGGGCACGGCCGCCGTAGTACTGGTCGGACAGGTGCTGCGCCCGCTCGGTGAGCTCGCGGTCGCCGAGGACGCTCCGGCTCTCCTGGGCGGCGAGTTTGTCCAGCATGACGGTGACCCAGCGCTGCTCCTCCGCCTCCGACATACGGGCGGGGATGAGCACGATGGTCCGGTCGCCCTCGCGGTAGGCCGAGACGGTTCTGCTCCGTCGCGCGCTTCTGCGGACCTCGACCGCACTCGTCCCCGAACCGCGGGGCGGCTGGCTGGTCACGCTGCGCTGTGGGTCGGCGGGCACGGCCCCGACGTTACCCGCTGACCGCGGGGGAAGTCCTCCCTCCGGAGTGGTTTCGGGAAGGTTCCGGCCCCGCCCCGCAGCATTCGAATGACTAATGCGCGGGCCTGTGGACAACTTTCGGCGGCGTTCCCGGCGGCGGGGCATTCTCGCTTCAGGACGACGGAAGGGCCGTTGTCGATCTTGAATGCGGTCACGGGCGGGGGCGGGGAAATGCATCCGATGGTGAAGCCGGCGCTGCGACGCGCCTGGCGGAGTCTGCAGTGCGTCCAGTTCGGGATCACCCCCGCGCACGCGGTGGTGATGAGCCCGGTCGACACGGGTACGGGGGAGCTCCTCGCGCTCCTCGACGGCACCCGGGGGACGGAGCTGCTGCGGGCCGAGGCGCGGGCACGTGGTCTGCCGGACGGGCATCTGGAGGCGCTCCTCGGCCGGCTGGCGGCGGCCGGTCTCCTCGCGGACGCCTCGAACGGACGGCCGGGGAAGGCCGGTTCGTGCGCCGGTGCGGCGGGCATCGGTGCGGGGGGCGGCTCGGGGGGCGGCTCGGGGGGCGGTGCGGGTGACGGGGCGGTGGGTGCGGTGCTCGATCCGCTCCGGGCCGATCTGGCCTCGCTGTCCGTCGTCCACCGGGAGCCGGAGCGGGCGGCGCGGACGCTGGCCGCCCGCCGGGCGCTGCGCGTCCAGGTCCGGGGCGCGGGGCGGGTGGGGGCGACGGTGGCGGCCCTGCTGTCCGCGGCGGGCGTGGGCGCGGTCGAGGTGCTGGACTCCGGCCGGGTCGAGCCGTGGGAGACCGCGCCGGGCGGACTGCCGGCCGAGGCCGTCGGCGAGCGCCGGGCGACGGCGGCCCGGCGCCTGGTCCGCCGCTGGGCCCGGGGCGGCACACGCGCCGGGCCGACGGGCGGAGCCGCCGGACAGGGTGACGGGCGCGGCTCGCCCGGCTTGTCACTCGTCGTGGTGACACCGCGCGACGGGCTCGGCGCGTACGTCCCCGACCCCGTGCCCGCGGGACCCTGGATCGCCACGGGCACGCCCCATCTGTACGCCGGGGTGCTGGAGGCGACGGGGACGGTCGGGCCGCTCGTCCTGCCGGGCGGGACGGCCTGCGCCCGCTGCCTCCAGGAGGGGCTGACGGATCGCGAGCCCGTCCGGCCCCGGCTCCTCGCCCAGTGGCGTTCGGGCGCCCCGCATCCGCTGCCCTCCTGCGACCTGGCGCTGGCCACGGTCGTGGCGGGCCTCGCCGCCGCCCACGCCCTGGCCTTCCTGGACGGTGACCTCCCGGCGAGCACGGGCACCCGCTGGGAGGTGTCGCTGCCGCTGCTGGAGTGGCGGGCGGAGCGGTTGCGACCCCACCCGGACTGCCCGTGCGGGGCGGCGCGCGGCGGAGAAGGGGAGCGCGCCTCGGCAGCCGGAGGCACGCAGGACACAATGGCGGGGTAACGGCCCTGCGCGACACGGCAGTCTGGGATTTGGAGGGGCGCATGTCTGATCTTCCCCGGAAGGCGGTCACCCGGACCGCCAAGTTGGCCGCGTTGCCGCTCGGCTTCGCCGGCCGGGCGACATGGGGGCTGGGCAAACGGATCGGCGGCAAGTCCGCCGAGCTGGTCGCCCGCGAGCTCCAGCAGCGCACGGCCGAGCAGCTGTTCAAGGTGCTCGGCGAGTTGAAGGGGGGCGCCATGAAGCTGGGTCAGGCGCTGTCCGTCTTCGAGTCGGCCCTCCCGGAGGAGGTCGCCGGACCGTACCGGGCGGCGCTGACGAAGCTTCAGGACGCGGCGCCGCCGATGCCGACGGCCACCGTCCACGCGGTCCTCGGCGAGCGGCTCGGAGAGAACTGGCGTGAGTTGTTCCTGGAGTTCGAGGACAAGCCGGCAGCGGCCGCCTCGATCGGGCAGGTGCACCGGGCGGTGTGGCAGGACGGGCGCGAGGTCGCCGTGAAGGTGCAGTACCCGGGCGCCGGGGAGGCGCTGCTCTCGGACCTGACCCAACTGAGCCGCTTCGCCCGCCTCCTCGGCCCGCTCGTGCCGGGGATGGACATCAAGCCGCTGATCGCCGAGATGCGGGACCGGGTCTCGGAGGAGCTGGACTACGCGCTGGAGGCGAGGTCCCAGCGGGAGCACGCCGAGGTGTTCGCGGACGATCCCGACGTGGTCGTGCCGGCGGTGGTGCACCAGTCGGAGCAGGTCCTCGTGACCGAGTGGATGGACGGGATCCCGCTCTCGGAGGTGATCGCGGACGGCACGGCGGACCAGCGGGACCGGGCGGGGCAGCTGCTGGCCCGCTTCCTCTTCTCCGGTCCCGCGCGCACCGGCCTGCTGCACGCCGATCCGCACCCGGGGAACTTCCGGCTGCTGCCGGGCGCCGAGGGCGACGAGGATCCGGCGAGCTGGCGCCTCGGCGTCCTCGACTTCGGCACCGTGGACCGGCTTCCGGGCGGGCTGCCGGAGACGATCGGCGTCTGTCTGCGGATGGCGCTCGCCGGTGAGGCCGAGACCGTCTACGAACTGCTCCGCGCGGAGGGCTTCGTCAAGGAGTCCGTCGCCCTCGACCCGGACACGGTCCTGGAGTACCTGCTGCCGATCATCGAGCCGGCCGAGGCGGAGACGTACCTCTTCACCCGCGGCTGGCTGCGCGCCCAGGCCGCCCGGATCGCCGACCCCCGCTCCCCCGCCCACCAGCTGGGCAAGCAGCTGAACCTGCCGCCCTCGTACCTGTTGATACACCGTGTGACATTGAGCACCATCGGCGTGCTGTGTCAGCTCAACGCGACGGTACGGCTCAGGGACGAGCTGGAGGAGTGGCTGCCCGGCTTCCTCGCGACGGACACCGGCGAAGCCGCGTCCTGACGGCGCCGGGCCGAGGGCCGGTCACCACCAGGAGGAGTCGAGGCGGCCCTCGATCGCGCGGATGTTGGCGCGGGCACAGTCCTCGCAGAAGTACTCGCGCCGACCGTTCTCCACCGAACACGTCCAGGTCAGCGGGAGGGTGTCGGTGGTCTTGCCACAGCGCGCGCAGGCGAGGGGCGCCTCGGGGATACGGGCGTCGTTCACCCTCGTGACGATAACGCGGCAGGGGCGTCTCGGCCCGGTCAACGCACCGCGGGGGCCGGTCCGTCAGGACCGGCCCCCGGGTGGGCGCCCCGCGGGGCGCGAGGGGTGGGAACCCCTCAGTTCATGACGGCCATGGCCAAGGCGCGGCGGGCGCGCAGCGACACGCGCTCGGCGCGGCGCTGCATACGCCGGGCGGCGACCAGGCGCACGGCCTGGCGTTCCGCCTCGGCCTCACGCCGGCGCTCATGCATATGGGCACGAGCCAGGGCTTCTGGGATGAGTTGCATTTCGCGGATCCTGTTCTGACGCGCGGTGTGCGCGGCGGTGGTGGAGAAGTCGGGGGTCGCGGAGCCGATGGGCTCGATCGCGGAGGAGGTCATCGGGGCCTGATTCCGGGGGTCGTGCGTGTAGGGGCGGTCGATGGTTCCGGTGGCGCTCATGCCGCGACCGGGTTCTTGCGCGGACGGCCACGGGGCCGCTTCCGGGCCACGACCACGCCCTGGACGAAGAGCTCGCCGCCCCAGACACCCCAGGGCTCGCGGCGCTCCTGGGCGCCGGCGAGGCAGGCCGCCATGAGCGGGCAGGTCCGGCAGAGGGACTTGGCGTACTCGACATCGGCCGGGGACTCCGCGAAGAAGACCTCGGGGTCGTAGGCGCGACACGGGACGGGGACGCCGAGGTTCTCGATGGCGTCGTCGAGCGCGGTGAGCGCGGTGAGGGGGGTCAAAGCGTGGTCCTCCGTGGAGCCGGGCAGGGAGATCGAATCGGAAGGCGGTACGGACGGGGCGTGCGCTTCGAGTTGCACGGTGGTCTTTCCTCGTCTGGTCGTTCCGGCCTGTTGGCCGGGCTTTCGGCTGGTACCGGGTGTTTTCTGCCCGAGGCCCCTTCGCTCCGTCATCCCCGTTCGGGGACAAACAGAAGGGCCGCGGATCCCGGGTGGGGTTCCGCGGCCCTGAAGGCGCCTGCCTGATCATGGATCAGACTGGATCACTCCAGGGTTCGAGCCCACGGAAGGCCCACATCATGTGGTGGTGCGTCGTCGTCTGCCGCTGCTGGATTCCGGCACCGGTCGCTGCAAAGGCATAGGCCGTGGCCTTGCCGGCTGCTACTGCTTCCAGTGCCTTGGTCGGTCGCTCATTGCGCTCAATGGCGGGCGTGCCGAGACCGGACAGACCGGTGACGGGCAGACCACTGCCAAGGAACGCAGCGCCGGAGAGGCCGAGCGAGCAGGCGGAGGCGATGGAGCGATCGGTCATTTTGGCGGCGGTGACAAAGCCGGCGGTGCTGGTCTTGATGTTGCTGATCACGGGGAATCGCCTCCTCTCGGCGTCTCGGAGGGCTCGGGTGCGAGCCGGACCCTCGTATGTATTTGGACAAGTACAGCACGAAGACAGGGCTTCGAAGAAGCCGCTGTGTCCGTGGTTAAGAACCTATGGGGCTTGACGGGGCGGGCGCAAACTATTTTCGCGATGAGTTTTGCTCAGGCTCCTTCGTCCCCCGACCTTCCCTCCCCACCTGCGCAGATGGCCAGGACGTCGGCCCCGAAGCGGTCGAGCTTGCGGATGCCGACGCCGGAGATCGACGAGAGCTCGCCGTCGGTGGTGGGAACGCGCTCGGCGATGGCCATGAGCGTCTTGTCGGTGAAGACGCAGTAGGCGGGCTGGGCCAGCTCGCGGGCCTGCTCGGAGCGCCAGTCGCGGAGCCGCTCGTACAGCCCCTCGTCCATGTCCGAGGGGCAGTCCTCGCAGCGCATGAGCTTCATCGCGCCCGCCTCGGTGAGCGTGGCCCCGCAGACCCGGCACAGGACGGGCCCGCGCGGCTTGCGCCGGGCGCCGGCGACGCCCCGCTCGATGCCTCCGGAGGCGGCGGTGCCGACGGAGCCGAGGGAGCCCGAGCCGGGGCGCAGCCCCTTGAGGAAGCGGCTGGGGCGCCGGGAGGCACGGCCGCCCGGGGCGCGGGACAGCGCCCAGGAGAGCGAGAGGTGGAGGCGGGCCCGGGTGACGCCCACGTACAGCAGGCGGCGCTCCTCCTCGACCTGCTCGTCGGTCTTGGCGTAGGTGATGGGCAGCATGCCCTCGGTGAGGCCGACGAGGAACACGGCGTCCCATTCCAGGCCCTTGGCCGCGTGCAGCGAGGCGAGGGTGACGCCCTGGACGGTCGGCGCGTGCTGGGCGGCGGCCCGCTCGTCGAGCTCGGCGACCAGGTCGGAGAGGGTGGCGCCCGGCTTGGCGCGGGCGAAGTCCTCGGCGAGCCGGACGAGGGCGGCGAGCGACTCCCAGCGGTCGCGGGCGGCGCCGGAGCCGGTCGGCGGCTGGGGGGTCCAGTTCTTGGTGGAGAGCACGGCCCTGACCTGGGCGGGCAGGTCCTCGGCGTCGTCGAGGAGGGAGTCGTTCCCGCCGGCGCGGGCCGCGCCGCGCAGGGCGATGCCCGCCTCCCGTACCTCCTGGCGCTCGAAGAAGCGCTCGGCGCCGCGGAGCTGGTAGGGCACTCCGGCGTCGGCGAGGGCCTGCTCGTAGACCTCCGACTGGGCGTTGATCCGGTAGAGGACGGCGATTTCGCCGGCCGGCACGCCGGCGGCGATGAGGTCCCGGATGCGGCGGGCGGTGCCCTCGGCCTCGGCCGGTTCGTCGGCGTACTCCGTGTAGACCGGCTCGGGGCCCGGCTCGCGCTGGGAGATCAGCTCCAGGCGGTGCTCGGCGGCCCGGCCGCGGGCCTGGCTGAGCAGCCCGTTCGCGAGGTGGACGACCTGCGGGGTGGAGCGGTAGTCGCGGACGAGCTTGACCACCGTGGCGCTCGGGTGACGGTTGCGGAAGTTCAGCAGGTGGTCGGGGGTGGCGCCGGTGAAGGAGTAGATGGTCTGGCTGGCGTCGCCGACGACGCAGAGGTTGTCGCGGTCGCCGAGCCACAGGTCGAGCAGGCGCTGCTGGAGCGGGGAGACGTCCTGGTACTCGTCCACGACGAAGTGCTGGTACTGGCGGCGGATCTGCTCGGCGATGTCGTGCCGGTCCTGGAGGATGCCGACGGTGAGCAGCAGCACGTCCTCGAAGTCGATGACCGAGCGGTCGCGCTTGAGCTGCTCGTACAGCGCGTAGATCTGGCTGATCTCGGCCGGGTCGCGCGGGGCTTCCCTGACGGACTTGGCCACGGCGGCCGGATAGTCGGCGGGGACCGTCTGGGTGACCTTGGCCCATTCGATCTCGCTCGTGACGTCGCGCAGCTCGTTCCGGTCGAGGCGGATGCGGCAGCGGGCGGCGGCGTCGGCGACGAGCTGGATCTTCCGCTCCAGGAGCCGGGGCAGGTCGCCGCCGACGGCCTTGGGCCAGAAGAACTGGAGCTGGCGGAGGGCGGCGGAGTGGAAGGTCCGGGCCTGGACCCCGCCCGCTCCGAGCTGCCGGAGCCGGCCGCGCATCTCGCCCGCGGCGCGGTTGGTGAAGGTGACGGCGAGCACACTGGCGGGCTGGAGTATGCCCGCCCGCACCCCGTACGCGATCCGGTGGGTGATGGCGCGCGTCTTGCCCGTGCCGGCTCCCGCCAGCACGCACACCGGGCCGCTCAGGGCCTGCGCGACCTCGCGCTGCTCGGGGTCGAGCCCGTCGAGCACCGCGTCGGCCGTCTCCGGGACCTGCGGGAAGAGAGTGGAGTGCGTTGCTGCTGTCACCTGTCCATGCTGCCAGGTCCGGCGAGCGCGCCGCGGCGGCTTGTCCACAGGTGAGCGACACCGGTCATACGAATCCGGGGAATGGTGCGGCCGGGGTGTGCGTTCTCCCTCTCGGCACCCGTCCGCGAACAAGAGGAGCGCCAGGCCATGCAGGGCACTGTGACGATGTACAGCACCACGTGGTGCGGCTACTGCCGTCGGCTGAAGAGCCAGATGGACCGTGAGGGCATCGCGTACTCGGAGATCAACATCGAGCAGGACCCGGAGTCGGCGGCGTTCGTCGAGAAGGCCAACGGCGGCAACCAGACCGTGCCGACCGTCCTGGTGGTCTCCGCCCAGGGCAGCGAGTCGGTCATGACCAACCCGTCGCTCGCCCAGGTCAAGCAGGCCCTGGCTGTCTGAGGCCCGGCCTCCCCGACAGCGAGCCCCCGGCCACGACGGCCGGGGGCTCTGCCGTAGGTCGAGGGACGTAGGGCCACGGCCCCATGTGCTCGGCGATCTTGCCGACTAGCGTCGGTGGCCATGGAGAACAGAACCGCCGTCCGCCGCTCGACGGCCGAACGCCGGCGCGACACCCTCGACCGCCTCGCCTCGGAGCGGGACGTCTGGGTGGCGACCGCGCATCCCGATCACGGCCCCCACCAGATCCCCCTGTGGTTCGTCTGGCACGGGGAGGCCGTCTGGGTGTGCACGAAAGCGACGTCCGCGACGGTGCGCAACGCCCGCGCCGACCCGCGGGTGCGCCTCTCGCTGCCGGACACCCTCGACGTCGTGCTGCTCCAGGGGACGGCGCGGTGCTTCACGGACGAGGAGGTGCCGGCGGACGCGGCGGACGCGTTCGCCGGCAAGTTCGGCTGGGACCCGCGCAGGGTGGACTCCCCCTACGTGTACGTACGCGTCACGCCGAAGGTGGTGCGCGCCTGGCACGACACGCCCGAGCTGAGCGGCAGGGTCGTCATGCGTGACGGTGCCTGGCTGGAGTGACGGCCGGGGCGGTCGGGGGCGGGGCGGCGGACCGCAGGACGCAGGAACGGCCGCCTGGGCCGGGGCGGCGGACCGTCAGAGCCGCCGCGCCGACCGGGCGGCGGACCGTCAGAGCACGTCGCCGCGACCGGGCGGCGGACCGTCAGAGCACGTCGCCCGGCTTCGGGAGCGGCTTGCCGTACCAGCGTTCGATCAGACGGGAGGCGATCGAGATGCCGTACGGGGCCAGCACCTCGCCGGACTCGAAGGCCGCGGCGAGGTCCTCGCGGGAGAACCAGCGGGCCTCGTGGATCTCCTCGCCGTCCACGTTTATCTCCGAGGAGGTGGCGCGGGCGAAGAAGCCCAGCATGAGGCTGGACGGGAAGGGCCAGGGCTGGCTGGCGACGTACTCGACCTCGCCGACCGTGACACCGGCCTCCTCGAAGACCTCGCGGACCACCGACTGCTCGATGGACTCGCCGGGCTCGACGAAGCCCGCGAGGGTCGAGAAGCGGCCCTCCGGCCAGTGCACCTGGCGGCCCAGCAGGGCCCGGTCCCGGTCGTCCGTGACCAGCATGATGACCGCCGGGTCGGTGCGCGGGTAGTGCTCGGCGCCGCAGGCCTGGCAGCGGCGGATGTGCCCGGCGGCGGCGATGACGGTGCGCTCGCCGCAGCGCGAGCAGAAGCGGTGGAGCCGCTGCCAGTTCTCCAGGGCGACGGCGTGCACCATGAGGCCCGTGTCCCGGTCCGAGAGCAGCAGGCCCGCCTCGCGGAGCCCCGCGGGCCGCGCGGACTGGTCCATGCGGCCGGGCAGCGTGTCCTTCTGGAGCGCGAAGTAGGACACCCCGTCGGCGTCCGTGCCCAGGAAGTAGCGGTGGGTCTCGGTGACCGGGGCCTCGAAGGCCGGGGTCATGACGAGCTCCGTGGTGCCGTCGGGCCGGTCGTCGATCAGCACCTGCCCGCCGGAGACCACGAAGACCCGGGTCGTCGGGTGGCTCCAGGCCGCCGCCAGCCACGCCTCGTCGAGGCGGTGGTGGGCGGCCCGGTCGATGCCGGTCGGCGCGGTGAGCGAGATCGGGCGGTCCGGACGCTCGTCCGTCGACGGGTTCTTCAAGGTGCTCACAGGTGCTTCCAACTCCCCCGGATCGGTGTGTGGGTTCAGCGCGCGGCGGCGTGGAGGGCGGCGGGCAGGTCGCCCCACAGGTGCGCGGTCGTCTCGACGCCCTTCATGAGGAGATCGAGCTCGATCTTCTCGTTGGGGGCGTGCCAGCCGTCGGACGGGACGGAGATGCCGAGGAAGAGGACGGGTGCTCCCAGGACGTCCTGGAGGTCGGCGGCGGGGCCCGAGCCGCCCTCGCGGGTGTAGCGGACCTTGGCGCCGTCGAAGGCCCGGCTCATGGCCCCGGCCACCGCCTTCAGGGCGGGGTGGTCGAGCGGGGTGAGGCAGGGGCGGGTCGGGGCGCCGAAGACGATCCCGTACCGGATGCCGGCGGGGACGAGTCCGGTGAGCCAGTCCCGTACGGCGAGCTCGATCTTGGCCGGGTCCTGGCCCGCGACCAGCCGGAACGACAGCTTCAGCTGGGCGGAGGCGGGCACGATCGTCTTGCCGCCGGGGCCCTGGTAGCCGCCGCCGATGCCGTTGACCTCGGCGGTCGGGCGGGCCCAGACCCGCTCAAGGGTGGAGAAGCCGGCCTCGCCGAGCGTGCCGTGGGACTTGGCCGTACGCATCCAGGCGGCCTCATCGAAGGGGAGCTCGGCGACGAGGGCCCGCTCGGCCTCGGAGAGCTCGGTGACGCCCTCGTAGAAGCCGGGGATCGCGACGCGCTCGGTCTCGTCGTGCAGGGCGGCGACGATCCTGCCGGCGACGGTGGCCGGGTTCGGCACGGCGCCGCCGAAGGAGCCGGAGTGGATGTCCTGGTCGGGGCCGTGCAGCTCGATCTCGCAGTCGGCGACCCCGCGCATGCCCGTGCACACGGTGGGGGTCGTCTCGGACCACATGCCGGTGTCGGAGACGATCACGGCGTCGGCGGCGAGCCGCTCGGCGTGCGTCTCGACGAGCTCCCGGAAGTGCGGCGAGCCGGACTCCTCCTCGCCCTCCACGATCAGCTTGAGGTTGACGGCGGGGGCGGTGCGGCCGGTGGCGGCGAGATGGGCCCGGACACCGAGTGTGTGGAAGAACACCTGGCCCTTGTCGTCGGCGGCGCCCCGCGCGTACATCCGGCCGTCGATCACGGTCGGCTCGAAGGGCTCGGTGTGCCAGCCGTCCTCGCGGGCCGCGGGCTGGACGTCGTGGTGGCCGTAGACGAGGACCGTCGGGGCGTCCGGGTCGTCGGAGGGCCACTCGGCGAAGACCGCCGGGGCGCCGTCCGTCTCCCACACCTCGACCGTGCCGAAGCCGGTCTCCGTGAGCTTGGCGGCGAGCCACTCGGCGCTGCGCCGCACGTCCCCCGCGCGGTCGGGCTGTGCCGACACGGAGGGGATGCGCAGCCAGTCGGCCAGGTCGCCGAGGAAGGCGGCGCGGTGCTGCTCGATGTACGTACGCACGGCGTGGACGGCGCTGTCCGGGGTCTCGCTCATGCCTCCGAGCCTATCCGGCGCCGGGGGGTGCCCCGGCAAGGAGGACGGCCTCCAGCTCCGCACGCCCCGGCAGGCGGGCGGGGCGGGCGACCTCACCCGTCCGGACGTACACGAAGGCGGCCGTGACGTCCTCGGGCGCGAGGCCGTGCTGCTCGGCCCAGGCGAGCCGGTAGATCGCGAGCTGGAGGGGGTCGGCGGTGCGGTGGTGGCTGGTCTTCCAGTCGACGATCTCGTACGCGCCGGTGTCCGGGTCCCGGTAGACGGCGTCGATCCGGCCCCTGACGACCCGGCCCGCGAGGGTGAGGTGGACGGGGACCTCGACGCGGTACGGGGAGCGGTGGGCGTACGGCGTGCGCGCGAAGGCCTCCTTGAGGGCTTCGAGGTCCCGCTCGTCGAGGATCTCGGGCTCCCCCGCGAAGTCCTCGCCGCCGGGCAGCTCCTCCGGGCCGAGGAACGGCAGCGGCAGCTCCTCGAAGCGGGACTCCACCCAGGCGTGGAAGCGGGTGCCCCGGCGGGCCGCGGGCTGCGGCGGCTTGGGCATGGGGCGGGCCAGGTCCTGGGCGAAGCCGTCGGGGTCGGCGGCGAGGCGCAGCACCTGGGAGGCGGAGAGGTAGGCGGGCAGCAGGACGTCCCGGGTCGTCGCGCGGGCGCGGCGGAGCTCGGTGGTGAGGGCGGTGAGGTCGCGGTCCCAGGAGGCGATGGTTCTGGCGTCCTCGGGGGTGAGCGGCGGTGCCTCGCCGCGGGGAGCCGGGACGGCGTCCGCGTGGTTGTCTTCGGGGAGGGCCGCTTCGTCCTCGTCCCAGATGGGTTCCTCCTCGTCCGGCCAGAGGTCCTCCGGGTGCGGGTCCAGGAGGTTGGGCGCTGCGCTCGGGGGACTGTGCCCACCCGTTCCGCCCTCCGGAACGTATGCCCACAGCCTGGTCCGGACGGCCTCGGCCGCTTCCCTGCGGCGCCTCAACGACTCCGCGTCCAGCGGCAGGGGCCAGGTCTGGTCCCTGTCCGGTTCCGTCAGGGTCGGGTTCTCCGCTTCGGGCTCCGGGGTGTCCGCCCAGGCATCGATGTCGCCGTGGCCCGCCTCGCAGTGCTCGTACAGGGCCTGGAGGAAGTCCGAGGGGCCCCGGGGCTTCTTCTGGGTCGGGCCCCACCAGTGGGCCGAGCAGAGGAGGAGGGAGCGGGGGCGGGTGAAGGTGACGTAGCCGAGGCGGAGCTCCTCGGTGTGCTGGTGGTCGCGCATGGCGTTCTTGAACGCGGTGAGGGACGTGGCGTCCCAGGTGCCGATCCCCGGGAGCGTGTCCGCGTCGCCGCGCAGGGCGTGCGGGAGCACCTGGGGCTGCGAGGTCCAGGCCTCGCGGGCGCGGGCGCTGGGGAAGGCTCCGGCGACGAGACCGGGGACGGCGACGACGTCCCACTCCAGGCCCTTGGACTTGTGGGCGGTGAGGACCTTCACCGTGTTCTCGCCGCCCGGGAGGGCGTTGTCGAGGCCCTTCTCGAACTGGACGGCCGTGCGCAGGAAGCCGAGGAAGGCGAGCAGGCTCGCCTCGCCGTCGAGGGAGGCGAAGCCGGCGGCGATGTCCAGGAAGTTGGAGAGGGTCTCGCGTCGGCGGGCGGCCAGCGCGTGCGGGGAGGCCGAGAGCTCGACCTCCAGGCCGGTCGCGGTGAGGATCCGGTGCAGGACGTCCATGAGCGGGTCGGCGAGGGAGGTGCGCAGGGCGCGCAGCTCGGCGGCGAGGCGCGCGAAGCGGACCTTGGCCTCGGCGGAGAAGGGCAGGCCGTCGTCGGCGGCGCCGCCGGAGTCCAGGAAGGTGTCGAGCGCGTCGGCGAGCGAGACGACCTCCGCCGGGTCGACGCCCTCGACGGCGGCGGCGAGCCGCTGCTCGGGGTCCGGGTCGTCGCCGCCCCGGTGGACGAGGAGGCGGGCGCGGCGGCCGAGGAGGGCCAGGTCGCGGGGGCCGATCCGCCAGCGGGGGCCGGTGAGGAGGCGGACGAGGGAGGCGTTGGCCCCCGGGTCCTGGAGGACCTCGCAGACGGCGACGAGGTCGGCGATCTCGGGCAGGTGGAGGAGGCCGGAGAGGCCGACGACCTCGACGGGCACGTCGCGGGCGACGAGCGCGGCGTGGATCGCGGGGAAGTCGGTGGCGGTCCGGCACAGGACGGCGATCTCGCCGGGTTCGCGGCCGGTGCGGACGAGGTGGGCGAGGGAGTCGGCCAGCCAGTCGATCTCCTCGGCGTGGGTGGGCAGCAGGGCGATGCGGACGCTGCCGTCCCGCTCCGCGCCCGGGGCGGGGCGCAGGGCCTCCACGCCCGCGTGCATGGCGCGCAGGGGGGCGGCGAGGCCGTTGGCGAGGTCGAGGAGCCGGCCGCCGCTGCGCCGGTTCTCGGAGAGGGAGTAGCGGCTCGCGGGGGTGCCGTCGGCGTGCGGGAAGTGCTCGGGGAAGTCGTCGAGGTTGGCGACGGAGGCGCCGCGCCAGCCGTAGATGGCCTGGCAGGGGTCGCCGACGGCGGTGACCGCGTGTCCGGTGGTGGTGCCGGAGGGGCCCTGGCCGAAGAGGCCGGAGAGCAGCAGTCGCTGGGCGACGGAGGTGTCCTGGTACTCGTCGAGGAGGACGACCCGGAACTCCTCGCGCAGCAGGGCGCCGACCTCGGGCCGGGTGGTGGCGAGCTCGGCGGAGAGGGCGATCTGGTCGCCGAAGTCGAGCAGGTCGCGGGAGCGCTTGGCGGCGCGGTAGCGCACGACGAGGTCGAGCAGCTCCCGGCGGGCGGCGGTGGCCTCGGGGATCTTGCGCAGTTCGGCGTTGCTGAGCTTGGCGCCGGCGAGCGTGGTGAGGAGCTCGGAGTCGTACGCCCTGAGGTCCTGGGGCCGTACGAGGTGCTCGGCGAGCTCGCCGTCGAGGGCGAGGAGGTCGGTGACGAGGGTCGGGAAGGACTTGGTCAGCGCCGGGTACGGGCCGGGGGCCTCGCGCAGCACGCGCGCGGCGAGCTGGTAGCGGGTGGCGTCGGCGAGGAGCCGTGCGGTGGGCTCCAGACCGATGCGGAGGCCGTGGTCGGTGAGGAGCTGCCCGGCGAAGGCGTGGTACGTGGAGATGCGGGGTTCGCCGGGGGGTTCGTCCGGGTCGATGACGTCGGGGTCGGTGACCCCGGCGCGGACGAGGGCGGTGCGGACGCGCTCGGCGAGTTCGCCGGCGGCCTTGTTGGTGAAGGTGAGGCCGAGGACCTGTTCGGGGGCGACCTGTCCCGTGCCGACCAGCCAGACCACGCGGGCGGCCATCACCGTCGTCTTGCCGGAGCCGGCTCCGGCCACGACGACCTGCGGGGCGAGCGGCGCGGTGATGCAGGCCGTCTGCTCCGGGGTGAACGGGATGCCGAGGAGCTCCTTGAGCTGCTCGGGATCGGTGAGGTGTGCGGTCACCTCAAAGAGGCTAACGCGGCCCACCGACAGTGCGGCCGGGAGCGGCTCCCTGTCCGCCGGGAGGCGCTCCCGCTGTGGGACGGATCACGCGTTCGTGCCCTGGTCGAGCTTCGAGAGGTCCACCGTCTCGTCGGCGGGCGGGACGGTCACGTCGACGGGTTCGTCGAACTCGGAGAGCGTCATGGCGCCGGGTTCCTCGCCGCCCGTCTTGTCCATCTTGAGGATGTAGGGCTTGCCCTCCTGGGAGACGGAGACGGTGGTGGTCTCCGGTTCGGTCGTCTCCGGTTCGGCCGATTCCGGTTCGGCCGTCCCCTCGGCTGTCGCGGTCGTCTCCTTGCCGGTGTCCTTCTTCACCAGCGTCGCGACCGGGGTGCCGTCCACCTCGCCGTCGGGCCCGCGCGCCAGCGCGCCCGGCTCCGCCCTGTCCTCGTCCAGGGAGGCCAGGAGGCCCTCCAGGTCGCAGACCCCGCTGAGGTCACTGGCGCCCGCCTGCCCCGGGGCGATCTTCAGCCAGCGGCCCTTGACGAGCTCGATCGTGGCGTCGATCTGCGCCTCGGGCATCCCCTGGCTGGCCATGGAGACGCGCCAGAAGGCCTCGTCGCCCTTCATGTACGTGAAGTCGTCGACGCGGCGCAGTTCGGCGGTGCCGCCGCCGATCTTCATCTGGCCGGTGCACTCGTCGCGCTCGTTGACGGCGAAGTCGATGTCGAGCGGCTCGCCGTCGGCGACGACCCGGCCCGTCATGCGGAGCGAGGTCGCGGACTGGGTGGCGGTGATCGCCCGGTCGGCGATCTCGTCCGGGGTGAGGTCCGCGAAGGGATCCGGGGAGGGGGAGGGGGCGCGGGGCGCGGCCTGCTGGACCGCCGCCCCGGCGGCTGCCGGTGGCGCCGCCCAGGCCGCCGCCGACGCGGGACCCGCGACGGCGACGGCGGCGCAGACGACGGCCGCGGCACGGAGTTTTCGGTGGGACGCCATGCGAGCCTCCTCGCGGATTCCCCGGCCCCTGTCCACCAGGGTCGCCCCACGCGCGCGTGCCCGCGACCGGACGGGGCGGTCAGGAGGCGCCGGCGAGCTCCGCCATGTCGACGACCTGGTCGGCCGGGGGCGCGGTGACCGTGATCGGCTTGTCGTAGTCGGTGAAGGTGACCGTGCCGGGCTCCTTGCCGCCGGCCTCCACGACACGGAGGACGAACGGCTTGGCGGAGTCCTTGGCCACGTAGAAGGTCGTGGTCTCGCCCTTCGCGTCCTTCTTGGTCAGCACGGCGGCGGGCGTGCCGTCGACGTCGGCGTCCTCCCCGCGGGTCAGGCCCTTGCGCGGCGTGTCCTCGTCCATGTCCTTGACGATGGTCTTGAGGTCGCAGAAGGCGTCGGGGCCCTCCTCCCCGGCGGGCATCTTCATCCAGCGGCCCTTGAGCAGCGCGGTCACGGCGCCCGACTCCTCCGAGGAGTCGCTCTCCCCGCCGGTGGTGGAGCTCCAGAAGGCCTCGTCGCCCTTCATGTAGCTGACGCCGCCGGTCTCGATCATCTCGGCCTTGCCGCCCTCGTCGGTCTGCATGGTGCCCTTGCAGGAGCCCTTGCTGTCGACGGAGAGGTCGACGGTCATGTCCTGGCCGTCGTTCGTGCCCTTGCCGGTCATGTGGAAGGCGGTGGCCGCCTTCGTGGCCTCGACCGCCTTGTCGGCGATGGCGTCGGCCGTGAGTCCCGCGAAGGGGTCGGCGGCCTTGTCGTCGCCCTGGGAACAGCCCGTGACCCCCGCGACCACGGCCGCGCAGACAGTCGCCGTCGCCCAGAGCTTCCGGTTGGGCCTCATTCGCGTACTCCTCAAAACGTTCGTTCACAGCTCGTCTTCACGGCGGCCTTGTGCGGGCCGCCGTGAAGAGTGACCCGTGAGGACGGGCGAAGGATGCACGAAGCGGAATGTGATGCTCCGCATATCTCGTCGTCCGGACACCGCCTCGTGCGGACACCGCGTCGTCCGGACACCGCCTCGTCCGGACACCCCGTCGTCCGGACACCGCCTCGTCCGGACACCCCGTCGTCCGGACGCCCCGTCGTCCCGCTCGTCATTCGACGATCTGGCGGCCCTCCGGCTGGGCGCTGCACGAGGCGCGGAAGGCGCAGTTCGCGCAGTGCTGGCCGGTGGAGGGCGCGAAGCGCTCGTCGAGGACACGGCCTGCGGCGGTGGCGAGCAGGTCGCCGACCCACTCCCCCTCCAGGGGTTCCTGGGCCTGGACCTTCGGCAGCGCGTCCCCGCCCTCCTTCTTCGGGGCGGCCTGCCTCAGCTGGACGAGTTCGGCGCCGCCCGGCTCCGGCCGGTGGCCGTCGAAGACCTCGTCGAGGGCGCCGTTGCGGACCGCGAGCTGGTAGACGGCGAGCTGCGGGTGGTGGGCGACCTCGTCCCGGGTGGGGGCCGACTTGCCGGTCTTGAAGTCCACGACGTAGGCGCGGCCCTGCTCGTCGGTCTCGACGCGGTCCATGGACCCGCGGATGCGGACCTCGTACTCCCCCGCGTCGAGGGTCACGTCGAAGCCGTGCTCGGAGGCGGCGGGGGTGCGGCCGCCGCGGTCCATGACGTGCCACTGGAGGAAGCGTTCGAGTGCCACGCGCGCGTGGGCCTTCTCCTGGGCCGACTTCCAGGGCGCGTCGAAGGCGAGGGCGTCCCAGACGGAGTCCAGGCGGGCCATGAGGACATCGAGGTCGGCAGGGGTACGGCCGGAGGCGACCTCGTCGGCGAGGACGTGCACGACGTTGCCGAAGCCCTGGGCGGCGGTGGCGGGGGCCGCGGCCTTGACCTCGCGGCCCAGGAACCACTGGAGCGAGCAGGTGGTGGCGAGGTTCTCCAGGGCGCTCGGCGAGAGCGCGACGGGCAGTTCGCGGTCGCGCAGCGGCACCGTGCTGTGCGTCGGCTCGAACAGGCCCCACCAGCGGTCCGGGTGCGCGGCCGGCACCAGCGGCTGGCCGTCCTCGTCGGCGAGCGCGGCGAGGGAGGCGAGCCGGTGGGCGGCGGCGTCGCGGAGCGCGGGCGAGGCCGCCGGGTCGACGGTCGTCGCCCGGAGCTCGGCGACCAGGGCGGAGACGGCGAGGGGGCGGCGGGGGCGTCCCGGCACCTCCTTCGGCTCGGCGCCGAACTCGGTGAGGAACCGGGAGGGCTGGTCGCCGTCCTCCGCCGGCGCCTTCACCGCCGTGACGACGAGGCGGTCGCGGGCGCGGGTGGCGGCCACGTAGAAGAGGCGTCGTTCCTCGGCGAGGAGGGCGCCGGGGGTCAGGGGCTCGGCGAGGCCGTCGCGGCCGATGCGGTCGGCCTCCAGGAGGGAACCGCGGCGGCGCAGGTCGGGCCAGAGGCCCTCCTGGACGCCGGCGACGACGACGAATCCCCATTCGAGGCCCTTGGAACGGTGGGCTGTCATGAGGCGGACGGCGTCCGGGCGGGCGTGGCGGCGGGTGAGGGTGTCCGCGGCGATGTCCTGGGCGTCGAGCTCTTCGAGGAAGTTGAGAACACCGCGGCCGCCGACGCGTTCCTCGGCGCGGGCGGCGGTCTCGAAGAGCGCGCAGACGGCGTCGAGGTCGCGGTCGGCGTTGCGGCCGGCCGGGCCGCCGCGGAGGGCGGCGCGCTCCAGGCGGCCGGGCCAGGGGGTGCCGTTCCAGAGCACCCAGAGGGCCTCCTCGGCGGTGCCGCCGGCGTCGAGGAGCGTACGGGTCTCCTGGAGCAGCTTCCCGAGGCGCTGGGCGCCGCGGGCGTAGGCGGGGTCGTGCGCGACGAGGCGCTCGGGCTCGGCGAGGGCGCGGGCGAGGAGGACGTCGGAGGGGGGCGGGACCTTGTTGCCCCCGGCGCGCTCCTCGTCGCGGAGGGCGCGGCCCAGGCGGCGGAGGTCGGCGGGGTCTATGCCGGCGAGGGGGGAGGCGAGGAGTTCCTGTGCGGTCTCGACGGGGAGCCATCCGGCGGTGGCGGTGGTGGGCTCCGGCTGCGCCGGGGCGTCGCCGTCGGACGCGGGCTCGGGTGCGGCAGGTGCGTGGGGCGAGGGGGGCGCCGACGGTGCGGCGCCGTCGTGGCTTGTGCCCACCCTCCCCCGGAGCTCCGCCTGGGAGGTGCCCCCGGCCCCGGCGGAACGCATGCCCCCAACGAGGTCCGTCCCGGGCTCGGGAACGCCCACAACGAGGTCCGCACCGGGCTCAGGAACGCGCACGACCGGGTCCGCCCCCGGCTCGCCCGCGTGCGGGGCGTCTTCGGGACCGCCCGCGACCGGGGCCGGCGGCGTCGTCCCCGTCGGCTTGGCCACCGCTCTGAGGGCCAGGAGCAGGGGGGACACCGCCGGTTCGTGGCGGAGGGGGGTGTCCGCGGCGTCCGTCTCCACCGGGACTCCCGCCGACGTGAGGGCGCGGCGGAGGGACGGGAGGGCGGCGGCGGCGCGGGTGAGGACGGCCATGTCCTGCCAGGGGACGCCGTCCTCCAGGTGCGCCCGGCGCAGCAGGTCGGCGATGTTCTCGGCCTCCGCCGAGGCCGTCGGGTACGTGTACGCCTCGGCCCGGCCGCCGGGGCGGGCCGCCGTCAGTTCGCGGTGCGCGCGGACCTTGTCGGAGGGGAGCCGGGTCAGCGGCATGCGCTGGGTGAGCAGCCTCGTCGCCCCGAGCAGTTCGGCGCCCGCGCGGCGCGAGGTGCCGAGGACCTTGACGGCCCCGCCGCCGAAGGCGTCCGGGAAGTCGAGGATGCCGTTCACGTCGGCGCCCCGGAAGGCGTAGATGGACTGGTCCGGGTCGCCGAAGGCGACGACCGTGCCGTGGCCCCCGCCGGTCAGGGCGTGCAGGAGCCGGACCTGCGCCGGGTCGGTGTCCTGGTACTCGTCGACGTAGACCGCGTCGTACCCGGGCAGGCGGCTGCTCCCGGCGAGCGGTACGGCCCGGTGGACGAGCTCGGTGTAGTCGAGGACGCCCTGGAGGTCGAGGACGTCGAGGTACTCGGCGAGGAAGCCGGCCGCCGCCTTCCAGTCCGGGCGGCCGACGCGCTCCGCGAAGCGGGCGAGGGCGTCCGGGCCGAGGCCCAGTTCGCGCGAGCGCGCGAGGACGGCACGGACCTCGTCGGCGAAGCCGCGGGTGGTGAGGCAGGCGCGGAGTTCGTCGGGCCAGCCGACGCGTCCGAGGCCCGCCTTCTCCAGGTCGATCTGGCCGGCGAGCAGCTCGCGCACGGCGAGGTCCTGCTCGGGTCCGGAGAGCAGTCGCAGGGGTTCGGCGAAGAGCTCGGCGTCCTGGTGGGCGCGGATCAGGGCGTAGCAGTACGAGTGGAAGGTCGTCGCCTGCGGCGGGCGCCGGCCGCCGAGCCGGGTGGCCATCCGGTCGCGGAGCTCGACGGCGGCCTTGCGGCTGAAGGTGAGGACGAGGATCCGCTCCGGGTCGACGCCCCGCTCCATCCGGGCCGCGACCGACTCGACCAGCGTCGTCGTCTTTCCGGTGCCGGGTCCGGCGAGGACGAGGAGCGGTCCGCCGGTGTGGTCAACCACTTCCCGCTGGGCTGCGTCCAGCTGAGGGGGATCCAGCGGGGCCGGCGCGGTACGCACCAGTCGGTACGCGCCCGGGGTCCGCTGCCGGCCCGGACCCGGGTACGGCTGTCCCTGGTGCGGCGTGTGCCGGGTGGTGGAGGAGGAGCTCACGTGGTTCGCCGGTCCTGGGGGAAGTGGTGGTGCGGGTGATGCGGATGTTGCCTGTGTCGCGCCCGTGCGCCGCGGCCGTCGCCGCGGAAGGCGCGAACGTCGACGTTACGCGAAACGGACCGGCGCCGAGCCGTACTCCGGGCCGGATCCGGCACCGTGCCACAGGCCGGACGCGGCACCGCGCTCCGTCCCGCGTCCCCTCCACCAGGCCCGCCCCACCCCCGCGGCCCGCGGCCCCCGGGGCTCCGGGCTCAGGTGTGAGATCCGTCCCAGCGCGCCCGCCGCATGTCGATCCTCGGCACGTGCCCCTCGGCCGACCGGGCCGCCTCGCGCAGCGGGGTGCCCTCCTCGCGGTAGTGGTCGAGAGCCCGCAGCTCGTGCCCCGGAAGCAGCGTCCCGTCCGCGCGGACCACGCGCCACCACGGCGCCGTCCCGCCGTACAGGGCCATCACGCGGCCGACCTGACGCGGTCCGCCCTCGCCCAGCCACTCGGCGACGTCGCCGTAGGTCATCACCCGGCCGGGCGGGATCCCGTCGGCGACGTCGAGCACACGCTCCGCGTACTCGGGCAGTTCTCCGGGCTCCCCCACGGGTTCCTCCACGCTCATCCGTCTCATCCTGCCTCACCCCACCGACATGGCCCTGATGCCTCCGCGCGGCGGCTCTTCGTGCCACCATCGTCCGGGCGGTGACTGGTGATACGAGATCAAGAGCGACAAATACAAGAACAAGAACGCGAACATAGACAAGAGCGGGAACGACAAGACGCACATGCAGAGACGGACATGGTGATGGGGCAGGACACGCAGCCTCCCAAGGAGGACGGGGCCAACCTCCCCGAGCGGGTCTCCGGGGACGAGCCCCTGCTCGCCGCCCGCGTGCACCGGCCCTCCGACCTGATGCGGCTGCTCGCGGGTCTCCTCGGCATCGGTCTCGTCATCGCCGTCGCCGCCTTCGCGCACGGCACGACGTCGGGCCTCGAACAGGACATCAACAAGGGCGCCGGCGGCGCCCCCGACGTCTTCGTCAAGATCGCCGGTCTCGTCTCCTCCATCGCCGTGCTGCTCGTCCCGGTCGCCTTCGCCATCGAGCGCCTGATCAAACGGGACGGGCTGCGGATCGCCGACGGCGTCCTCGCCGCCGTCCTCGCGCACGGCGTCACCCTCGCCACCGACCTCTGGGTCGCCGAGTCCGCCCCCAGCACCATCCAGGAGGCGCTGACCCAGCCGGCGTCCGGGGGCGGTCTCACCGACCCGGTGCACAACTACCTCGCCCCGGTCATCGCGTACATGACCGCCGTCGGCATGGCCCGCAGGCCCCGCTGGCGGGTGTCGCTCTGGGCGGTGCTGCTGCTCGACGCGTTCACGATGCTCGTCGCCGGCTACACGACGGCGCTGTCGATCGTGCTGACCGTGCTGATCGGCTGGACGGTGGCCTACGGCACGCTGTACGCCGTCGGCTCCCCGAACGTCAGACCCACCGGCCAGACGCTCCTCGCCGGCCTGCGCCGGGTCGGCTTCAAGCCGGTCACGGCGCTGCGCGCCGAGGGCGTGCCGGACGCCTCGGACACCGGCGACCGGGGCCGCCGGTACATCGTGACCCTGGAGACCGGCCCACCGCTCGACGTCACCGTCGTCGACCGCGAGCAGCAGGCGCACGGCTTCTTCTACCGGGTGTGGCGGCGGATCACCCTGCGGACGATCACCACCCGCCGGTCGATCGTCTCGCTCCGCCAGGCCCTGGAGCAGGAGGCGCTGCTGGCCTACGCGGCCATCGCCGCCGGGGCGAACGCGCCGAAGCTGATCGCCACCTCCGAGCTCGGCCCGGACGCCGTGATGCTCGTGTACGAGCACATCGGCGGCCGGAGCCTCGACTCGCTCGACGACGAGGAGATCACCGACGAGCTCGTGCGCGGTGCCTGGCGGCAGGTGCGGGCGCTCCAGTCGCGCCGGATCGCCCACCGCAGGCTCGCCGGCGACGCGATCTTGGTGGATCGTTCCGGCAGAGTGGTCCTGACCGACCTCCGAGGCGGCGAGATCGCGGCCGGGGACCTGATCCTGCGGATGGACATCGCGCAGCTCCTCACCACCCTCGGCCTGCGGGTCGGGGCAGAGCGGGCGGTCGCGGCGGCCGTGGAGGTCCTCGGGCCGGACAGCGTCGCCGACTGTCTGCCGCTGCTCCAGCCGATCGCGCTGAGCCGCTCCACGCGCGCGACGCTGCGGCGTCTGGCGCGCGAGCGGTCGCAGCGCGAGCGCGAGGCCGTGCTCGCCGCCTCCGCGGCGGCCAAGCACGAGCGGGAGCTCGCGAAGGCCGCGGCCGCCGCGGACCGGACGGCCGACCGGGCCGCCGAGGGTTCCGTCGCGGCCGGGGCCAAGGCGGGGAGCAAGGCCGAGAAGAAGGCGGACAGGAAGGCCGAGAAACGGGCCCTCGACACCGCTCTCGACGAGGCCCGCGAGGAGGACCTGCTCGCCCAGATCCGCCGGCAGGTGCTGCTGATCCGCCCGCAGGCGCCGGTGGAGCCGGTCCGCCTGGAGCGGATCAAGCCGCGGACCCTGGTCAGCATGATCGCGGGCGCGGTGGCCGCGTACTTCCTGCTGTCGCAGATCGCCAGTACGCCGCTGTCGACGGTCCGCGACGCGGACTGGTGGTGGGTGGCGGCGGCCGTCCTGTTCTCGGCCATCAGCTACCTGGCGGCGGCGATGAGCCTGCTGGGCTTCGTCCCGGAGCGCGTCGGGTTCTGGCGGACCGTGGTGGCGCAGGTCGCCGGCTCGTTCGTGAAGATCGTCGCCCCCGCGGCGGTCGGCGGCGTGGCCCTGAACACCCGCTTCCTCCAGCGCTCGGGCGTACGGCCCGGACTCGCGGTGGCCAGCGTCGGCGCGTCGCAGCTCTTCGGTCTCGGGGCGCACATCCTGCTCCTGCTCCTCTTCGGCTACCTGACGGGGACGGAGAAGACGCAGTCGTTCAGCCCGTCGAGGACGGTCATCGCCGGACTGCTGACGGTCGCGGTGATCGTCCTGGTGGTGACCGCCATCCCGTTCATGCGCAAGTTCGTGTCGACGCGGCTGCGCTCGCTCTTCGCCGGTGTGGTGCCGCGCATGCTGGACGTGCTCCAGCGGCCGATGAAGCTGCTGACCGGCATCGGCGGGATGCTGCTCCTGACCGGCGCGTTCGTGTTCTGCCTGGACGCCTCGATCCGGGCCTTCGGCCACGGCAACTACGCCGTCAGCTACGCGAGCGTGGCCGTCGTCTTCCTCGCGGGCAACGCGCTCGGTTCGGCCGCGCCGACCCCGGGCGGCATCGGCGCGGTCGAGGGCGCGCTCATCGCCGGTCTGGTCACCTTCGCCCAGCTGCCCATCGAGGTCGCCACGCCCGCCGTGCTGCTGTACCGCCTGCTGACCCTGTGGCTCCCGGTCCTCCCGGGCTGGATCTGCTTCAACTGGCTGACGAAACGCGGAGCCCTGTAGGGCGTGTTGCGAAAGTCCCGCCTGCCCGACGGTGCCCGGCACGCACGCTCGCCGCGTTGTCGGGATCGCCCCGATACGTCCAGTATCGGGGCGACCCTCCGCCTTGCGATCGCACGCACCAGACGCCGTCGGGCCCGCCCTGCGGGCGGTCGGCGCTACTTTCACCACACGCTTTAGTCGCCACCCGTCCGGACCTCCGCCCCGCGCGGAGGTCCGGACGGCGGCCCACGATGGGCCTATGCCGATCTCCGCCGCCCAGCGCGCCGCCCTGATCACCGCCACGACCGTGCTGCTCGCCGCCGGGTGCTCGGACGGCTCGGACGACACGGCGGGGACGACGCAGCCGACCGGCTCGGCCGGGATCTCGGCGCTGACCGAGCAGAAGCTGGTCTGGGCCCCGTGTACGGCCCCGTCCGCCGCCGAGGGCGGCGGACCCGCCCCCTCGCCGCTGCCCGGCGGCACGGCCTGGGAGTGCTCCTTCCTCCAGGCGCCGCTGGACTGGGCGAAGCCGGCCGGCGAGACCATCGAGCTGGCCCTCATCCGGGCCCGGGCCCGCGACCCCGAGGCCCGCATCGGCTCGCTGATCTTCAACTTCGGCGGGCCCGGCGGCTCCGGCATCACCGGCCTGCCGGGCTTCGCCAACGAGTACGAGTCCCTCCGCTCCCGCTACGACCTCGTCTCCTTCGACCCTCGCGGGGTGGGCCGCAGCGACCCCGTC
The DNA here is from genome assembly GCF_043080005.1 of Streptomyces sp. NPDC015130. Taxonomy (NCBI): domain Bacteria; kingdom Bacillati; phylum Actinomycetota; class Actinomycetes; order Kitasatosporales; family Streptomycetaceae; genus Streptomyces; species Streptomyces sp. NPDC015130. Next base: position 43,264 of record NZ_JBIBVC010000017.1, on the reverse strand, counting down.
GAATGCGCGACCGACAAGGAGCTCGACGCGTACTACGCCCTCGACTTCACACCCGACGACACCGCCGAGGAGCGGACCCTGTCGGACGCGCAGAAGAAGTACGCGGCCGGCTGCGAGAAGGACGCCGGACCGGCCCTCCCGCACGTCGGCACCGAGAACGCCGCCCGGGACCTGGACCTGATGCGCCAGGTCCTCGGCGACGACAAGCTCCACTACTTCGGCATCTCGTACGGCACCGAACTCGGCGGCGTCTACGCCCACCTCTTCCCGGAGAACGTGGGCCGGGCCGTCCTGGACGCCGTCGTCGACCCCGACGCGGGCGTCGAGGAGGGCGCGCTCGCCCAGGCGAAGGGCTTCCAGCTCGCCCTCGACAACTTCGCCCAGGACTGCGTGGACCGCGGTGACGAGTGCGCCCTGCCCGGTACGAGCGTCGCCGAGGTCGAGTCCTTCGTCACCGACCTCCTGGCCTCGCTGGACAGGAAGCCGATCCCCGGCATCGGCTCCCGCGAGCTGACCCAGACGCAGGCCACCAACGGCATCGCGCAGTCCCTCTACTCCAAGGACTACTGGCCCTACCTCGAACAGGGCCTCGAAGCGGCCGAGGGCGGCGACGGCGCACTGCTCCTCTCGCTGTCCGACTCGATGAACGGCCGCAGCCAGACCGGCACGTACAGCAACATCCAGGCCGCCAACGCCGCCATCAACTGCGTGGACTTCAAGGAGCGCTACACCCTCGGCCAGGCGAAGGAGCGGCTCGGGAAGTTCCGCGAGGCCTCCCCGGTCTTCGGCGACTTCATGGGCTGGGCGCTCGCGAGCTGCTCGCAGTGGCCGGTGCCGGGCACCTGGGAGCACCCCGACGTCTCCGCGCCCGGTTCGGACCCGCTCCTGGTCATCGGCACGACCGGGGACCCGGCCACGCCGTACGAGGGCACGCGCGCGATGGTGAACGCGCTCGGCCAGGGCGTCGGCATCGAGCTGACGTACGAGGGCGAGGGCCACGGCGCCTACAACAGCGGCAACGCGTGCGTGAAGAAGGCGGTGGACGCGTACCTCCTGGACGGAAAGCTGCCGGCCTCGGGAACCGTCTGCAAGTGAGCCCTCCGGCGGACACCCCCTAGGATGGGCGGCCTTGCCGGGATCGTGGGGGAACACATGTCCATACGTGTACGCATGACGGTGCTCGCCGTGACGGGGCTCCTCGTCGCGGGCTGTACGAGCGGCGGGAGCGACGGGGCGGACGGGAGCACGACGGCGGCCCCCTCCGCCGGCACCCCGTCATCGCCGCCGGCCGCCGACGCCAAGCCCTCGGCGGCCGCCACTCCCCCCGCGCTCCCCGCCTCCCTCACCGGCCAGCGCCTCGACTGGAAGCGCTGCGACGCCCCCGAGAACGGCCCCCGGCCCGGTCCGGAGTGGCGGTGCACGGAGGTCAAGGTCCCGCTCGACCACGCGAAGCCCGAGGGCGCCACGATCCCCGTCGCGCTGATCCGCAAGGAGGCCGGAGACAAGCGCGCACGGATCGGCTCGCTGCTCTTCAACTTCGGCGGCCCCGGCGCCTCCGGCGTCGAGATCCTGCCCCGGGCGGCCGAGGAGTACGGGAAGCTGGGCGAGCGCTACGACCTGGTCGGCTTCGACCCCCGCGGCGTGGGCCGCAGCGCCGGCGTGGTCTGCCGGGACGACGCCGAGCAGGCAGCCGCCGAGGCCTCGGTGGACCTCACCCCGGACACGGCCGCCGAGGAGGCCGCGTACCTCGCGGACAACACCGCCTTCGGCGCCGGCTGCGCCCGCCGCTCCGCCACCGTCCTCCCGCACACCACGACCAGCGCCACCGCCCGCGACCTGGACCTGGTCCGGCAGGTCCTCGGCGACGACAGGCTCCACTACTTCGGCATGTCGTACGGCACGCAGCTCGGCGGCACGTACGCGCACCTCTTCCCCTCCCGCGTGGGGCGGCTCGTCTTCGACGCGGTCGTCGACCCGACCGCCGACTCCACCGGGCACGCCCGCCACCAGACGATCGGCTTCCAGCGGGCCCTGGACAACTACCTGAAGAGCACCGGCGAGGACCCGGAGGCCGGGTCGGAGCGGATCGCGCGCCTGCTGCGGAAGCTGGACCGCGCGCCGCTGACCGTCGGCGACCGCAGGCTGACCGAGGGCCTCGCGCTCACGGGCATCGCGGTCACGCTCTACGGGCAGTCCAACTGGCCCCTGCTCACGCAGGCCCTGGCGGATGCCGAGCAGGGCCGCGGCGCCGCCCTGCTCGAACTCGCCGACTTCTACAACGACCGGGACGCGAAGGGCCACTACTCGACCCAGTCGCACTCCCAGCGGGCGATCTCCTGCGCGGACTCCAGCGAGCGCCCGACCGCGGCGCGGGCGAAGGCGCTGATCCCGGAGTTCCGCGGGCTCTCCCCCGTCTTCGGGGCCTTCCTCGCCTGGGACACGGCCGGCTGGTGCGCGAACTGGCCGGTGAAGGGCGAACGGGCGACCCCGGAGGCGAGCGCCCCGGGCGCGGCCCCGATCCTCGTCGTCGGCACGACCGGCGACCCGGCGACCCCGTACGAGGGCGCGGAGAAGATGGCGAAGGAGCTCGGGGACGGGGTCGGTGTCCTGGTCACCAACGAGGGCGAGGGGCACGGCGCTTACGGCACCTCGCCCTGTGTGACGCGGACGGTGGACGCGTACCTCCTGAACGGCAAGGTCCCCGCGTACGGCACGACCTGCTCCAGCGGGACGGCCCGCAGCGGGGCGTGACCCCTCGGCGGGGCACGCGGAAGGGCCCGGACCTCGTGGCGAGGTCCGGGCCCTTCCCTGTGTGGCCTAGTAGACCGGCTTCTCGGGCTCGATCTGGTGGACCCAGCCGATCACGCCGCCGCCGACGTGCACCGCGTCCGCGAAGCCCGCGGACTTGAGCACCGCGAGGACTTCCGCACTGCGGACACCCGTCTTGCAGTGCAGGACGATCCGCTTGTCCTGCGGGAGGTCCTGGAGGGCGGTGCCCATCAGGAACTCGTTCTTCGGGATCAGTCGCGCGCCGGGGATCGAGACGATCTCGTACTCGTTCGGCTCGCGGACGTCGATGATGTCGATGTTCTCGCCCTCGTCGATCCACTCCTTGAGCTGCTTCGGAGTGATCGTCGAGCCGAGCGCCGCCTCCTGGGCCTCCTCGGACACGACGCCGCAGAAGGCCTCGTAGTCGATGAGCTCGGTGACGGTGGGGTTCTCGCCGCAGACCGCGCAGTTCGGGTCCTTGCGGACCTTCACCTGGCGGTACTGCATCTCCAGGGCGTCGTAGATCATCAGGCGGCCGACCAGCGGGTCGCCCACGCCGGCGAGCACCTTGATGGCCTCGGTGACCTGGATGGAGCCGATGGACGCGCACAGCACGCCCAGGACGCCGCCCTCGGCGCAGGACGGGACCATGCCCGGCGGCGGGGGCTCCGGGTAGAGGCAGCGGTAGCAGGGGCCGTACTCGGACCAGAAGACCGAGGCCTGGCCGTCGAAGCGGTAGATCGAACCCCAGACGTACGGCTTGTTCAGCAGCACGCAGGCGTCGTTCACCAGGTAGCGCGTGGCGAAGTTGTCCGTGCCGTCGACGATCAGGTCGTACTGGCCGAAGATCTCCATCACGTTGTCGGCCTCGAGCCGCTCCTCGTGAAGGATCACGTTCACGTACGGGTTGATGCCGAGCACGCTGTCGCGCGCCGAGGCGGCCTTGGAACGGCCGATGTCGGCCTGGCTGTGGATGATCTGGCGCTGGAGGTTCGACTCGTCGACCTCGTCGAACTCCACGATGCCGAGCGTGCCCACGCCGGCGGCGGCCAGGTACATCAGCGCCGGCGAGCCGAGACCGCCGGCGCCGACACACAGCACCTTCGCGTTCTTCAGCCGCTTCTGCCCGTCCATCCCGACGTCCGGGATGATCAGGTGGCGGGAGTACCTGCGGACCTCGTCTACGGTGAGCTCGGCAGCCGGCTCGACCAGGGGTGGCAGCGACACGGGGACTCCGGTTGTCGGTATGTCAGTACGGTTGTTCTCCCCGTAACACTGCCACGCCCCTCCTCATTCCGAGACACCCGGTCCGATCCGCGAGACGATTTCGTCCCAGTAGCCGGGCAGCGAGTGGAATGGCGTGGTTTGTCCCGGGCCTCCCGCGCGGTCGGTGAAGAAGATCGTCCCCGCGCCCTGCCAGCGGGCGATCCGCAGCGCCTCGTCGAGGTGCGTGCGCGGGACCCCGTGGACGAGGTGGACGAACTTCGCCTCCGGGTACTCGGCGGTCCACTCCGCCACCTGTGACCAGCGGTAGTCCACCCAGGAGCCGGAGAAGGTGACCAGCTGGTCGGCGATCTCCGCGTACCCCGGATGGGGATGGGTGCCGTGCCCGAGGACGAGGTGCGCCTCGCCGCCGAGGACGGCCTCCAGGGTCGCGGTGAGCCGCCGCGTACCGCCCAGGTCGGCCCGGTCGGCGGGGGCGCGGTCCAGGTAGTAGCCGTCCACCTTGTACCAGTCGAGGAAGCGGTGGGCGTCCGAGACCAGCTCCCCGAAGGGCCGGGAGCCGTGGGCGAGGTCCAGGTGGCCGAGGACCCGGACCCCGGCGTTGCGGAGCCTCCCGGCGGCCTCCAGGCAGTGCGGGTCGGGGCGGCTGCCCGGGCCGTCCGCGACGTTGAGCACGGCCCAGTGCAGCGGGGTCCCGGGGCGGGTCAGCTCGCCCCACTCGACGGGGGCGAGCAGCGGGTGGGCGTAGCCGGGGACGCCCACCCCCAGGGCCTGGACCGCTCCTGTGGCCGTGGTCGTCGTCAGATGCGACACGCCGCCTCCATCCAGATGTCCGCGAGCGACTCCTCCAGGTTGATCCGGGGCCGCCAGCCGAGCCGGTCGCGGGCGGTCCGGACGTCGGCCTGCTGCCAGGGGCCGCAGCCGTCGGGGTACGGGTACGGGGCGGCGGCCAGCTGCTCGGCGATGGTCCCCTCGGTGCGGGGGGCGCCGATCATGGGGCGCTGCGGGATGCCGTGCGGGGCGTCCAGCTCGTGGAGGTTGCCGGTGTAGCCGGCGACCCGGGCGAGCACGGCGGCGGCGTCCCGGAGCCGGACCGCGCGGCCGGTGCCGATGTTGACGACGCCCTGGGCGGCGGACAGGGAGGCCGCGTGGACGGCCCTGGCCACGTCCCGTACGTCGACGAAGTCGCGCTGCACGCCGAGTCCGCTGAGCTTGAGCTCGCCGTCCCCGGCCTGCATCGCGCGGCGCATCGCCTCGGCGAGGCGGCCGAGGGGGGAGCCGGCGGGCGTGCCGGGGCCGACGGGTGAGAACACCCGCAGGACGACGGCGTCGAGGCCCGAGCCGAGGACGAGTTCCGTCGCGGCCAGCTTGGACACCCCGTACGGGCCGCCGGGGCGGGGTACGGCGTCCTCGGCCGTGGAGGAGCCGGGCTGGCTGGGCCCGTACTCCGAGGCGCAGCCGACCTGGACGAGCCGGGCGCCGCAGCCGCTGCGGCGCAGGGCCTCGCAGACGGTGGCGACGGCGATGGTGTTGTGCCGGGTCAGCTCGCGGGCGCCGCCGCGGGTGGCGCCCGCGCAGTTCACGACGACCCCGGGGTGGACGGCGTCCAGGAAGCGGGTGAGCGCGCCGGGGCTGCCGGAGGCGAGGTCGAAGCGCACGTCGGCGTCGTCGCCGCGGCCGAGGGCGGTGAGGTGGACCGCCGGGTCGGCGAGCAGTCGGTCGGCGACGAAGCGGCCGATGAAGCCGTTGGCTCCGAGCAGTAGCACCCTCATCGTGCGGCCCCTACGTGCCGACCGGCCGGTCCTTGGGATCGAGGGGTCATGGTCTTCGGTCTCCTTGCGGGTGATGAGAGAGGTGACGGGGCACGCCCGCGGCGTCGGCTCCGCGGGTGTGAAAGGTGTGTCGGCGAGAGGCTCGGCGGTGTGGTTCCTGCGGTGCCGGCCAGGCCTTCGCTCGGGGTTTCACGGGGTTGCGTGGGCCGAGGCCCGGGCGAGGGCGCCGGTCGCGTGGGCCAGGAGGCCGAGCGCGGCGGCGCCGCAGACGAGGGTGGGTACGGCCCCGGGTCCGGCGGCTTCGGTGAGGGCGCGCACAGGGGCGGCGAGCACGTCGAAGCCGGGGGCGGGGACACGGGCGGCGAGGACGCTCGCGAGGGCGAGCGCCTCGGCGGCGCAGGCCGCGGCGAGCGCGGCGGAGGCCGTCTCGGGGAAGCCGTGCACGGTGAGGAGCCGGGCCAGCAGGAGGAGCGCGCCGAGGGCGAGGGCCCCCGGGCTGAAGCCTGTGAGGGCCAGCAGCCCCGTGAGGGCGAGGAGCTGGAGCGTCACGGTGCCGAGGAGCAGGGGCCTGGCCCGGGCGGCGAAGTCCGCGAGGCCCCGGCTCTCGGCGATCCGGCGGCGGGCCCGGCTCGCGAAGAGGTGGGCGCCCCAGGCGGCGGGGGCGACGGCGAGCGCGAGGGCGAGGAGGGGGCCGGGGGTGAGGTCCCAGGGTCCGTCGGGGCCGCCCGTCAGGACCTGTGCCAGGAGTCCGTCGCCGGCGACCGCGTACGCGAGGAGCCAGAGGGTCCAGAGGCCGGCGGCGGGCACGGTCCGGCCGCCGGGGGCGCGGAGCGGTCCGCGCCGGACGGCGAGGACGAGTGCCGCGGTGAGGGCGAGGGCCCCGGCGGCGCCGGCGGCGAGGCGTACGGGCCCGTCGGTGAGGGTGAGTCCGAGTGCGGCGAGCGCGGCGGCGGCGCCGGGCGCGAGGGCGGCGAGCACCCAGGGGGCGCGGAACGGTTCGGTGGGCGTCGGGGCCGGGGGCGTGCCGGTGCCGCGGGGCACGCGCGCGTACAGCTCCTCGGCGAGCGTGAAGACGTCGCGGTGCCGGAAGCGGGCGGCGGTCCGATCGGTGAACCCCTGGGCTTCGAGCCCGGCGGCGATCTCCAGCGGGTCGACGGCTCGCTCGCAGAGCTCCCGGTGGCGGTGCATGAGCACCTTGACGGGGTCGGCGTTGCCGCGCCGGGTCCGCGGGGCGGAGGCAGAGGGGGCGGGCGCCGGCGCACCCGTCCCCCCGGCCGGTAGGGGGGACCCGGGGCCGGGGTCGCGGCCCGCCGCCTCCGCCCAGGCCTGGCCGGGCTCCGGGGCGTCGGGACGGTCGGCGCCTCCGTACGCGGGCGGGGCGGCGGCCGGCGTGTCGGCGGACGGAAGATCGGCAGACGGCAGGTCGGCAGACGCGGTGCGGGTCGCCGACGCGTCTGCGGACAGCGGGGCGGCGGACGGCACGTCGACGGACACGGCTTCGACGGACGGTGGTTCGGCGCGTGGGGGTTCGATGGTGCCCGGGGCTATCCCGGACGGTGTGTCCCCCGCCTTCTCGGGGGCACGGAGGTCGAGGGTGGTTCCGGTCCCGGTGGTGGCCGGGGTCAAGGCCGGGGTGCCGAGGAGGGCTTCGGAGCGGGCGTCCCAGGCTCCGGGGCTCGTGGGGGCGGCGGGGCCGCGCATGGGGGTGCCTCCTTCAGGCATCGGGGGCTCCTGTGCCCGCGGTCACGGCCTGGTGCGTCCAGCTGCCGGGCACATGGGCCTCGGCCGGGTGGGCGAAGGGCACGCCGTCCCCGGGGCGGTGGCGCACCGGCGCGTGGGAGAGGAGTTCCAGGTAGATGCCGCGGAACGCGGCGAGGTTCTGTTCGACGGTGAAGAGTTCGAGCGCGCGGGCGCGGGCCGCCGCGCCCAGGCGGTGGCGGCGCCCGGGGTCCCGGAGCAGCGCGAGGCACGCGTCGGCGAGGGCGCGCGGGTTGCGCGGCGGGACGACGAGGCCGGTGCCTCCGATGACCTCGACGACCGCGCCGACGTCGGTCGAGACGGTGGCGCGGGCGCAGAACATGGCCTCGACGAGGCCCGTCGGGAAGCCCTCGACGACGCTGGAGAGGACGACGACGGCGGCGGAGGCGTAGGTGTCCTCCAGGGTGGGGGCCTCGGGGCCGCCGAGTTCCTCGAAGGTGACGGGGTTCTCGCCGACGGCGTGCGCCCCCGGGGCCTCGTCGGGGAAGAGCTGCGCCGCGAAGCCCTTGCAGTGGGTGAGGTACGCGTCGGCGCACGGCTCGCCGGTGGGGACGGCGACGATCCGGAGCCGGGCGTCGGGCTGCCGGGCGCGGAGGTCGGCGAAGGCGTGCAGCAGGGCGACGAGGTCCTTGGCGGGCTCGACGCGGCCGACCCAGACGAGGGTGGCCGGGTCACCGCTCTCCTCGTCCTCGCCGACCTCGGCGAAGCGGTCGGCGGCGAGGCCGGGGTGGACGGTGCGGATGCGGGTGCGGTCGGCGCCGCACTTCTCCTGCCAGCGGCGGGCGTGGGCGTTGCCGGGGGTGAGGAGCGCGGCCTGTCCGTAGGTCTCGGCGGCCAGCCGGCCGTGGAGGGCGGCGAGGAGGGCGCGCAGCGGGGCGGAGCGGTCGGCGGCGGCCGGCGAGAGGTAGTGGGCGCGGAGCTGTACGCCGTACTCGGTGACGAGGAGCGGTGTGCCGAAGAAGCGTTTGGCCAGGAGGCCGGGGAGGGCGGTCGTGCCGCCGGCGGTGGCGTGGCAGAGGTCGACGGAGCCGAGCGCCTCCTCCGCGTACCAGTCGAGGGAGAGCGGGCGCAGGGCGCGCTCCAGGTGGTCGGCGAAGGCGAGGTGGTCGGAGAGGCCGGCCGCCGCCGCGGTCCGACGGGCGCCGGGGGCGCGGCAGGCGGTTTCGAGGGTGCGGACGGCGTCGTCGGAGCGGAGCGCGCCGGGCAGTCCGCCGCGCTCGCGGGCGAGGTCGGCGAGGGCGTAGAGGCCGGTGGCGAAGGAGGTCTCGTCGTGTTCGGCGCAGAGGCCGGTGGCGAGGGCGTGGAAGGCCTCGGTGAAGCGGCGGCGCTCGCGGCGGCCGTAGGCGCGGCGGGAGGTGCGGTCGTCGCCGAGGGCGGCCCGCTCGGTGCGGCTCGACGCGGTCTCGGCGTCGGAGGCGGGGACGTCACCCGTGCGGACGGTCCGGGCGTTCGGCGGCGGGGGCAGCGGGCCCGGGGGCGGCGGGGTGCCGGCGGGGCCGAGGACGTAGAGGTCGAACTGGTGCTGTCCGAGCCCGCGTACGAGCCGTTCGCACCAGGGTCCGGCCTCACCGGTGGCGTACGGGTGGCCACCTTCCCTCAGCAGTCCGATCCGCACGAGCACACCCCCGATCTCCCTTGACGACGGCCACCGTCGGTCCGGTGACTTCGCAGCGGGAAGAACGTAAGCGGAGATACCGGTGGTGGGGGGGGGGGGGGGGGGGGGGGCCCCCCCCCCGGGGGGCGGGGCGGGAAAATGGAACACACCCCCCCCCCCCGGGGGCGGGGCGGGGGGGAGGCGGAGGGGGGGGGGGGGGCGG